>JALOAD010000110.1 GCA_023228995.1 Candidatus Muiribacterium halophilum
AAACTTAAAGTTTTCTAGTTATATAATTCCGACCTACAAAACGGATGTCAAGGTAGCTCAGCTGGTTAGAGCGCTGGTCTCATAAGCCGGAGGTCGAGGGTTCGAGTCCCTCTCTTGACACCATCCAAACCCCTAAAATACGAACTTTCTAACTTAACTAAAATCTTTTTTTTTGGAAGTGTCACTCAAAGTGTCACTAAAAAGATTAATTTTTCTATTCGCTCTCAGAGCTTTTTTTTCAATATATCTAGCATAGTGCTTGATCAACATCTGTAAGTCGCTATGCCCTAGAATATTGGCGACCTCTTGCATAGTGAACTGTTTCGACTCTAATGCCAATACTGCGAAAGTGTGTCTACAGTTTTTCAAATCTCTAAACTCTATATCTATGTCAGTTAAAAGTTTGTACCATTTTGTGATGTTTTTGATTTTTCTATCATTTTTTACGAGGCTTCTAGTGCCTCTTATGTCGATAATATCTACCAAATTAGATCCATTTTCACGACTAAACAACCAAATCGAGCGTTTCTTTTTTGCAATTGTGATTAAATCCTCAAAATACGAAAATGAAGAATCAAACAAAGGTATAACCCTGTTTCTAAATTCTGTTTTTGTCTCTTTAATTTTGCCTTTTGTTAAATTCCGTTTTATTGAAATTGTGCGATTTACGAGGTCTAAATCTCCTATCTGTAACCCTAATATTTCGCTTGGCGACATTCCTTGATTGAAAGCAATGCCCAAATAATTATGCAATAAAACCCCATAAATGGGGTCTTTACTTGCTTCTAATAGCTCTATAACCTCGTGTTTTTCAAATGGCTTGATTGTGTCTAAGCTTCTTTTTTTACCATCAATTTTAATTTCAAAAGTGAAATTACGAACAATCTCATCATCAGCTGCCACCTCAAAAACTCCGTGAAAAATTCTCAAATATTTCATTTTTGAATTTTTTGTAAGCTCTTCTCCTGTTTGGGAATTTTTCAAATTATTGAGCCATTGTTTGATGTCAAGCTTAGTGATTTTCTTAATGCTCACATTAGAAAAATCTCGCAAAATGCGATCTGTCCGATATTTGACATTTTGATAATCATGATTAACTTCATAATTCTTAAGAAAAATTGAACAGAAGTAGCCAAAATTTTGGCTTTTCATTACCCCTATTTTCAACTCTTCTTTTTTTCTCGAAACCCAAACTGGTAAATAATGAAGCTCCATCCATTTTTTGGTTTTTTCAGTTTTTAAAATTTTAGAACTAATTTCTTGGATTTTTTCAGAATCATTTTCATAAAAAACTTGAAATCTTATATACCAAAACTTCCTACCTAGCCTCGCAATTATTGAGGCTTTAACATCTTTCATTTTTGTTCCTTTTTTTCAAAAGGAGATTTGAAATTTACAACTAACAACAAAATTATACCCTACCCAATAGCTCTTCAAGCTCATCTGAAACCTGATTACCTGTTAACCAGTTCTCAACCGCTTCAATTTTCCAGAGTATGGCTTTTTTTGTTTTGCTCGTGGTGGGCGGCACAAAATAGTGAACGCCCTCGAAAAATTCCTTATTTTTTCGAGCAATAAAATAATCAGAACTTAGGTCGAAATAATCTCTTAAATTTTTTTCTTGAAGATATTTTTTCATTTTCGACCTCTCGTTAGAAATTTTTGAGCAACAATTTCTAATTCAAAATCTCTTTGAAATTTTTCTAACTGTGCCTGTTGCTGGTAGCTTAACCCTAGACTCGCTTGCAAAAATGCAAAGTCGCTTCTTCCTGTTTTCCGATAAAAATCAATGAAAATTTGAGTAGGTTCTTTTGTTTTTTGTATTTGCAACGAATTAGGCTTTGTTAACAGTTGTGAAACTGTGTTGTAATCTTCTAAAAAAGGCGTGATTTTTTTAGCAAAATTGCCAAACTCGAGCTGATGATTTAAATAATCTATTTTTAACTTTTCTTTATTTTCGATTTTGTCGAAAAATTCTGAACCCTCTTTTGTTTTCGTAATTTTCGCTTTAAAAGTAGCTGACTCTTTTAGCTCTTTAAGAAATTCTGAAAAAATAGGATTTTCTTTTTTGTTATTTTTTATATTATTACTTGTATTATTATTACTTGTATTATTATCCTGCTCATTTTTGCTTATACCCCTATCATCATTTTTGCTTATACCCCTATCATCATTTTTGCGATTTTCTGAAATTCTGATATTCCTTTTTTCCACTTCTCTACTCTCATTTTTGAAAATGAGAGTGATCTGGATAAATCCTGCTTTTTCAAGATTTGCGATACTTCTTGAAATTGTGCTTTTGCTTTTTGAAAACGCCTCAGCAAAGTAGTTGTTAGTAGCTGTACAAATACCGTTTTTATTAGTTAGGCAAGTGATGTCTGAAAAAAGTATCTTTTCGAAATCTGATATTGATTTGGAATATCTAACAGAAGCCGTAAGAATTGAGTAGTAACTAGGTTGCTCTTTCATTATCATCACCTCAAAACGCAAACGCAAACGCTAACTGATCATTACCGCTAGCACTCCTGCAAACCTCTATTTCAGGCATTTCAGAGGGGTTAAAACCCATTACTTTTTGAGGGTCGAGTTGATATTTTTTACATAAATTCTCAAACTCAAAAGTGCCTAAAAATGGATAAATTTTTTTTAATCCCTCACTTAATTGAACAGGATTAAGCCTCTCCAAATCGCTCTCTATATCCACTTGATGATAGTCGTTGTCAAAATCTGATATATAGTCTTCATATTCGATTACGCTCGAAATATAAGTATATTTTTTATAATTTTTATCTGTTGAAAAATTACGCATATTAGACAAAATCCTGCGTGCCAAAAATTCCGCTGCTTTTGCGATGTTCCCGCAGTTGAAAATCTTAGTAAATGCTTTACTTCGCTTGTTCAAAGTTACCTTTATTTGTTTTTTCGACTCTTCAAAAAAATAATCGAAATCGGAAAAGACTACTTTCTTTTTTCGAGATAATAAAAAAACATCTTTTTTAATCAACTCTAAAATTGAGTCGATTTTATTGAAAAAATCTTTAGTATCGTTAAATTTTATGTGATTATGTTTAATCAACTCTGATAGGGTCAACTCTTGGTTTGAAAATTGCATTTTAAATTCCTTAAAAATTATGCACTTTTAAACAAATATAGGCTACCATTTCGTGCCACTTTTCTTAAAAGTGTGTGTTATAAAAAAGCCTATTGGTTCTCAAGCTTTGGTAGGGGAGAGAACTGAGGCTAAACCGCTTTTTTAACTACTTTACTTTGATTAGCAAAATCGATTAAATCTGAAACCTGATAATAGATCCGTCCAAAAAGTTTGTAATAACTCAATTCTCGTTTAGTTCTTTTTTGAGCTTGAGTTTTTTCTGGAGTTGGAGGCAAAATCTCCACCCCACCAACGATTAAGCCGTTCTCTTCTAATTCTTTGTTTGATATTTTTCTATCTTCTAATTTCATCTTTTACTCCTTTTTAGTTAATCTATTTAACTATATAATCTTTTATAAACATTATTGTATATCTATTTAACTTATTTAATACTTAAATTAGTTGTATTGTTTTATTAAATTTGATATAATATGAAGTAAAGTTAATTAACTTTACTTACTAAAGGATTTTTATGGATTTTAAAACTTTAATGACTGAGCTTTTTGGCTTTTCTGCTCCAACATTTTATAATTGGAAAAAAGAGAACCGCCCTATAATTAGTCTAGTCAATAAATATTTCAATGAAGAAAATATTGAGGAGTTTTTAGAAACTGGAAAAATTGCAAAATATGAAAATATGGATATGCTTAATAGATTGTTTTCTAGCTATAGAGATTCATATTTTCAATTTATTAATAATTATTTTACAAACATAAATAATTTAAATGACTATTTACTTGTATATTATTTTAAATATCTTTTTTTTATTAAAAATAATTTTAGAAGATTTGAAAAAATTAAAACTCCTTTTTATGCAGCTGCTATTTCATTTGGATTGGAGCAAAAAGAAAAATATACTGATTATGAAAAAATTGCTTTTGATAAACTTTTTTTATTATTTGATTTTTTAGATACAGATAGAGGTATGTGGCAATTTTTTGTTTTTGCTTTAGAAAATAATCTTGAATATTTTATAGAAAACATCAATATAAATAAATATCTTGAAAATGGTAAAATAGAAAATAATAAAGCTTTTGGTGATGGTTCTCCTTTAACTACTCAAAGGCTTGATCATTATTACTTTTTTCATTGTGTCAATAATATTCATCCTTACTGTGCTAAAGAAATATTCCCCTAATTCTAAAATTAAGCATTTAACTTTTATAAAGCTTTCTCGTTATTTTAGAACTATGTGAGAATTTATATAGAAATTTAAATGCTATCTTTTTAAAAAAAGTAAACTTATTGATTCTTCTTAAATATTTATATTGTAAAAGTTCAATTAAATTTATTACTTCTTTGGTATACAAAGAATATTTTCTTTTAATTTTATTTTCTAAGAATATAACTTCTCTAGCTTTTTTATCAATATATAATTTTGATAATTTTTCTACATTGATAGTTTGAAAATTTAAATATTTATTATCTAATAAAATTGAGTTGTTTTCTTTATCGTTATTAACATACAAATATATTGCAGCTAATCTATGAGATGCTCCTCCATTCATTAACAATAAATTTAAGTCTTTAATATAAAAAAAATACTCACTTGGTCTTAGTGTTTCAGGAACAAATTTAGTATTTTCAATATCATCATAAATAGCATTTACTTTATCAATTTTATTTGGACAAGAAATTATTAATGTATCCTTGTTAATTAATAAACTACCATCTAAAATATTCTCCGTATTTTTTAAAATTAAAAACATAACTATACAATCATGGGAATTGTAAAAGTCACGCTTTTCTGACGCATATTTAAATATAGTAGTCATGAGTGAATCTGTAATTTTTTTCATTGGAATATCTTCATTTTTTAAAAGCATATCATAAAGAGATAAACTAAAGTGTCAACGGCGGAGTTAAATTCGGCAGAAATTCGTAAAAAAAATTACGAATTGTAACCTTAAGCAACGAGGGTTTAGTTTACTCCTTTTATTGATTTTTTTGCTTTAAACTTATATAAGTCT
>JALOAD010000112.1 GCA_023228995.1 Candidatus Muiribacterium halophilum
TCCACACCAAATGGTATGAATTTGTTTCATAAGTTATTAACTGATGCTGAGCGACCAGATGGTGATCCATTAAAAAATAACTATAAACCACTTAGAGTTTATTGGTATCAAGCAAAAGGTCGTTTTGTTACATATATTAAGTTAAATTCACACAAAATGCATGATTATGGTGTAGAAGTTGATACTATATTTGAATTAGCAAAAGAAAAATATGAGAGCTTAACCATTGTTAAAAAAAGATTTGTAACTGATACAATGTCATATATTATAGATGTGTTTAATAATGAGAAATGCACTGATGAAGATGTTAAATGTATGACTTTTGTGGATAAGAATGGATTTAATATCCCTATTGCTAATATAGCTGATATTACTACATGGAAGGAAGAAACTATAAAGGATATTGGAGGTGAGGATGCTTTTAATCAGGAATATGGACTTAGATTTATCAATGGTTCAAAATCTCTATTAAATGAAGCTATTATAGAAGATTTAATACAGAATAAGAAAAACTATATACATGAAGTTATACCTGAATTCGATAAACGATTAACTTTTAGTTATAATGATTTGAAGTGGATTGATGATGATATTTATATACCAACTATGCGTAAAGAGTATAAGTTTGTCATATCAGTTGATATTGCTGAGGGTTTAGGACAGGATTATTCTATTATTAATATATTTAGAATAATGGAGAAGACACAAGAGACAATTGATTTATATAAAAGTACTTATACCTCTTTGAAAGATTTTTATTGTTTAACTCAGGTAGGTATATATAGGAATAATTATATATCAGTTAAGCAATTGTCTGAATTGTTATATGTATTAGTATTTGAGTATCTCAATCCAGAGAATTGTAAAGTCATAGTAGAATTAAATAATTATGGTAATACATTGTTTGCTGAGATGCCACATGTATTTGAAGGTAAGAATGATTATGGTTCTTCTGTTTTTGTAAGATATAGACATAGAACTGATACAACAGAGGAAAAATTGGGATTAAAGATAGGTGATAATAAGAATATAATGGTTAAGGATTATCAGACATTTATACAAAATAAGAGTATAGTATTGAATAATGAAGATACTGTAAGAGAATTGACAACATTTGTTAAACACACTACAGCTGCAGGTAATACTAAATATATGGCTGATGGTTCAGCTCATGATGATTGTGTTATGACTGTAGTAAATCTCACTACTATTTTTAGTAAGCATCAATTTGAAGAGATGGTAATTGAGTGGTCTGAAAAATATTCTAATAATGAATTTTTAACTTACCTAAATGATACTATTAGTACAATTGAATATACTGAAACATTAGATTATACTCAATTATTAGAAGTTAGACGTAAAATGTTAGGTAAACCTAAATATGTAACAAATAGATGGAAATAAAAAAGGAACTTAAGTTCCTTTTTTATTCAATTTAATTTTTTTCCATTGTAGCACTTAGACCAGCTGATCTAAGTTTATTTTTCATATTAGATATAGTTTCTTCATCACCATATTTCACATCACATTTACCTCTTGTATGAACTATAAATGCACATTGTTCAGCTTGATTCTGTTCATGATTACATATCTTCATCAAACATTTTATAACCCATTCAAAAGAATTGTAGTCATCATTGTTTAATATAAGTCTATATGGTTGATTACTAATTGTTTCAGCTTTTATCTTTGTTTGTTTTTTACTTTGAATTGACATAATTTATATATTTTTTTTCATTTATTACATCTATTATATTAATTGGTATAATTTGAGTTTTAGCCCAATCTACAAATTTAGCTATATGTTCTTCTCTATCATCATACATCGTAAATTCTTTTATATTATGTGTTTTTATTAATTTTTCAAAAAGTTTAATCTTGAAGTAAAATGTATTAATACCATAGTTTAAGTATATATCATCAAAAATAATATTATATTTATTTAATATTTTTTCAACACTTTCTCTCATCTCTGGTACTTTATCAAGTCTACCAGTAGCTAATATAATTATATTATTAGGATCTTTTTTATCCATTATATATTGATTATATACTTTTTCATTTACATAAATATTGAATATTTCAGTATCAAGACTTTCAATTTTACTCCACCATCCTCTATGTGGATAATCTAATCCAGTTTTTTCTTTCCATATAATTTTACCAACATTTGGTTCTGGTGTTAGGAATAAAGTTCCATCAAAATCATAACTAATCAATTTCATATTTCTACATTTTAATGCAAAGATATGATTATTTTTTCAATATACCAAATAATATTTAATATATAGGAATAAAAAAGATATGAAATACATTAAAATTATAGGGGTTATTTTATTTCAAGTATTACTTATATATTTTATATTCAATTATATGAATAATAGAAATAAGGAAACATATTCAAATTTAGAATATGAATATAATTTATTAATAAATAAACAAAAACAAGTAGAATTAGATATTATTAAATATCAACAATTATATGATAGTTTGGCTATTGTAGATAGCAATTTAACTCTTTTGGTAGAAAAGTATGAATTAGATATTAGAGAGGCTGAAAAGAAAGCTAAAACCACTAAGGATAGCTTAGATTTATATCGTAAAGATTTATATGAATCATTAAAAAAGATAGAGTATTTTAAGAACAATTTACCAAATAGAGAGGGTGAAGAACTTATAGAATCGTTAAAAAATAAATTAAAATTATGAAAACATTATTTTTTATAATAAATATGATTATATGTATATGTGGGTTTTCACAGAATAGTGAATATCCAAAATATTCAATTGATAATAATAAACAAGTGATTATATTTACTATTGAGCAAGCTCAAAAAATTGATAATAATTTAGAATTACTTGAATTATTACAAAATTTAAATAATAAATATCAAGATTATGATAGCTTAAACCTGAAAGTTATAAATGAATTAGGTGAAGTTATAACTTTACAAAAATTGGAAATAACAACTTTAAGGGAAAATAATACAACCAAAGATAATATAATAAATGTATTAAAAAAGGAAATTGAACTATATATAACAAATACCCAATTGCTAAAATCACAAGTATCGAATAGACAAGAAGTTATTAATTATAAAGATAAAAAATTAAAACAGTATAAAACCTATATGATAGGAGGTAGTATTATATCAAGTGTAATTATAACAAGTTTGTTATATCTGCTATTAAGTGGAAAAAATTGATTTTTTTATCTTAATATATAGAATAAAAATAATAAAAGAAAATTATGAAATACATTAAAACACACAAAAATTATAGTTTCGAAAGAACAAAAAATGAAATTATTAAAGAATCAATTGAAATGATTGATGATATTTATAGAGTTAGAACAGCTACAGATATCCCACAATCAGTGATTAATGCTTATGTGAAAAAAGTTAAAGAAACAACTGGTAAAGATTTACGTAAACTTATAGGTGATGTAGACATCGCTGAAGAATTATTAAAATATGTAATAACTAATAATTTGAATGTTGATAATATACCAGCAAATGCTTTGACAGGTGGTGCTCAAATACAACCACAAGAAGAAACTCAGGCTCAGACTCAACCTCAATCACAAGAAGAAGCTCAGACTCAGACTCAACCTCAATCACAAGAAGAAGCTCAGGCTCAGACTCAACCTCAATCACAAGAAGAAGCTCAGGTTCAGATTCAGACTCAATCACAAGAAAAAGCTCAGAATCAGGCTCAACCTCAAGCACAATCTGATGAAGGTTTTGAAGAACCAACTGAAGAAAAATTACCTTTGTAAAAATAAAAAGACCTTTCAAGGTCTTTTTTTATTTATTATATTTCATTATTTATTAGCATTTTTATCCAAATGCTCTATTATAAAAGATTCTATTAATTTTGATTTATTAATTTTTTCTTTTTCTTATAATAGAATTTAATGTAAAATATTCTTTATCTCTTTTAGGTTTCATATAATTTTATTATTTTTATTGTAAATATTAATGTTTTATCTATATACCAGAAAATACAGAAAACAATTTATAATTTTAATGTATAAAAGAAAATAATAAATTATGATTGAAAATGAAAATTTCTTAACTCAGCAAATTATAACATATTTAGGTAATAAGAGAAAACTATTAGATTTTATAGGAGAGAGTATTAAAGATATAATAAAGACTGAAGGAAAAACAAAGGTAAAAATATTTGATGGTTTTGCTGGTAGTGGTATAGTATCAAGATATTTTAAGCAATATGCTTCTGAATTATATACAAATGATTTTGAGAGTTATTCAAAATGTATTAATAATTGTTATTTGACTAATTATACAGATATAGATATGAATCAAATAATAGAAATAAATGAATACTTAAATAATAATAAGTTAAAAAATTCAGGTGGTTTTATTAGAGAGCTTTATTCACCTATAGATGATAAAAATATAATAGAAAGTGATAGAACCTTTTATACTAACCAAAATGCTCTAATAATTGATAATATAAGAGGTATGATATCTGATATTGATCCTAAATTACAACATTATTTTTTAGCACCATTATTATATGAGGCATCTGTTCATGTTAATACAAGTGGTGTATTCAAAGGATTTTATAAAGATAAATATACTAAGATTGGAAAATTTGGTGGAACTAGTGAAAATGCTCTACAACGAATTTTAGGTGAGATTAAATTACAAGTTCCTATATTCAGTAATTATGAATGTGATGTTAATATATTTAATAAAGATACAAATGAATTAGTAAAAGATCTACCAGAAGTTGATATAACTTATTATGATCCACCTTATAATGAACATCCTTATGGTTCTAACTATTTTATGCTTAATTTGATTTATAATAATGAAAGACCTAAAGATATATCTAAAATAAGTGGTATTCCAACTAATTGGAATAAATCTCCATTTTATAAAAAGAAAGAGGTAGTAGACGCTTTTGATAAACTTATAGAAAATACA
>JALOAD010000113.1 GCA_023228995.1 Candidatus Muiribacterium halophilum
GGATATCTAATAGAGAAGATAAAGATTTAATTATGGATTTTATAGATAGAGAAATTATACAACAAGATAAATTATTAGTAAATAGGTTAGTAGAATTTTTAGATGATATAGGAAAACCAAAATCCAGAGAAGAACTAATAGAGTTATTAAAAAATGATTATGATATACATTAAAAACTCTCTATTAAGAGAGTTTTTTATTTTTATAAACTATTTAACATTTGTATCATTTCCAATTGTGGAAATATATCACTTTTATCTGATCTGACTTGACTATGGCTTCTAATACCACCATTAGTACACCATTTAGTGTTATAATCAAACCATTTTTCATTATAAATCTTGCCTTCAATTTTAATGTTATATTTATTAATTAAGTATACTATTAATTTTCTTGTACTATCTATTTGTTTTTCAGTATATTTTTCAAAATATTCATAACCTCTGAAAGGTGTATTTAATTTAACCACATCTTTATCATTAACTACTTTATTGACATAATTATAAAATCTACCATCTTTACTCAATTTCAAACCACCGTAATTACATATTTCAATCCCAATAGATTTGGAATTTAATGCTTTGGAATTTTTTGTAGATATACCTAAATGATAACACCAATATTTATCATCAAAGGCTCTTATGATTTTACCATCCCAAGTATTATCATCAGAAGAAGAAGAACTACGTCCTATAACATATGATGTACCTACATTAATTGGTATTAAATTGCCTTTAGCATCTAATATAGGATTACCAGCTTTATCTTTTTTATAATCCTTTTCCCAACCAGATATTGTATTAATTGGATTGGAACCACCACTTGTATGATGTAAAAATATAGTATCTTTTGGAGTTATTTCTTTAATATATTCATGTTCATCTAATAATTCATCATATATAATCAACCCATTTTGATTAGTGTATGAAATATTATTGGGTATTTCTAATTTTTTTGGTAAATTATACATCAATAATCTATTAATTGTTATTTTACCAACAATTCCATCTACTTTAATACCATTTTTTATTTGGAAATTTGTAACTGATACTAATGTATCTTGTCCAAAATATCCATCTATTTTAGAATTAAAAAAACCATTATCTTTTAATAATGATTGAAGATATTTAACATCTTCACCATATGTATGTAATTGTAATAAACGTTGTATTTTCATTTTATAATTTTTTTTGTTTCTGAATATATGCTTGTATATCCTCAAATTTAACTGAACCTGGGTTAATTGTGAGTAAATTGGGATCACCTATTGGTTTTTCATCAACCACCTTAGTAGTTTTGTTTTTAATTCTCTCCTCTAATTGTTCATCAACATTCTTAAGTATGTATCCAAGATAAGAATCTATTGTTTTTTGTTGAAGTATATTATAATCTATTTCCATTATAAATTCTTCAAAATCATCACCTACATATATAGCAATGATTGGTTTATTTATATACACATCAGTATAGAACTTAATATCACCAATATTACCTTGACCATAAATTGTAGTACTATATTGCATATTATAGAAATAAGCAAACTTATCTCGTTTATCAAATACTCGACCATTTCCTACATCAACTGTTGCTGCTAAACCAAGATTTATCTTAAAATATCTACTTTTTTTTAACTCACTAATAAATTGTGAATTTGTTACTATATTATACATAATTAATCTTCAATTTCTAATTCAAATTCTTCATCATCACCAAATTTCTCATCAATCTCTATTTTAAGATCAATTAAAAAATCTTCATCAATTCTATCTACATCAGCATTTTTTGTAATTTGACCTACCACATCTAATGTATCCAAATCATATTTCTTGAACTTAATAAAACATTTTTTTATATCATCAGATGTGAATTCAGAATCTTCACTATCAGGCAATGCATCTTTAATATCTATAGTTAAATATAAGTTATACATAGAGTTATCATCTGAAAACTTAATAGTTAGTGAATCATATTGTTGTGAATACTTAGAAATTTCAGAGCTTTCTAATCTAACACCCAAATCTTTGAAAGATAACTTAGTTTTGTCTTTACTATCTTTTTTTGCTTGTTCAATAGATTTACCCACAACTTCATTTGAATTTGGTTCTTCTAATTCTTCTTGAAATTCAAACATTTTATCAATGTTTCTTTTAATTTGATTAAGTACTACTTCAATCAAAGATTCTGGAGTATCATTCATCTCCAGTATAAACTCAGCATATTTTTTAATATTATTCATATCCTATATATTAATTTTTTATTTGTGTAATTGAAAAAAAAGTTATATATTTGCATCATGAAATATAATGAAATATTAAGAGATGGTTGGCATAAAATATAATCTTAAAATAGGTGATAGAATTATTAAAAATAATAATAATTTTTTATTAAATAATGCATTATTATGTAAAAAAGATTGCTTATTTACATATAATAATAAAACTTATATAGAGAATAAATTAAATAAATTATTATGCGTTTAAGTGATTATATAGTAAATAATATATATAAAGATGTAGATATAGACTTTAGTCATATAGAATATATTGAAATATTAAGTGATGATATTTATATTAAAAAAAAGTCTAATTATAAAAAATTCTTAAAAATAGGTGATGTGATTTCAATTCAATATTTGAATATAGATGAAATAGAAGTTAAATTAAATAATAAAGATATATTAACTTGTACTTCATTATATCAAAATATAGGTTATTATATACATTGGATACATATCTATTGGCGTAGTGGAATAAGTTTAAATCTTAAATGGTACAAATATAGAAATGATTTAATTAGGGAAAATAAAATAAAAACTTTATTAAATTGTAATTAAATTACATAAAGAACATCTATAAAATTTAATAATAGAAAAAGATAAATTATTTGATATAATATCTTAAAGTAATTTTACCACCCCATGATACATCAACATCAAATTCTTCTTTCATTAATTTACAATTTAAAAGGTGATCTGTTATGATGTGGCATCCAGTTGGTATTTTAGTATAAATATATATTATTTCATTATTTTCAAAACTAGCACTATTTAAGAATACAACATTTGCTATAGACAAATCAAAATCTTTAATATCTTTATTAATAAAAAATACATTATCATTTTCAGGTATTATTTTATTTTTCAAATACTTAGCATACATAACCCTTTCCTTAACAATATCAACTCCAACAAATGTTCCTTTTGCTAATATAGCATTATGTATAACAATTTTACCCAACCCACTTCCAATATCAATAAATGTATAATTATTACCAAAATATCTATTGATTTTATTAATAATTAATTCTACACCATTACGTAACACTTCACCATATATATACTTATCTTCATAACTACCTTTATATCTAAAATGTTTATTTATAATACTATCTCTTTTAGTTATATTTTCAAGTTTATATTGTTCTTCTTTTGTATAAGTACTCCAAATACCCATTTCAATACAAATTGATTTTATACTAAAAAGGGTATCCATATATAGAGTATCTAATTTAGATTTTATTATTAGTTCGTTCATTTTATTTTGAAATTTTTGAAATATATATTCCAATTTTCTGGTAAATATTTACTATTCGTATTTTCTACGAAATGTTTTCTCCACATTTCCACAAAACTCTGTATGTCAGTAAGTTTAGATACAACAACTTCACCATGTGTTTTTAATGTATTATTAGTTTTCATATTAGCAATTTCTTCTAATTTTTCATCATCTATATAACCAAAATTAAAATAACTATTAATTTCTAAAATTAATTTATTTTTATATTCAATTGGTATATTTTTATCATTTATTATAGTTTTTGCCATTTTAATACAATTAACTAATAACAGGTACTTAAAATTATAACAAATATATAGTTTTAATAACAAAAGTTATATCTAAAACTATATATTTAGAGTATTATATACTTTAATTTTAGATTTGTTAGATTTTAAGCTATATCCAATCAAATTAATTTTAACTTGATTGAAACGAACTCTGACCCCCTTGAATTGGTGAAATTAATCAACCTATCAATTTGATAATTTAATTCTTGTTTTCTATTATTATTTGATACTCTACCATATAAGCATATTCTCACCTTTTTAGTTTTATCATCAAAATTTCTATTCTCATTAACCAATATAGTTCCGGTATCAATTTGTATAGCATTTTTAATTTTACCAGCATGATACCACCTTAATGTTGTTAAATAGCTCACTCCTTGTTTTTTTGCCCAATCTGAAAGTTTCATATTATAAGTTTTTATTTTATATATAAAACTATATCATTTGTTATCATTTTTTATTAAAATGTATCATTTTAAGGAACTAGTAGTTACACATCTTCATTTTTAACACCATCAATTGGAACATCATAATCAATAGCTATTTTATTTTTTAACTCATTTGCTTTTAATTCATATTCAGAATGACAATCACCACATAGAATTAGAATATCATGAAAATTATTAGATTTTAAGTCAATGGGAAAAAATTTACGATATGAATTAGGAATCACATGATGTTGTGTTAAATATTCTTCTGAACCACAACAGTTACATATTTGAATTAAAAATACTATCAATTAATATCAAATGCTAACAAAATCATTTAATATTGTTTGATTTAGATATATTTATCTATTTGTATTAATTATTACTGGGTTAACTGCTAAACCCTCTATCCCATTGCTAAATGCGTTTGGGACTGCTTTTTTAAGGATATTTAATGAACCATTCAAGTCAGCATTGATTAATTTACCAGAAGATGTCCTAAAAAGACCTCTACAAATTCTTTGCCCTTTATAATTGGTATGTTTTTTAACTGGTTCATTATCTAAAAATGAACATTTACTTGTATAGCTTTCTTCGTTAATTATAACATTTATGCCTTTCAGTGCACATTTATAAATAAGTT
>JALOAD010000115.1 GCA_023228995.1 Candidatus Muiribacterium halophilum
GTAATAAGGTAGTGGGTAACAGTTTGGGTAACACTAGAAAATTGAGTGATTTGAGAAATGCTTGAAAGTTCGATGTGTAGGTGGTGGGTCCTATGTGACTCGAACACATGACCACTCCGTTATGAGGACCCAAAATATCTCTCAAAAGCCCTATAAATAGGGATTTAAAAAATTAATGTAACCGCAGATAACCGCTTTTTGTTGCAGAAGTGTGGCAGTACTCATTTAGCATATGATATAAAATACAACACATTACCAAAACTACTATTAAAAATATAACTCCGAATACTTAAATATCTAAAATAATATAACTAAAAACTACAAAAGACCGTAAACAAATATTTGGTAGCTCTATCAAAACCTTTCAATTTCTTCATAATTAGTTATTTTTTATCATAGTTTGGGCACTGTAAGTTTGACCTTTTTTTCCGACCCTTGATTCATCTTTATATTTCTTATTATTTTAATTTTTAGCAATAAACCTTGTTGAATTGTTATCTTAGACATTCAAACCATTATAAATTTATATACTTCAATATTACTACTTAATTGAAAAATAAGTTATAATAGTTAAAAATAATTAAACTTCAAAAATTGTAGTATTGTTTTTTTCACTAAATTATAAAAGACTTGAATATGACAGATAATAGTACAAATGCAGGCGTTCGTGCTTTAAATGGATTTGCTTTACAAAGAAATACGGCTTTGTTTATACTTCTTGATGAATTTAATTCAAAATTTAAAGATAAAAAATATTTTCTTAGTTTAGAACATCTGGATGACTTTCTTTTTTGCTTTTTAGATAAAGAAGAGAAAAGTATTCTGATAGAAGCATATCAATCAAAGAAAAAGTCATCTAGTGCTTGGTTAATTAGTCTCGATTTTACTGATATTATAAAAAAACTTTTAGAAACAGGTAACAAGCTTCTCAAAGACCCTATTCCAAAAATACGTACCTACAATCATAATCTATACTTTATTTCAAATTCTGCTATTTCTTTGAAAAAAAATAAATCAAATCATAATGTCACAATAAATGAAGAAAATCGATTAGTAGCCTTTACGGACTTAAACATAGAAATTCAAGAGAAATTTAAAAGCAAATTTAAAAGCAAATTATCATCTGAATTAGAAGATGAGTTAAGTAATTTAAAATTTAATTATGTTGCATTAACTACTACAGATAAGGAACAGCAAAACCAATTAGTTGGAAAGCTAGAAGAAGTCTTTAAAGAAGATATAATAGATTATAGAGCTGCTGTCAATACTTTAATTACCTTGTTTAGAGGTATGGAAACTACCTATAATCAGGGTGGTACCGCAAAATTACTTGATAAAACTAAAAGAGTATCTAGTGATGATATACATTCAACTATTAAGACTATTACTACTAAATCAAAAGCTTTTGATTATTGGAGGAAAGAAATTAAAACAATAACTAAAGTACTTAATATTAAGCCTTGGGAAAAAGATAGTTTTAAACTGTATTTTGAATCCGCTTTTGAACTATTTAAAAGTATGATAGAAATTGAACATCAAAAAATATATAAATTTGTTGAGAAAAATTATATTAATTGTAAATCGACGCAAGAAGAAGAAGATGTTTTAGAATTATTTGAGAAATTTAAATTCGAAAATACAACAACTTTTGAAGACTTAAATTTGAAAGCTATTATATATGCAGCATATTTTGAATCAATCAATAAGAGGGAACCTTAAATAATGAAATCAACAATAAAATATGAAAGATTTTTTGCTTATTCAGAAGAAAATAATAAGTTTTTTTACACTGAATTTAATAAAGGTATTAACATAATTCATGGGAAAAATACATCTGGAAAAAGTACTTTGATACAAGCTATACTTTATACATTTGGCATTAATGATGAAAAAAATAAGTTAAATGAACTTCTTAAAGAAAATGTACTTTTTAGATTAGATATGACAATGACTTATGAACAATCTGAAAAAATAAGTATTATTCGTGATGATGAAATAATAGTAATAAAAAGAAGTGATAAACTAATTAAAAAATTTACTGGTATTAGTGGGAATAAAGCGGCAGAACATACGGAACTAAAAGAGTATCTAGGGCATCTATTTGGGTTTAAATTATCTCTTGAAAGTGCTGGTGAATATAAACAAGCTTCAATAGAATCAATGTTTTTGCCATATTATATAGCTCAAGATGTAGGTTGGGTTTATAGACATAAATCATTTAGAGGTCTAGACTTTATTAAAAATTTTAAAAGAGACTTCTTTGATTATTATTTAGGAATAATAAATGATTATGATAGAGATAAAAAATATAAATTAGAAAATTTAAAAAAAGAATATGATGATGAAATCAAATTTTTACTAAACACTGAAAGAAAAAAAGATGAGTTACACCTATCAATATTAAAGGATGAAAAGTTTATTATTAAAGCAACAGAATATATAGAAATGTATAAAACTAATAAATCTAAATTAATAGAATTAGAAAAAAAATATTTGATACAGTCTAATAAATTAGCCTATTTAGAACAAAGAAAAAGTATGCTAGCAAGGGTCAAGAAAGCTCTTAAAAAACAGATTCCTTTTGAAAATGATTGTCCTACTTGTAATCAACAATTACCGACTAATATAGAGGCAATTTATGAATTTTACCAAGATTATACCGATACTGAAAAACAAATTATAGAAATAAATGCAATAATAAAAGGCTTAAAAGACACGAAAGGATCTATACACTCTCTCAAGTCAGATATTCAAAAATATAAAGAATTAGTATCTAAAGACTATGAAATACTGGTTGAATATAATATAGATAACTTAACTTTCAATACTTGGATTGACAATAAAACTAATGTTAAATTATCTGAAACCATAACTACTAAGATAGGCGAAATGACAATAAAACTAAAAGAAACAATTAAACAACTAAGTTATTTCAAAACTGCTGAAGAAATAATGAAAGAACGAGACAATAAAGACTATCAATTTAAACATTATTTTGAAGACAGTCTTTCAGCATTGGGCGTTAAGGAATTTGATAATAATAGATTTTTATTATTGTATAAAATACCAGCATTTCCAAAACAAGGGGTAGAACTTTTAAAAACATTATTAGCCTATAGTTTTTCATTTAATAAAATAATTGAACATACTGATTATGTACATAGATTTCCATTTATGTTAGATGCTATATTTGAAGGTGATTTGGAGGATGAAAATAGAAATATTATATTGGAATTTATTTATAAAAATCAGCCAAAAGACACACAAATAATCATGTCAATTGCTGATTCTACTAAAAATAAAACAACTGCCCAAGAGTATAATACAATACATTTTGAGAATCAAGCTAATTTAATATGTATAGGGAAAAATTCTGAAGAAAGAGCTTTTCTTTCAGAATATAAAAATGAACATAGTAACTATCTTGAAAAAACTTTAGCGTATCTTGATAGCAATATTTAAATTTCATGTATCTGAGCATAAATATATAAATAAAGGTTCTTTAAATGCTTGAACAAAACAAAAAGATAATTACAGCTCATTTAGATGGAAAAGGAGAAGATAAACTTAATGCTCTAAGAGATTTAATAAGTACACCCGAAGATGAGCTATTTTATAAGTCAGAGTTTAACTTTTCAAGTACTGGATTAAGGTACAAACCTTGTAATAGAAAAGATATTGACATCTCAAAAAGTGAGTTAATTGAAAACTCATTCACTATGTTTTCTAAGTATTATAATAATATCACGATTGAAGAGTTTAACGAGCTGAAACATGAGCTTATAAAATTACCATTTGAGTCATATCCAGTTGTTTTTCTCTTTGAAGAACTATACATAGATTATGGTGTTTATCATATACTTCACTACATAAAAGATACTAAATATGTGATTGAACATATTGATGATAAAAAACGATACTTTTATTCTACCTATAAAACAAAAGTCCTCAATGAACAATTAAAGAAAATGGAATCTATTAAAACTGATATGTTTTTATATCCTAAACAAGACTTTGATATAGATGTCCTCGATACAAAAGAAAAATTATTAAAATATGCGAATGAAAATTACAATGCAATATTCACATGGAGCTCTTTTTTTGCAAACTTAAATACATCAGGTATGTTCAAAGATGAAGTTATTGATACTGTAATGGAAGATTTTAAAAACAATATGAACGCAATTAAAACTACTAAAAAAGAAGCTGTAAAAAGTTTAGCGATACTACTTTTTAATATGTATATTCATACTATTGAAGATAATGAAGAATATGAGTTGATTATTGAAAATATTTTAAGAGTTTGTTTTAGCAATGAGATAAGAGAAATAAACAAGAATAAGCACATCCAAGAAGAGTATCTAGATACATTTAAAATCACTTCAAAAGAGTATAAAAAGAACTCTTATATCTCTTCTGTTTTTGATGGAATAAATATATTTGGTATCAATGATGAAAATAAATACTTTTATTTTTATAAGATGAGCTCAGAGGAAGTAATTCATTTATATTCTATTTGGACTCAACAAGTCATGCAAGATAAAAAAGAATTTTCTCTTGAAGATACTTATGATAATTTTATATACAAATCATTAGAAAACCCCCACAAACCTATATATACTCGTCAATACCCTGAATTCTTCGAGAATCAAAATATCAACATCTTAGATCAAATGGCAACTATTTTTCAAGAAATGAAAAAAAGTGCTCCTGACAACCTTCTTCAAAAAGACTAAAATTCCCTCAGTTAATTAACAAATAAACAAAAACAACCAATCGATTGGTTAATCAAATAAAAGGATTAACCCATGTTAAAACTAAGTGCTGTGTTATTAAACACATACAAATCAGACGAGTACACTAATAAAGATAGTGGAATAACAACACCCT
>JALOAD010000043.1 GCA_023228995.1 Candidatus Muiribacterium halophilum
AATATTTATTCTGGAAAATTATTTGTCTTTCAAAATCATTAAAAAATATATTATCAACAAAATATTTTTATCCATTAAGAATAATATATACAAATGTTTTATTTATGCTTTCTTTGATTTTTTTTAGAGCTAATACAACAAAAGATGCTCTTTATATAATACAAAATTTGACTAAAGATCTAAAAAGTTTATTAATTCCTAGTTATGCAAAGTCTTTATATAATTATTTTGTGTTTTCGCAATATCATTTTTCAATTGCGATTTTGGGTATTATATTAATATTAATATTACAATTTTTCCCATTTAAAAACTTAAAACATTGGTTTTATAAACAAAATATAATAATTCGATTTTCATTTTATTACATATATATTATGTCAATTGTTATATTTGGAATTTTTAGCGGAAATACTTTTATTTATTTTAATTTTTAATTGAACCCTCTGAATAAATACATAATTTAGAGCTTTAGAAAAAAATTAAAAAGATAAGGCATTCTAATTAGAGAATTTAATTAAGGAAATTATATGAAAAAAACCATAATGAAATTTATATTTTTAAGCACTTTGATATTAACCACAATAGGAACTTTAAATTTTTTTATTGATAAAGCTAATATTCTAAAAACAGAAACTTATTATAATAAAATATGCGATAATATAATAAACGATGTTCCAATAAGAGGGTTAGGTAATGGTGATCAAGTAATTATTAAAAAAAATTTATTTAAAAAAGTCGCTGAAATCGATGATAAATTTGATATTTTGATTTTTGGAAGTAGCCGTGCTTGGAACTTAAATTCAGAACTATTTAAAGAAAATAGAATTTTCAATTTTAGCATTCCAAACAATCGACTTAGAGATACTTATGCATATATTAATTTTGCTTTAAAACACTCTAAAAAACCAAAGAAAATCTATATAGAATTATATCCAGATATGTTTTATAAAGGTAATGAAAAAATATTATACAATTTTTTATTAAGTGATTATTTAGAAATATCAAAAAAGCACAAAATTAATAATTCGGATAATTCTTTAAAATCTCAAATAACAAACCATCCTATTTACAATATATTCTCGCCTTCTTATTTTCAATTTTCAATATATTTTCTTTTTAACAGCAATCTTTTCATACCAAATGAAAATGCAATTATGGATTTTTCATTATATGAATTAAAAAAAGATGGTTCTTTCATTCCTCCACAATCAACAAAAGATAAAGCTGGAATTGATTTTCGGCCTTTTATAAAAAAAACTGTACTTAAATTTAAAAATATTGAATACAACATTGAAACTTTTGAAGAATTAGAAAAATTAATATTAATTATTAATTCTCTTGATGTAAACTTAAATATTGTTTTATCCCCATTACATCCATTTATTTATGATTTATGTATGGAAAATCCTGGTTTTGAATATATTTTAGAAATAGAAGAAAAAATTAAAAAAATATGTATTAAACATAATGTTACTATTTTTGGATCTTATAACCCGAAAGATACAAATGCCAAAGCTGAGGATTTTTATGATCAAGTTCATCTAAAACATGAAAAAACTGCAAAAATTTTAAATTTTTGATAAACTATAAAAATGAAAAATAAAACAGGAAATTTAAATAAATTAAGACAGAATATTCAAAAAAATGATAGGGAAATATTAATACTATTGACAAAAAGATTTAGAATTGTAAAAAGAATAATAAAATTCAAAAAACAAAATAATATTGATATTAAAAATAGCAATTATGAACTTTTTTTAAAAAACAAATATAGTTATTTTTTAAAAGATAAAGAATCTAAAAATCTACTAATTGAAATAATACAATCTATATTTGATATTAGTAAAAAGTATCAGAAGCTACTATCTTCTAGAGATGAAAAATAGCCATATTTTATTGGTCCTTGTGTACCAAATCTAAGCAGAGCATTTTGAGTCTTTATAAATGCTGAAGTTAAAACATTAAAAGTTTCAGCATCTTCTTTATCATCATCGCCTTTTTTGGAAAAATGCATTCTTAATGTAACACCAACAGCTTTTCCTGAATCTGAAGCTTCAACTACTTTAAATATTTTATCCTGAGCTTGTATACCAAGATATTTGAATTCAATTTCCTTTACATGATAAAAACTCTTTTTTTTATTTCTGTGTGTTCTTACAACAATTCTATCCTCTTTATTAAATTCATAGCTAACAATTTCTGTTTCTGGAGTATATTTAAGTTCAGAATTGCTAGGAATTTCTTTAAAAAGTTCAACCTCTAAATCACTTCCACTTATTCTAACTTTATAAGCACTTTGTATATCTATAAAAAAGTTTTCAATAAATATTCTTGCTCCAGTCTGCATTTCAGATTTTATACCTTTATAATGAGTGATTTTTTGACTTTTTGAAGAAAAGGAATAAAGAGCAAGTATAAGTACTCCTGAAATAGCAACAACTATTAATATCTCAACCAAGGTTAAAGCTTTCTTTTTCATTAAAATCTCCTAAAAATAAATATATACTCTTGAATTTGATACAAAAGTCGGAAAATTAAGCTGTCTCCATTTTTCTTGACCTTTTACAATTTCATTCCATCTAACAGATACAACAACTTTTTTTAATCTTTTATCAATAATATCTTCTATTTCAATCTTTTTTTCAAACCTGTCTATATAATCTTCTGGAAATTTTATAATTCCGTAAATTGAATCTCCATCTTTTATCTTATCCCAACTACCTCCTTGGAAATTTTCGTTTTTTATAAGATAAAATTCAGATGTCTTTATTCTATCCACTTCACCTTTAGCAATTGTAGTGGCAAGAGTAACATAAGAGCTTTTGGCAAGTTCAACAGATCCTTGGGAAAAAAGATAATATACTCCAACAATTCCCATAAAAAAAATCATTACTGCCATCATTATCTCCGCAAGACTGAATGCTTTTTTCATTTTTGACTCCTGTATTTATTTATACTCAATTATTTAACACAATATAACTTGATGGAATTGGAGAAACTGAAATAACATAAGACTTTCCAGAATCAATAAGATATTTTTTACTTATAAAAGTATTATCATATTTCAAACTATAATTGCTATTATTACCAAAGTTTTTTCTGTCTAACCTTTTAAGAGTTAAATTCCCTTGAATAGTCATGTCAGTTGATTTAAAAAGGTTTTCTGCCATAAAACCAACTCCTTTTTTTATTCCACCTGAATTTATAATTGTATTATATGATATAACAGAAAGTACATTTTCACTCTTAAAAAAATCTCCAGAAAAATATGAATCAGAATAGGAAACTTTCGTTCCATTCTTAAGATTTCCTGAAATATTAATACTATCTCTAGCAACTATGCCTCCAGGAGTTCTAAAAGTATTTAATGATTTTATTTCAGCATTATTACAAACAACATTTCCTTCAAGATAAATATTATTATTAGCAATGAATGTATCTCTTAAAGGTCCAGGAAATGTTTCCACAAATCTTGTTGCGGTTTTTTTTATAGCTGAAAAATTCCCTTTATAGTTAATTCTTTCATTCCATGGTACAGATTTTTTATTTTTAATCTTTGCTTCTGAAGTCTCATATGGTAATTCTGCTCTTTCTTTAATTATTCTTACATTCCACTTATCATCTCTTGTCCAATCAGCAGCATTCTTGTGTGCTGCACAGGGTTGTGGGTCAGATGATACCGAGCCACAAGTTGAAATACAAGTTGCGCATTCAGACCAAAATTTTGCACACATCATTTTATTTGCATGCTGAATATCTTCATAATTATATCCCCATATAGTAAAAATCTTTTTTATATCTCCATAAAAATTAACTCCTTCAGCTGTTTCACAATTTTTACCTAAAAAATGTGTTCTAGATTTTCCTTTATATAGTCCTGAATTAAATGAAAATATACCAGGATCTTCATAATTTACAGTTGTACTCCCATTATTTTTACCACAGCTTTCAGGATATGAATCATGTTCAAATTCTGTCTTTCCTCCATGTACAGCTATAGCATCTCCCATTGTCCCTTTTTCCTTTTTTTCATATGGTTTATTTGTACCCGGAATGGTATTCATATCCATATCATGACTTTCCTTCTTCCTTTCTGTACCACCCGGAATCAATGATTTTTCATGATCTCCCTCTGAGTGTAAATCTAAATTATTTGAAGGACCCCATTGAGAAATTTTATCGTAAGGTTGATGTAAATCAATATTTATTGCACTTTTCCCAATAGAAATTCCAAAAGATGTTCTAGCATCAACAAAAAAGTTCGGAGGATTATTAAAAGCTTCTGTTGCACTATCATCTACCATAAAACAAAATTCATTACCTACAGGTCTTACATCTACAACCTTATAATCATAACTTGTTTTTAAATCTCTTCTTACTTTATTAACAGAACAGTTAATTTCATAAACAAGAGTCCCAAGTTTATCATCACAATCATTAATAGATTTGACATTTATACATTCAGCTTTAACCGAAACACTATATGATATTGGATTTGTTGTTGCTCCATCATCAAGTGTAATTACATCTGATTTAAGATCTTTTGAATGTTTAAGACTTATTGAAAGTTTTCCACCATTAATAAATTTATTTCTAAACTCATTATTAAGTTTAGCTCTTGTTTCAGCAAGTGCTTCTTCAAGTGCTGCTTCAGCTATCATGTGAGCTCTTAACATATCAGAAGTATAGTAAGCTTGTCTAAATTCAGTCTGAGAATTCCTATTAAACATTATTCCCAACATAGCTAATACTAAAAGGAAAAATAAAACTAGAGGAAGAAAAATACCTTTTTTCATAATATCACCACCCAGTATGTGAAAAAACATTTGTTTTTATTTGTATATAATTTAATTATACTTTAATTTAAATATAATTGTAATTACTTTTTTATCAACATGCAATCACCAAAGGAAAAAAACCTGAATTTTTCCTTTACAGCATATTTATATGCTTCCATTATAAGCTCATAACCTGCAAAAGCAGATATCATTACAATAAGCGATGATTTTGGTAAATGAAAATTAGTCAGCATACTATTGACTATTTTAAATTTATACCCAGGATATATAAATATATCAGTTTCTTTTTCACATGGTTTTATATTTCCAAATTCAGAGTAATTTGCTTCAAGTGTTCTTACTGATGTTGTGCCAACTGCCATAATATTTTTATTTTGATTTTTATATAAATTAATAATATCTGCACTTTTTTTACTTATATAATAATTTTCTATGTGTAATTTATTTTCAATTAAAGAATTTTTGGATAATGGTCTAAATGTACCAAGTCCAATACCAAGATTTACATCTGCAAAATCAATTTTATTATTTTTTAATTTATCAATTATTTTTTGGGTAAAATGTAATCCTGCTGTTGGTGCAGCAACTGAATTCACATTATCAGAAAATACTGTCTGATATCTTTCATCATCTTCTATTGTATTTTTTATATAAGGTGGTAATGGTATTATTCCAAATTTTGAAATATACTCATTATTAAAAATATCACTAAATTTAATTTTTTTTATTCCTTCACCTATGTTTTCTAAAATTACACCTTCAGCCCCTCCATTTAAAATAAATTTTGTTCCTATTGAAAGTCTTTTGCCTGGTCTTGCCAATGCATGCCATACAAAATCATCTATTTTTTTTAGAAGAAATATTTCTATATTTGCTCCGGTTAATTTTTTGCCATAAAATCTTGCTTTTAATACTCTTGTATTATTTCTTACTATAAGTGTATTTTGAGGTATAAGTTCTACAATATCAGAAAACACTTTTTCATAAAATGTACCTTTTGTTATATCAACTACAAGAAGCCTAGATTTTTCTCGATTTTTAAGTGGATTTTGAGCAATTAGCTCTTCTGGTAAATTAAAATCGTAATTTTCAAGTAATAATTCTTTTTGTGACATTAACTTTTACAACTCCATTTTTTTCATTAAATTCATACATTAATTCATCACTTATGTTTTTTATAAGATACATTCCAAATCCGTTCTGTGCAAGTTTTTTTTGTTTAAACCTTTCTTTTGGAAATTTAAAAGATTTATCTATAAATTCAAATTCAATTTCAATATTATTTTTTTCATAATTTAATTTTAGAGAAAATTCTTTTGATTCTTTTGAATGCTTTATTATATTTGTAACTAATTCTACAGTAATTAACTTTATATCATCTAAAACCAAATTATCTAATATATTGTTTTCTTTAAAAAATAATTCAATATATTCTCGTATCTTTTTTAATGAATTTGTATTTGCTGGGAATTTTTTCATAGACTTTTATATTCTTCAACCAATCTAATTATTATTTTTGCGAGTTTATCTGAATTATGTCTTAAATAATCACCCTCAAGAAGAATATTATCCATTACAGGTAAAATGTTCATGCTTTTTAATTCATCATTATCAATAATTACAGGAAATGCTCCATCAATCTCATATTTTTTAAGTAATTCCTGACTCATTTCACCTTTATTAACAATTGCAAAGTTAATACTTCCTGGTATGTAATTATACAAAGTCTTTATATGGTCAGATGCACTAAAATCACTTGTTTCACCTGGCTGAGTCATAATATTACATACAAAAACCTTTAAAGCTCGGCTTTTGATTATAGCATCTCTTAACTGCGGAAACAGCAGATTTGGTATTAAAGAAGTGTAAAGTGAACCAGGTCCTAATATTATTACATCAGCTTCATTTAAAGCTTTTACAGCTTCAGGATTAGCCTTTGCATCAGAGGGACTTAAAAAAATTCGATTTATCTTTTTTTCTTTACCTTTTTCAGATATATCTGACTCTCCAATAATTTCACTTCCATCTTCAAATTTAGCACCAATATTAACATTATGTAGGGATGCTGGTATTATCTTTCCTTTTACTGCTAAAATATCACAAGCCATTTTAACAGCTTTTTCAAAATCTCCATTGTTTATACCAGATAATGCTGCAAGAAAAAGATTACCAAAAGAATGCCCTGATAATTCACCATGACTTTTAAATCTAAAATTAAAAAGTTTTGATAATAGGGTTTCTTCTTTTGACAATGCGACAATACAGTTTCGAATATCTCCTGGAGCAATAATATCAAGTTCTCTTCTTAGTTTACCAGAACTTCCACCATCATCTGCAACTGTTACTATTGCACTTATGTTTTCGTGATTATAAGAAGCGTAATTTTTTATTCCTTTAAGCACTGTAGAAAGTCCTGTTCCACCTCCGACAAGAACTACTTTAGGATTTTTATAAAGTTCCAGTTCTTTTACAATTATATCAGGTTTATTTACAGGTCTTATTTTTTTAATATAAAACCATACTGTAAGAAGTATTAGAAATAAAGATAAAGCTCCTATCCAAAAAATTCTTAAAAATTCATAATCATTATTTAGAAAAAATAAAAAAATTCCAGAAAATAATCCAGCTAAAAATGCAATAAAAGCATAGATTTTTATTCTATTAGACTTATTAGATTTTTCCATCTTCCAACATTCTCCTTAAAGCTTCTTCTGCCTGAGTTTTAAGATCAAAATCAGTAAAATCATTTAATATTTTTTCATAAGCAGCCTTAGCATTAACATATTGTTTAAGATATTTTTCATAAATGTAAGCAATTCTAAACTGAGCTTTTGCAGCAAAATCACTTCCAAATTCTGGAACAAGAATTTTATACTGTATAATTGCTTCTGTATAATCTCTATAATGTTCTTCAAATATTTTAGCTTTATAATAAAGTACTTCATAATACGCTTCAGTAAAGGAATAATCTGCAATATAAACATTTATTTTTTCCAATGCTTCACTATACTCTTTAAGGTTTTCAGTATAAATTTTAATTATTTTTAAAGTAACAGCTGCTTTTTCTTCAGGATCAACAAGGCTTTCAACATAGTTTTCATAATTTTCAATAGCTTCATCATATTTTCTCTGTTTTATATAACAGTCAGCGATTTTTTCCATTAAAGCTATATCTGTTTCACCATAATCTTTCGCTTTTTTATAATTTAAAAGTGATTCATTGTATTTTTTGAATTTTTCAAAATATATATCACCAAGTTTATAATGAAGAAGTGCTAATCTATAACTATCATTAGTTTTTGATATTTCAGCTTTTATTTCATCTATATTATCAGAAATATCCTGAAATCTATTGATTTCATTATAATCACCAGTTTTATCAAACAAATCAAGTTCTTGTTCAAATTCTTTTCCTACAATTCCTTCTTCTAATATTTTTTCAATTCTTGATAATGCTTTTTCATTATAAATCTTTTCATCAGGAAAATATCTTAAAAGTCTTTCAAAAGAATGTATTGCTTTATCTTCATCTCTTTCTTTCATGGCTATAAGACCTATTTTATATTGAAGCTCTGGTGCTGATTCAGAAGAAATATCATTTATAACAAATTTTCTATATAGTTCAACAGCTTTTTTATAATTTCTTTTTTCTTCATATAACTTTCCTAATTCAGGTATAACCTTAAAATAACCTTTTTCAAGTAATTTATTACCTATCTCTATTGCTTTATCTTTTTTGTTCTTTTTAATATTTTCTTTAAAAAATTCCATAGTAATATTTGTTTCTTCTGTATCTTTTTTTGTATCAGAAATTATAATTTCAACAGAATCTTCTTCAAATATCAAAAGCTCTCCTTCAATCTTTTTCATTTCTTCTGCTTTAGCCTTTATATCTTCTGAAACATTAAGTTCTTTTGTATCTTTATTATTATCTATATAAAGTAAATATTGTTTTGCAAGTAAAAATTCATTTTTTTTATCAAGTGCAGCATTATCAATATTGTAAATATTTCTTTTAATATAAAGTTCTTCAATTTTATGTTTTACATCAATTCCAGTTATTCTGTTTAAAACTAAAGTGTAATTAATTGCTTCATCAAAAAGCCCAAGCTTAGAAGACATTTTAATGATTTCTTCAATATTTTCTCCTGAAGAAGTATCACTTGTATTAAGATTATTTTTTTTATTAATTAATCCTCTATAAATATTTACAACATTTCTAACATTATTATTGGAGTATTCTGGAAATTCTGAATAATAAAAATCCAGCAATTCATAATCTAGAGTTTTTATATAATAATCAAAAACTTTTGGAATAAAACTGTTGAATCTTTTAAGAAAGCTTAATATTTCAGAACTATTCGAAGATTCAAGTAAAATATCAAAATATTTATCTTTTAAAAAAGTATTATCTTTATCTAATTCTATTAAAGTAAATATAAATTCTTTTGAAAAAACAGAAAAATCAACTTTTTTAATATATTCAACATTCACAGGAGCTATTGTTTGATATATATCAAGTATTCTAACAGTATCATAATTTGCAAAAATATATTCTAATAGTTTTTCTTGAGTTTTTAAATTGGAAAGTTTTTCTTTAAATCTATCCTTAACAATGCTAAATATATTTACAGCATCATTATATTTTTCTTTTTCAAGAACACAATCCCAACAAATTGAAAAAACTTCAAAACTATCTTTAAATTCTGCGACTATATCATAATAATTATCAGCTATTTTTTGCTTAAAATCATTATCACGAAAATATCTGTATCTTTGAGATATAGTTTTAAGCTTTTCAACATCTTCAATTACTTTATTTGTTTTTTCAAGTTCTCTTAATTTATTACCAAGATCAGTTATATATTGATTATTAAAAAGTTCTTTTTTTATTATAAACGAATCTATAAACTCTTTATCTTTACTTATTATTTTTTCCAAATCTTTTTTTTCAATCTCACCAAGTTGTATTGCAATATTTATTTTTTCCTTTAAAACAGCAATTTCTTTATAAGATGGATCTATTTCATTATAATAATTTTCACATAATTCATAAGCTTCTTTTAAATATCCTTTAAGAACAAAAAATTCAACAGCTTTAACATAAAAATCACTTATTATCTTATCTTTATCTTCTTTTTTATCAAGTGCATATTTCCTAACATATTCTCTTATTTTTAAATAAAAAAACTTTACGACTTTTTCAATATCTCCGACTTTTTCAATTGAAGCTTCAGCAAGAGCAACTATTGCAATATTTCTTAATTCAGGGAAATCTATTTCAGAAGAATACTGTATAAGTTTTTCAGACATTTCAATCTGCAAATCATAATCTTCAATTTGTCTTGTTAAATTAAAATAAGATAATATCTTGCCAGGTAGAATTTTTTTTAATAATTCTTTTTTCTTTTTTTCTTCTTCATTAAGAAAATCATTACCTGATTTTTTAAGTTCATTATCAAATGCAATTATTTCAGTAGTTGAAATAGTTTTATTTTCTAATTTTATTTCTTCAGTCAAAATAATCTCTTCAGAATCAGAATCATCCTCTAAAATTAATTTATCTTTATCTAATTCTTTTTTTGAATTAAATCTACTTTTTCTTCTTCCATAATTACTTGAAATCTCAACTTTTTTAGGAATGTTTGTATTTGATTTTTTAGCTGTAACATCAGTTTTAAGTTTTAATATTGAATCGTTTATATCTCTTTTTAACTCATCAATAGAAACTTTAATATTGTTTTTTTCATATTGATTTGAAGCTTGTTCAAATATTTTATTGTTATCTGAAAAATTAAAAAGAATAAATTTAATAATATCTTTAGCCTGACCTGGTCTACCAATGTTTTCAAGAAGTTCTGAATATTTAAGAAATACTTTCCCAGTTATGTCAATATTGCCATGTTGTTCCCAAAGATTCATAGCAAATTTTTTAAGCGATATTTCATCGCTTTTTAGATTATATATTTCAGCAATATTCCAAACAGCTGATTCAAAAAACTCATTTTCAGAATCAATAATCATGTTTTTAAAAATTTTTTCAGCTTCATCATATAGAGAACTTTTTATAAATACTTGACCCTTTATAAATTCTATTTCATGATTTGTCTTTTTTGATAAATTAATAACTTTAAGTACTTTCTCATAATTATGATAATAATAATAAAGAATTCTAGCTTTATAATAAGTTTTTTTTAATTCTGGAAGAAATTCTGCCATTTCAATAGCTTTCTCATACTCGCCTAAACTCTCAAGATCAACAACTCTTCTTTCAATCTTTTTAGTATCAGCTTTAATCTTAAATCTTTCAATCGTTGATAAAACACGTTTTTTAGTATAGGAATGAATAGCATAATCTAAAAATTCACGACTTTTAACAATATAAAATAAAGCATCATCTATACGATTTTTTTCTTCTGAAATATAAGAAAGCATAATATATCTATAAAATTCATTTTCCTTTTTTAACTTTATTGTTTTTATAATATTATCATTATCTTCAGCATTAAAAACATATTCAGTAAAAAGTGAAAATAAAATGAAAAATTCATTTTTTAATTCATAATCAAACTTAATATCACCAAAAAAATTCAAATACCATAAAACCTCATCTTTATCTCTAATATCATTGAATCTTGATAAAAGATCTTTTACTTTTTCATATCTTTGTAATTCAAAAGAATTAAGCATAAAAAGCATATATGCTAATTCTTTTTTAAAAGAATCATCGGGAAAGTTATCTATATATAATTCTGAATATTTTCTAAATTTATTTGCTTCAATTATATCAACACCGTTTTCTTTAAAAAAAACAATATTTTTAAGCTGTTCTTTATCAAAATTATCAGGATATACTTCTATTCTTATTTTTAAGATTTTTTCAAATTCTTCAAAATTAAAATATCTATCTTTTTCAATTTTAAGAATTTCTTCGAGAGCTTTTCTGTTTTGATGTTTTTCAAATAAATTTTCCAAATAATCATAATAATCAGATTTTTCCAGAGTATTTTTTTTAACTTCAATATCAAGATCTAATACTCTATTTGAAATACCATGTTCAGAATTTTTAATAAAGAAAATATATCTTTCAGCATCTTTATATGATTTTTTTTGTATATATTTTTCAGTTAATTCAAAGTATTTTTCAACTACCTGCGATTCTGAAAAAGACATTATTGAAATACATATAAAACAAAAAAAACAAATCCGTTTACTTAAGTCTTTCATAGATTTCCAATAACTCTTTCGATTTAACATTGTTTCCCTGTTTTTTATATATTCTTGATAAATGTAAATAACTTACCGAAAGATTCGGATTGTTTTTGATAATAAAATCAAGTTTTTCCATTGCAATATCATCCATATCATTTTCAATTGCAAAATTAATAACAACAAATAAATCATTTATATTGAATCTTTCCAAACATATACCAACAAGTTCTTTTTGCCTGTCAAAACTCATTTTTTCAATAAAAGAATGAAATATAAGTTTTAATACATCAGTATTAAGATAAGAAAAATTGATAATATCATAAATTCCTTTCATAAGTTCTTCATCTTTTAATCTAAGAGTTTCAATAACATAAAAAGAAACAACTGCTGCTGATTTATCATTACCAAGTATCAAACTTTCTTTAAGTGCTTCTTTTAACTTTTCTTCATCTTTAGTTCTTTTGTATATATGTGCCATATAATAATAAGTAAATGAATTTTCAGGATCACTATATTTAACTTTTTCAAAATGCTTTTCAGCCTGTTCATATTTGCCAGAATTAAGAAGAATAATACCTGAATGAAGATGTAATAATTTGTTATTACTGTATTTTAAACCCTTATCAAAATATTCTAATGCTAAATTCTGCTTTCCTGGTAAATTAAAATATGTATATCCCAGCCAATAAAAAGTTTCACCCTCAGATTGATCATAAGATATAGAATTAAGTAAATTATTCTCTGCTCTTTCTAAATACTCTAATCTCTGGTTTTGAGTCATGTTTTCAATTTTTTGAGCTATATACTGATGTCCAGCCTTATGAAGTTTACTAGACATATGTTTTTTATAAGCAGTATTTAGACCATATAGCATAATAATAAAAGCAAGTGCTATTACAATATAATCAATTATTGTTAATTTTATGTTTTGTTCTTCTTCAATATTTTTTTCTATTTTTCTTTCCTGCCATACAAGTGCCATAATAACAAAAATTGCAGTCAAATAAGGTGAAGCTCGATGAAATGGAAAATTAAATACAGCTTCTGTCATAACACATACAATACTCGCCATTAAGCCAAGATTTATATAAAAATTTTTATTATTTTTCAATAATTTTATACCTGAATAAAAAGGTATTGCAAATATAAGAACAAAAAGTATAAGTCCAAATAAACCTTGCTCTGATAGAGTTTGAAGATAATCATTATGAGTATGACGAAAATCTATTGCGAAAGGCGAAAGTGAATTTTTATAAGGAGGATTGCCTGTTTCTTTTGAATATTTTTCAAAAAATCTTCCTTGATAATCAGAATAAAAAACTTTAAAAGAGTGCAGTCCATTGCCAATTATAGGATGTTCTTTAAAAGCATCTAATGTAACTCTCCACATAAGTAATCTCTGAAAAACAGTTGTGGATGAAGTAAATCTTTTTGCAGTAGTATCAACCATCTCCATAGTTTTAGTTCTTGTCTTTGGAATTGAAAACATAAATACAAAAAATATTATAGTAGCAGCAAGTGCAATAAGAAAATATTTTAATATACTTTTAAATATATTTCTTCTATATAAAAATATAAAAAAGAATATAACTGATGTTGAAGTTAATACACTAACCCAAGCACCTCTTGTTCTGGTGAAAAGAATAACAAGAAAAATAAGTGTAAAGGATATAAGAGATATTATTCCTCTTTTTTTATTTTTATATTCAAGAAAATACATAAATGCTAAAGGAAATGGTACAACAAGGTAATCTGCCAAAAAATTTGGATTACCAAATGTCGAAAATATTCTTAATCTGCCAACATTTCCATATACTGTACCTTGACTAAAAAACGGATCAATTCCAAAATACTGTGCAATTCCATAAAGAGAAACCATTCCTCCAGCTAATATTGAAAGAAATAAAAGATTAGAAATGTTTTCAAACTTTTTAAAATTCTCATAAGCTACCCAGAATACAATATAATAAATTATAACTCTAAGAAATCTATCCATGCTCATAAAAAGATTCGGCGAATTAATAAAAGATATTGCCATTGAAAAAATAAAGAGAATTATAACTTTGACAATTGGCCTTGACCAAAAATCAGTGTTTTTTTTACTTAAAACTAGATAAGTACAATGTAAAAAAAGTAATATTGAAACAGAATAAAGCAAAAAGAATTCTTTTGCTTCCAAAAAATTTTGTTTTGTGTATTTACTAAATAATAATGGTGTTATAAATGTCAGAGTATATAAAAAATAAACAATAACACGATTCAAATAATAAGAATATTTTCTTTCCATGGGTGCTATTATAGTAAATAACTATTTTAAAATCAAATAAAAAAACACATTCCAAATTTGAAATATAAACTAGATCCCGGCTCAGAATCATACCGGGATGACAGAGTTTTCCCGGTCCTACCCCGCTCCTACCCCGATTCTTTCCCGGTTTTATCCCTGTTCCATCCCGGTTCTTTCCCTGTTCTTTCCCGGTTTTATCCCTGTTCTATCCCTGTTCCACCCCGGTCCTTAATCACGTAATCATATTTATTATACTTCTTAAAATTCCCCATCTGTTTCCTGATAATTTTTTTAATTCTCTCTGATGAACATATTTAAGAGTAGCTCCACATTCAGAGCAAAAAACTCTATTAACATCATTCACATGACCATTTTTACAGATTTTTCTGTATTCTTTCATTTCAAGAGAATTATTTGTTCTAGTGTTTTCCATTTTTTTAACAATCTTTCTAGCTTTATCAAATACATAACCACAAAGATTACACACAGTAGCATCCTCTTTGTTAACTGTTCCGCAATCAATACAAACCGTACCACTTCTTAACTTTTCATTACAGTTAATACATTCCTTAAGATCATTTCTGTAATTAACCTTACATGTAGGACAATACATAAATCCTCCTCATTTTTTCATAGACTCTAATAAAAAAGTTACCGGACCATCATTTATAAGACTAATATTCATATGTTTTCCAAAAACACCTGTTTTACAAATAATTTTATATTTTTCATCAATATAATTTATAAATTCTTTGTAAAAACTCTCTGCCTTATCAGGATTCATAGCATTATCAAACCCAGGTCTTCTACCTTTTTTTGTATTAGCAGCTAGAGTAAATTGAGATACAATCAACAGTTCTCCTTGAGCTTCAAGTAAAGATAAATTCATTTTTTCATTTTCATCTTCAAAGATTCTCAAATTCACAACTTTTTCTGCTATATAGTTTATATCGGAATTTATATCATTTTTTTCCACACCTAAAAACAAAAGAATACCTTTGTCTATTTTGCTTACAACAATTCCTTCCACTTCTACACAAGCTTTATTAACTCTCTGTATCAAAGCTTTCATAAAAAAAACACCTCTTTAAAATTTAAAACTATATATAAGTTCAGAATACTTGTAATCTTTAACACTACCTGAACTTTTAACTTCTCTATCATCAACTCTAGTAAATCTAAGATCTGCTGCTTTTGAAAGTTTTTGAGTAAGTCTAAATTTATTTTGTCTATATTTTGTTCCACGATAATCTTCAGTATAAGTTTGAAAACTTGTAGAAAGATTTTTGCCAAAATCTTTGTAATATCTTATATCAAGTGAGTTTTCATAATCATCATATTTTTCATCACTACTATCTCTTTTAATTTTAACAGATAATGAATTGTCTGAATCCATCTTATAGCTTCCATACCATGATAAAACAGTACTTTCATATACAGTTCCATCTGAAGAACCCTGTGACTGATTTTTAGAACTTCTTTTAAAAGATGAATACCATTGAGTACTAAGTTTTTTACTCATTTTATAATTATATTGAAACGCATTAGAAGCTGAATAAGATTCAGTAAGACCATAACTTGAAAAACTTACCCTCTCAGAATGAGAATATTCATAAGTTAGCTTATTTCCTTTTGGAAGATAATAATCAACTTTTATATAAGGGCTTATTTCATCCCCAGATACAAGAGTTGAATAATACAATTGACCAAATGGATTTAAATCTGAATAATCAAAAGTATTATCAGTAACAATATAAAGAGAAGTTGTAATATTCATTTTTCTGTATTGAGAAAAACCTTTTACATAAAAAGTAGTGCTTTTGTTTACAACAGTTCCATATTCTATATATATACTTGAATTTTTATCTAACTCTTTTTCACCAAAAAGCATAAAATGATCAAAACTGTTTTTATAATGCTTATTATCCAGTTTATAAAACATACCACCGAATTTTGTTTTATCCAGTTGTTTTTCAAGCCTAGCTCCATAAATTGGATCCTCAAGAACTTTTTTTAGAGAAGAATCATAATATGTGTTTTTAGCATAAAAATAAGTTCCAATCATATTATCAAAATAATTTTCAACAGACCAACCCTGCCCACCTGAACCATATTTTCTTGTCTTTGTATAAGGAATAGAAATATCACCTGAATCAATTTTATATTTTAATTTTCTATAAATATTTCTTCTTTCCTGCTCTTTATTATCTATTTCTTTTTGAACTTGTTCTTTTTTATTAATATCAACTCTAAAATCTTCATAATTTTGAGCTTGATATTCTGTTTCATCATTTACTATCATAGGATTTGAAGGTTTTTTTATATCAAGTTTTTGTTTAATATCAGGATGTTTAAAATAATTATCATTAGATGGATTTGATTCATAATAACCTGTAATATATTTATTATCTTCTTTTACAGATAATCTTGTACCATATTTTTCTTCAAGTTTTAAAATAATATCATCGAATTTTTGTTTTTGTTCGTCTACAGTAACAACTTTAAAAATCTTTGGCTCAAAAACATTTTTTTCCACTTTTTCAGCTTTTTCATATTCATATATAAAATAAGTAAAATCATGAATTACTTCATCATCAAATTTTGAAGCTTCTTTTGGTTTAGAACTTGAAGATGTCTTTATTTCATAATCATTTTGAGCAATATATCCTTTAAAAGTATCACCCATAGTAAAATTTAATGACATTGAAAAAGGTGTTCCATCAAGATATTTATCATCTCTTGCAATACCAAATTTAAAATTCCCATTTGTTTTACCTGGTATTAAGTCAACAAGGGGAATAACTTTTATATCATATTTAATATTATCATAAATTATATCACCAACTAGATTTATAAGTTCTTCTTTATCTAAAAATCCACCTTTTTTATTTCTGTATTCAATTATTACACTAGCAATACTATCTGTTATTCCAGGTAAAAGAATAAGATCTCTATGACTAGCTGTATTTAACTCTAATCTATCATCAACAGCAGCAAAAATAACTGTTGAAAATAAAAAAAGACATATTAATAGAGTTATTTTTTTATTCATTAATTCACCTCAAATTCATCTTAAAAGCTACTGCATGGGTTGGATTAAGATATTTCATAGAAGAAAAAGCATAATCTAAAGTCCATTTTTTAGATAAATCAAGAGAAAAACCACCACTTAATTTATATGGTTCTGTTGCATATCCAGCATAAATTTTTAAATTATCTCCAGTCTGCCAAACCTGACCAATTCGCATACTCATATCTTTTTTTTGATTACCAAAAGAACTTACTTTATAAAAACTAAGTAAAGTTGAATTTTTTTCAGATGTATTAAAATTAAATCCAAGCTCATAACTTCTTGGTATTTCATCATTTACTGTAGGAACATTTGCATTCTGAATACTCAATACATATTCTGTATTAGAAACAATTCCAGAAAAAGCTATATCAAATGAAAAAGCAGAATTATTATCAGTATTTAATATTCTTGAATTAAGTTTTTTAATATTAAATCCAATACTTGAGCTATCATACATCTTTGTAGCAAGAGTAATAATATAGGTGTTTTCTCTATAATCTGTATATCCAAAATCAAGATTAGAAAAAGCAAAATTAAAATAATTACTCATTTTATTACCAAGAGAAATAAAATTACTTTCCATTTCATCAATAGAAAATTCTTCTTTTGAAACAGCATAAAACTGTCCTTTTTTTAGATGTGATATTGCAGCAGGATTACTTATAAGAACACTTACATCTTTAATATATGCAATGCCTGAACCTGAAAGAGCCATATTAACAATACTTGTTTCAACAAATTCAAATTCAGCTCTACTCACAAAACAAAAAGTAAATATAATTAAAATTGATAAAATAGATTTTTTTATATTATTCATTTAAATTCCTTGAAATTATAACTGTTCCAGTTTTTTTATCAGCTTTACCATTTTTATCAAGAGCATTTATATAATAAGAATACAATCCAGTTCTCAAAGTATTGCCATATTTATCTTTTCCATCCCAATCTATAGAATTATTACCAGCTCCAAGATTTTGACCAAATAAAAGTGTTTTTAACTCAAACCCAGTTCTGTCAAATAATTTAATAGTCACTTCTGAATCATTTTTTAAAACAAATGAAATAGATGTAATATCATTTTTACCATTATTATTTGGAGAAAACGGGTTTGGAGAAGCTTTCATATTAGTAATATTATTGGAAGAATAAACAAATTTATCAGCCATTATTGTATAAATAGAAAAATGTTCTACAGCAAGCTTTACATAATAATTACCTTTTGAATCTTTTAAAGCTTTGCCACCATATCTTTCCCATTTCATAATATTTTCATTAAAATAATATATTTTCATCTGATTCCATGTAAATCCAGCTGGAACTTCTGAAAGATTAAATGGAATATACAAATTTATATTTCTTTCATTTAAAGTTCCATTCAATTCTATTTTATAATATTTATTCAATGGAACTGTATTAGAATCAGCACTTGGAGTAAATGATGAAATTCCTTCCTGTGCTAAAGTTGTTAATTTTGTTTTTATAAACACACCACTTCTTGAAGTATTTTCATTAAATTCAAGCAATAATCCATCACTTGCTCTTATAATTGATGAATCAGTACCAGGCTCAAGTACAATATTATCACTACTATATTTATATGTAATTGTAGGATTATCAGAGTTTGAAGCATTATTTACTTTAACATTATTTATACTTATCAAAACATCTGACAAAGCTCCTGATAATACTTTGAATCTATATTTAATAACATTAATAGGCGAATTGACTTTTGATACAAATGATATAACTGAGTTTAAAACTCCCGGAGAAATTAAAGTATTTTCAGATATTGCATCTTTATATAACATTTCCATCTGCAAGCCATTTATAGAATCATCATTATCAATAAATTCAATAAGAGTAGAATCAAAATTAATAGTATATTCAAGTTTTAAAACATTATTATAATCATTGCATATTACATTAAAATAAAACTCTTCATTATTTGTAATTTCACTATATGGACTATATATATTTAAAGAATATACAGAATTTACAATTAATAATAATATAAATAATAAAACAGTATTCTTTGACATACCCTCTCCTTGGAGTTATTATATTCTTATTAATTTTTTCGGCATATTATAATGAAGTATTTAAACATAACGATAGCTATAATTTTATTATATTGTTTACCGGTAGCCAGCGAAATTTTTCACTGGCCTATTGATGGTTATTTTGAATTAACTTCTTCTTTTGGTGAATATCGAGACAATCATCTTCATAAAGGAATAGATATTTCTACAAATGGAAAAAACGGAATTCCTGTATGTGCTATTGAAGATGGTCAAATATTTAGAATTAGTAACTCATATAAAGGTTATGGAAAAGTTATATATATAATGCATAAAAATCATATATCTGTTTATGCACATCTTGATAAATTTGAAAATACATCTCTTTTTCTTGAAGATAAATACAATATGGAAAAAAATAAAAAAAACAAAGATTTTTTTAATTATTACCTAAATCCTGTGAATGTAAAAAAAGGTCAATTAATAGGTTATTCTGGTGAAACCGGTTATGGTTATCCTCATCTTCACCTTGAAATAAGAGATAAAAAAAATACAATTTATTATAATCCACTCTATTTTTTTGAATTTGAAGATAAAAAAAATCCAGTTATAAATAACATATATATAACTCCTTTAAATGAAAAATCAGTTGTAAATTCAACAACAATAACGAGTAATATTGAACTTATAGAACAAAATAACGGCTTTTACACAAGTAAAAGTAAAATCCCATTTATACCAGGGTCTAAAATAAGATTCTCAGTTGATACTTATGATATTGTAAAAGAAAATTCAGCTAATAAATTAGGAATTTATGGACTTGAATTATATAAAGGTCTTAGAAAATTATATAGCAGAGAAATAAAAACAATACCAATTAACGATTTTTTAATATCAGAGTCATGGCATGAATATTCGGATACAAATTTAGGTCCTACAAAATATACTTATAGAATTTATGATCCAACAAACACAGACGGTGAAATAACGCTTGAAAAAGAAACAGTTATAAAACTAAAAGTATATGATTACTTTGGTAATACAGCTATAGCTTTAATTGAATTTATACCTGAAACCCTTGATAAATACCTACCTTTACATGATTTTAAAATTAAATCAAAACCTTATTTGAAAACTGGAATTGAATTTATGCCAAATCATTATGCTTTAATACTTGGTGCTGATATAATTCCTGATGTATTACCTTGGAGCGAAAAAAACGATATAAAAACCTCTTCAATATTTGATGGTAAAAACTTTATTTTTTCATTTTTATATACAGATTTACCTCATCATAATATATTTTTTTCAGATGTATTCCAAAGAATATTTCAAAAAAGTAAAAAAATAAATGTAAGCAGTATTAAAAACCCTGTAATAATGGGAAATTTTTTGATAGAATCAAAAGATGATAATTTTTATTCTTTTCATATAGATAAACAAAATGGCCATGAAAATGCTATATCTTCAATACTTGAAATAGGTCCAAAAAACAGATTTATAAAAAAACACATTGAAATTTCAACTAAAAAAATTAATGAAAAATCTTCATTTTATAAAAAAAATTCAATTACTGGCAAATGGAGTTTTATTCCAACACAAAAAAATCAAAACAATTTGTCTATAAAAACTTATCAGACTGGTTTGTATTGCATTATTCAAGATAATGAACCTCCTGAAATAACTTATGTAAAAAAAGCTCCATATTATTATATTTATTTTACAGATAATATTTCTGGTATTAATCCTGATAGTATTAAAGTTCGTACAGATAATATTAAACAGTATAGTTATTTTGATATTGATAGAAAAATGGTTAGTGTTTATACAGATGAAAATACAACAGAAATAAATATTAGCGTAAGAGATAATGAACATAATCTTACAGTAAAAACTATTGAAATAAATGAGAGAAAATAATTTTAATCTTATTTACAGATTGTGCATAAATGCACGATTTTGACAGCTTTTGAAAATATATAGTTCTTGACAAGATAGTTCGCATTGCTCACGATTTAGTTTTACATGTAAAACTAGTTTTAACCCTTGAACAAAGTTCAAAAACTATGACGAAGTCATTATCTCTGCTGAAAGCAGACATATTGCTTCAGGCAATATTTACTCATCAATAATTACTTGAAAAGGATGAAAGAATCGCATTAACAGTCTGATATGACATTTCCTGCCCTGGTTTGTTAATTATGTCACCAACAACATTAAACTGTGAAGCTGCTTTTCCAACATCTCCATTACACCAGTACAAACATCCCATAAGAGAATGAACCTGGGCATTTGTCATACCAGTATTATATTTAAACATATATTCATAATGAGCATTGTTTATATTAAGACTTTCAAGCAAAGTAATACCAGCTTTTATATTTTCTATATCCATAGATGAAAGATGAGCTGCTGCTAATCCAACTTTAGAATCAGGAACAAGCTTTTGAGCTTTTTCAAAATATGGTTTTGCATATTTAAAACCATCAGTTTTTGCCATAGCCCAACCCATACCATTATTTATCTGAGCAAGCGTAATACTATCATAACTTTCCTCATCTTCAAGAGCATTTGCAAAAGTAACTCTAGCAGCATCAAAACCATTTGCATAATAAGCTTCCCAAGCAGAATTTAAAACATTACTTTTTGTAACATTACTTATTGTACCACTTTTTTCAGTAGTACCACCGCAACCTGTTAGCAAAAATATAAATAATGACATTATTAAAATCAAAATTAGTTTCATTGTTTTTCTCATAATTCCCCCCCTATCTAAGGACAGCTATTTTTCCATTAATTTCGTTAACACCACTTGATTTAACAATTAGTTTATAAATATAAACTCCGTTAGCCACTTTATTTCCTCTTCTATCATCTAAATTCCATATAAAAGAATCGGTTAAAGCAACACTTGTTTTTTTATCTTTATAAACAAGTTTTCCTGAAACATCATATATTTTTAATTCAACATACTCACTTGCAGCAGATATGTTGTATTTTATTTCGCAAAAATTCACAGCAGGATTAGGATAACTATTTAATTTATTAAAACTAGCTCCAGCAGGAGCTTTAAATACAACCCTTTTTTCAACACTATTATTAGCATTATCTAAAGCTGTAACTCTTAAAACATGCTCACCAGGTTTAAAATAATTTGTAGGAGTAAATTCAAAAATGTCTTTATCAGTATCACCTATAATTTTATCATCAAGATATACAACAACATTCTTAATTCCACTTCCTAATTCATCTACATTTAATCTGATTGTTTCTTTACCATTAAATAGTTCTTCATTGTCAGCAATGTTCAAATTCAATGAAGGAGCTTTATTATCTCTAAAAACAGCGAATGTCCCCAAAGAATCGGTTTTACCAACAATTTTACCCTGCTCAAGATTTGTTGGAATATATTTCCATTTATTACCAACTTTTTTCATTACAACATGCTTTTCATCAAATATGCCTGAAAAACTTATTTGTGCATCTTTCTCAAGCTTTATTGCAGGAGCATAGACTATATTATCAGTATTTTTTTCAATATCTTTAACAGGTAATTTATTCAACGATGATGCAGCTCTTGGAGCGTTTACGACTTCATTTTGCTCATCTTCATAAATCATACTGTATATATCAATATTTTGTTTAACAGAACCTTCTGCAATGTCTATAACACTATTTTGATTAACACTTTCTAAACTAACTGCATTGTTTTTAGTAAGACTTGCAGTTCTAAATATATTCATATTAACAGAACTAAGTTCAGTATAATCAGCAGGCCAATGTCCAACATTTCCATTAAGATCAGTAATTGTAATGCTCAATGTTCTTATACCATTTTGACTAGCCTTAATCCTATAACTTGTTCCATACCATGAATTATTAAGTGGCTTACAAACAACATCAATACCATCTATAGTAACTTTAGGATTATCCTTAAGTTTTTCAAGTGCTCGGACAAGAACCATTATTTCTCTATCATCCATAGGATTAGGAAATATTTTAGGTTTTTCAATTTCTGGTCTTTTATCAATATAAAACGATTGGCTAATATATCCAATCATTTCATTACCCATAGCATCTCTTGCACCCTGCACATAAACTTTTATTTCACCATTATAATTTGAAGGAAAAGAGTTTTTGGAAAGATCAGTTTTCCATGTATTATCAGAAATCCATTCTCCTGTGGTCAAATCAATATATGCAGTAGTAGCAAGTCTTATTCTAAGATTTCTATTTTTACTCAAAAGCACATCTTTTTTCATTTTTTCATCAAAAGTTATAATTACAGATAACTCATCAATATTTTTAAAAATAGGATAATTAGAACTATATTGATTATCAGGTGTATTATCCTGTATAGTTAAAGTGCTTATTTGAGGTCTTTCACTATCTACAGTAAAGATAATACTATCAGATGGATTAGCTTCATTATCAAGTGAATCAACAGCAATTACCCTAACATAATAATTTTTATGCGGAAAATCCCCAATATTTAAAGAATAGCTTGTACCTTCATTAATTATTTCTTTAATTATTGTAGAAAAAGACTCTTCAATAGCAATTTGTATTTTGAAATAAACAGGATTACTCCACTGATCAACAAATTCACCCCATTCAAATTTAACATTTGTCTTTGTATTAGATATCTTTTTAAGATTATAAGCACCGATTGGACCAACATTATCATAAATTACACTCAAGGCAATGTCTGAAGGTTTTGGTGGATTATTAAAATTAAGTTTATGATTAATATCATCAAGAACACTTACACTAAGGAGATTATCTCCAGGCAAAACTTCAATATTTTCAAAGAAAAACGCTAACAGTTTTCCACCTGTAGAATCAACTGCATCTTTAAAATAAATTTTTTTATTAACTGTTTTTCCACTTGAATCAGTACAATAAGCAGTTACTTTCACTTCTCTAGTATCATTTATTATAGCTTCTGGGAATTTAGATAAAGTACCAGAAACACTTATTTTATCTTTGCCAACAACAGGTGCTTCTGCTGAAGCCTTTAGCTCCATCTTAGATAATACCCAAAATACTGTAGAACTTGTTTTTTTATTAGTAGCTTTATCATAAACTACAATATCAAGCTTTACACTTCCATCATCATAAACAAAACCAGGACCTGTCTTTACAGAAACTATTGGAGAATCAGGATCTTTCAGTATTATAATATCACCATTTGCCTGAGTCTGACCAGCTCTAAGAACATTTCTAACATTTTTAGTAGTTGTTCCTGTAGTATTAGTAACAATTACTTCAATAGTAGCAATAAGACCCGGAAGTTCATCAATTGCATTAAATATAATTTCCTGAGTACTATCAAATGTAGTTCCTCCATCAAGAGGATAAACAAGTTCTATTTTTGGAATACTAGTATCAATTACAAAAGCTGTCTCAACAGGTAAAATAGAAGTTCCATTCAAGTCTTTCGCTTGAGCTATTTTTACCTTTACATATCCGTCAACAAAACTAAAAGAAGGATCTAAAGCTGGATTAAATACAACTTCCATAGTGCTGTTATTCGAAATAATATTTAATGCAGGACTTGCAAAAGTTTGTCCAGAACCATTTATATTAAACGGAATATTATTAACTGTTATCAATACTGAACCTGTGTCAATTGCAAGTCTTGGATTTTCAGCTATATCTCCATAAGGTATTATTACAAATTTAATTTGTTGTTCTTTATATGGAGTATGAACAAGTTTTTTATTATCATAAGGAATAGGAGGACTTAAAGAAGCATCCAAAGGTGGAGTTGTTGTAATTTCTGGAGAATCAGTTTTCCATTCAATAAATCTAGCAACAGGTCTTGAAATAAAATTAACATTAAATGTAATATTAACATTTGGTGATCGGTTTGGACCACCAAACTCAGGTTTCACACTATCTCTAATATTTCTAATCTCAACTTTAACTTTTTCACCAGTAAATCTTGTAAAATATTTAGCAGGATCAAGTTTTGTAGGGTCTATTACAATACTTGTAGTATTAACATTTATTAAAGAAGTACCATCGATAGAAGATTCTTGAGTATCATTGAATCTAACAAGTTCTTTTGGATTTTCAACACCATCTCCATTAGCATCAACCCAAACAACAAGTTCAGCAGAATCAATACCTGAACCACCAGCCCAAATTATATCTGTAAGAGAAATATTTATAGCACTAGTTTCTTCTAAAATTAAATTTGCCGGACTTATAATCTGTATATAATTTGGAATTGGAGGTTTTGAGCTATTTGTTGCAGGTGCAGTTGTATCTATTATAAAAATATTATTTTCTGTATAATCTGGAAATTTATTACCAGCCATATCAAATACATTTCTTATTTTTAATATAGCAGCTCCATCATAAGTAAAACCAAGTTCTTTAGGAATAAAAAAGCTTCCTTTCCAAGTATCATTTGAAATCCAACCTGTATCAGTATCAGCCGGAGTCATTGTAATTTTATTGCCTGATCTTGTGACAATTTCACAAATTGGTATTTCTCTTGTATCCATTGGAAAAATATCTGTAAACTTAACAGACATAGTATAATTTTTTGAACCAATAAAAGCACCTCTTTCCATAGCAGGATCAAAAGTTATTGAAGCCTGATCTGTTGAAGGAATAGTATTATCATAAACAACAGTAATTTGAGCAGAAGTTGATTTATTATGCCATGGAGAATTATCAATTCCAATAAGGGTTATTTTATTACTTCCTTGAGAAAGATTAACAGGCAAAATAAAAGCCCCACTTTTTTGTGCAACAGATACTTCCTGAGTAGATAATACCCCATTTACATCAACTAAAGCACATACTCTACCACCAAGAAAATTATCAGAATAATTTCCTGTAATATGCAATATATTATTATTAGTAAATTTAGGTAAATTTTGAAAATTTGTATTAGACAAAATTGGAGGTGTTGTATCAACAATAACTCTAATTGCATTTGTTTCTCTTAAAACTGTTCCAGCAGTTAAAACCGCTGTTCCTGTAACATTAAGTGTCTGTGCCGGATGAGGATCAACAGTAACATTAACAGTAACTTCATAAGTAGGATCAGGGTCTGTAACATTTACAACAACAGTATGTGCCATTTCAGGTATTTGAGTACTACCACCCACTAAATTTAAAGTAACTTCACCAGAATATTTTTCAAATGTATAAGAATAATCACCATCTTTTAAACCAGAAATATTGAATTGACCACTAGTTGAAGGAGCCCATATTATTTTATCGCCTGTTCCGCCATTGCCCCATGCCTTTATAAAAGTTCCTGTTTCAGAACCACTAACAGAATAATTTATAGAAAATGTACCATTACTATAAATATCACCACCAACACTTTGAGTACCTTCAGTACTTAAAGTTATTGCAGAATATATTGGATTTGCTGTAAACAGCAGAAATAAGGCTAGGACAAAAAACAAGCGTATTTTTTTCATATTTCCCTCTCATAATGAAATTATCTCTTATATCATCATATTTCGGGAAATTTAAAGTAAAGGTTTAAGTTTTATAGATTACCACTCACCAGAATTTAAAAACAATTGCCTTGTCATATGACAAGGCAAGATATATGCTTTGTCATATTATGCCTTGTCATGCTATGACTTCAGCATAGATAGTTGACAAGTCACAATGTGACTTGTCAACGGATTTGAGCTTCGCTCAAGTTAAACCTAGTTTTACTTGTAAAACTATATCGTGAGCAAAGCAAACTATCTTATCAGACTGATATTATCAATTTCTGACAACATCGTGCATTTATGCACCAACATTTTACCCAATCTTAACAAGTATTGCAGTTATATTATCAAGTCCACCTCTTGAAAGAGATTTTTCAATCAAATCAATTACTTTTTCATCAACAGTCTTTTTTTGAGAACAAATAGTCTCAAGTATAAAATCCTCACCAACATGATTTGTAAGACCGTCAGTACATAAAAGAAAATAATCATCAGAAAATGTATTTTCAAAATAAACCTGAGGAGTTATATTAGAGCCAGTACCAATAGCCTGAAGAAGAACATTAGAGTTTCCCTGTTCAGGATTATCATCTTTAGTCAATCTAAACAGGGAATAATCTCTTATATTATAAACTCTACTATCACCAACATGACCAATAAAATAAAGATCTTCATATAAATAAAGAATAGACATTGTAGAATAAAGATTTTCACCTCTTTTTTCGCTCTCAGCAACAAGTTTTGTATTTAAAAGATCTATTGCATTAATAATACAGTCCTGTTGTTTAAAAACATCTTTTTTACCAAATACATCATTTTTAAAAAAAATATTTTCAAGAGAAGTTCTCAAAAATTCAGAAGCGTATTTGCCATCATCACAACCGCCAACTCCGTCAAATACAGCACAAAGAAAACCATATTCACCATTATCAATAACAAGATAATTATCCTGATTTTCCTTTCTAATCCTACCAATATCACTCAAAGCATAAAAATCAATTTTCAAAATAAAACCTCATT
>JALOAD010000044.1 GCA_023228995.1 Candidatus Muiribacterium halophilum
CTTTTGCTATTAATTTATTGCTATATTGATTTATAGATTTAACTGGTTTACCATTTATTATAAAAGGTTTAGAATCTGGGTTATTATAACTAACTGTCATTAAGTTATTTACACCTAAATCTATCGCGGCTACTCTATCATTATACTCTAACATCTCTACATCTTTAATACCATAAACAGTTTCAATTATATATTGGTTATTTCTAGGCACAATCCTAACTTGTTTTATGCTATCTACAGGTATGTCATGAGGATCAAGCCATATATTAGTCATTGAAAGTTTGATTCTTTTAGTTTTCTTAAAATCTTTTTTATTTATAGATCCTTTTTCGTAAGTGACTATAAATCTACCATCAAATTTATCTAGATAGCCAGGTATTTTAGCATTTTTATAACCTTTATCTTTTAATCTAAAGAAAGATTTATAATTTTTCAAGACTAACATAAGTATTTGATTACCAACCTTAGCAGGTAAAGCTTTATAATCAGGTAAATGTTTAATTATTGGATATGGGTTACTTAACATTTTACCAGTTTCAAAATGATGCTGTCTTATTACATAAAGTATTGAATTATAAAGATTTTTACTTAAAAAAGATAACTCATCACACTCATTATATAATGGGTGTTTCTTATCTATTATCTCTCTTTTAACTAAATCCATATACTATATATTAAATATTTATTCTCTCTTTTAACTTTTTATTTGGTCATTTCAATTATTTATTGTATATTTACATACTGCTATCATTTGATATGATTTTATATCAAATATTATCGTTATAAGGGACTTGTAAAAACACCTAAACATTAAAATATCATCTGGTGAATATACCATACAGTTATCATATATTTTTCTATTTTTTGGTACTCTATATCTATGATCTAAATCATCAGATTTTATTTTTTTGTTCATACGATAATGTGATCTTCTACTCATTAAATCTTACTAATTTCTTGTATATGTAAATCTACTATGGTTTCACGACCAAATACCATTACAATAATTTTTACTTTATCATTATCTATTTTTTCCACTACTCCATTAAAACTCTTGAAAGGACCATTAGTGATTATTATATTTTCCCCCTTTAGATACTTGTTACCTTTTTCTACTTTGGTATTTATTTCTTTTTGGACACCTACCATACGTTCTATATCAGCATTTGGTATTATTTGTGGTTTTTTATTTCGATCTGTTAATAATCCACTAACTCCTTCTAAGTATTTAATAAAATGATTCAATTCACTAATTGAAGTAGTTTCTACAAATACATAACCTGGATACATAATTTTATCTTTGTGAATTTTCTTACCATTTTTAAGATAATATGATTTCTCAATTGGTACAACAACTCTATCTATTTTTCCAATTAGGTCTCCTTGTTCACCTTCTTTAATTAATTTTTCACTAACTTTTTTTTCATGATTTGCTATGGTTCTTACTATACACCACACCTTTGTTTTACATTCTTTTAATATTTCCATTTTAATTTGATTTTTTTAACCATTTTAATTCTTCTAATATAAAATCTTTATTAATTTTTATTAGATAATCTAAATCTACATCCTTTATATGTAGATTTTGTAATAAAAGTTTATAATCTTTATCATTTAATTCAGATTTTTCTGCTTTTTCACTTTTAGACCAAAACCAACTTGGATATGGTTGTGTTTTCATAAAATTGTACCACAAATCCATAGCAGTAATTTTGTCTATTGCTTTATTATTAAGTAAATATGCTTTTTCTGGATATTTTTTTGAAAAATATCTATTAAAAATGAAAAAACATGATTCTTTCTCACTATCTGGTATATTTACCCAATCATTTTTTTTATTAAACATAGCATTTGCTACAAGTCTTAAATCAGCCATCAATTAAGTTATTAATTTTATAATCTCTATATAATACAAAATTCAATAAATTAAATAATTAATCATAAAAAGTATAGCTTAAAACCATGCTTTTCGATGTTGAATTTTGTCGGAAAACATTAAATTTATGTAATTTCATTACATCATCTAATGAAACTCAATATTTCAATTTCAAGTTTTTTGTGTCACTAAAGAATTTCTTCCAATCTGTATATTTAGTAGCCATTTCCTTCCATTGGTGTTTCACCACCAGAGTTGGATAAAAGCCTTTAGTATTTTTCTTTATTCTATATTCATAACCCCAACAGGCAATTTCTATAGAGGCATTAACTACATCAGTATAATCATATTATTACTCTTCATATATTAAATTTGCTTCAATTAACATTTTTTCCATTATATTAAAATAACTTTCACCAAATATAATAATCAATTCTTCTTTTGTGAAAGAAATATCTTTATTTATTTTTTCCTTTGAAATAAAAGTACCATCCTCTAATTCATATTCAAAATCACATGTCATATAATTATAATATTCATTAACTATCTTCAACCTAAATTTTCTAAGATTAAAAATTTTATCTTTTATAATAAGTAATTCTTTTTTGATCTTATCTTTGGTCTTAACAGACATTTTTTCCGGAAGATGTCCAATTGTTGATGAAACATCAACCAAATAACAACAAAATGCATAAATTGATAAAATTTTCTTTATAGTATCATTTTTAATACCAATGCATTCTATCACAGGAGACCATATTTTAATTATATCTTGTACTTTATTTACCATGGTAGTATGTCTTTTTTTCTAAATTTATTATATACATTTTCCATAATTTCAACTATATCTTCTGGTAGATTATCCATTCTAAGATCAATTAATCTTACATTAGATATAATATTATTTACTATTCCAGACATTTCATTTTTTGATAATTTTTTCTTTTCTATGATTAAATCTGCAATATTTTCATATAAATCTGGATCATTTAAATTAACTTCACCAAATTCAGAAATATAATTATCATATATTGATTTAGCACCAGCATCACCAATCCCTCTTTTTTTATCATTCTTAATCTGTGTATAAACCGAACTTATATTATCTGAACTATCTCCCTTAATGATTTTTATAATCAAAGATTCAATAGCATCAATCTCAAATACCTCATATTTCTTAATAAACCTATTAATCATTAATAAAAAATCAGTATTATCATTTAGATTGAATATATCATCAGATTGCAAATTATTCACCTTATTTAAGAAAATTTGATAATTCTTTGGTAAAAATAATTTTTCTTTATTAAACATTTCATTTGACATCATATTAATATATAAAGGTTCTAAACTATATGATACTAATTGTTTTATATCATAATCATTAGATATTATAATTGTAGATCTACCTTTTCTATTTGCTTTATGTACTAAAAAACTAATAAAATCATCACCCTCTACTAAAGGAGCTTCTAATACCTTAATTGTATCCTTAATGCTATCCTTAAACTCACTATAAGCAATATACACAAAATCCCAATCTATATCTGTGTCTTTCTTTCTTTTTCCTTTATAATCCGTACTATATTGTTTTCTCCAAGATTTCTCTTTTGAATCAGATACTAAATATATATTGGTGAATGGAAACCATTTCCTATAATTATTTACTGAATTTTCTAAGGCTTTATGTAAAGAACCATATAATAAATTATTTTTATGTAAAGTAAAAACTAATTTACTCAATAAATAATTTCCATCTATTATTAAATCACATACCATATTGATATTTTTATTTTTTAGTTATACATAAAAAGTAAAAGAAGGTTTTTAATCTTCTTTCACTAATTTGTCAATTATTTTATCCCTCTTTAACATTTTTAGTCTTTTCTCAATGAAGTCTTCCAAATCACATACAACTGGACCATTGTTTTTCTTAAATTCCCTATAATATGATTCCCCTAATACATTAAGAATTGCTATAAATGAAACAAAATCTGTACTTGGATATACTGATAATTCAATATCTTCTCCTAATATATGATATATGAAATTATTTGTTACTGTATAAGGTGGTGCATAAGAAATTTTAGTACCAGTACCAGTAGTAGTAGTAGTTATTGATGAACATGATGTTGTTATTCCACTACTATAACTATTACTAGTATAACTATTACTAGTATAAGCATTATATAATGAATCAATATCCAATTCTCCAATACCATTTTTATCTAAAATATCTTTATCAATATCAGTTGTATATTCTTTAATAATAGATATATGATCATCAGATATTCCTTTATTTAGTCCATTCTCTTTATTTTTTTTCAATTGCTTCATATTTATTCTTTTATTTTTATTATATCTTCAATTAATTTATTTCTGAACAATCTAACTAAATGACATCTAATTCTACCTGTATATAAATATGATTAATCTTTAATTGCTTGTAATATGGCTTACCTAAAACATTAATCATGTAAATCATATGTGTTATATTTCAGATATATCAAATTCAACTAATTCACCTAAAACATTATATTTTAATTGTTCTTTATTATATGTAGATGTACCATTATAATAACTATTGTACATTAATTTCATATTTTTTATTATATAAATTAAAAAAAATAAGTTTATTAAAATAGTAATTCATTTTTTCGCAATTCAGAATTCTTACCAAACCAAATATCTAATGATTTTTTAGATAAATCATCTTTTACAATTAAAGTCAATTTTGGATTATGTATAATATCTTTATACTCATCATCAACTAGTGAGGCTAAACCCTTCTTATATTCAATATTATATAGTTTAACATCATTAGTTTTTACCCAATTATCATATTCTATCTGATTATAAAAAAATAATTTATTTTTACCTTTTTTATGTTCAGCTACAACAATGGGTGTTTCAACTTTATATATCATCTTATTATCAAACAACTCTGGCCAATACTTATGAAAAAAGTTTAATAGCAAACCAGCTATGGCATTACCATCACAATTATGACTTAATATTAAATCATTTTCACCCACTATATAAAAAGTATGATCATCCTCTACTTCTATATCTATAAACTTTTTAATACCATCATATCTTTGTATAGATTCAGGTTTAACCAATTTATAATCACTTAAATTTATATTCATTTTCATATATAATATTGTTTTTTATTTTTGTTTATTTAAGGTTAAAATTTAAGTAATCCTCAATATCTTTTGAATTAAATGTATAATAACCTCCACTTTTATATTTTTTAAGTATCTTTATATATTTGATAAAATTTTCACTTTTAATTATATTAGATATAACATTAAAATCTTGATTAGTAATTATATATAAACCACTATATACTCCACTATTTTTTGGTACAATGTTCAATTTTATAGAATTAAGATCTTTAATTAATGTATTAATAGATATTTTATCTATATTTGTATCATTAAGTGCTTGTGTTCTACCATATAAATACCAGTTTTTATTCTCTTTTTCAGTTTTACCTTTTAATAATGTGTTTTTATTAAAATTTAGATAATCTTTTATTTTGTCAAATGAAAAAATAAAATCTTTATCTAATGGTTTACCTATATCATCATATGGATAGAAACATCTATACCATTTTCCAGTTGATGCTTTAATAATTGGTATAGTAAGTTCATAAAAAGGCAATTCATTAATGAAAATACTATCAGCTAATGTAGCATAGCCATTCTTAACTTTCACAGATTTAGTATTATTATTTTTAATATTTCTTATTATATCTAAGTCTATTTTAGAACCTAAATAAAAAATATCATCTATAATACAATCACTAATTGACAATCTATCGATAAATATTTTATTATTTTCACCAAAACCATAATAATCAAAAGTATCACCATTATAAGTTTTATCAAAATAAGTAATAATAACATAAGTGGTAGCATTATTGAAAATTTGATTGTGTGCCAGATCAATCACTCCAACTAATTTTTTAGATTCTTGTATATAATTACGAAAGTTTCTACCAGCTAAACTATTCATCCATGAACTAGGTGTAATATATGATAATTTACCATCATGATTTAGCATGTTAAAACCAATTTCATAAAATACTAAATATAAATCAATCATTCCACTCGATGCAAAATTAAATTGTTTAACATTATCATAATTAATATCTAAATTATGAACTCTAACATAAGGTGGGTTACCTACTACAAAATCCATCATATTATGATATTTTTTTATCAGTAATGTATCACCATTAATAACATCCCATTTTACATTAGTTAATCCATATTCACTTACTAAATTATTAAGTTTTTCTAAACATTTATTATATGCTAGTATATCCATTTCAATACCATGTATATATGTTTCTAATTCGTGTTTTAATATAGTATTATTAGTATGATATTTTATATATTCTCTACAATATCTATCTACTATTTTTATTAAAAAAGCACCATCACCACAACTATTATCTATAATATGTTTTTGTAAAATATCAGATTTATAATCAATATAATCTAACATAATATCTACTATATAATCTGGTGTGAATATTTGACCTTTTTGCTTTTTCCCTAAATTACTCATGCTTCAATTAATTTATTTTTTCAACATTAAAAAGTCAGTATATAATATATCTTTTGCTTCTATATCCATTACTTCACTATCTCTATAAATCAAAAGTCTATGATCCTCAGAACAACAAATTGTATTTCCACCTACTTTGATTATAATATATTTAGATATATCTTTTTCTACTATATTTACTATTTTTTTATATTCATTTGTATGTGTTAATACCTCATCATTGTAAGTTATATCTTTTATAGGTTTAACACCATCTTTTGTCATAATCAAAGTATTTTCCTCTAAACAATCAGCATCAACATAAAATAATATTTTTCCATATCTTAATGTTTTAGGATCAGCAACTTGTCCAAGTTTCAACCCAATAGCAGCCATAATATTAACAATTTCTGTATTCTGTGCTAATTTTTGATTTCCTAGATCAGATACATTTAATACCTTACCTCTTAAAGCAAAAGCCCCAATTGTTTGTGGATCTCTATATTTTCTTGCAGCACTGGAAGCAGAATTATGTGAAATTAACCCATTACTCAATAAAAAGCTCTGATCCATTTCTACTGATATATCAACCATATTAACATACTCTTTTGTATGTATAATATCTTCAATATCAACTAATTCTAAAAAATTTTCTACAATCATCTTATTTATTTATTTTATTTTTTATAAAATCTATATATTTATTTAATTTATCATATTCATTTGATCATATTTCAAATACTACAAAACCCTACCTAAGATGTTCCAAAAGAAGCATTATATAATCTTAATCCATCATTAAGTATGATTATAGAGGCATTTAAGTCTCTATTCATTATATTTCCACAATCTGGATAGATGTAGTCTCCATCTTTTAATGTTAGATCGTGATTTATATATCCACAAGCAGAACAAGTTTTAGATGAAGGATAAAATCTATCTACAAAAACAAGATCTCTATTATACCACTTTACTTTGTATTCAAGTTGTCTTCTAAATTCAAAAAGGCTTAATTCTTGAATTGACTTAGCAAGATTATGGTTTTTATCATTCCTTTGAGTTATGTTCTTGTATCCATACATTTTCTTTTCTTAAAAAGCCATGAAAATATTTACTTATGATATTTTTATTTACAAAAGATATAAATATTATTTGTAATAACAAAATAAGAAAGGAGATTTTTCAATCTCCTTTCTACTACTTATTAAATCTATTGAAAGCATTTTGAGTTATTACCACCCAATCTACATTACCAATATACATATCTAATGTTCTACTATTAGTATATGACATAGCTGATCTTAGATAATCTGTGAAGTTTTCACACCATCCACTTAACGAATATTCTACTTTATTATATTTAGTTATACCCTCAGCTGTTTTAAGATCACCTTTATTCCAGCTCATTTGTACTTCTTTGGTGCTCATACCTCTGTAATATTTATAATACTCTATATTTTTAGTAAAATCTACTTTATCATTAAGTTTAACCATTTTACCATCTTGTTTAATATATATATCACTACAACTTTCAATACATTTATTGAATATGCTACCAATCATAACATAGTCAGCACCTAAAGCAAGAGCTTTAATAATATCAGAAAAGTTCTTAAAACCACCATCTGCTACGATTTTAGTGGGTTTTTCAAAATCCTTTTTATACTTAGCACATTCTGATATAAGTGAGGCTAATGGGTAGTGTATTGATACATTGGCACTTGTGGTACAATTATGTACTACATAATCATTAACAGTGTATGAATTATCATCTGAAATAGTTAAGTCATATACTACTTCACCATCAGTATTTTCATCATATTCTATTTCATCTATTTCTATTAATTTATACTTTTTTAAATTTGTCATATATTTCTTTTATTTTAATTAATGTATTAATATCTCTTGATTTATTTTCTGAAACTCTAAATATTATGTAATTATTACGTATAGCTATTTCATCTTTCAATTTATCATTATCATGAGCTTTTTGTGAATTGTGCCAATATGTGTCATCATATTCAATAAGTATTTTATCACCTAATATATAATCATATATTCTATGGTAATAAAGTACATAGACAATATTACATAGATTTAATTAATAAATGTGTATTTTTATTTAATTTATTAGCTGGTATCCATTCTGCATAATCATTAATATTATTATCATTTACTATAGCAAGATGTTTTTTATCTATTACATAATATTTATGGTCTATTGTGGATTTATTACCATTTATTACTATTAAAGGTTCATAAGTAACATAAGATATTTTATTTATAACTTTTTTATATCTAATATTATGTGTTAATACTTTATCACCATTATTAACATCTGAAATATTTTTATATCCTTTATTAGTTTTAACTGGAGAATTGCCAACAAAACATGCAGAACCCCCTCCAATTCCAACCCTTACATAATCCACACCAATTTCACAGTATTTTTTATAAGTTTTTGGGTTAGCAATATTACCTACCATTAATATCACATCATATTTTTCCTTAATAGTTTTAGCGATGTTATATAATTTTTTCATATGACCATTTGCTATATCAATTAGGACTTTTTTAGGCAATTCTTGATTAGTATTTACTATTTCAATGATTTCATCTAAACCATATGAATAGAAATAGTCATCATTTTGTAACATGTTATATTTTACATGTCTAGGTAAGCAAACATTGATATGATTATCATCAAAAATATTTGCATTAGTTTGATCTATTACCATATCCATGGGTGCTGTGAAAATTGGTAATTTACCATTTATATAAGGATCTATTTCCTTTCTTGATGATATATCACTTAATACTTCAGGAACAATGGAAATATCATTCCAATCTAATTTTATATTTTCCATTTAGTAAAAAATATATTTGTTAGCATCCTTGATACAATAAGTTGATATAGGATATAATCTCAACTCTCCATTGTTATCTTCTAACATAACTCGTAATGAACCTTCTATGTTATTAATATTACAAATTTTAATTGTGTTTTTATCCAACCCTGATAAAATTTCATATTCTTCCATAGTTTCATCTAAAGTAATGAAATTGGTTTTACCATTGATCTTACCTCTTTGATCATTTTCAAAATAGGTTTTTTCGATGAGTGTTCTTAACATATCATCATTTGAAAATTCAATTTTAATTTCTTGTTTTGACATTTTTTAATTTTTTAATTATTAATAAAAACATTTTAATTTTTTAATATATACATTATAAATTGATATATTCAATATTTAAGATTTAGGGCTTAGGACCCTGTTATAGTTATGCCCCTCTGGGTATACTTTGAAAAGCTAGAATTCGCTACTCTGGCTTTTCGTTTTGTTTGTTTATCATTTTTACTTAATTTATAATCTCTATATAATGAAGAAAGTTATTTTTTAGATAAAGTTTGATCAAACACATTTCAATATTAATTTATAAGCATTTATAATACATATAATCATTTTTATATAATAGTTGATCTATTTTTATACTTTCATTTCTATATTATTATAAGTAAATAAAATACCATCTAATTCTTTATTATGTTTCTTCAAATTGTTTTATTAAATTAAATATTAAAGATATAAGTTCATTATATTCTTCTTTATTTAATTTACCAATTTTATTAGCATTGTTGATTAAATTTTCAGCTGATTCTAATTGTTCTTTGGTTTTAGAACTAATTATAATTTCTTTTAATTTGTTTTTCATATATTAATATTTTTATTCTAAATAATCTTCAAAAAATAAGAGTGTTTGTACTCAAGCCATCTTCCATACATTTTCTAAAATATTCTTTATTATCTAATATTTTTTCATACTTATAATCATATGAAGAAAAAATCAAAGTTATATCCTTTTTATTTTCTTCTGTTTGATAATCAAGTAGATGTCTTTTAGTATCCTCTAAATATTCTTCAAATGTGATATTCATAATGTTTTATTTTAATGCAAAGATATAAATAATTTTTGAATCTACCAAATATTAGATAATTTACAATCACGAATTTTTTGCAATGGTAGCTCAGTTATATCTATTATATCACATATTATTATAATATCTATAACATCTTTATAGGTTGAAGTTATAGTAGTTCTATTTAATTTAAAAATGATAGTGTAATATTTATTATTTTCTGAGGATATATATAATATATTATTAGGAATATATGAATTTAATTCTCTTAAGTTTTCCACTTCAATATCTAAATAAATATTATCTTTATTTAATATATTTTTAATATAAAATTCTTTATTTGTCTTGATGTTTAATTTATATTTTCCATTATAAGATAATTTATGTTTACATCTATATGGTAGATTAATATATTTTGATGTATATCTTATTTTAATGTCTTGTTTTACATTATTTATATAACAATTCATATTTCTAATTTATTTAGTTTGTTGTGGCGATATTCGGATATTGTATTAAATCTTCTTTTAGCCACATGCAATATACTATTGTTATCATTCTTTATAATATAATAGTTTGAGCTAACATCGAATGCTTCATACTTTTTACCAATTGTTAAATTTAAGTTACCATTTATAGGATAATATTCTATATTATCAATGCATATTACTGTCATACTATTTTATTTATTTTTTCATCTCTAATTAATTGAGAAATAATAGTATTTTTATTAAAATTAAAATCCCTTAAAATCTCTTGAGATTGAATCATTTTACTATAATTAATAGCATATTTATTTATTTCTTTTTTATAATATTTTATAATATTATGTAGATGAGCAAAAGGTATATTCATTAATACACAATCACTACTTTTACCAATTACAAGTTGAATATTATCATATTCATCTGAATTATATTTATTATATGAAATATTTATAATGTAACTTTTACATCCCTTTAATCTTAAAAAATATTCACAATTAATTAAATTAGGATTTACTTCATATTCATAAAATTCTTCTTGTATTATTTTTAATAATTCATCTTCACACATAATAATATTTTTTGCAAAGATATAAATAAAAATTGAATATACAAAATATATAGCCACATTTTGCCATTTCAAAAGAAAGTTGTATATTTGCAAACTAATTTAGAATTATGATAATATTAAGAGCGAGGTTAAAACCAAATGGGATGTCAGTAGAATATACTTCTATAAAAGGTAAAATTAAAAGTTTAATAGAAAAAAATAAGAATAATAAAGAGGTATTTGAGTTTGTTATAAAAGAAAATAAAAATAATTATATATCATGTAAAACATATGGATATGAAAATATCAATCCAGATTTAATTGGTAAAACTATACCAATAATAGATGATGTATATAATGCTGTATTTAATGAAGATGGTACAATAGATATTTTAATAAATAAAAAATAATATATACAATAAAAAGGTTTATATGGTAGTTAAATTTTATGATAATGATGAGTGGTTTAGTACTACAAAAGGTGATACTACACAATGTTATGCTAGTATAATAGGGCATAAAAAAAGATTTGGTCCAGATATAACTTTTTCTATTGATGATATGATGTATAAAAATATAGAAGATGTTGATAATGTATTATTTCAATATTATATAAAAAATGGAATCATCATATATGAATCTTTACCTCGTGAACAATCAGTAAAACAACTAAAAAGGGTTATTAAATTATCAAAAGATACAGATATAGGTAATAGAATTGAAAAAGAATCTGGTGGTAATTTAGATTACATCCATAATCCAATTGATGATGTAGAATCATATGAAGATTTTTGTAAAAGAAATAAAGATTTTGATTCTAATTGGAATTTGAAAGGCAAAACATCACCATTTATAAAATAAAAAAGAGAGATTAATTTCTCTTTTTTATTTTAAGTTATTTAATTTATAATTCCTGATTTCTTTAATAATTTCACTATTATATTCATTATAAGGAAAGAGATTTACTTTATTTTGCATATGTGTTAATAATACATTTATATTATTTTGATAATATTCTAAAAGAAAACATTCATTATTTTGAATAGTATTAATCTTGTGATTTGGTAGTAATATAGTATTTAATTGTTGTAGATTTGAAAGCAAATAAAATAGTTCTTTTATTTCTTTTTCAAAAGTAATATTTATGTCTAATAATTTGAACATATTTCTATCATCAGATATATGACACACACTATAAGCAATTATAGCTTCATCTATGAGATATTTCTTATCCTCTTTTTTATAATCCTCACTATCTTTTTGTTTTAGATGATGCATAAACATATTATAACCAGATGTAAAATTTTTATTTTCTGGATTTATTTTAGTCAAAAAAGATAAAGCTTCAGTACTAAAATAACAAGGTGATAATTGTTTATACACTAATGAATTTTTAATTTTTTTCCTAATTCCATATGTACTAGATATTTCAATATCTTTAGATATATATTCAATAATATCCTCAATACATATACCAAAGAAATTTTCTAACATTTCTACATTTTTATCTCTAACAATATTAATGAGATTATAATATTCATCTATTTCACCATGTATCAAAAAACCAAATGGTGAATATTGAAATTCTATTTTCTCATGTTTAATTAGAATTAATAACGATGTTTTAGTACCTTCCTCTAATGATATTTTAGAGATTAAACAATTTTTCATATTTTCAAGTTTGAAATGCAAATATAAGTATATTTTTTGGTATAATCAAATATTATATGTATATTTGCATCATGAAAATAAAAAATATAAATTATAGCATATACAATTGGTATGATCATTTGAGACAATATATACAAAATGATAATTTACCAATCGATGATTTATTATTAAAAAATAATTGTGATCATTTTATTGGAAGTGGTGTGTTTGATTATATATATAACAAAATAACAGATATTTATGATAAATTCAGTAGAATAAAAAACATAGATGAAATCAAAAATGAATTTTCTAATTTATCAGATGTTATTTCAAAAGATCATATTATTAGAACATATTTTGCTTTTTCATATAATTATTATTATTATGATGATAATTATAAACATTTAAGTGGTACAATGCCTGCTTATAGTACTAACCTTAGATATAAATTATTATCTATATTGATAAATATAGTATCACCTACTTTGTTTTATAATGGTAAAAAAATTAGAAATACATATGAGCAAGAATATGTAATTATAGATAAATACAAATGTATTAATTTTAATATTAATGATTATTATATTTTTCAAAATGAGAATTATATTTTTGATTTATATAAATATAGTACAATAAAAATAATTAATAATGTTTATCCAACATTGGATTTGAAAGTTGAGTGTGAAGATTATTATAATAAAAAATTTAATTTATTTAATTTTGAAAAAAAATTAGATCAAATATTAAATGTTGTGTTAAAAGATATAAACTATAAACATATTATATTTGATTATAGTAGAATAAATAGAAATTTTGATATTGGAGAAGTGAACGAATATAACTTAAAAATAATATTATAATTAATATTTTCTTAAACTAGCTTCTAATCTACAATATAAACTTGGATATTTATGTAAATCTTCTAAACCACAATATTCAATATAGAAAAAAGTTTTAGATGTATTATTTCTATAACAAAAATAAGGATTACCCTTGATATCATTTCTCCAGAAAAAATGCTTTCCACTATTAACAGAAGCTATACCATCACTATGTATTTTACTATTGGTTCTTTCATCTATAATAACCTTAATTTTACTACTTTTAATGACTTCATTTTTTGTCATAAAATAATAATAACGATAGTTAAAGAATGTATTTCTTATTGCAGAAAATATAAAATATTTCCAAAACCATGGTAATATCTTATATTTTTTAATAAAAAAATCTGGTAATTTCTCACACTTAGGTGAATATTTATCACCATATAAGAATATGAAATATTCAATAAAATTCAATTTTTTCTTAGCTAAGTCAAAAATTTCATTAGTATCATATAAATATAATTCAGCATTTATTTTATTAAAAATCTGTTTTCTCATCATATAATATATAGGCCATATTATCGGAGCTGTTATTGTTGAGAATATAGTTATAATAAAAATTTTATTAAAGGAACTTATTAAACATTTCTTTTCTTCTTTAGTTCCTTCATTGCTAAATATATATTTAATCATATCTTTTATAAATATAAATATTAATTTCATTTATTTAATTATTTTTATTTCACATTACAACTTAATTGAAATATGAGATATACTATATATATAATTTATTTATTACTTTTTTTGATACTAAAATTAAACTTTTAATTAATAAATTATATAACATTTATCACATACAAAATGTATGTGGTATAAATAAACAAAATTAAACAAAATTAAAAAAAGATTAAAAATTATGAAAGAATTTGAAGAATTAGATGACTTATTTAACGGTGGATTAGATGACAAAATGGATTTCTTAAATGAACAAAGAGGCAAAAGCGCAAATGATGGTTTATATAAGATTGATATGAAATTAGTAAAAGATAAGAAAAAAGGATGGAGATCAGTAGTTCGTTTTTTACCTAACTTAACTAAGGATGGTAAAGTATCACAAAGTGTAATTGAAAAACAATCACATTATGTGAATATTAAAGAACCAAGAGAATTAAGTGGTGTGTTTGATAGCCCACGTAATTTTAATGAAAGTTGCCCATTGACTACATTATATTATAATATGCAAAATTCAAATAATGCTATTTTAATGGAAAAATCTAAACAATTACAATACTCTAAGAAATATTATGCTTATGTATTAGTACTTGAAGATGAACAACAACCACATTTACAAGGCACAATCCAAATTTATCAATTTGGTAAAACAATTAAAGATAAAATTAGTGCAGAGAAATCAGGTGAAATTTCTGGAATGCCATGTAATGTATTTGACTTAACAAAAGGGAAAGATTTTGTGATTATTGCAAAAGAAATCCAAACTGGTAATGAAACTTACCCAGATTATAAAATGAGTATGTTTAAGCCAGAAACTACTTCCTTACCTATTTATGATAAAGAAAAGGGAGTATTTAGAAATATACCAGTTGGTGTAGATGGAAAAGTTGAACCAAAAATACAAATTAAGATTAAGGATTTTCTATTAAATAGAGAACATGACTTAGAAGAATTTGCAGCAAAAAGATTAACTGATGAACAACAAGCTAAGATTAATGAAATTACACAATTCTTAACAGGTAAAGTATCAACATCTTATGCTAAAGCACAAGGTTCAGTAACACCAACAACATCAGATTTTGATTTTAAGGATAATTTTGATAACAATCCAATGCATTCAGGCAATGATAATATCACAGGAATAATCCAAGATGAGGATGACTTCTTTAATAGTTAGTATTGATATTTAAGGAGTTATTATAATTAATAACTCCTTTTTTATATTAAAAATAAATAATTAAAATGAGTATAAATAATAAAAAATATACAGATAATAAAACAGGATTATGTGGTAAAGTATTAGATACTTTTGGTGAGTTTGCTGTATTGGAAAATATAGGTAAGGTTAATATTACAGATTTAATGAATCCATTAAATTATACTGAAGAAATAGATAATGATAATTTCTTTTCAAGTACATATAATAATATAGCTAATATGATATCAAATGTTAATACTGAAAATATAAATGAATATAATGAAAATACAAATAATTCTGTTAGGATTGTTGAAGATTTAAGTGGAAATGGGGGTATGTATGTACCAACTACATCTGTATCTTTAGAAGAAGAGAAAGCTGAATTAGCTAGGAAATATGATTTAGATATTAAAGGTGCTGAAGCTGCTAATAAACAAATGGAAGGGTTTAATAAAATATTAAATCCAGAAATTGAAAAAGAGCAACCTTATACAAGAAATAATGTTACACAATATAATGCACCAGAAGATCCTATTACTATTATGTTCAAAAATACTAAAAGGAATGTTAATTTTGATATGAATATCAATTATAAAAATAAAATACCAAGATTAGATTTTATTGAAATGATGGAAGATTCATATAATATATCAATAATTGATTGCTTAGCAACTGAATTTACCAATGAGATTTTAAGTAATCCAAGATTTTTAGAAGATTCAATTAGAACTAAGATTAAGGAAATGGTTTATAAAAAAGTTAAAACTACTAAAACTACTAAAACTACTAAACCAAAAGTGAAAAAGGATAGTAAGACAGAAGACAAGGGGGAAAAAAATAATGATTGATGAAAAATATCTACAAATGGCAATTACAATTAGGAGGACATATCTTAAATTGTTAGCTAACAACCAATTATATGAATCTAAATTACAACAAATTGTTGCTAAGTTTGATGATACAATTGAAAAATTAGAATTATTAAAAACTGAAAAGAATAAACCTACTGAAACATTAAATAAATTATTAGCAATATTGAGTGATATAGAAGAGGAAGGTAAAAGAATGGAGAAAATAATTGATCCTATAAATATAGAAATTGAAAAATTAGCAAAAGAGGAACAAGTTTTATATCAAAAAATTGTAGATGATTACCCAAAATTAAACACTGAACAAATTGTTGAAATAGTACAAAATAGATTAATAAATGAAGGACTTTCTTAGAGAGTCCTTTTTTACATATAAGAAGAATTATTTTTTAATATATAGATTAAAAGATAAATAATCAAAAATGTCGAAAATATCAAAATATGTAAAATTAGATAAGGATATATTATTAGAATATACTTATGATTCTACAAATATATTATTAGAATCTTATAATATATTAGTTGATTCAAGAGATAGAAGTCAATCTTATATAGCAACTCCTACTTCAGTTACTAATAATATCCTAAGTAATCAATTATTTAATACTGATCCAATTACACAAAAATACTCAAAGGTAAATACGGATTATTTTTCTTTCTTACAATTGAAAGAATATGCTTCTGGTACTCCAACTAAATATGATACAATTAAAATTCACATACCCATAAATTGGACATTTGGTGAACATCTAGGTTTTTATATTAGAGTATATGCATTTGATACATATAATCAAACTACTTATGATTTATCTAATTTTTATTATGATATGACTGACCTTAGTCAGCAATATTTAATGAATTTTACAACCCCTGCTTTATTATTTCAAGAAAAATTATGGGGTAAAAATATCACAATAAATATACCATCATTAAATGATTTAGCAAATCAAAAAATTAATAATCTACCAAAAGAAAATAGTATAAATGCTAATTTAACTAATGGAAATGGATTTAATATAACATCTCCAATTTTTATAGATTTTCATTTTATTAATAACATACAAACATTAAATGGTTTAACATCATATACATTATCAAGTAAGGTAACTACAACTGTTCCACAAGCTCCAGAATTTGAAAAATTGGGCTTAAATATAGAACATTCAAAAAATGGTGATTATTTTGAAATATATGGCACATATAATAATACTATAAGTGAATTTAATAATTTTATAAATGAATCTTCTAATATAGGACATAGATATTATGTTACTTATAATGTAACTATGTATGAACAAAATATAAGAGGCAAAACAGTTACATATACACAACAAGATAATTTCAATGAAACAATAGATTTTAGACCAATTATAAAATATTCAACAACAACAGCCATAATTGATGTTGAAATGAGATTAATAGATGCTGTTGATAACTCTTATATAATAAGGAGAGCTTCTTATGGTATGCTACAAGATGAGGTATCTAAATACTCATTAAATATGATTAAAATAAACATATCAAATGCAAATAAACCTAAAATCTATAATATAAAATCTAACATAGATCCATCGTTGGTTGGTATGTCTAATGCTATGGGTAATATACATGGAAAAACTAAAAAAACCCAACGAGTAACATTAAATAATAATCCTACTGTTAAAATAGAAACTGTAAAAGTGGGTTATCCGGTCTTAATAGATAAATATAATATAGTAGGCAAATCAAATAGTGCTACATTTAATAATACAATTTTTTATGGAATGGGTAAATTAATGATTACTTTATATCCTTTTGATAATATAATTAATTTTACTATAGCAAATGGTAAGGAAACAAGATCAAATATATTAGATTTATCAGGGTATGGGGATATTAAATTAGTATTCAAAAATGATAGTAATACCTTTTCTTTCCCTCTTTTCTTTGATGCTAATAGTGTTAATTTATCTTTAGGTCAATTGACATTCAAAATTCCAGAAAGTAGTTTTAATGATATAAAAAGAATGTATAATAGTGGGTTGAATGTGTTTTATATAACAAGTGAGGCACTTTCAATAAAAAGTATAATATATTCTGGTTTATTTAAGATATATGATAATATTAATAATATTACTGAATTAAATGCAACTGTAAATACTGAATCTGTTATTATTAAGGATCCTGATTTATATCAAGAAACTGCTATAGTAACAAGAAAAGCAATTAGCTCTGAAACAACACCAAAATTAAAATCAGGTATTAATCTTAATGGAGTTAATATAGAAGATATCAAAATTAATAAAAAATAAATAATATAAATGCGTTTATCAACATTAAGTAGTAGTTTTATTTATAATTTCCCCTCTAATTTTCTACCAATGGAAATTTTAAGGACATATACACCTATTCTAGAAAAGAATTGGATTCAATATGAAAATGTCGTAGATTATCTAAATTCTACTATTAAAAGTGTTAATTTTCCAGGTATTAGTTTTGATATACCTAAACAAACTTTAATGAGAGGTAAGGAAAGAATGTATAAACCTGCAAAAAATAATCAAGATATAGTAACTACACATGAATTACATATAACTTTTAGGTCAGTTGATAGTGATCTAAATTATTGGATATTATTTGATATATTACAAAAACATTATCTAGATGTTGAAAATTCATTCGTTGAACCACTTACAGTAACTTGTGTTGATATTCACAGAGATGCTATTTATATAATTAGATTTTATGAAATAATATTAAAAGGACTATCAGATAATATATTTGATTATAGTATTCAAAAAATAAATCCAAAGGAGTTTACTCTAACAGTTCATTTTAATTTTTATGATATAGAATTTTTATTAGATAAATCTAAGGTATTAGAAGTAGAGAAAAATCCAGTTATTATCCAAAAAATTTAATATATAGAATATGAAAAAATTTACACAAATATCAGATAAAAATACAACTATTGATTTTGATAAAGATGAACAAAAAGAATTATCTAATGATATTAATATATTAGATGATCAAGTCGAAAAAAAAGTAAAATTAGATAAGTTAAGTGGTGAATGGGAAATAGTAAATATTTTAGATGTTTCTATGAATAAACCAATCACAGAAGCTATAATTATAAATGCTGAGTTGGGTAAAGGAGAAATAAAAAGAGGTGATTTTATATACATAACAGCACAAATAAAAAAACCAAATCAATCCATAGCTTACCATAATATGCAAATGGGGGTTATTAAAGTGAGAGTTGTGGATATTTATAATACTATGGCAATGTTGAATAATTTAAGATAAGATAGAATATAACATTACTCTATAAAAGTAATGTTATATTTTTAACATATTTAATTATTTTATCATATCTTTGTTTATTTGGTATAGTATGTATTGGAGATACTATATAATTTGCATATCTTTCTCTTTGATACCACATATGTATGATAGTATCATTTAATAAATTAGTAGATTGAAATTCACTATTAAATACAGGTTCAAGATAATTAAATTTAATATTATTATCTTTTAATACCCACATAAAATCATAATAAGGTTCTGTATTAGGTTTCCATATTAATCCAACTGATTTTCCAGAAGATCCAAATTCCATATTATAATCATGATTAGAAGTATTACTTTTAGTAAATGGATATTCCTCTATCCATTCTTTCTTAAATTGAGGTACATATGTTCTATTATGCCAAGTATCAATACATTTTCTATTCATAATCATGAAAAAAGAATTAAGTGCCATATGATTACCACCTCTATACTCATAATAACCATCTGGTGGTCCAGATATATCAATATTATTATCAATCATATATGTTATTAACTTTTCCACTTCTATGTTAGAAGTAATAAAACAATCTTCATCAATATGAACATACCAATCTGATTCTATATTTTTAGATATATTTAACCATTCATACCATATTGAAAACCATCCAAACCTACCATCAATTATAATATGTTCAGAATCTGGGAAATGTTTTTTAATACAATTACTTTGTGTGTTTTGTATATCAGATAAGGTTGATGTTGTAAAAAAGGTTATTTTCATACTTTAATTCTTTATAATATATGTTTATTATTATATAAACATAAAATTAATTAGTTGTATATAAAAAAAGGAGTTTATTAAAAACTCCTTTTTTATTTTATTTCTTTTTAGATTGTTTTTTAATAGTTATTTTAGTTTCATCTTTTTCTTTATCATATGATATTAAAAATACTGAATCTTGTTTTGGCTCATCTAAAAGAACATCAACCAAAGGATCATCAACCCATCTTTGAATAGCTCTCTTCATAGGTCTTGCTCCATATTTTTGATCATAACCCACTTCAATTAATTTTTTAATGATTTTATCATCTAATTCACAAGAATATCCAACATCTTTCAATCTTTGATAAGTGTTTTTTAATTCAAGATGTAAAATATCAGTAATATTTTCCTTATCTAAATTTCTAAAATAGATAATATCATCAATTCTATTAATAAATTCTGGTGGAAACTTCTTTTTTAATTCTTTCTCAAGAATATACTTATCATTAGATGATTTATTTTCTAAATCCTTCTTAGTAGTTATACCAATTTTATTACCAAAATCACTTAAAGTTCTACTACCCACATTAGAAGTCATTAAAACAATAGTATTTTTGAAAGATACTCTTCTACCATGTGAATCTGTCATATGACCTTCATCAAACATTTGTAAAAATATATTAAATACCTCTGAATGTGCCTTTTCAATTTCATCTAATAGAATAATTGAATATGGGTTATTTCTAATTCTATCTAATACTGTAGTGTCATCATAACCAATATAAGCACTCGGTGCACCAATAATTCTATTTACAGATATTTTTTCCATATATTCAGACATATCCAATCGAATTAAAGCATCTTTATCATCAAATAGATATTTTGCTAATTCTTTAGCAATCAAAGTCTTACCAACTCCTGATGCACCATTAAGAAAGAATACTGGTGGTCTATTAGGATCTTTCATACCCATTTTAGATCTTTGGATTGCTTTGGTTATTTTAGCAACTGCATCATCTTGACCAATTACACAACCTTTAAGAGTTTTACCCATTAATTTAAGTTTTTCTTTTTCAGATTTGTCAATTTTCTTAACTGGAATTCCACTAATTAATGATACTACTTCAGCAACATCTTCATCTGTAACAATATGTTTAGAATTTGAACTTTCTTTTTGCCATTTCTTGGTTTCTTTTTCAAGAATATTTAATTTAGTTGTTTCTTCATTTCTCACAACAGCTGCTTCTTCATATAGTTGATTTTTAACTAATTCCAATTTTTTAATTTTAATATCAGATAATTCTTCTTCTATATCTGTTATTATTTTAGGAATTTGCATATTAGCAATATGAACTCTTGAACCAACTTCATCTAATACATCAATGGCTTTATCAGGTAATACTCTATCAGTTACATATCTTTCTGTTAAATCTACACAAGCTTTCAAAGATTCTTGGGTGTATATAACATTATGATGATCTTCATACATACTCTTAATATTATTCATAATAATATAAGTATCTTCAACTGATGTAGGATTTACTATAATTTTTTGGAATCTTCTATCTAAAGCTGAATCTTTTTCAAAATGTTTTCTATATTCTTCAGTTGTAGTAGATCCTATTACTTGTAATAGCCCATTGCTCAGTGCTGGTTTGATTATGTTTGATGCATCCATTGAACCACTTGAGCTACCTGCTCCAATAATAGTATGTATTTCATCTATAAATAGAATGATATTTGGATTATTCTCCACCTCAGTCATAACACCTTTTAATCTTTCTTCAAATTGACCACGATATTTAGTTCCAGCAATCATACCAGCTAAATCTAACACCATGATTTTCTTATCTATTAAGGTACGACTCACCTTTTTTTCTAAAATTTTAATTGTTAATAGATTTGCAATACTAGTTTTACCAACACCAGGATCACCAACTAAGATTGGGTTATTTTTTCTCCTTCTTGAAAGTATTTGAACCATACGCTCAACTTCTTTATCTCTACCAACAACTATGTCTAATTTTCCTTCCTCAGCCATTTTGTTTAGGTTTCTACTATACAAATCAAGCATTGGAGTATCAGAATTAGAATTAGGTTTTTTCATATAAGGTGATTTTACATCATCTTGATCATCATCATCATCATAAGAATTTTTGAATGGCATTACTGGTTTTTGTTCTCTTTTATTCATACTTTATTTTAATAAATTATTAATAGTTTCATTTCTATATTTAGATATATGTTTTATATCTAATTTTGTTTTAATTGTTAATATCATATTAATTACATCAATACTAATTGATGTAATATTTGCATAATTAGCTGTGATTTTTTTACAATCTATATTTAATATTATATTGTTTTTATACATACCAAAGAATATTTTTTCATATTCTTTATATATATTTATATCAAAAGTTATATCAAGTGAATATACTCCATTATTTATTGAAGATTTTCTATATTCAGAAATTTCCTTAAATATATATTTAATATTGTTAATATACATTAATTATGTAATTTGAAGCCTCTTAAAAAATCTTTAAGAAAGGCATTTTTTTCACCACCTATATTTTCAACCCAATTTTTATAATTTTGGGTATTAGTGTTTTGATCGTCTAAATCAAAACTAAGTTCTTCATAATATGGATAATCAATATTATTGAATACTCTTTCATCTACTATAAAAACAATAGCTGTTAATTGGTCACCTAAATCTGGTTCATAAAAAGTAGCACAATCAATATTATTATCAATTAATAATTGTAAACTTTTATTCATTTCTCCTAATCTATTCGGATTAGTATTAGTAGTTTTACCATTCAGTATAATACAGGTTTTATGATTTTTAGCCCATTCTTGAAATAATTCATTATTGTACTTTAATCCATACTCAACAATTGCATGAGTATATTGGATTCCAACTTGGATTCCAGTTAATTGATAATTAACTAATCCATACATTCTAAGTTCTAATTTTTTATTATTCATAATTTATATTTTAGTGCCCATAGTTAAAACCAATTGTGATTTCTTTACCATTAGATAATGTGATTTTTTTATCATAAAACCCACAACATCCTTCTTCAATTTGTTTATTATATTTAAGTTCATCACTTTCGTCACAAATGAATCTATGATTATCTATACAACCATCAGCAATTTCTATTTCAGCTTCATAAAAAGCTATAGCAATTTCCTTTTTTTCATCTATACTTAAGGATGTCTTGAATCTTAATAAATTCATCACAAAATTTATATAATCATTACTAATAACTTTATATCTATTTTTCACGTAATTTGTATTTTAATTATGTTGCAAAGATATATATTTTTTTTCATTCTACCAAATTTCTTAGTAATTTTATTAATTATTTATTTCCATTATATTTATTATCAAGTTTTGATTGCTTTTAAAATATAGCTAAATTATTTAATTTCTCATTTCTATATTTTTGTAAATCTATAAATATCAAATCAAAAATAAATTCATTTATTTGCATTTCACAACCATCATCTGTAATAATAGTGTACTTTTTACCAAAGTATTGACCATTAATTTTTCCATAATCTATCATTGATTTAACTTTATATGATTTATTTATTGTAAATAAATAATGAAAATTAATGTTATTGTCTTTTAATACATTAGCTTTACATATAACATAGTATTTTTCATAATCATATGTTTTAAATAGTTCTTTACATTTAATTTTATTAAATATTTTTTTAACATTAAACATCTTATATATGTATTACTTTATTAAATTTTTCATCTTCATCTATAGGTTCATAGCAATTAATCATTCTTTTAACAATACTCATTGATATATTTTTACATTCTTTAAGCATTCTACTTTTATTTCTATTATGATATTCAGAATCAGATAAAATAGGAAATATAACAGCTACTTTGTTATAATTTTTTGAAAAATATTTAATACTATCATTTCTTGATTTTACTGTTACATGATCCATATCTATAATTACATTTTGTTCATTATTATCAGCCTCTATTAATCTTTCTTTTAAGATTTTATCAACTAAACTTTGTTTTACACACTTAAAAGCTAAATTATAATCAGTGGTATCACTTAACTCAAATAAAATCTCATCTCGACTAATTATAATAACATTTTCATCAATTTCTTCTTTATACTTTTCACAAAAAAATGATTTACCACCTAATGGTGGTGATACTAATACCAATACATATGGTGTGTCTAAATTCTTAAAATTGTCTAAATTAATCATAACTATTTTAGCTTTTATTTTTATTATTCATTAAGTTTTATTTCTATTGCTTTTTTTATCATATCAGCATGATCAAAAGCCATCTCAACATCACTTATTTCACCATCATAACTAATCTCAATCCACTCACAATCAGTAGCATCATCACTAGCTTTAACTATTGGCTTTTCATTTAATATTATACAATAAACATATGAAATACAATTTTTATTTCTTGGATCTCTATAAGGTTTATCAAAATAACCAACAAAAAAAAGATTATCTACTTCTAATGATGTTTCTTCTTTCAATTCTCTTAAAGCTGCATCTAAAATAGTTTCATTTTCATCTATAACACCACCAGGTAGGGCATTATATCCTTTATATGGCTCATTCTTTCTTTTTATGGTAAGTAATTTATAACTATCTTTATTATCTATTAAAACCACTAAATCTACACATAACATACCATAATCAATAATAATATCATCATTGATTAAAAATCTATATGTATAACCAACATTTAATTTCAGAACACTACTAAATATACCATAACTAGTAGTTATTTTATTGTTATCTATTTTCAATACCTTTAAAGGACCAATCCATTGTTTCATTTTACAAATTTATTATTAATTCTACCTTTATGAAAATATAATACAGATGAAACATCTACTTTTTCTATCAATTTGAGATAATTAATTATCAAAGATTTTATATTATTACTACCTATTATATTATCTGAATGTATATACCAATTAGGTAATTTTTTTTCATTTATAATACAGTAATTAATAAGATATTCTGTTGCTGTTTTACCTGTATATTCAATATTATTAATGATATTTGCTAAATCATGATCAAATGAAATAATATCTATTTCATCAAATCTACTATCAATAATTTTAACAAAACTATCATAATCTCTAACTATAACTATTTCATTAACATTAAAATATGGTAATCCTTTATTATCATTATGAGACATAATGACTTCACGAATATCATCTAAAAATATATTTATCTTCTTCATTCTGCAAAGATATGAAAAAAATTTTTAATAACAAAATAAAAAGAGGTTTATATTTTCATTAAATGTTTTTTATATATTTCATCGTATTTTATAATCATTTTTTAATAACTCTATGAGTTCTTCTCTGGGTTTTGGTTTTCCTATATCATCTAAAAATTCTACTAATCTATTTACCAATAATTTATCTTGTTGGATAATTTCTCTATCTATAAAATCCATAATTAAATCTTTATCTTCTCTATTAGATATATTTTTATATCCATCAGATGTTGTAAATAACTTTATTATTTTAGTAATTGGATTATTCAGTATAAATAATTCTTTATAATATTTTGGTAAATAATCTATACTTTTAAGTTTATTATCTCTACAAGAAAAACATTTTCCCACTCTTTTAGGACCACCATCTAAGGTTGTTAACCGATTATAATTACAATTAAAATCACCACCCACACTTTGAGGACAACCCACCAAAGAAGTTAATTGATTAATAGCATAATTAAAATTACCACCTACACTCTGAGGACTACCCTCTAAGGATGTTAAATAATTACAACCACAAAGGAAATTCCCACTAACATTTCTAAATTTCAATGGTAATACTTTTAATTTTTTATCATACAAATCAACATTTCCATCTACATCAATAGAACCATCTTCATTAATAGTATAATTAGTTATATTATATTTTTCACAAATAGCTTCAATTTCTGAAGTGTTCGTAGATTCATTAAATGTCCTTATATATTTCATCGTATTGTATAATCATTTTTTAATAACTCTATGAGTTCTTCTCTGGATTTTGGTTTTCCTATATCATCTAAAAATTCTACTAATCTATTTACTAATAATTTATCTTGTTGGATAATTTCTCTATCTATAAAATCCATAATTAAATCTTTATCTTCTCTATTAAATATCCCACCATATTCATCAGGTTTAGTAAATAAAT
>JALOAD010000116.1 GCA_023228995.1 Candidatus Muiribacterium halophilum
GACTTCCGATTACAAACGCAGAGCCAAAATAAGACTTTCTTTGGAAAGCACAGGCGATGAAGCGTTTAAAGAGAAAACCTTAATTTAGGTTGGAAACACACAAATCTTTAGTTTGTGTGTAGTTCATATACTTGTTCTAGAAAATGTTCTCAATCTAAAATAGAAAAAACATGTTTAATGAAATATGGTGTGGAAAATCCATATCAATCAGAAGAAATAAAAGAAAAGATAAAAGAAACTAATTTGAAAAAATATGGTGTTGAAAATCCTTTTCAATCCGAAGAAATTAAAGAAAAAATAAAAGAAAACAATTTAGAAAAATATGGAGTGGAAAATGTTTCAAACTCAGATGATATAAAAAATAAAAGAGAACAAACATTTTATAAGAAATATGGCGAAAAAGATTATTTTTCAACTGATGTTTTTAGGGAAAAGTCAATAAAATCTTGTTTAGAAAAATACGGTGTAGAGTATTCATTTTTGTGTGATATTGTAAAAGAAAAAATAAAGGAAACATTATTAGAAAAATATGGAGCAGAACATCCTATGCAATCATCAGTAATAAAAGAAAAATATAATGAAACAATATCAAAAAGAAAGCCGAAAGAAACAGATACAAAAAAGAAATTATATTATAATAAAGTAAGAAGATTAACAAAGAAGAATATAGGAGAACTATTTGAAGTATGGGATGGATATGATTATTATGATAAAGAATATGTTAAAGAAAAATTTTCACTTAATCCATGTGATAAAAACTATCCAACAATAGACCACAAAATATCTATTATTAATGGTTATATTGAAAATATTCCTGAGGAACAAATTGCACATCTTAATAATTTATGTATAACTAAAAGAACAATAAATTCTTCCAAAAATAGACACAATGATTATGAATTATCTTAAAACATTTAATCAATTATATGAAACAGACAATTTTTCTAGTGGTGGAGCTTACCCAGGACCCCAATTAAACTCCGCAGGTGGCAATTTATCACACACATTAGCTGCTGGTGGTAGTGATGGTCAATTTGGAAATTCTTCTGCTATGGGCGGAGAATATCCAAAGAAATCAGGACCAACATCTTCACCATATCCTACAAAATATAAAGAAAAGATTAAGAAAGTTCAATCAAAAGAAAGTAAAAGAAGAAAAAGTGCTCTCAAAAAATTGATGAAATTAGATAAAGCAAAAATGAAAAGTTTTGATGATTTCCAAAAAGATAAAGACTAACTGAAAAGTTGGTCTTTTTATTTCATTTTTATTAAAAAAGTATATAAAATGTGAGTTTTTGATATGATTTTTTAATATATAATATGTGAGAAAATTAACAACAGAAGAATATATCAAAAAGGCAGTAATCAAACATGGTGATAAATATGATTACTCCTTAGTTGATTATAAAAATTCCACAAAAAAAGTAAAAATAATATGTGATCTTCATGGTATTTTTGAACAAGAAGCCAATTCACATTTGAGAGGTATTGGTTGTCCAAGTTGTTCTAGTTGTAAAAAACTAAACACAAACACATTCATAGGAAAGTCAAAAGAAATTCATGGCAACAAATATGATTATTCCTTAGTTGAATATAAAAATTCTCACACAAAAGTAAAAATAATATGTGATCTTCATGGTATTTTTGAACAAAAACCATATACACATTTGAATGGTGTTGGTTGTAAAAAATGTGGCATATTAAGCGCAAATGTTAAAAAATCAAGCACATTAAAAGAATTTATAAAAAAGTCAAAAGAAATTCATGGAGACAAATATGATTACTCCTTAGTTGATTATAAAAACAATAAAAAAAAGGTAAAAATAATATGTGATCTTCATGGTATTTTTGAACAAAGTCCTTATTCTCATTTAATTGGTCAAGGTTGTAAGAAATGTGGATACAACAAAACAAGAAAAAAATCAAAAGAACAATTCATAAAAGAATCGATAAGAATACATAACTCTTCATATGACTATTCTTTAGTAGAATATACTCACACAGACAAAAAAGTTAAAATAATATGTAAAAAACATGGTGTGTTTTTACAGAAACCATCTAAACATTTGAGAAACCAAGGCTGTCCAATATGTAAAGAAAGTAAATTAGAAAAACTAATTAGAGAAAAATTAATAGAAAATAATATAAAACACATTCAACAATATGGTAGAAAAGAACATGATGTGTATTTAGATAAACAAACATTAGATTTTTATTTACCAAAATATAATATTGCAATTGAATGTCAAGGGGACCAACATTTTAGACCAGTAGATTTTGGAAATAATGGTTTAGAGTTTGCTACTAAAAAATTTAGGGAAAATATATTAAGAGATATTAAAAAATATAAAAAATGTAAAGACAATAACATAGTTATGATTTATTTTTGCAGTGTAGAAAATTTTAATGATCTTGAAGAAGAATATATAGATCAGATATATTGTAATGTTGAAAAAATTATTGAAAAAATAAAAGAAAAGAAAAATGGATGAAAATATATTAAAAGAGGATTTATATAAAATATTAGAAGTTGATAAAAAATCAACCAATGTTGAAATTAAAAATAATTACAGAAAATTATCTAAAAAATACCATCCCGACAAAAACAAAAATGGTGGAGAAAAATTTAAGAAAATAAGTATGGCTTATTCTATACTTAGTAGTGAAGATAAGAAGCAAAAATATGATGCACAGAGCCCTTATGGTAAGGATTATAATTCTAATCCATTTTCTGCTTTTGGTGGTGGAATGGGAGGTTTTGATGATATTTTTCAATCATTTTTTGGTGGTAGACCAACATCAAACCCTTTTGTTGAGTTTTTTGGAAGAAAAAATGAATATAGAGAATTTCATGAAAATCTAGACATATCTGTTAATGTTGTTATAACATTAAAAAATGTATTTGAAGGTAAACCAATAAAAGTATCATATAAAAGATACCAACATTGTGATGTTTGTAAAGGAACAGGGTTTGATCCAAATAGTGAATCGTATGAATGTGATATTTGTCAAGGTACAGGAAAAGATAGATTTGGTAGAAAATGTGAGTATTGTCAAGGTTTAGGTAAGATATTTTCTTTACCTTGTGGTGCTTGTAATGATGGTGAAAAAGTTGTGCTCAAAGACACTGAATTTAACTTAAACAACATTCACAAAATAAGGGAATCAACAACTGAATATTTAAGAGGATATGGACATCAATCGAGATATTTCAGAGAGAAGAAAGGCGACCTAAAATTAAATATAATATATCAACACTCATTAGGTTATACTATTGAAAATGAAAAACTTATTTATCATTTAGATTTACATTATGAAGATGCTATAAATGGCATAAAATATGAATATGAACATTTAGATGGTTCTAAAATGAAAGTTTCTATACCAAAGAAAACATCTGATGGTGATATGGTTCGATTAAAAGGTAAAGGTTTACTGCAAAACATAAAAAATAGAGGCGATTTATATTTCAAGATCAACATTATAGTAGATTATGATAGATTACAAAGAAAATAATTTTAGGGAACTATACTGAATATTTAAAAGATAACTTGAAATTGAAGAATTAAATATATAAGATATGATCAATGAAGGAAAAGGAATATCAGATGTGATTAAAGAAGATGTTGATAAAATATATCAATTATTTTTAGATAATTCATTCTCTACACACACTTATAAATTTGGTAAAGAAAAGTTAGGATTTAGAAACTTGACAATAAAGTTTAATCATCTAAACAACTATTATTCCAATATACAGATTGATAAACTCAATAACATAACCGTAAATATAGGAATACCTACAAACGGTAAAGAAAAAAGAGTTAAAGAAAATATTTCTCATGAATTAACTCATGTTATGGAAATTCTTGGTATAGGAACCGATAAAGAATATCCTAAATATAACAAGATTAAATTAAGTTTAAGAGAGTTTAAAGATTACCCAATGTCAAAAGCAATGGAGTTTCTAACCGATGTTTTTTATAAAACATTAGATAATGAAGTAAATGCTAATGTTGCTCAAACTTATATCTATATTAAAAGTGATGGTAGATGTTCAAAAGAACATGCACTGATTAGATTAAAAGAATGGGAAACTTATAAACTATATGATAGTATTAAGAACATAAAATTAGATATATTAAAAAATAAACTAACAAAAGAAGAAGTTGATCAATTCAATTCTTTACTCATTAAAAATGATATAAAAACAATATCATCTGATAATATAATGATTTGGTTAAACTATTGGTTTAAAATATTTAAGAGAAAGGCAGATATTTTTCTAAAAAATTCAGAAAGAATTTTAGAAGAGATTGAAGAAGATTGGAAAACATATGAAAATTACACTACATCTATACCAGGTTATCCAAAAGTAATCCTGATATGGATAAAATAAAGGAATCAGCTGACCAATATAATGATACCACATATTATTCTTTTGAGGAGATGGATGAAAAATATCCAATGTGGTCTTCAGATACTTGGGAAATGATAGAAGATGAAATATATTATGTTTCTGATTATGATTGTGC
>JALOAD010000045.1 GCA_023228995.1 Candidatus Muiribacterium halophilum
TTATAATTTTATTCTTTTTAACTTTGAATTTCTTTTTTGTATACTTATTGAAAATCTTAAGACAGCTTCCATAATTACGCTCGATATCAATTTTTTGAATCTATATGTAAAATCTAATTCAAAAAAAAATCAAAAACAGATCCCGGCTCAGAATAGTACCGGGATGACAAAACTCTCAGAATAGTACCGGGATGACAGGTTTTTAATTTCCAATGTCGAATTTTTAGAGATGTTAGAAATTTTTCAATTAAATTAAATCATGTAGAAGTTTCTATAAACAAAAGCAAAAAAAAAATCTACTCGGTAACTTGAGTGAACGTTGCGAAGCATATAATATACGGATGTATTATAAGTGAACGAAGGTAAAGAGATATTTTATATGGATGTAAAATATCGAATGGTACCGAATGATTATTTTTTTGCGATAGTTTAATGAAAAAAGTTATAAGATTTAAAAACTGTTAAAAATAAAGCAGATCCCGGCTCAGAATAGTACCGGGATGACAAAACTCTCAGAATAGTACCGGGATGACAGTTTTTTATATGAAATTTCCTTTGAGATGACATTATATTGATTTTTGTTTATTTAATCAGAAGACTCAATTAAGTCCTCATAAAAATACCATAAAATTTATTTTTACTAAAAAAAAAGCCGGATAATTTATCCGGCTTTTTGGTATTTGTAAATATTATATTATCAATTTTATAACTGGCTTATAACTCTGTCAATCATTTGTTTTGCCTGATCACAACTTGAATAATCACCTTTTTGTATAAGAAGTTCTATTCTTTCAATTCCTCTTTTTATTGTGTCATTGAAATTACCTGATTCAACTTCTCTTTTAATTTCTCTAATTTTTCTTTGTGCTGCTGATGAATTATATGGAAGAAGTGATTTAAGAGAATTCAATTCACCTCTAAGGTTATAATAATTAGGAGCTGGAGTATAAGAACCATAACCAGTTTCATTTAAAGTATTAATTAGTCTATTTACAAGATCTTTAGCCTGTCTTGCATCAGCTGAATTGTTAGTTTCAAGAAGATTTATAACTCTGTCAAGTATTCTTGTTACTTTAGTGTCATTAACATCAGCTCTAAGTTTTCTAGTATATCTTAATGCATTTGCAGTTTGATATGGAAGAAGGTTTTCAATTCTGCTTAAAGCTGCTTTTACATCAGTTGTATTAAAATTGTCATTTGAATTGTTGTTATAATAACCATTTTCAAGTCTGTCAATAATTCTATTTAATCTTTCTTCAGCTTCTCTACCACTATCATACTGATTTTTGCTTAATATATAGTCGATATTTTCTAATTCTCTAATTACTGCTTTGTCATAATTTTCATCTTTAAGAACTCTTATTATTCTTCTAAGTTTTGAAGAAGCTTCATAAACGCTTGAAGGCAATTCCCATTTAACATCTCTAAGCTGTTCTATAAGTTCATAATCGCTACCGAAAGTTGGATTGTAAAAAGAACCACCAAATTCTCTATCAATATTAGCAAGTAAATTTAACGCTTCGTCTTTTGACATTGAATTCATTTCTTTTTTAAATTTTTTGAAATTTTCAACTGCTGAATAATTTGGATTAGCAAAACTATCAACTAATTCAGCTTTTTTTGCATTTATATATAAAGCACAGTCTTTTTTTTCACCATTCTGACAAGCTGCTTCAATAGTAACATCAGCACTTAATGCAATTATACCAAGTTCAAAAGTCTGTTCGTCTTTTACATTAAACCATCTGTTTACAGCATAATTTAAAGATTTATTCTGACCTTTAAGGTCTTTATATGAAATATACATTGATCTTACATAAATTGGGTCATTACCGTGAAACAATCCCCATTTTTTAGGCACTTCAATCTGAACTGAATAAATATGCTCAAATCTATTACTTATAGTCTGAAATCTGTTTTCACCATATTCAACATTCATTACAGTCATTCTTGAATCTGAATTATATCTTTTTTCCCAATTAGCATATCTGTATTCATTATTGCTAACAGGATGTCTTAATATATGTAGACTGTTGTCTGCTAGTCTGTTTAACTCATGCTGATTAGCCCATATACCGTTAAAATCAATAAGTCTTTGCATGTCAGAAATATTTCTTGAAACTTCATAATTAGATACATAAGCGTTTGATACGAAAGAAAGAACAAGAATCATGATTGTGATAATTGATAATTTTTTAAACATTTTCCCTCCTGATTAAAACTTTATTATATTCATTATAGGTTATAAAGGTATTGACCGTCGAGTAACAATGCGTTACAAAACTAAAACACCTTGTTACATATTATATTCTAAAGGATTTTTGAACGAAATAAACAGCTTTATCAAAGATTTTTAATATTAAAGATTTTTTAATTATAATAGCTTGAACCGGACACATTTCATGACAACAAAAACATTTTATACATTTATTGTATTTAATTTCAGGATAATTATCTACTATATAAATTGTTTCTGGTGGACAACTATTTTTACAATTCATACATTTTATACATTTATCTTTTAATATAACTGGATAAGTATAACAAACTCGGTTGTATAGCTTTTTAACAAAAAGAGGGATTTTAGAAAAAGATACATCTTGTATTTCAGGTAAAATAAATTCTTTTTCAAAACGACCTGTAATTTTTAGCATATTATCTAATTCTTCTTTTCTTGAGGAAAAAACTCTTGAATAAACATTATAAATCGGGTATTTTTCAAGTGGAATATTTAACCATTGCACAACAGCAAAATCCATTAAAAAAGCATCAAATGAAGCCCAAATTACTTTTGTTTCTATTTTATCACCACTTCCAGGACCTTCTCCTTCCATTCCCCAAATACCATCAATTATTGAAAAAACAGGAATTATAGATTCAACCGTATTAAAAATATCAATTAATAATGATGAAAAATCTTCATGAGTTCTGCTTTGAAAATGTCCATTTGCTTTATTTGATTTTCCTGGAAGAAGTCCATAAAAATTTTTAACTCCTAATGTCATAAGCATTAAACAATGAGTTTTTAATTTTGGAAGATTAATAACAATATCAAAATCTTGCACTTTATCCCATATCCAAATGTTTTTAACTCTTAAATGATCTTTTACAGAAACTTTTCTACTTTCTAAAAATTGCTTAAATTCAATATTATATTTATTGCATATATCAAGAATACCGGATTTTTTTGCAACATCTATAGGATCTCCAACTCCCGGAGAATCTCCAGCACATATATTGTTATAACCATTATCTTTAAGAACAGATATTATAGCTTCAAATACAGCTGGATGAGTTGTAACAACTTTTTCAGGAATTGCAGCTTTTAAAAGATTTGGTTTTAAAAGAATTTTACTTTGTTTATCAAATCTATCAAAAAACCCATTGAATTTAAAAACTCTAAGAATTACTTCTTTAAGTTTAATTAAATTATAATCTCCAACTCTTTCAAAAAAAACTTTCAAATTCACCTCAATTTAACAATTTTTTGGACTTCTATTGCAAATTTTGATTTTAATTTTTTACCTTTTTCTCTAATTACTTTACCACTAAATTCAAAAATATCACCAATTCTGCTTTCTGTTAATTTTAAATAATGTTCTTCATTATCAACAAGAACATCAGACATATTAATATCATTTATTCCATCTGTTATTTTAAATCTCCATGGAGGTTTAGGTTTTCTATATATATCTTTAGTCATAAGAGCTGCATTGAATTTTATAAATTCATCTTTTACTAGAATGTCTTTTAAATCCTTTGCTTTTACAGATTTTGTAACTTTTCTATTTGATAATATTCTATAAACAAAATCAGCATCATCTTTTTTTAACCATAACTTTTCCCAAATAGATGGAGTTTTAAATTGAACTGTTTCAAAATAATCAGATATAGCACTATTATCATGTTGATTTTCAAAATTATTAGGAGCAAGTTCTGAAAAATCATTATTTTCAAATAAAAAACCTCGACATGCTACATGAAATCTCTCATTATTCTTACGATTTACAGGTTCATTGATTATAATATAGCTTTGTTCATCTTTTTTTAAGTAAACTGATAATTTCTTCCAGAATATATCACGATTTTCTTCAGAAAGTTCACTATATACATTTGATACAATAACAAGGTCTTTTTTAGGGAATTTTTTGATTTCTAAAAAATCACCACTATATGTATTGAATTTAAGAGGGTTATTTATAAATTTTTTAAAATCTTTTGAGAAAAAATACTTTCTAAAATATTTAAGATTTTCCGTTGACATATCAAAACCTGTATAATCAATTTTTACTTTTTTATGTTTTACATTAAGAAAATATATTAAAGCTGTAAAAAAACCACCAGTTCCACAACCAATATCACCTATAGAAATTTTTTCTCTGTCGAATAAATCAGTTTTTTCATCTAATATTTCAAGAAAATAATAGAATTTAAAAAAATTAACTGGCCAAAAATACATTGTATATAAAAAAGATTGTTCTTCACTATAATTAACATCATAACCATTTCTATGCTGAAGAGTTTTTCTAAATTTATCCATTTTTAGACATATTTTTTTTTCAATATGCTTGTTTATAATTTTATCATTGTAAATTTCGTTTAAAAGTAAATCATAGTAATCCGGAAATTTATTAATCATATTTACCCCATTCTCTTTCAATTAATCTAGCTATTATTGCAGGATTTGCAGGATCTTTAAAAGTTGCAGTTCCAATTTGAACAGCAGAAGCACCAACTTTTAAAAATTCCAATGCATCATTAAAATTCATTATACCACCAACACCTATAATTGGTATATCAAGAACTTTAGCACATTCATAAACTGCAAAAAGTGCCATAGGTTTTATTGCAGGACCAGAAACTCCTCCTACTATATTTTTTAGTGAAAAATCATTTTTTTCAATATCAAATAATAGACCTTTAAATGTATTAATACAAGTAACTGCATCAGCACCAGCTTTTTGAGCACTTAAAGCGATTTTTGTAATATCAGTAATATTAGGAGTAAGTTTTACAATAAGAGGTTTTGAAGTTATAGCTCTGCAGTTTGATACAAGTTCAAAAACAGTATTTGAATCTGTTCCAAAAGAAATTCCGCCCATTTTTACATTTGGACAAGATATATTTATTTCAATACAATCTATAACTTTTTCATTTTCAATAATTTCACACATTTGTTGATATTCATCAATAGTATTACCTGAAATATTCGTTATAATATTAGTGTTACAATTATAGAGTTTAGGTGAAATATCATTTATAAAACCATTTATTCCAGGATTTTGAAGTCCAATTGAATTAACAATTCCACCATTGAATTCAGCAATTCTTGGACATTCATTACCGTCTTTTGGTAAAAGCGTTGTACCTTTGAGTACAATTCCTCCAATAGATGAAAGTTCAAAAAAATCCTTAAGTTCAACTCCAAAACCACAAGTTCCAGATGCAGTAAGAATAGGATTTTTGAATTTAATACCTTTTATCTCAGGGGAAAAACAAATTTCTTTACCAAAAACATTTTTCATAAAAACTCCATTATATATAGAATACTATTTCATGCTCAATTTTATTGAACCTCTTCCTAATAAATCATGTAAATGAGCAACACCTTCGATAATTTCATCATCATTTGTTATAACAATTGAAGTAATTTGTTTTTTTTCCATAAGCTCAAGAGCATCAGCAACCATTATCTCTTTATTAATAGTAAGTGGATGTCTTGTCATAACATCTCTTAAATTAAGACTCCATATATCTTTATTTTTATTTCTAAGAATTATTCTTCGCAAATCTCCATCTGTAAGAATTCCTGTAAGTTTTTTTGCATTATTAACAGCAGTAGTAAAACCAAGCCGTTTATCAGTAATTTCTTTAACAGCATCAATAAGTGTAGCATTTTCATTTATAATTGGAATAGAAAATCCAGTTACCATAACATCTTTAAGAGAACCAAGAAGTTTTCTACCAAGACTTCCTCCAGGATGAAGATTAGCAAAATCTTTAGCTTCAAAATTCCTTAATTCTGAAACAGTAATTGCAAGAGCATCACCTAAAACAAGTTGAGCTGTAGTAGAACATGTTGGTGGAAGACCTATTTTACCAGCTTCTTTTTTTACACATGAATTTAAAAGAAAATCACAGTTTTTTGCCAAGTAAGAATTAACATTACCACAAATTCCAATAATTTTAATTTTATTTTTATTAGCAAAAGGAAGCATTTTTATAAGTTCTTCAGTTTCACCTGAATTTGATATTGCAAGAAGAACATCTTCTTTTTTAAGCATACCAAGATCACCATGAATTGCCTCGGCTGGATGCATAAAAAAACTAGGAGAACCTGTGCTAGCAAGAGTTGCAGATATTTTTTTGCCAATAATTCCACTCTTTCCCATTCCAGAAACAACAATTCTACCTTCACATTTTAAAACAATATTAACAGCTTCGTTAAAATCATTATTTAAATTATCTATAAGTCCTTTTATAGACTCAGATTCAAGTTCAATTATGTTTTTAGCATTATTAATATACATAAAAATCACCTCCAATCGCATATTTCTTCAATTTTTTTAATTTGTTGAAGAAGTTTATCGAGTCTTTCAAGAGAAAGCATATTAGGACCATCGCATAAAGCTTTTGAAGGATTATCATGTATTTCCATAAAAACACCATCAACGCCACATGCAATTGCAGAACGCACAAGTTGAGGTATATATTCGCTCATTCCGCCTGTTGTATCACCTTGACCGCCTGGTAATTGAAGACTGTGAGTAGCGTCAAATATAACTGGAAAACCAGTAGCACGCATTATTGGAAAAGCTCTAAAATCAACAACAAGATTATTATATCCAAACGATACACCCCTTTCTGTAACCATAATATTACTATTATTAGTAGCTCTAACTTTATTTATAAGACCAATCATATTCCATGGAGCCATAAATTGACCTTTTTTGATATTAACAGGTTTCCCAGTCTTTCCAGCTTCAATAAGAAGATCAGTTTGTCTGCATAAAAATGCTGGAATCTGAATTATATCAGCAACTTCAGCAACTTTTTCAATATGACTGATTTCATGAACATCAGTGAGAATAGGAATATCATATTTTTTCTTTATTTCAACTAATATTTCAAGTCCTTCATCAATACCAGGACCACGATATGAATTAACAGTTGATCTATTTGCTTTATCAAAAGAACTTTTAAAAATAAAAGGCATATTATAATCAGCAAATATTTTTTTAAGCTTTTCTGCCATAAAAAAAACATGCTCATGACTTTCTATAACACAAGGACCAGCTATAAAAAGAAGTGGATTTCCCGTTCCTATTTTGATATTTTCAATAATTTCAATTTCTCTCACTTTCATATACAGACTCCACATAATAAAATTTTGCAAATTATACCATAAATTCACATAATATTTAATACACTTCTATGTCGACCGGTATCAGCATAACTTATTGAAGAATTTAAATTTATGATATATATTAGCAAAATGAGGAATTTCCTTTATCGTTTTACATATATAACAATATATGTTTTTATTTTTATTTTTTTTTATAAATCACAAAATTTATTTTCAAATTATTATTTGAAATATTTTAAGAATTTTAGATTTATAGTAGAACTATTACCATATTTTCTTTTGGGTGCTGGAATATTTATAGCAGGACATTTTAATAAAAATAAAGTAGTATTTCTCAATATAATATTTGCATATATTTTTTTTATTCTTCAAAATAAAAACATCGGATACTTCCAATTGTTTATAATAAATATATTTTTAATACTAAATCTAACTTGGCTTTTTTTGACAAAAGAAAAAGGAATAATGACATTATTTGGAGTATTTAAAATAGTTTTTATATCAGGTCAAATATATTTACTTCAAACATATTTTTTCAAAAATGCAAATTTTTTACATAACAAAGTAAATAATTTAAAAATGTTTAACATAAATCAGACATCACATAAATACATAATAGCAATAATAACTTTTACACTTATAAATTTATTAATAATCTATATAAAAGATAAAAAGAAAGAAAAATATCTATTAAACTCATTTTTATTATCACAAATACTCGTATCAAGTTGTTTTATAACAATATTAAATACAAATCCAACATTACAATTTAGAACATTTCTCTTTTCAATAACATTTATAATACATTCAATAATATTAATCGCTTCATTATACTTTTCAACATGGGATAAAGTATTTACAGATGAACTTACTGGATTGTTAAATAGAAGAGCATTAGATGAAACACTTCATAAACTCGGTAAAACATATTCAATAACAATGATGGATATTGATCATTTTAAAAACTTCAACGACACTTATGGACATCAAGCTGGAGATGATGTATTAAGACATACAGCAAATATTTTAGGAAAAAACAGCTTTGGTAAATGTTATAGATATGGTGGAGAGGAATTTGCTGTAATAACAACAGGTAAAACCTATGAAACTATTGAAGAAAAAGCAGATAATTTTAGAAAATCACTTGAAAAAACTCCATTTATTTTAAAAAGAGCTAAAAAGCCTACACAAATAGGTAAAAAAGCTTGTGTAACAGTAAGTCTTGGAATTGCAAGCTCAACTCAATTTCGTACAAATCCTTTAGAAGTAATTCAATCAGCTGACATGGCTTTATATAGAGCTAAAAAGAATGGAAGAAACAGGCTTGAAATAGAAAAAAGAGCAAAAAAAAGATAACATAGTTTGAGATACTGTTGAAAAACTTTCTATTATCAAAGCTATTTATCGGAGTCTTTCTTTTGAATTTTCCTTGCATAAAGGGAAAAAACATGGTATAATTTCCTTTATAGAAGGAAATTTATTGAACATTTAAGGATAATATATGAAAAATACCTTAAAAAAAATCATTTCAGAATTTCATGAAAGAGAGATTGTTTACATAGAAAGGAATATTTCTATGAATTTTCCTGATAATAAAATAATTACAATTATCGGTCCTAGAAGATCAGGAAAAACTTATTCTATGTTTCAGATTATGGACTTCTTTGCTTCTGGAGAATATCAAAAATCTCAATTTCTATATCTGAATTTTGAAGATGAAAGACTTTTTAAGAGTGAATTTGATTATGATCTTATATTTCAAGCTTATTATGAAGTATTTCCTGATAATATCAACAAAAAAATAATTATTTTTTTTGATGAAATACAACTTGTTCCACATTGGGAAAAATTCATAAGGCGAGTTTATGATTCTATATCTAATAAAATTTTTATTACGGGTTCTAATTCAAATATGCTTTCTTCTGATATTGCTACTTCTCTTAGAGGTAGAAATTTCAATATAGAGATTTTTCCGCTTTCCTTTACTGAATTACTAAAATTCAAAAATATTAATCCATCTTTATCAACTAATAAAAATATTGCTAGAATAAATTTAGCTTTTGAAGAATACCTTATATATGGCGGTTATCCTGAAATTGTTAATTATGAAGAATTTTCAAAAATTGAAGTTCTTCAAAATTATTTTAATGTTATGATATATCGTGATATAAGCGAAAGATTTAATATCATACATACCGAGATATTAAAATTCATTCTAAAAAAACTTATTTCTTCTGTTTCATCCAAATTTTCTGTTAATAAACTTTATAACGATATAAAAAGTTCTGGTGGAAAAATTTCCAAAGATACTTTATATTCTTTAATAAATGATATTTCAGATATTTTTCTCATTAAAGAAGTTGAAAGATTCTCGACTTCTCTTTCTCAAAGAAAAAGTCATAATAGCAAATTTTACTTTTATGATAACGGTATTTTATCTGCAATAAATTATAATCTTTCTAAAGACTATGGAAAACTTCTTGAAAATCTTGTTGCAGTTGAGCTATTAAGAAGGCAATATGAAATTTTTTACTCAGCAAAAGATTCAGAATGTGATTTTATTGCATTAAAAAGAAACAGTAGATTAGCTATTCAAGTTTGCCATACAATTACAGAAGAAAATATAAATCGAGAAATATCTGGTTTTAAAAACTTGAAATTTGATAAAAACATTCTTATATATCAAAATTCAGAAATTACATTACCTCCGGAAGCAATTAACATAATAGATTTTTTAATCTAGTTAAAAAAATTGAAACTATAGCATTATACTTCTTAGCTTGATTTAGGTTTAAAGGTTTATTCTTTTATTGAAATATGATATAATATAATAACAGTATTCAATTAAATGCATGATTTTGCAGGAGGTAATATATGCTTACTCAACCTGTAAAAAACTTATACTTAGATAATTATTCTTCAAATACAACAATTGATAATAACTATAATTCAATTAATAAAAACTCTGATTTAGACAATAAAATTTCAAAAAATTCTCCTTATGACAATCTAAATAAAGAATTTGAAGATAGTGTAGAAATTTCTGATGAAGGTAAAAAATCCTATGAAAATCTCAGTGAAGAAGAACAAAAACAGGTAGAAAAACTCAAACAAATTGACAGAGAAGTTAAAGCACATGAACAAGCTCATCTTTCAGCTGCTGGAGGAATCGCAGTATCAGGTGCTGAATTTTCTTATCAAACTGGACCAGACGGTCAAAAATACGCAGTTGGTGGCGAAGTTAATATTGATACATCAAAAGGAAAATCACCACAAGAAACAATAAGAAAAGCTGAACAAATCAGAAGTGCAGCAATGGCTCCAGCAAAACCGTCTTCAACTGATTTTAAAGTTGCAGCACAGGCAAATCAAATGTTACAACAAGCAAAACTTGAGCTTGCAAAAGAAGATAATTCCTACAAAAAAACCGAAGATTTTTATAAATCATCTGATTTAAATAATGTAGATTTTATAGTATAAAAACCTTTTATTTTTTTCATTTTAGCAATTTTTTAAATCAGAATCTATATTTTTATTATCAGATGTTTCAATAACTTTTTTATATAATATTATTTGAAATATTGATGTTATAGGGAATGTTAAAAAATCTGAAAAATTAAATGTTATTAATCCTAATATAATACATAAAAACAAAATTATATAATGATAATAAAAAATAACAAAGATTTTTTTCAAAAAAATAAAAAATGCTGATTTTATACTTGAAAAAAATGATTTATTTTTCTCAAAAAGTTCTATTATTGAAAAACTAAGTATAATCTCAAAACCAAAAATAAATACAAAAATATAAACTAATATAGAAAAAACAGATTGTATAGATAAAAATTGACTATAATTTTCTATTAATGCAAGTGCAAATTTATACATTTCAATATATGTATTGTAATTGAATATTGAAAGTTCAGGTCTTAAATGAATAAAGAAAATTAATGGAAAAACAAACATTAAAATAAAAAAGAAACCCTGTAAAAGCAAAATTCTTATTAAGTATTTCTTCTGAGACTTAAAATCAATCAACTTTATTTTTTCGTTATTCTCATTTCTTATAACTGCTAAGTAATAAACATATACCATTAGAATATTAATTAAATTGAAAATTATAAAACCTGAAAAAGATAATAAATATTTTAGATTTAAACTAAATTTCAGCAGAAATGTATTTATAATAAATTTTAAAAATATATCACTGCTAATAAACCAATCTAAAATTATTGCTATAAGATTTATTCCAAGAAGAATTTTCCAGTTTTTTAATACAATATTCCATGCAAGAGAAACCATTTTGAAAAATTTTAATTTTTTATATCTTTCCTTCCATTCAATGTTTTCTGTTAATTCCATTGTAAATCTCCTTGATTTTTTAAAAATATTTATGAACTATACATAGGTCAATCAATAATTTTCAAATAATGTAGCCCAACCTGTGTCTTTATTGAATTTTGGTTCTAAATCTGGGTGAGTATAATAATGATGATAAGTATAATTCCAGTTACGAGTATTTTTAAAATATGGCCATAATATACTTATTCCTGAATCTTCATAATCTGCAGATAAATCCGCTGTGATTTTTTTATAAGGTATAATATTTCGTTCATAATTTAATAAATTAATTGCAGTGTTTTTTAAATCAATATTATCTATACTGCTGTTTTTGAAAAATTCCATTGTTTTGAAAAAATCTATTTGAGCATAAATTGTTTTACTTTCAAAAAGACTTGGATTGTTTATTCCATTTATTGTAGATAAATCAAATCCTGAATTTGAAAGATAATAAATAAAATTATCAACATAACACATAAAATCTTCATCCATAGCCAAAGGATTTATTAAAGAAAATGTACCACTCAATCCTTTATTTAAATACCATTTATGACTTCCATCAATTATATATTTTCCAAGTTGTTTTCCATCAGAATTAATATTATTTTTTAAATCACTAAATGAATAAAAACTATCCATTCCATAAGATGCAAATTTACTTGCTACAATATAATTTGTATAATCTTTAAGCTCATAAGCTAACTCTATTGTACTCATTAAACAAGAACTAAAAACAGTTAAATCAAGTTTTTTACCAAGTATATTTTTAATTTCATTAAATGCATAATTTAATTCTGTATATGTTAAAAAATCATCATAAGTAGTTGCAAATCCTATTACTTTTTTTGGTGCAAAATGAGATGAATTCCAAGATATACTTCCCCCTCCATGCCCATATATTATTAAAGCATATTTTTTGGCTGGAAAGTTTGTTTTACAATAATTTACATATTCTACTAAATTTGATGGATCACCTACATTCAAACTTATATTTTTTCTTAATTTTCTTAAATTATTTTTTTCAATATAAACAGTGAAATTTGTTTCAAAATAATCATCTCCTGCTTGCAATCCTGATATTAATTTTTGTTTTGATGGTTCCATTTGATATATAATATTTAAGTTTTCATCAGAACCAATTTCTACAAACTTTAATAACTCATCTCTTATTATTTGTTCTGTAATATCTTTCAATTCAGTATCATCTGCACAAGCATAATACATTATTGTCCATTCTTTTTCACTCAAAGGTAAACTAAATGAATCTTGATCTATATAAAAATCTGTTAACTCATAATAATCTACTTTTGAATTTTTGGAATTAAAAAGTTCATATTTAACTTCACCAATGTTTTTTGCATAATAAGAAATAGAATAGCTTCCATCATTATATTTTGTTAAAAATTTAACGCAATTTTCATAATTACCAGCATTAACAACAACTGTTTCAAAACCGATAAAAATTTTGTTAAATTGAAATATATTTGGATCTTTTTTAAATCTTATATTTTGTGAAATTTTATCTCCAAACTTTATATTATTGTAAAAACTTGACATACTTATAGGTGTTTCAGTTATTAAAGTATTTATAATGTTACTTTCAAGCATTATATAACCAATTATATTGCCATTGTTATCAAAACACATATAATTTGAATCAGGAGTATTTGGTGAATATAATGATAAAGTAAATAAGCCATTATTTAGCTTATCCTCAAGCTCTCCACTAAAATAAAGTTCTTTAATTTGATTATCTATTGTTTTTTGTTGCCTAAAGTTTGATTCTTTAAAAACTCTATCTTTTCCAGAATATTCCCAGTAATTATCTGGAGAAAGTGATTTATATTGAATAAAATAACCATCATCCCATAGATTATAATATAAATTCTGCATATTTTCATAATAATCAGAAATTACATTATTACTATTTATAATCCAACTATCATTATTTTTTTGAATTTGTATATTTAAAAAAATATTTTTTTCAGATATCACTTGAATATCAAGTTCTTTATACATATTTGAATTTGTATTACTAACAACCAATTTTTTGTTTCCATTTGCTATTAGTTCAGGAATCAAAAGTGAAAAATAACCATTTGAATCTGTTTTTGTTGAAATATAAGTACCTTTTAATGTAACAACTATGCCAGCTGAACTTGCTTTATTTTGCATTGTTGTAAAAGGAGAATGATTTATATTTTTCATTGGAGCACCAAAAGAAGCATCTAATTGTTCAATATAACCTGATACCATTGCAGTAGCTATAGTTTCACTTGTTATATGTTCAATTGGATCAAAACCACCACCGCATCCAACAAGAAAAAGCATTGAAATTATAAATAAACCGATTGTCTTATAAAAATGCATGGTTCCTCCAACATATAAAACATGGTTTAAATTATATATTAAAAGTATTTATATTTCAACTTTTTAGTGTTTATTTGAATTTAGTCTATTTTGATGTATTTTACATTGATATTTTTAAAATAATAATCAAGTTCGGAAGCTATTTTTTTAATTGTATTAATATCTTTTAATATTGCAGATTGTCTAAGGTTTTTACCACATTTAGATACAAATTCAAAGCCATAAGATGTTCCAGTTCCTTGAAAATTATGACCAATTTTTCTTAATTCGTCAAAATTCTTTTCTTTTATAAATTCATTAATCTTTTTAATATCATCATATTTATTTTGTAAATATTTAGGTATAAATTCCTCAAGATCAATATCAACTAAAATTTCAATCATATAAATTCCTTAATGAGCATTTAATAATTATATATTATATATGTTAAATTTAAAAAATACAACAATTAAGGAGAAGACATAAACATATATATTGTTTATTAATCGGTATAATTTAAAATTAATATTAAATAGTTTTAAAATTATTATCCTTGTTATTAAATCTACAATTACTATAAAAAACGCTGATTTAGAAATATTAAAAAGATTTATTAAAAATAATATTATAGGAATTATAAATAATGGATTTTTTGAATAAGTTTTTAAATCAATATAAATGTAATAACATGTATATATATATACAATTACTAATATTATTATATTAAACCAATTTATAATACAAACTTTATCAAAAAACACTAATAAAAAAATGAAAAATGCGATAATATCAACTATAAAATCTTTTATTCTTCCTTTAAACATCCATAAATTTGATAATATTAGAAATTGCCACATAAGCATAAAATCATGAGGCGAATATTTTGTAATAAATGTTGTATAATGAAAAATTCCTGTTATTAGAAAGAATGTATATACAATTATTGTGTGTAAAAAAGAACTTAATAAAGATTTTTTAAAGTAAAAATATAATACAAGAAAAATTCCAGGTATTATTGTGAAAGCCTCGAGTTTTATTAAAATATTCATTTTTGAATAAAATAATAGTGAAAAATATGCTATAAAAAAATCCTTTATATTATTTATTTCAAGATAATTCATTCCTTTACTTGAAAATGGTATAAAAAATCCTAAAATAAATGGTATTAAAAAAAATAAAAGAAATATTTTTTTAAAAACTAACTCACTTATTATATTTCTATCTAAAAATAGTAATTTCATAAAAAAATAAACAATTAAATAATAAAGTATTGTATGATTTATAAATACAATATTTGGAATTTTTGATTTGATAAAAAAAAACTCTACAATACTTCTAATTAATATCATTGATAAAAATATAAAATCGAATTTTTTTAATATAAAATTTTGCATAAGGCAAAAACACTCCTAAAAGGTTTAAATAACAAATATAAAAAAACTTTATTATCTTTAAATTTAAATAAAGCTATATCAGTTTTAAAAGGTATAAAAATATGTCTAAATATTATATTACATTTTTGTGAAAAAATAGTTCCACCTAAAAGTCTAATATATTGTTTGAATTTATATTTTATATTTAATTTATTTAAAATAGATTTATCAAAATTTCTTTTTAGTTTTTTATATAAAAATTTTCTTTTATTATTATTTTTCAAAAAAGTATGCATATCTTTTTTATATTTATTGCGAATTTTATAATGTTTAAAATAATGATCTATAAAATACATAAATTCAAATTCTATTATAAGAACTGGATATTTATTATTTTGCCATTTTATATATTCAATATTTTTAAAATAATCAGAAGTATTATTTCCAAATCTATCAATATGAAATGTATGTATATCAATTTTAATATCTATTCCAGGCATTTTCTTTATTAATGAGAATTCTTGACCAAATATTATATATATTTTTTTGATAATATCTAATGAATATTCAGCAGTATAATGGTTTTTACTTAAAATATAAATAGCTTTTTTTATATCTTTTTTTTGTATAAATATATCAATATCACAACTTTTTCTTATAAATGGATTATTATAAAGTCTTATTGATAATGGAAATCCTTTTGTGAAAAAAAAATTTAAATTATTATTAGATAATAGAGTATTTAATTCATTAAATACTTTGAATTGAATGTTTTGAAATAAAGTGTCATTATGCATAATATTATTCATATTTAATATATTTTAATATTCTATTAAGACTTTCTTTATCTTTTTTATATAAAAAGCTTATATTTTTGCTTTTATTAACAAATTCTCCAATATTATCAAATAAATTCTGCATATTAATAAATTCTAATTTGTTAAATTGTAATTTGTTAATATTAATATTAATAAATTTCATATTATGACTTTCGTTTAATATTATCATTAAAGATTTAGATTTTTCAACTTCAATTACTTTATTAATTTGTTTTTCATTTAAAAATATATTTACAGTGTTTGTAAACTTAAAATCATTAATAATATTATTATTGATAATATCAACATTTTTAATATATTTATTTTTTTCTTTTAAAAAAAAGCCAGTAAATATTGCATTTAAGTTATTTATAGGAAGAAAATCTTCAGAATATAAAATTACATTAGAAAGTTTATTAATAAGAAAATTACCTAAAGTAGATTTTCCTTGTTCTGATTTTCCGTGAATACAAAATAAAGTATTATTATAAATAAATGAAAAACAATGTAAAACAGGGTTATTTTTCCATATATAATAATATTGACTTGATATATATTTTAATAAATCATTATCAATATTTTTGTCATTAAAATAAATTTTGGCTTTTTTTAAATTATTATTAAAAGTTAATATAAACCTGACAGTTTTATTAACATAAACGATAAGGTTGTTTTTTTGATTAAATTGAAAATAAAATCTTTCTTTTTCAGAAAACAGCTGACATTTTAAATTTTTTTTATATTTAAAAAAAATATCCCACATGATTAATATATCATGAAACTACTATTGTAGTATAAGCCATCCATCCGTCAGAAGTTTGACTGCCTCCACCTTTGGTCAAATTACTAACTTTACCCAGATAAGTGATTGTTGGTTTTTTATAAACTGATTTTTTTATACTTTTTTTTTCTGACATTATTTCTCCATATTTTGTAACTCATTGTGCTTATATTTTTATTATATAATTTGAAACTATTATTTTCAAATTTAATATTAAAAAGTTCTTTAAGAAAACTATTAAAAGTAATTTTCAATCCTGCATCTTGGGTAATATTATAAAGATGTTTTTTTAATTTTTTGGAATCTTTTCCAAATTCAAGAATATCATTGTATTTTTTATTTAAAAACCATGAAACTACACTTTTATCAAGTAATGGATAAGCTGGAAATAAATTATATTCACTAAGAATATTATAAATCATTTCAAGATTAAATAAAAAAATAGAAGATTTTAAATAATTCAAAATACCACCTTTAAAAAAACTGCCTTTATAAGTATTAAAATCACATAATTCAAACATATTTTTTAAAAATCTTCTTTTTTTCCACAAAATATTTAAATTTCCTCTATAAAAATAATCTTTAAGAAGATTAAAAGTCTGATCTCTACCCTGAATTTCATCACCACCAATTCCATAAAAAACAGTATTAATATTCTCATCAACCATTTTTTTTAATAAAGGTCTAAAAATCTCAGTATTTGGATTAAATATATAATCTATTGATTTATAATTCTTTTTATTGAATTTAAATTTTTCCTTAAATGGAAAATAAACAAATCTATCTTTTCCTTTTGTTCTTTTATTTATAATATTTTCACATTTTTCATCAAAAACAAGTGAATACGGCTTAATGTCTGAACATATTTGCCAAATTACATTAGAATCTGTTCCTTCACTTAAAAAAATACTATTGTTTTGAAACTTTCTTTTATTAATATTTTTTTCTATTAAATATTTTAAGGAAATATCATTATATTTATTTGTTATATAAGGTTTTAAAATTTTTTTATTATTAAATAAATCAACAATTTCTTCAGGTATAAGTCTATTGATATTTTTAAAAACAGTTAAATGTGGCGAAATTTCTTTAATTGAAAATATTTTGTTTACAATATCTTTTGAATTTATTTTTAAATCTGGAAAATATGAAAATTTATCAGAAATATAAAAAGAATTTCCAGCTTTTTTGAAATATAATGGAACTGCTCCAGGAAATGTTCTATATAACAAGGTTTTACATGAGGTTTTTATAATACAAGCAAAATCACCTTCAACTAAATTAAAAAAATCTTTAATTAAAATATTAGAATTTAATTTAATAAACAATCTCCCCCAATAATAAAGTGTAAAAGTATTAAATTTTATAATTTTAAGATTTTTCGAATTAAGAATTTCAATATTATTTTTATTTATACAGAGTATTGGCATATTTAACCTTAGCATGAAATTTAAAAGTTTGATTTCTTTTGTAAATTTTAATATGTAATTTAGGATTTTTACCTGAATTTTTATTAATAATATATAAAGCAATACTTTTTTTTAGACAGTTTTTAAAAAATGTGTTAAATATTTGTGGTGTTTTGTAATAATCAGAAAAAAATCTTAATCTAGATATTTTTCTCATAATTTTAATAGAAATATCAAAAGAAATAGTTAAAAAAAATGAAAAACTTGAATAAAGAATTATAAAATATAGATTTTTAATTATCCTCAAAATTAAAAATACCACTTTTTTTAAGATCATTAACAATATCATTAACATCTTTTAAAATGTCATATTCAGGAGCTTCTGGATATTCTGTTTTAAGAATTGACATTACTTCCCCGAAAGACAGACTATCCTTTATAAACATTTTAAAAATTTTTGCAGCTGTTTCATTTAATGAAAAATATTTACCTGATAAAAGGTCGAGGATGATTAGTTCATCCCCAACCTGTGAATATAATATATTATCAGGTGATGTAATTTTACTCTCTGTTTTTAACATTAATTAATACCAATTAAAATATCTTTTTGAGTATATTGTTGTGTAATTGAATTTTGATTCTGTAAAGCTTTTCCAAATTCCTGTAACTCTTTATCTTTATCAAAAGCTTTTGGAGTTTCTGTAAAAAGCATACCAGCAATAGTTGCAGTCATAAAAGCAGCTAAAGTACCACCAATCATAGAACGGATTCCAAGTTTTGCAAGAAGAGGTTTTTTGTTTGGTGCTATAGAACCGATTCCACCAATCTGAATTGCAATAGAAGAAAAATTCGCAAATCCGCATAAAGCATAAGTTGCAATAACTTGAGCTCTTTCGCTCATTCCTTCTTTAATCATAACAGCAAGGTCAGCATAACCAACAAATTCATTAATAACAGTTTTAACACCTAAAAGCTGACCTACTTTATACATTTCTGCTGAAGGAACACCCATTATCCAAGCAAGAGGTGCAAAAATCCATGATAATATAACTTGAAGACTAAGATTTAATCCAAACAATAAACCTGCTTTCATTATTATAAAATTAATAACAGCAATAAGTGCAATAAAAGCAAGAAGCATACCAGCAACATTTATAGCAAGAGCAACTCCATCAGAAGCACCAGTTGCTGCTGCATCAATAACATTTACAGTTGTTTTTTCAAGTTTTATTTCACAACCATCACAAGTTTTTGATTTTTCAGTTTCAGGAATCATAAGTTTTGCCATTACAATCGCTGCTGGAGCCGACATTATAGAAGCGGCAAGAAGATGTCCAGCATTAATTCCCATGCCTGCAAAAGCTGCCATAACTCCACCTGCAACCGTAGCCATTCCGCCTGTCATAAGAGTCATAATCTCGGATTTTGTCATTGAATTAATATAAGGCTTAACAACTAATGGAGCTTCAGTTTGACCAACAAAAACATTAGCAGCACAAGAAAGTGATTCTGCTCCTGAAACTTTCATAGTTTTTGTCATTACCTTTGCCATTATACTAACTATTTTTTGCATAATTCCCAAATGATAAAGAACACTCATAAATGATGAGAAAAATATTATAGTAGGAAGTACCTGAAAAGCAAATATATAACCAAAAGTATTCATATCAGTTATTAAATTGCCAAAAATAAAAGTTGAACCCTCAGCTGTAAAGCCTAAAAGAACATCAACTGCTTCTTTTACTTTTGAAAAAAACCATTTTCCAGGATAAGTTCTTAATACTATAAGTGCAAAAACAAATTGCAATGCTACGCCTGAACCTACAAGTCTCCAGTCAACCTTTTTTTTATTTTCACTAAAAAGATAACCAATACCAATCATTACAAAAAGACCTACAAACGAAATTAAATTCTCAAAATTCATGCTATTTCCCCTCGGTTATTTTTCTACCTTCTTCAAAAGCAAGAAGATTTTTTTCAATAAACTTTGATTTTATATTTTTTTCAAAACCTATTTTCCAATCCATTATATCAATTTCTATAAAATTTGAAAACATGCCCAAAAGAATTGAATTTGCGAATTTAATATTTCCAAATTTGTTTAAAGATAAATCATGTGCATCAATGCTAAAAACCCTTTTAAACCCATTTTTAGTAAGAATATCTTTAGTGTTTTTTGGATATTCAAAATTACCAGCAGTCACGGTTATTGGTAAAAATTTAAAATCATTAAGTATAAAAACAGTATTTTTGGAAAAATTTTCAAGATAACGAAGAACTTCCATACTTTCTAAAGAAATCATAAAATCTACACCTTTAAGTGGAACAACTGGTGAATATATTTTTTTTCCGTATCTTATCTGACTGGTAACACTTCCACCTCGTTGAGAAAGACCGTGTATTTCTGATTTTTTTACATCAAAATCTTTCAAAAACAATATAGTAGAAATAATTTTACTTGCAGTAATAATACCTTGTCCACCAACACCAGCAAGCATAATATTTTTATTCATGTATAGCCCCCTTTGGACATACTTGAGCACATACATTACAACCTAAACAAAAATCCTCCATTATCCTTATTTCTCCATTTTGCATAGTAATTGCCGGACATCCTACTTTAAGACATAGTTTACATTTAATACATTTACTCTGATCAACTTTTCTTGGATTACCAGCTTTTTCTTTTCTAATCATAATACATGGCTGTCTTAAAATAACAACTTTCAAACCTGTATTTTCTTTTGAAGCTCTAACTTCTATTTCAATTTCTTTAACATTGAAAGCATCAATTACTTTAACATCATCAATACCAATTGCTTTAATTATTTTTTCAATATCAACATTACTAGTAGATAAAGTGTTTGAAGAAGGATTTATTTGTCCTCCAGTCATTGCAGTAATTGAATTATCAAGAATAAATACAGTTGAAACACCTTTATTATAAAAAGTATTAATAATACCATTTATACCTGTATGAAAAAATGTAGAATCACCAATAACTCCAACAGCTTTTTCTCCAGCTAAAGCAAAACCATGAGACATTGTAATAGAAGCACCCATACAAATTATAGTATCCATACTATGAAATGGAGGAAGAACTCCAAGTCCATAACAACCAATATCACCTGTAACTTTCAATTTATGTTTTGAAAGAAGAAAAAACAAAGCTCTATGAGGACATGCAGGGCATAACTGAGGAGGTCTAGGTGGTAGTTTTGGACAATTAAATTCAGTTTTTTCAAGCTTTTTTGAATTAATACTAGCTTTTACTTTTTCAATAGAAAGTTCATCAATAATAAATTCAGAAGGTTTTTTTCTAATATTACAATTTAAATTAATAAGTTTTATATTTTCATATAAAAAATCATCATTTTCTTCTATAATTATTATTTCATCAAGGTTTTCACAAAAATCTATAAGAGATTTTTCAGGCAATGGATAAACCATTCCAAGTTTAAATATAGGGTAATTATCAAAATTTTCCATTACATAATTAAAAGCATTACCAGAAGTTATAATACCAGTTTTTATATTACTATTTTTATTAATAACAGTATTGAAATCACAAGAATCACTCCATTCTTTAATATCAGAAAGTCGTTTTTCAACAGCTTCATGTCTTTTTAATGCAAAAACAGGTATCATAGCTCTCTTAGGAGAATCTTTCACATATTCCTTTTTTGGAATTTCTAATCTATCTGAAGTATTTACAATTCCATGCGTATGACAAATTCTAGTTGTTATTCTAAAAAGCACAGGAACATCAAACTTTTCAGATAATTCATAAGATAATTTTATAAAATCAATACATTCTTGAGAATCTGAAGGCTCAATAACTGGGCATTTTGCAGCTTTACCATAATTTCTATTATCCTGCTCGTTTTGAGAAGAAAAAACCCCAGGTTCATCTGCTGTTACAACTACAAAACCACCATTTACACCTGTATATACTGAAGTGAAAAAAGGATCTGCTGCAACATTAAGACCAACTTGTTTCATACAAGCAAGAGATCTTTTACCAGCAATGCAAGCACCATAAGCTACTTCATAAGCAACTTTTTCATTTGTACCCCACTCTGAATAAATCTCATTATACTGTCCAATAGATTCAATTATCTCAGTGGAAGGAGTTCCTGGATATGCTGAGGAAACACTAACTCCTGCTTCATAAGCACCTCTAGCTACCGCTTCATTACCTGTCAAAAACATCTTTGCCATATCAACTCCTTGATTTACTAGATTTTACTGTTTTGTAACAGCTTCTAATACATTATCAAACAGTTCATGAAAATCTTCAAACCCTTCTGAAATCATATTTTGCACAATATCACATATAACTTTATTTTCAGGTTTACACAAAAGAAATTCGTTTTCTGTAATAATCTTTGTAAAATAGTATAACACAGCTTCATAACAATTATAAATTAATCTAATTGGATATTTTGAATTTTGAATAAGTTTTTTAAGATAAGGATTAAATAAATTAAGACCAGTTTCATAAGTAATTATATCTTTATACTGTTCTGTTGGGAAATTTCCTGAAAGAACTTTTCTTTCAAAACCAAGAGAAATTGCTTTAATATTATTTTGAATTGAACTGACAATAAAAAACTCCATATTTTCAGGTTCAAAAACAATATTTCCAAACAATTCCCATTTTCCAACAATATCAATACCATTAACACTAGCTTCTATTTCATTAGCTCGGGAAGATAACATATTTTTTTCTTTACACCAAACATTATTTTTAAATTTTTCAAAATTCCTATAATATATATCAATAATATCTTTCATTAAATCAGAATAATCTCTAATTGAATTAAGATAATTTTCAGTGGAAAAACCTTGCCAAAAGTCAAATTGAAGATATCTATTATTATAATAAACTTCAAAATCAGTAAAATCTTCTTTTTGAAGACAAGTTTCAAGTAAATACCAGTATTTTTTAAAATCTTCTGGAGAATTTAGACCAAGATATGCTGGAAGTCTAACCATTACATCAAAAAGTTTACCTTCACTACCATTATAATAACTTAGATAACTTCTTAATTCTCTAAGTAATTCTTTATCTTTTTCCTCAACTATATCTTTAAAAGCAATTGAATATTCTGTATCAAAATCATTATTGCCCAAATCAAGAATATGAAAAATATAACTTAAAAATAGATTTTTTTTAACTATTATTCTGTTATTCATACAATATACCCAAATATTTATTTATTGTTTTTTATTATTAAAAATAATAATACAATCCTGAAAAACTATAGTCAAGTTAATGAAGCAATTAGAAATGGTGAAATGGATTTAAAGCTTTTCCTATCTAACTACTTCACTATTTCACGCTCTTATACGCTCCATATACCGTTATTATACTGCTTTTAATACAGATACCGGCTCAGAATCATACCGAGATGACAGGCGAACATATGGAGGGTGACGGAATATGGATTTTTAATTCTTAATTTATGTTCTACTAACATAAATTAATCTATCATTCTGGCAGAATAACTCTAAAACCTTGAGTATGAGCTTCAACATAAAGTCCATACATTCCCCTGCTTGAACCTCTCATAAAATCAGTATCATCATTACATGAACCACCACGAATAACTTTATAACTTCTCATTTTATTAAAAACTGGGTCAATTTCAGGAGATTCCTTATAAAAAGAACCCGAATAATAATCTTCACACCATTCCCAAACATTACCAGCCATATCATATAAACCCCAATCATTAGGTTTTTTTTGACCAGGTTTTACAGGTTTACCATTAGTTTCAGTAAAACCCTGATAATAATCACTATGTTCTTTATCACCCCAATAAAATCTTGTTTGAGTACCAGCTCTATAACAATATTCCCATTCAGCCTCAGTAGGAAGTCTAAAACCATTAGCATTATAATCAATATCAATATTATTTTGATTCAAAACATATCTTTCTTTAAGATTTTTGCTCCAAGAAAGAGCATTACAAAATTCAATAGCCTCATTCCATTTAACACTTTCAGCAGGAAGATTTGGATCTTTAAATTTTGAAGGATTATAACCAGTAACTTTTTCAAATTGTTTTTGAGTAATTTCATACTTAGAAATATAAAAACCTCTTGATATTTTAACCTCATGAGCAGGAATCTCATTAGTTTGTAAAAAATTACCATCTGAACCACCCATTTTAAAAACTCCAGGCGGAATAAATACCATTTCAAGGGAAATACCAGGAAATATTTCAATATTTTTAATATCACCAGGTTTTCTAAAAGTTCTAAATCTCTTTTTAACAGTATTTTTTGACCTTCCACCTTTATTTTGAGCAATAATTGAAATATTATAATCAGTATCAGGGGATAAATCTGAAATCCTGATTTTAGTCTCTGAAACTTCAGCATATTCAGCATTGTCAATAAAAACTATATATTTTTCAGTATTTTCAATATCATTCCAGCTAAACTCACCACCACGAGAAAAAACATCATTAATAACAACTTCAATCTTACCAAGCGGAGGTAAAATATCAGGATTATATTCAATAACTTTATTTTCCTCTACAAACTCAATATTATCAACAATTTTTGAAAAACCATCTTTTTTAATTTCAACACGATAATTATCATAAGGAAGAGTTTTCTCAAAAGGAGATTCTTCCCATTTATCATCATTAATGCGAATAAGAGCAGGAGGATAAGTTTTAATTTTAAGAATTCCAGTTTTTCTTTTATCAAGAACAAGCTTATTATAATTATTTTTTGAAACATCAATAATAAAACTTTTTGATTCAAAATATTTATGTTCTAAAGTAACAGATATTTCCTCAGACTCAGACTCACCATTATAAGGAGTCAAAGCAATTTTTTTTTTATCAATAATAACTTTAGCACCCTGAGGTTGAGAATCAATAGTATATAAAAAATTAGAAATTTTAAAAACTTTCTTGTCAGATAATTTCTGTTCAGTTGATGACTGTTCAGTTGATGACTGTTTTGGAATTATTTCTTTAAGAAGATTTTCCTTAACAGGAATTTGTTTTACCATAGATTCTTTACTATCAACTTTTATTTCAACATCAAGTACTTTATCCCTTTCACCAATACGGCTAATCTGTTTATTAATATCGCTCACAACTTCAACTTTCTCATCATTATTTTTAAATAATGACAAAATAATAGTTAACAAAATAACCAAAATAGAAAAAGCAATAAGAAATAAATAGATTTTTTTATTTAATTTTAAATTAAAAGATTTTTTATTAGAATCAATCTGCTCAGTAGTATCAGAAAAATCATTATTTTTATCAATTGCATCGCAATTTTCATCAATATAGTCATGGTCATTATCATTATAATCATGATCATCATCATGATTATGATCATCAAAAACAACTTTATTAAAATCAACCTTAGAAAAACTCTTTAAAATATCATCTTGAAGTTCATCAAAATCCATATCATCGTCATTTTTACCAAGAATCTCATGATAATCATCAATGTTTTCTATATCACTAATATATTTAACTTCATCATTATCGGCAGAGTGATCATCTTCTTCTAAATCATTATCGTCAGAGTCATCAGAATCATCTTCTGTATCCTCATCATCATCATCATCCTCATCTTCAATTTCATTGTCAATATCAATATCAAGATCAAGCTCTTCTTTTTCATAGTTTTCAGCATGCCAAGGATTATTACTTTTTTTAGGAGTTTTATCTTCAATATCTTTGGTTTCTTCAATTTCTTCAGTATCGTTTTCAACTTCACTATCATCATCATCTTCTTCAATTTCATCATCAATATCAAGAACAAGCTCTTCTTTTTCATAGTTTTCAGCATGCCAAGGATTATTACTTTTTTTAGGAGTTTTATCTTCAATATCTTTGGTTTCTTCAATTTCTTCAGTATTGTTTTCAACTTCACCATCATCATTTTCAACCAAATCAAATTCATCCCATATATTATCTTTATTATCAGAATTGTTATTTGTTTCATGCTTTTTATCTTCATCATCAATAGGAGATTCCACATCAATAATAAGTTCAGAATAACCATTATCATCCTTTTCCCAAGGATTTATATTTTTTTTATC
>JALOAD010000117.1 GCA_023228995.1 Candidatus Muiribacterium halophilum
AATTTTCAAAAATTCAAGGAATTGAAGTGTTAATTCCTCAAAAAAAATATTGTACTGATAATGCTGGAATGATAGCTAAAGCAGCATGGTTTAGATATAAGAATAATTTTAATATACTTATGCCAAATCACTATGAAAACCTTAATCCAGTTGCACATATGAGGCTTGATGAGGAGAAAAGATTTGATTAAAAAATTATCTCAAGAAGTATATTCAAAAATAGCTGCTGGTGAAGTTATACATAAACCTTATTCAGCTGTAAAAGAATTAATAGAAAATTCAATTGATTCTGGAGCTGATTATATTGAAATAGAAATAAAAGATGGTGGAAAAAAATATATTTGTGTAACAGATACGGGTTCTGGTATGAGTAAAGAAGATCTTGATATATGTTTTTTAAAACACGCTACTTCAAAATTAAGTGAAATAGAGGATTTGGATAATATAATTTCTCTTGGTTTTAGAGGAGAAGCTTTATATTCGATTGCTGCTGTATCAAAAATTGAAATTTCTTCAAAACAAGAAAATTCTCCTTATGGTACTAAAATAAGATTAGAAGATCTAGTAATTAAAAAAATAAGTCCTATTCCAATGAATCGTGGAACAAAAATTGAGATTAAAAATTTATTTTATAATATGCCTGTTAGACAAAAATTCTTAAAAAGTTCAGCTTCTGAAGCAAGAGCAATATCAGAAGTTGTAATTAGATATATACTTAGTTATCCTAATATAAGATTCAAATTTATAAGCAATAATAGAGAAATTTTTATAAGTCCAGGAAATTCAGATTTACTTGAAACTATTGGTATTGTATTTGGTAATAATTTTGTAAAAAATATAATTCCAGTTGAATTTGAAAATAATGGACTTAAAATTAAAGGATATACATCAAATCTTGAATTGTTTAAATCAAATTCTAAGTATCAATATTTTTTTATTAATCACAGATATATAAAAAACAATTTTGTTTCCTATGCAGTTTCAGAAGCTTATAAAAGTTATTTTAGAGAAAAAAAATATCCAGTTTTTTTTCTTGATCTTGAAATATCTCCTTCTATGTATGATGTTAATATTCATCCTTCAAAAGAAGAAGTAAAATTTTTAGATGAAAGACTTGTATTTTCTACAGTTAGAAATGGAGTGCTTAATTCTCTTAGAAATTCTGTTGATGCTGTTAGTCTTGAAAGTAATTCTGCTTCTTTAAGTCTAAATTCTGGTTTTAAATCAGGCGAAAATGAAAATTTTAAAAAAAATGATAATTTTGATAGAAAAGATCAAGGAGAATTCTTTTTTCCAAATAAAAATGAAAATTTTGACAAAACAATTAATTCTGACACAAAAATTGAAATTGTTGAGTCTCAAAATAAAGTAAAAAATTATGAAATAAAAAAAAATCTTTCAGATCATAAAGTTTTAGGACAAATAATTAATACATATATTGTTGTTGAAAGTATTAATAGTCTTATGCTTATAGATCAGCATGTTGCACATGAAAGAATTCTTTATGAAAAATACAAAACTAGAATACAATCTGAAAAAGTTATAAGACAGAGAATACTATTTCCATTAAATATAGAAGTTAAACCTTATGAAGCTAAAATTCTTGAATCAAGAATTGATCTTTTTAAAAGACTTGGTTTTTCAATTGAAAGATTTGGAGAATCTATGTTTGTTGTTAGAGAAATTCCAGTTTTTCTTAATAATAATGAAGAAAATATTATAAGAGAAATAATAGATGAGATTTTTACTTCATCTTATGTAAAAGAATTTGATGATCTTAGAGAAGAGATAATTATAAACGCATCCTGTAAAAATGCAATAAAGGCTGGGAGATCATTGAGTTTCGAAGAAATGGATTTGCTTATAAATGAACTTTTTACTACACTTAATCCATATACATGTCCGCATGGTAGACCAATTATTCTTGAATATAATTATGAAGATATAACCAAAAAATTCGGAAGAAGTCCTTTAAATTAAAAAAATTTTTTTTTCACAATTGTAAATTTTGACTGTTTAATTCTATATATGATATAATTATAAGAATGATATATTTTTTTTGCTCCCTTGGAGGGGATTATGAAACGATTTTGTAACAGAAAAGCTGTTACTATAATCGAATTAATGGCAGTTCTTGTTATTATTGGTGTTTTTATTGCAATGGTTTCACCTGATGTTGCAAGTTATCTTAAAGAAAGAAAAAAAGAATCAGCCCTAGATAATATTAAAATAATTAGAGAAGCTATAAGCTCTTATATGAGCGATCATAGGCTTCTTCCCAAAAAAAGTTCAAAAAAACTTTCTTTATTAACAGTTGTTGAAAAACAAAATCTATTTAAATTAAAAGATTATACCAATTCTGATCTTTATCTTGCTTTTCCAACTTGTCTTGCACAACTTGTAAAAGAAAAATACATTTTATTTATACCTGACAATCCTTTTACTAAAGATTGTAATTGGGAAATAAGAGGTTTTGCAGAGTCAAAAGATAAACCGTCAAGTTGGATAAAAGCTGTTCCTCAAAATGGTTCAGGCAAATATGATGGTTCTTTTGTAGTTAGTGATAATACTCCATTCATGCCTTTAATTACAAACAGTGCTCAAAGAGAAATTGACCCAGTTACAGGAATTACTGCTGAAGTTATTGTTGGAGCTATTACAGGCATATTTGATGTTAGATTTGGAGATTCAACTGATAATTATCATGCAGATATAGATTCTTGGGATGAAAAAGAAGATGGTAAATGGAAATACATACCAGATATTCTTGAAAATATATCAGCTTATCCTAATGAGATATTTATGGAACCTGGAAATGTTGTTAGTTTTCTTAGTTTAATTGATTTTGTAGCATCTTATACAGTTTCACCGCAAAAAAGTTCTATGGCTGGTGACTTTCCGCCTGACCCTACAATTAAATTTTCCCCAGATCCAGCCGCAGGAACTTTAATGGTTCCGGACACTTTTACTGCTGGAGCTGTTAAAGGAAGATACCTTGTTGATGTTGAATGTGAAGAAACCAATATTATTCAGCATACTTCTTTTTATGTTGATATTTCACCACCTGTTGAATTCATAACTGTTTCAACTAATGAAATTACTATTCTGCTTTTTAAGGGATTTGATCTAAATAGTATTACTGTAATGGCTAAATTTGATGGTATAGGTACACCTGAAAATGTTTCAACAGATCCAAAACTTAAATGGACAGTTTTGTCAGGTCCAGGAAATATAATTAATAACTCTGCATTTAAAGATGTTGGTACTGTTGGAGATGTTGTAGTACAAGCAGAGTTTAAGGGAAAAACTCAGAGTGTTATTATACATATTATTTCTATTGTTGAAAGTATATATGCTACTCCAAACAGTTTTACAATGAGAAACGGCGAATCTTTAAATCTTAATAGTGCTGTCAAAGTTTGCTCAGTATATACAAATTTTGATACAGAAGAAATTACTCCTATTTGGACTATTTACAATGATAGTGGTGCTAAAGGAAATATTGTAGCAAATGTATATAATGCTCCAAATAGTGGTGAAGTTTTATTAAGTTTATTAGCATCTTATAATTATAATGGTAAAATACATACGACTATGATAACAATACAAGTATTAAAAAAACTTGTTTCTATAAGCGTAGTACCTGATGTGCTTGAATTTAAAAATGCAAGAATTTCAGGCGGGTTTATATCTCCTCATCTTCCAGCGGACATTTTACCTCCAAAAATAACGGTTTATGGTAGGTTTAGTGATAATGTGGATTTGATATTACCACCAAGTTCTCTGATTTTTTCAAAAGTATCTGGTAGTGCTACTTCGTCTGTAACTCCAGAAGGTATATTTGATGAGATTGATCCTGCTACAGTGAGTTCTACAACTTTGAGAGTGACAGCTTTTGTTGATGGTTATTCAGCACAAGATAATTTAACTATAAATCTTAGGCATGTTGTTACAGACCTTGAGCTTATCCCTGATACTATGAAAGTTAAAAATATGGATAGTATAAATCTTGAGGATATTGGTGGTATTATTACTTATTCAGATGGTGTTACCGAAAACATTGTTATGCCAGACCCATATCTTCAATTTATTAAAGGTGCTTATGTTTTAGGGTATTTTAAAGCAAGTGATACTTATGTATGGAATGCTGGGCTTGGCACTTTTGAGATTCAATCTGTAATGACAAATACTTTTTATGCAGATACATCAGAAATTGGTAGCATATCTGTTGTTGGGAAATATTCTAAAGATAATGAAGAAGTTTTTGATACTGTTAATATAAAAGTTTATCAAAAACTTATTGAACTTACAGCAACACCTGATAAAAAAACAATTCTTACCGGACAAAGTGTAGATCTTTTTACTGATTTTGTTTATAATGCAAAGTATTCAAATTCAGCATTTGATCACATTGCTTTAACAGATTTATCTTATGAATTAAAAGATGATGGGGTAAATCCTGTAATTGGTACTATGACTGGTTCGGTTTATAATGCACCG
>JALOAD010000046.1 GCA_023228995.1 Candidatus Muiribacterium halophilum
TTCATAGTTAGCTTATCGGAAACGGTACTATATTATATTAATAGATATTACCGGAAGACAAAATGAAGAGGGTTAAATAGGGTTGGGGGTTGGGGGTTGGGGGTTGGGGGTTGGGGGTTGGGGGTTGGGGGTTAAAAACAAGTGAGTAGTGAATGGGCTTCTATTCAAACATCTTTGGAAACTCTAATATATTTGAAGAATTCTTTTTATCAAAAATAACAAGATTTCCGCCAGAATCAATCATATATCTAGCCTGCATAGAAAATGAAGAAAGTATTCTCCATTTTTCACCAGAACTTTCTCTAATTACATTTCTTGCAGTTATATATATTTTATTACCTAGAACTTTATAATTATATATATATTTAAAAAGATTATCTGATACATCAGTCTTTATTTCACCTTCATTATAAAAGAAATTTTCATAAACTGAAATCTCATCTATTTCTCCAACATCAGCATCACCATATTCTAAAGATATATTTTTTAACAAAAAAGGTTCTTCATACTCAAGATTTATTTCTGTACCAGTTATTTCATTCAAAGTATCTGTTTGAGCATTATATAAAAGAACAAAAGTTCCTCCTTCAGAAGCTCCATATATTTTAAGTTTTACAGCAATCCCTTCTTCTTGTGTAACACTTAAAAAATGACAATTAATCTCTTGAGCAAGCTCAATATTTATTTTTTTTTCTAAATCATGTTGTTCAAACTTAAATTTGCCAGGCATTTCATTTGAATAAAAAGTTCCAATTATATCTTCAGGAACATATTGATTATGTCTTGACGAATATGAAGTTATCTTTGCTCCTTCAAATACATTTGCCACATTTTTTAATCTATCTGGTCTTAATCTTAAATAATTCATAATCTCAGATAGTGCAGCTTCAGCTATAAAGTTTATTGCAGTACTTTTTTTTGAATTATCTCTCATATCAAGTTGCCTATTTATAAGCTCTATTAAAGTAAATGCAAAAATCGAAAGAACTGAAATCAAAATAAAAATCGATATCATAGAAACTGCTTTTTTATTAAAAATCAAGGTTTTATATCTCCTTTAAAATTCATTTTTATTTAAGTTTTACAAGTTTATAAACTTTTATCTGAATAGACTTACCTTTTACAGTAACTTTACCTAATAATTCAGCTTCAACGAAATCTTTAACTCTTTCATAAGTGTTTTCACTAACAATAAATGATGTCTTAAACTGCCTTGTTAAAGATTCTATTCTTGCACCAGTATTAACAGCATCTCCAATTACAGTATAATCCATTCTTTTAGGAGAACCCATATTTCCAACAATCATATCTCCTGTGTTAATTCCTATACCAATATTAAAAGGTTCCACGCCATCTTTTTTCCACTTCAAAACAAGTTCATCCAACTTTGCCAGCATTGCAAACCCGCATTTAACCGCAAGTTGAGCATGCTCTTTATGATGTACAGGAGCTCCCCATATTGCCATTATCTCATCTCCAACAAATTTATCAAGCGTACCATTATGATCCATTATTACATCTGTCATTGCTGTAAGATATTCATTAAGTATTGATACTACTTTTTCCGGTTGATATTTTTCTGAATATGTAGTAAAACCTACTATGTCTGAAAAAAGAACAGTTAACTCTGCTTTTTTACCACCAAGTTTAAGCATATCAGGGTTTTTAAGAAGTTCTTCTACTACTGCTGGAGAAGTATATCTTTGAAAAGAATTTCTTAACTGTTTTTTTTCTTGTAATTGTTTGGCAGAAAACTTTTTTTCACTTTGAAGTTCATCTTTTGTCATTTCAAAAAGTTGTGCTTTATCAAAAGCAATTGCTGCAAGACTCGCTGTTGTTGTTATAAGTAATCTTGCTTCATCATCCATTACATATTCTTTTCTTTTACCATCTTCATCTACCACTTCCTGAAATTCCTCAACAACTATTACACCACTAACTTTTTCTTTTAAAATAGGTGTAACTAGTTTACATTTTAATTCTGAATTTTTAAAAAGATTTTGTATTAATTTATCTTCATTCCAAATACTAAATAATTTAGATTCTCTAACAGAATAAGCAATTATATCTTTACTATCTTTTTTTATTTTTAAATTTTTATCAACAATATCTCCATGCCTTGCAAGCATAAAAATATCATCACTTGATTCGTCCACTATAAAAATTGATATTTTCATACAATAAGCAGATTTACTCAATATATTAAAAATCAAATTTACAATTGTATCTCTTTCTAAACTTCCTATGAGTTCTCTATACCTTAACAAAACAGATGAAAATTTAACTTTCCTATTACTCATATCTTCTCTCATATTAGAAAGAAGTTCTTCCATCTTTTTAGCTTTCTGTGCATATTCTGTTTTAACTTTCAGATTTGTTTCTCCACCAGATTTTCTTAAAATAAGGAAAAAAGCTAGAATTACATTTGTCAAAAGTATTATTATAAAAGCAATTATGAATTTTCCAGAATTTTCAGGCATAGTTAATATATTTTTAAAAAGATCATAAATTTTTATGAAAGGTGAAAAATATTCCTTTTTTATTATATTGAAAATATATAAAAAATAAAATAAAAGTATTAATATAATAGATAATAATAATTTGATAAAAAATGATACAAAATTAAATCTTTTCCTTTCAAATTTGACAAATTTTTCAGCCATGTATTCCCCCAACTATTTCATTCTATTCAAATTAAGAAAAAATACCTTTTTTTTTCTAAACTCTTCTTTATCTTCTCTTATATCTATTTCAATTTCAAATTTTCTTACAAGACCCGGCATTGTATAAATAAAATCATTTTTCATTTCAATTATCTCATTATTTAAAGTATAGTATTTTATATTAAAAAGATATACATTTTCTAAAATAACTTGAGGAGTGACAGTTCCTTCTTTAGTATTTGAATCGATTTTATAATAATATAATTTTTTTTCCTCTTCAGAAAAGAAATAACACAATGTTTGGGATTTCTGATATGAAAAATTATCTCCAAGTGAATTATAAAAAAAACCCTGTTCGGTAAAAATACCAATATCATTCCAATTAAAAGCCGGAATATTATAAATCCATCTTTCCCATAATTCTTTTTTTAAATAAAGCCAACAATTTTCTCTATTATTATTTAAATTAAACCAGCTTGATAATGCATCATTAGAAAGAAAGTAGTTTTGAATATCTATAAGATTATTATTTTTTCCATTAAAAAACTCAGAATAATCAGGAATGTTTATTAATGTGCTTTTAGCATTATCAGCAAGTTTTCCTTTATTTAAATAAGATTTTAATATATTGTCAAGAAAACCATTGTTTTTTTTAAAAACCGAACAATAAGAAAAAGGAGAAGTAGTCTTAAGATCGTTTTCAAATCTTTTCATAAAAAAATCAATATCTGATAGTTTATTATAAACATTTTCACCATAATCCCATATATTTATTCCCGAGAAAAAAAGATTTGTAGTTGCAACTATAAGAATTCCAAAAATCGCCATACTTATAAGAACTTCAACAAGACTCAGCCCTTTATTCTCTATCATAAATAATTTTTCCAGTCATATTATTAAATTCTATTGCTTTTTCTAATTTTGCTTTTGAAGAAACTATAAAAAATTTTTTGCCACCTTTATATTCAATAATGTTTTTTGTAGAATCCATAAATTCAGGCTTACCATTGCTTTTGAATATTATATACTTAAGGTCTGTGAATTCTTCTCTTCCTTCAAGATTAATTGAATTGTTTTTTGACAGAATAATATCTTCATCGTATTGTCTTAAAAAATTATAATCTGCATTAGTAATAATATTTCTATAAGAACTACTGTTTAATATCTCTATTCCATAATAAACCTTTTGATAACTCCCAAGTATATACATTTCACTTTTGTTTAACGAAAGATTCTGAACTAATTTAAAATCTCCAGCCATAATATTATAAGCACTTGTTAAATCAAATTCATTTTTAAACTTGAGAAAGTTTGGAGAGACCGTAGCAGCAATTACTGTAATAATAACTACTGATACGATCACCTCTAGAAGTGTAAAACCTTTATTATTCCCCACCAGTAGCTAATGGTTCTCCATCAAATTTTAACCATTTAAAAATATCATCACCATCATCTGAATATGTTGCACCTTTACCATCATCAACACCATTTGGACCAAATGATACAATAAGTATTCCACATAGTGGTTTTCCATTTATATTAAATGTACCGTTTACTGGATTTCCATCTGCATCAAGCTGTTTATCGTATATTTTATATTCATTTTCCCATGGATCTTTTGTAACTTCTTCAACTGCATCTTCCATATAAGGACCTTTCCATCCTGATATTGCAGGACCGGTCCCGTTAGTTTTATTTACAACAAGTTCAGCAACATGCCCAGGATATTTACCTGTATGCATAAGATAAAGTCTTGAAGCACCTTTGATTGCATCAAGCTCAGCTGTTGCTGCTCCTCTTTTACCTTCATCGATAAACGACATAAGTCTTGGCACTGAAACTGCTGCAAGAATACCAATTACCACAATAACAATAAGTAATTCAAGTAATGTAAACCCTTTTTTCATATTTTACACTCCATTTATTTTTTTTGCTGATTATACAGCATTTAAGCATAAATTTAATTTATTTTAACACAAAACAAGTATTTTTAAAACATTTATTCTTTTTACTGCTTTATAAGTTTTATCATATCAAACATCGGTAAAAACATAGATATTGCAATGAAACCCATTACAACTCCCATAGAAACTATAAGTATAGGTTCAAGAAGAGAAAGCATTGTTTCAATTGTCATTTCAACTTCCAAATCATAAAAATCACCAACCTTTACTAACATTTTTGCAAGATTCCCTGTTTTTTCACCTACATTTATCATTTTTACAACCATTGGCGGAAAATATTTCTCTTTTTTTAATACTTCAGAAAAAGATTCACCTTCTGATATTCTATCAGCAGCATTTTCAATTATTGAAGCTAGTATTTCATTATCCATAAGTTTTCTTGAAATTTCCATTGCATTTATAATTGGCACTCCATTTTCTGTAAGAACTCCCAATGTTTTACACATTCTTGAAACATTAGCTTTTACAGTAAGATCTCCAACAAGCGGAAGATTAAGCATAGTTAAATCAAATAAATGCGAACCTGTTTTGGTTTTTTTTACAAAATATCTTGATAAAATAAAAAACACAATTATTGAAAATATTAAAACCCAAAAATTACCTATAAGAAAATTTGATATTTTAAGTAAAAATGCAGTAGGTAAAGGTAATGCTCCACCCATTTTTTTAAAAACTCCAACAAATTTAGGAAACACGAAAGTAAGCAAAAAAGCTACAACACTTGTTGCTACAAGAATCATTATTATAGGATAAGTCATAGCAGATTTCACTTTGCTGATTGTCTTTTGATCATTTTCAGAAAACTTTGCAATTCTTTCAAGAACTTCATCCAACATACCACCAGCTTCACCTGCTTCAATAAGATTTACAACAAGATTTGAAAAAACATCAGGAAATTTTTTTAAAGAATCAGAAAATGAAACTCCAGAAAGAATATCTTTTCTAACAACTCCAAGAATTTTAGCAAGCTTTGCATTTTCTATTTGTTCTTCTAAAGCAATTATACTTTCAACAAGATTAACCCCAGAATTAATAAGAGTTGCTAGCTGAATATAAAAAAACACCATTTCCTTTTGTTTTATTCTTTGAAATCTTTCACCAATATCTAGATCAAGTACATTTTGTTTAATCTCACTTAATTCTATTACAATAAATCCACTATCAACAAGTTTTTCAGCAGCATTATCTGTAGAACTAGCTTCAATCTCTCCCGACTTCAATCTGCCAGATTCATCTCTTACTTTAAATTTGTATACAGCCATTTTTTTATTCGCCTTTAGTTATTCTTATTACTTCTTCAAGTGTAGTCCAGCCAAGTTTTGCTTTTTCAATAGCATTTTCTCTCAAACTCTGCATTCCATTTTTTATAGCAGCATCTTTAATTACAGTAGATGATTCTTTTGCAAGAATAATTCTTTTTATATCATCATCAAGAACTAACATTTCATGTATACCTACTCTTCCTTTATAACCTGTTTTATTACAACTAACACACCCTTCGCCCATATAAAAAGTAAAATCACCATTAATTCCTAGATCATCAAGTATTTCCTGATCTGGTTTTTGAACAACTTTACATTTATCACATATTCTTCTTGCAAGCCTCTGTGCAACAACAAGCAAAAGTGTAGGCGTAAGAAGATAGGATTCTATACCCATTTCCATAAGTCTTGTAACAGCTCCAGAAGCATCATTTGTATGAAGTGTAGATAAAACAAGATGACCTGTTAAAGCAGATTCTATAGCAATCTCCGCAGTTTCAGCATCTCGTATTTCCCCAATCATTATAATGTCAGGATCCTGTCTTAATATAGATCTTAATGCTGCTGCAAATGTCATACCTATTTCAGCATGTGTTTGAACCTGATTAATAAGTGGAAGTCTATATTCCACTGGATTTTCAACAGTAGTAATATTTACTTTAGGCGATTTTATAGATTCAAGACCTGCATATAAAGTAGAAGTTTTACCTGAACCAGTAGGACCTGTAAGGAGCACAATACCGTTTGGCTGTGCCAATGCATTCTCATACATTTTTAGATGGTTTGGAAGAAAACTAAGTTTTTCTAGACCAAGCATTACACTGCTTTTATCCAAAAGTCTCATAACTATCTTTTCACCCCAAACTGTAGGCAATGTATTTACCCTAACATCAATTTCACGATTAGAGGATAATTTTATATTTATTCTTCCATCCTGAGGAAGTCTTTTTTCTGCTATATCCATACCTGCCATTATTTTTATTCTAGAAATTAAAGCTGATTGAATTTTAGGAGGTATTTCTGTAATTGATTGTAAAACTCCATCTACTCTATATCTTATTCTTACACCTTTTTCATCAGGTTCAATATGAATATCAGAAGCTTTTTCATTTATTCCTTCTTTTAATATAAGATTTACAAATTTAACAACTGGACTATCTTCGTTGATTTTTTCCATCTTTTCTTCACGGTTTTGCATACTAACTTCTTCTATTTTTTCTTGAAAACCATCAACAAGATTTTTAACATCAGCAGAAGATGAATAATATTGCTTTTGAGCACCTTCTATCTCTGCTTTTGAAGAAATGACAATATCAACTTTTAGATTAGTCTTATACTGAATTTGATCAATTGCAAATACATCCAAAGGATCTGCCATCGCAATAGTAAGTCTATTACTGTCTTTAAACAATGGAATAAGTGTATGTTTTTTAGCTATCTGAACTGGAATTAATTTAATTACATCAGCAGAAATATCATATTCATTAAGGTTTATAACCGGAACACCAAGTTGATCTGAAAGAACTTTAAGAATGTCATTTTCTGTTACAAAACCAAGATCAATAACAACCTGTCCAAGTCTTTTTTTTGTTTCCTTCTGATTATCAAGTGCTTGTTTTACCTGTTCATCATTTATATAACCAAGTTCGACAAGCAAATCTCCTAATCTTTTTTTTCTATCAAGCATTATTTATCCACCTCAAAGATCCCAATATTCATCTCTTGCATCTTTATAATTAGGATTTATCCTAATTGCTTTTTCAAATTCTTCCATTGCTTTTGAAAGATTTCCACTCACTTTATAAAGTTTACCTAATTTATAATGCACATCAGCGTATTCAGGGTTTTTATAAGCTACTTTTTCAAGATGTTTTATAGCATCTCCAAAAAGAGATTTTTTTGTATATAAATAAGCAAGATCATAATGAACAAGAGTAAGATCTATAAAATCTTGTTTAAGTATTATATTATCATCAATTATTTTTTTCATTAAATTTATAGTTTCTTCAAGCATACCCATCTGCCTATAAAGTTCAGCTAAAGAATATAAAGCTTCAACATAAGAAGGATTTATCTGTAAAGCATTCAAATATGAATTCATTGCTTCATCCATCTTTCCCATTGCCTGATAACAATCTGCAATTCTATAATGAACATCTGCATAATTGTTGTTTGATAAAACATAAGTAAATTCTTTAAGTGCTTTTTCATATTTTCCTGAAGCTTTATATGCCATTCCAAGATTAAGATGTACTTTTACTGATTCACTTAATGAAAGAGATTTTTTGTAACACTCAACTGCTTTTTCATATTTAAAAGCATTCATAAGTGCATTACCATAATCCATCCAGAGGACAAAATCAATTTTATTTTCATCCAATTTTAGAAGTTCTTCTAATTCTAAAATAATTTCCTCAACAAGTCCAGGACTAGTATAATCCATAAAATCTCCTTTATAAGAATTTTCTATTAAATATATCTTAGAAATTCACTAAATGATTTTTTTTCTAATTTTCTTATCTCTGTTAATTTCTTTTCGGTTTTTTATTAATTTATATTCAATATTTTACCGAAATTATATAACAACTTAGATTTTTATTATAATTTATATAATTATACGGAGGAAACATTATGAAACAAAATTTTTATATAATTGCTGTTTTAATCACTCTTTTTATTATTTTAGGATGTCAGACCGGGTCAAACTCTTTTCCTTCTAGTATATACATTCCATCTTCTTCTGTAAATATAACAGGTCAAATAACCGATAATACCGGAACTCCGATTTCGGGCGTTAAAATTGTAATAATTCCATCTGCAAAAACTGTATATTCGGATATTCTAGGTAAATATAGCATTCCTGTATCTATTGACTCACAAAAAATAACTTTTTTAAAAAAAGATTATCTTTCAGAGGAAAGTTTATTTTCTCAAGGAATAACTGTATATAATAAAATACTAATAAAAGGTGCAAGTTCTTTTACAGGAACATTATATGAAAAAGATACTACTATTCCTATAACAAGTGCAAACATTGAAATATCTTCAAAAACAAATAGTTTAAATGTTTATACAACAACTTCTGATATAAATGGTTTATTTGTATTTAATTCAATTCCTTCTGAAGAATACAATATTAAAATATCTTGTGATAATTTTAGTATTTTAACAGAAGATTTAACTTCAACTCAAATAAATTCTGGAAGTCATACTTTTTATCTTTCTCCTTCTTCTGTTAATGAATATACTGTTACAGGAAATATTATGCAATCCGGTACAAACAACCCTGTTTCAGGTGCAACTGTTGAATTGTATACATTAAACGATCTTTTATTTCAAAATCAGAAAAAACTTACAGATTCATCTGGAAAATACCTTTTTCAAAATATTCCAACAGGTTTTTTTAAATTAATTATTTCAAAAAATAATTTCACAACCTATCAAAAAATAATTTCAGTTGATGAAAATGAAATAGTTGAAGATATAAATATTTCAATTACTACTGGTTCAACTCCATCAGGTACTGGAACAAAAGAAATAGTATTTGTAATAAAAGATGCTGATACAGGATTGAATATTCCAGGAGTAATAATTGAATTTAAAGATTCACATTTCAACTCTATAACTAATAATAACGGAAGCTCTACTTTTATAGTTCCTATTGCACAATACAATATTGATTTTGTAAAAGATGGATATAAAACTCAATCAAGAACAATGAATATGGCAGATGTTATTGTTAATCCTGTCAATATAATTATGGTATATGATCTTGTTAATAATCTTGGAAACATAAAAGGAGAAGTTACTCGTTCAGATACTCTTCCTTTTGTTGGAGAAGTTGCGGTAAAAGCTACATTACATACACTTGACGAAATAGGACAAAATATTTCAATAATAACAGTCGCTGATCAAATTACTGGTAAATATATTTTTAGAAATCTTCAAATACTTTATAATCCTGATGGAAAAGAATATAAATATATATTAGAAGCTGGTTATGATTTTAATGGTTCAGGAACAATTGATACTGAGGAAATTTCATATCAAATAGTAGATCTTGAAGCTGGAAAAACTTCTATTGCTGATATAATGCTAATTGCACCGTAGGAATAGAAAGAACAATGTTGAATGTTGAATTTGGAATTTGGGCGTTCACTATGCTCACGATATAGTTTTACAAGTAAAACTAGGTTTAAAACTTGAGCAAAGCTCAAAAACGCTGACTTGTCAGCTATCTATGCTGCAAGCATATGTCTTGGCGAAGTCATATGAAAAGCCAATATCGGTTTAAAAGATCAAAGGTTACAATAATTTTATTTTCAAAAAATCAAAATACATTTTATTTTTCTTTAAAAATTCAAGAATATAATCTCTATTATTTAGATTTAATCTTTTTAATAAAATATTTTTAATAATCTTTTTATCAAAATCAAGTGTAGTCAAAATATCATATATAAATTCAACTTCCACAAAAATAAATTCTTCAATAATATATATAATAAAATCTTTATAGATATGTTCAGAATCTTTTGACTCAAATTCAATTAACTCAATTATCTTTTTATCATCTAAATATTCAATATTATTTTTTATAAAATCTGTAAAATATAAAATATCACCTTTAATATTAAGTTCTCTTTTTAAATAAAAAACTTTATGTACAAAATCTTCTTTTAAATTCAAATTATCTCTTTTTATAAAAAACAATATATCATTGTAATATTTTTTAAAAACATCTGTTTTTCCAATTGAAGAGTGTATAAAATAAAGATCTATCATTCTTTCTACAATATCTTCATCTGTTTTATAATTAGCAATTTTAAAAATTCTAAAAAAAAACTCAATATTTTTAAAACTACCATCTTTATGTAACATATCAATCATCTTCACAATATAATATTTATCTTTTTTGATTTTAAGAGCTTTTTTATAATATTTAAATGCTGTACTAAAATCTTTTAAGTTTTCATAAAAAAAAGCTATTTCATCATAAAATCTATAATCTTTTTTTTGTTTTGAAAGTCTTAGAGCAATATTCAAAGCTTCTTTATATTTGCCTGTTTTTGAGTAAAAAGTTAAAAAAGCTTCATATATTTTGTCATTATCTTTATCAAGCATTAAAGCCCGATTTAATATATTATAGACTTTATCAAATTCTTTGTTTTTCATCATTTTATTAGCAATATTTATAAGATCATCAGTTTCATTACAAAATTCTATATCAGAACTATATAAAACCGGATAACCTCTTTCAATTGCCCATTCACTTAAAAGCATTTTAAATTCTTCATTCATCTCAAGATACATAATACAGTTTTTACATACATCAGGCATATCATTGTATTCAAGAAAATAACTTTTTCTACGCAATTCTTCCATTTCAGGACCAAACCATATTCTTGTAAAATCATCATTTTGAAAATCAATATCAGCATCTTTTAAAAGATCTATATAAAAATCCGAACAACATGCTGTAACTTTTCCATCCCAACCTATAACAGGGGTTGTCCAAAGATGATAACAAGGTTTATCTGGTCTTGAAATTTTATTAGCATGAATTCTCTTTATATGAATATCATTTATCTTATCATGCTCTTCGGGTAAATATTTTTTTAATACATTCATCCATAAAGCTCGACTTTTTTCAGTTTCAGGCTGAAGAGGTCTAAAAAATATAGTATCTTTATCAATACTTTTAAGATAATACATGTATTCAGCCATTAAAGAATATTTAGACAATTCATTTTTCCATTTTTGTACAAATCCATCTATATCATGAAAATTTTCTTTCATAACAACTATTTGAAATATAATTACAGGATCTTTATATTTTTTTTCATTTCTAATTTTAAGTATTGTTCTAATAGAATGCTCAATATCAGGAAAAAATTTACTTCTTCTTATACTAGTATAAGTTTCATCAGAATTTGCATCTATTGAAAAATTCAATGTAGTTCTTATTTCTTTAGACATATTCAGAATTTGTAAAAGTTTTTCTTCTTTACCTTTTAAAACAGTTCCATTTGTATTTATATATAGTTTTTCAAAAAGCAAGTTTTCATTGTTTTTTTTAAATAAATACTCCAAAATATCCATAAAATCAGGAGCAAGAAAAGGTTCACCTTTCCAAAAAGTATGAATTACTTTAAATTTTATGTTATTTTCATATATATTATCTATAATCTTCTTTGCATGAGAAAAACTCATAAACCCAGTTTTTCCTGGAATATACCAATCTTGAGATTGATGACACATAATGCAATTATTATTACAAATATTTGTAATTCCGAATTGAAGAAGATCAATATCAAATTTCTTAGGCACAAAACCACCTATAAGTTTTTTCAATACCATAAGCAAATTTATATTCAGCTTTAAATCCAATTTTTTCAAAAGAAAGATTTACATCTGCTTGAGAAAACTTAATATCTCCAGCTCTTTCAGGTAAATATTTAACATTAAGATTTTCACCTTTTATTTTTGATATTTCTTCAATCAAACTGTTAAGACTAACACTTTTTCCTGTAGCAATATTTATTGTACCTATATTTTCGTTTTTTTCATAAGCTTTAATATTTGCATTGACAATATCTCCAACAAAAGTAAAATCTCTTGTTTGCTCACCATCACCAAAAACTTTTAATTCACTATTATTTACAGCAGAAAAAATAAATTTAGGAATTACAGCTGCATATTCAGAATCTGGACTTTGTCCAGGACCAAAAACATTAAAATATCTCAGACAAATTCCATTTATATCATATAAAGTAGAATACGCTTTTACATAATATTCCCCAGTAAGTTTAGATACTCCATAAGGAGATATTGGATATGGAAGATCTTGTTCTGAGTTTTTACCTTGTCTTTCACCGTAAGCAGCTGATGATGCTGAATATACAAAAGTTTTAACATTATTTTTTTTGCAGAATTCAAGAAGATTTATTGTTCCTTCAACATTAACTCTATTTACTTCAATAGGATTTTCAAGAGAAAAATTAACAGATGGTATTGCTGCTAAATGAAATATACCTGATATTTGACCAAGTTCATTTAAAAAACTCAAATCATCACATATATCTTTTTCAAAAAAATATATATTATCTTTTACACTTTCAAGATTAGAATATTTACCTGAATATAAATTATCTATTACAATTACTTTGAAATTTTTTTCAACTAGTTTTTTTACAAGATTTGAACCAATAAAACCTGCTCCACCAGTTACAACAACTTTATTCATTTATTTTCCTCGCTTCTAAAATGATTATATAATATTTTTGCTTGTTTTTTTCCAATAACTTTAGCTAATGAATCAATATCAGCTTTTTTTATTTTATCATAGGAAAAGAAATTTTTCATAAGCTTATCAACTGTTTTTTGACCAATACCTTTAATATTATCAAATTCACTGCTAAAAAATGCTTTTGAATGAATTTTTCTATAACTTGTAATTGCAAATCTATGTGCTTCGTCTCTAATTCTCTGAATAAGATTAAGAACTTTATTATTCTTTGGAAGTTTTAATTCACGAAAATCCGGGAAATATATTATTTCTTCTTTTTTGGCAATAGAAATAAGATCTATACTATGTGGTATAATATCTTTCACAGTTGAAATCTGACCTTTACCACCATCAATTATAATAAGGTCTGGCATTATCCATTCTTTATGCTCAAGTCTTCTTTTCAATACTTCAAGAAGCATATGAAAATCATCTGCTCCAATAATTGTCTTAATTTTAAACTTTCTATACTTTTTATTTATATTTCTTCCATTTTCAAAAACCACCATAGAACCCACAGCAAATTCACCCGATATATTAGAAATATCATAACATTCTATTCTCATAGGAGTGTTTTTTAATAAAAGAGATTTTTTTAAATCAGAAATAATATCACTTGTATTTCCAAGTAAAATATCTGAATTTTTACTTGCGTTTTCAACAAGTCTTGCATTTTCTCCAATTTTAGGAACTGTAAAATCAGCATTTATATAAGAAATTGCATTTTTAATAATATTAAAGATTTTTTCATCTATATATGCCTGAATAGTTTGTGTATTTCTTTCATAAAATTGAATTAAAACTCTCTGAACATCCTCTTCTATATCAAGATAATCACAAATTATATTTTCATAATCAAGAAGTTTTCCACTATTATATCTTTGAATAGAAATTACAAAAGAATTAGAATTCATAGAAATGGCAAGCACATCAAAAGTATTTTCTCTTGAGATTTGAGCATATTGATTGTTTTTTATATCTTTAAGAAATCCAATTACATCTCTTATCAAAGCTGCCTTTTCAAAGTTAAGATTATGTGAAGCAAATTCCATTTCTTTATTTAAATCTTTTATAAATAAAAATGTATTACCTTTTAAAATTTCAATAATGTTATTAATTTGTAAATTATAATGCTGTTCTGAAATTTCATTTTGACAAGGAGCAGCACAATATCCAATATATTTTCTTAAACAAGCTGAATCTTTCATTCTTCTACATGTTCTTATCTTAAAAAAAGTCGCAAGAATATCTATAAGAGCATTTATTTTTCCACCTTCTACATAAGGTCCAAACTTGTTTTTATATTTTGAAGGAATTTTTCTCATTTTAACAATTCTTGGAAATTTTTCATCTGTAATTATAATATAAGGATAAGTCTTATCATCTTTTAATAAAATATTAAAAAAAGGAAGATATTTTTTTATAAGGTTGTTTTCAAGTATAAGAGCTTCTTTTTCACTAGAACATATTATAAAATCAATTTTATTATATTTTGAAATTAATAGCTTTGTTTTAAGATTATCTGTTTTTCTAAAGTAACTTTTAACTCTTTTTTTTAAAGATTTTGCTTTTCCAATATATAAAATATTATCGTTTTTATCTTTAAATAAATATACACCGGGTTTATCTGGAATTGCGTGCAAGTATTTCCTCCAGCACTTTAATCCTATCTCTTAACTCAGCTGCTTTTTCAAAATTAAGAAGACTTGCCATTGTTTTCATATCATATTTTAAATTGTTAATTTGTTTTTTTAAATCTTTTACATCTTTTAGCTCATTTATATTTTCTTCTGCAATACTTTCTTCTTTAGTCATTTCTTCAAGAAGATTTAATTTTTTTGATTCTATATTTTTTGGAATAATATTATTTTTTAAATTAAAATCTATTTGTTTTTTTCTTCTTTCATCAATAATACTAATTGCTCTATTCATAGAATTTGTCATTCTATCAGCAAAAATGATTACTTTGCCTTCAATATTCCTAGCACATCTTCCGCATAACTGAATAAGAGCTGAATCGCTTCTAAGAAATCCTTCTTTATCTCCATCAAATATTATTACAAGACCAACTTCAGGCAAATCTATACCTTCTCTTAAAAGATTTACACCTATTATTATATCAATTTCATCTCTTCTAAGTTCATTTATTATCTTTGTTCTATCAATTGTCTTTATCTCAGAATGTAGATATTTAACTCTAAAATCACGATTCAAAAGATATTCTGTAAGTTCTTCAGACATTTTTTTTGTCAATGTATTTATAATAACTTTAAGATTTTTTTCCTTTGCTATATTAAGCTCTTCAATTGTCTTGAATATCTGTCCTTCTGATTTAATAACAGTAATTTCAGGCTCAGTAATTCCAGTTGGCCTTACTATAAGTTGAGTTATGTTTTCTTTAGCTATTTCATTTTCATATTTACCTGGAGTTGCACTAACATAAATAGTCTGACCTTTTCTTTCTTCAAATTCTTTAAAATTAAGAGGTCTGTTATCATAAGCTGAAGGAAGTCTAAAACCATAATCTATGAGATTTTTTTTTCTAGCATTATCTCCTTTAAACATACCACCTATTTGAGGTATTGTAATATGAGATTCATCTACTATGAGCAAATAATCATCTGAAAAATAAGGAATAAGACTCCATGGAGCTTCTCCTGCTTTTCTACCATCAAAATATCTTGAATAATTTTCAATTCCTTTACAATATCCAAATTCTTTTATCATCTCAACATCATATCTTGTCCTTTCTTCAATTCTTTGTGCTTCTATAAGTTTACCATTATCTTTAAAAAACTTAATTCTATCAAACATTTCTTCTTTTATTTGAGAAATTGCATTTTTTATATTTTTATCAGGAATAATATAATGTTTTGCAGGAAAAATTTTAATTTCATCCAATTCATCAAGTAAAATACCTTCTGGAAAACTATATAAAGATATTTTTTCTATTTCATCATCAAAAAATTCAATTCTAATATATTCACCATCAAAATATGGAGGAGTTATATCAATAATTTCACCTCTCACTCTAAACAATCCATTTCCAACTGAAAAATCATTTCTTTCATAATGAATATCTATAAGTTTTTCTATAAATTCTTCACGATTAATTGTATTTCCTTTTTGAAGTAAAATACTTGCATTTATATAAAAATCAGGTTTACCTATATTATATATTGCAGATACAGAAGATACTACAATTACATCATTTCTTGAAAGCAAAGAAGCTGTTGCATTATGTCTTAATCTATCTATTTGTTCATTTATTCCAGCATCTTTTTCAATATATGTATCAGTATGAACAATATAGCTTTCAGGCTGAAAATAATCATAATATGATACAAAATATTCAACAGCATTATAAGGAAAAAATAATTTGAATTCATTAAATAACTGTGCTGCCAGAGTTTTGTTATGAGTAAGAATAAGAACTGGTCTCTGAACTTTTTGTATAATATTAGCTATAGCAAAAGTTTTACCAGACCCTGTAACTCCAAGAAGTATCTGATTATCAACACCTTTATTTAATTTTTGAGAAATTATATCTATTGCTTGCGGCTGATCTCCTGCTGGGCTAAAAGGAGAAACTAGCTTGAATTGCATTTATAATCTCCTTATCTTATTTTTAAGTTTATTCAGCCTATTAAGAGCATTTAAAGGAGTTAAACTGTTAATATCTATGTTTTTTATATCATCTATTACTGATATCATTTCACCATATTTAAAATATTTTTCTGTCGCTGTATTACCAAAAAGATCAAGCTGATTATTGTCAGCTTTTTTTGTTTCAATAAATTTCATAGTTACAAACTCTTTATTTTTTTTTGAATTATTGTTTTCAGATATATCATCTTCAAAATGGCTTAAAAGATCTTCTGCTCTTTTAATTACTGAATGTGGAACACCAGCAAGTTTTGCAACATGAATACCATAACTTCTATCAGCTCTACCACTTATTATTTTATGAAGAAATACAAGTTCATTACCTTCTTCAATTATTGCAACATTGAAATTTTTAACACCTTTAATATTTTCCTCAATTTCTGTAAGTTCATGATAATGAGTTGCAAACATAGAAAAAGCACCAGTAGTTGCAAGATATTCTGATATAGCCCAAGCAATTGAAAGACCATCATAAGTTGAAGTTCCACGACCTATTTCATCAAGTATTACAAGACTTTTATTATCAGCTCCTTTTAATATATCAGCTGTTTCCATCATCTCAACCATAAAAGTAGATTGTCCCATTGTAAGATTGTCAGATGCACCAATTCTTGTAAATATTTTATTCATAACACCAATACAAGCATAGGAAGCAGGAACAAAACAACCAGTTTGGGCCATTATCACTATAATAGCAATTTGTCTTATATATGTACTTTTACCAGCCATGTTTGGACCTGTTATTATATGAAAAAAACCATGTTCCCGATTAAGAAGACAATCATTAGGTATAAAATCATCTTTAAGTACTTTTTCTACTACAGGATGTCTTCCATCTCTAATATCAATAATTTCTTTATCTGACATTTCTGGTCTAACATAATTGTTTCTATAAGCACATTCAGCCATTGAAAAAAAACAGTCTAAAACCGCAATATTTTCAGCAATCTGCTTTAATTCTTCAAATTTTTCAAGAACTTTAACTTTAATATCAGAAAAAAGTTTTTCTTCTAAATTCTGTATTTTTTCTTTTGCACCAAGTATAAAAGCTTCTTTATCTTTAAGTTCAGAGGTAAAATATCTTTCAGCATTTGTCATTGTACTTTTTCTAATATATTCATCAGGAACTTTATCAATATTGCTTTTAGATATTTCTATAAAATAACCTGAAACTTTATTATAAGAAACTTTAAGATTTTTTATACCAGTTTTATTTCTTTCTTGTTGTTCAAGAGCTGCAAGCCATTGTTTACTATTTTTTGAAATTTGCCTTAATTCATCAAGTTCCTGACAAAATCCTTTTTTTATAAATCCACCATCACTAACTTTTGCAGAAGGTTCATCTACAATAGAATTTTCTATAAAAATAGAAATATCATCTGAAACTGGAATTTTCTTAATAAATTCACATAATAAATCAGAAAAAATATTACTTTTTTTAAGTTTTGCTACTGAATTCAATGAATCTTTGAGCGAATTTAAATCTCTTGGAGAAGCTGAAGTCAATGTAAGACGATTTATAATTCTTTCTATATCTTTTATATTATTAAGTTTTTCTTCAAGTTCTCTTCTCATAGCAGAGTAAACAAATATATCATTAACAAAATCATGTCTTTTTTTAATTTCTTCAATATCTTTAAGAGGATTTAAAATCCAATTTCTAAATTTTCTTGCTCCCATTGCTGTTTTAGTATAATTCAAAACATTAAACAATGTAGATTTTGCATTATCTGAATTTAAAGGCATTGTAATCTCAAGATTTCTTTGAGCAGAAATATCCATATAAACATATTTATCTATTGAATAATTAACAATATCCTTAATATTAGAAATAAAAGATTTTTGTGTTTCTTCAAGATAATTTAAAAGAATTAGACAGTTGTTTTTTTCATATTTATTTTTTATTTTCTTTAAAAGATTATTGTAATTATTTTCTTGTTCTAAATTATCTATATTTATGTTTGTAGAATAAAAGTTATTCCGTATGGCATTGCCCGATACAGAGTTTACATTTTGAATATTATATAAAATTTCAGCTGGATTTATTTTAAAAAGTTCACTCATAAAATCATCTTGACTAGTTCTTGTGCTATAAAATTCCCCAGTGCTAAGATCACAGTAACTTATATAAATAAAATCAGCCTGATAGACTGAGCAAAGATAATTACTTGAAAACATTTCAAGTACATCTTCTTCAATAAGTGTACCTGGAGTTATTGTCCTAACAACTTCTCTTTTAACAATATCTTTTGAATTTGGTAATGAAACTTGTTCACAAACTGAAATTTTAAACCCTTTTTTTATTAGACGATTTATATATATAGCAGCAGCATGATAAGGAACACCTGCCATTGGTATAGGATTATCTGATTTTTTGTTTCTGCATGTAAGAGTAATATCAAGTTCTTTAGATACAGTTATTGCATCTTCAAAAAACATTTCATAAAAATCACCTAATCTAAAAAATAAAATAGAATCTTTATGCTGATTTTTTATATCAACATACTGTTGCATAACAGGAGTTAAATTTTCATAATCAAAACTCATTTAACACTCTCTTTAAAATAATCACCATATTTTTCTAAATCAATTCTTTTGCCGTATGGCATTATTTTTTCACTTTCTTCTTCAATTTTATGAATACCAGTATTTACGCAAAAAATTCCATAAGCAATATATTTTGCAATATTTTCTTTATTTTCAAGCAAAATTTTTCTATCATGTGTACTATAAATATTACCAAGTTCAAGAGCTGCTGTAATAGAATTATTAAAAATACATACTGAAAAATCTGAAGCTCTTTCCTCGAGTATATTATAATCTATATTTTGTTCAACATTTAAAAAATAACTTACATATCTTAATATTTCATTTGAAAAATAAAGATTATCTCCTCCTAATCCCTCATATCCACCAGACCTTCTCATCTTTTCATTTATTGATTCTTCTCTATCTTTAAATAATTTTTCTTCATCGTATTTCCATGTAAGCATTTCATTTCTTCTACCAATAAATCTACCATCATTTTTTAATCCAGTAAAATACGTATTGGCATCATTTATCATAAAACCTTCAACTGCATAGCTTCTTGACCTAACATTCCATTTGGAATAGAATTCATTTTCAATTAAAATATCACGATTTTCTTTATTTTTTATAATATAATCAAAAGTTTCAATTGATGGAGCAAAAAACGAAAGCATTCCTCTATAATCTTCAGACTCAACAAAATTAAGATGTAAAGATAATGTAAAATGAGGTTTTATAGAATTTATCCTCGATAATTTTCCTTTAAATATCTTATCTTTATGAGGTGAATCAAAAGTCCTGTAAAATCTATTCACATTTTTTTCAGTTAAATTTAAAACTTCAGCACTATTATCTCTTGATAAAAAAACTTTAAAATTTTTTTTCTTTTCAGAATTTAAAAAAATATTATGTTTTTTTAAAAAATCTCGCATTTCTTCATATCCTGTAATTGTATTCAAATCTTCAACATATTTTTTTATAAGTATTGCTAGCTCATAAACATATTCATGCTCTTTTATATTTTCAAATATTCCACCATAATTATAATAATTAAGAAAAGTTTTTTTAGGTTCATACCAATTATCACCACCATCTTTATTTCCATATTCTGGTAAACCACCATGTCCAGGATCAATACAAATTATTATTTCATCATGAACAGAAATATTTGTTAATTTTGAAAAAAAGAATATTATTATAGAAAAAACAAATAAAGCAATTAATAGTTTTATGAACTTTTTAAACATTTATCTTTTCCCCAATAAGCGTCCAATGAAGACCTTCTGTTATTTTAACATCTACAAAATTTCCAATAAGAGAATCATCACCTTTAAAAACAACAATTTTATTTGAAGTAGTTCTCCCCTGTAATCTAGTTTTATTTTTATCCCATCCTTCAACAAGAATATTATAAACTTTTCCTTCAAGTTTTTTGTTTATTTCAATAGATATATCATTTTGAATATCAATAAGTCTTTTTATTCTTTCTTTTTTTATTTCCTCAGGTATCTGTTCCTCAAACTCTGCTGCTTTCGTACCTGTTCTAATTGAGTAAATAAATGTATGAGCACTATCAAATCTTAAATCCTGAACAAGTTTTATAGTTTGATTAAAATCCTCTTCTGTTTCACCTGGAAATCCGACAATTATATCTGTTGTCAACGCAGCATTAGGCAATTCTTGTCTTACAAATTCTATTTTTTTTCTATACTCATTAACAGTATATTTTCTATTCATCTTTTTTAAAATATTATCTGAACCTGCTTGAAATGGTAAATGAATATGATCACATAAATTCTTACCGTTTTTAATAGCATTTACAATTGTTTCATTAAAATCTTTAGGATGAGATGTCATAAATCTTATTCTTGGTATAAGATTTTGTTTATCTAGTCTTATCATTAATTCAGCAAAATCTATATTTTCATCAAGACCTTTACCATAAGAATTAACATTTTGACCTAACAAAGTTACATCTTTAACTCCACATTCGGCAAGATATTTAAATTCATCCTCGATTATATTATATTTTTTACTTATCTCATGACCTCTTACATATGGAACAATACAATATGAACAATAATTATCACAACCTTTCATTATTGAAAGCCAGCTCTGATAAGGATGTTCTATTAAACCTTTTTCACTTTCACCAATAAATTCTCTTTCTTTAAAATCTCCAATGAATTTTATACCTTTTCTTGCTTCATTTATTATTTCAGGTATTTTGGATATTTCTTGAGGTCCAATAGCAAAATCCACATGAGGAACTTTTTTAAATAAAGATTTTTTATCTTTTTGAACAAGACAACCTGCCATTCCAATAATAAGATAAGGATTCAAATATTTAAATTTTTTCAAAAAATTAACTCTTCCATATATTCTCTTCTCAGCACTTTCTCTCACACAACAAGTATTGATAATTATAAGAGAAGCATTTTCTATCTTATCAGTAAAATCATAACCACATTCTTTAACATATTTTTTAATAATCTCACTATCGTGTACATTCATCTGACAACCATAAGTCATTATAATCGCTTTCATCATCATCCTCCGGCTTTCTGCTGATAATAGTATTCAACATACTGAGTTACCATATCATTGTCAGGAGCAAGTTCTTTAGCTCTCTCTAATATTTGAATAGCACTATCTATCATTCTTGACTCTGAACTTATCTCCCATTTTTTAAAGTAAGCAATTGAAAGACTTATATAAGCATCAATAAATTTTTCATCTCTTGAGAGAACATTGTTAAAATTAGTTATAGCTTCATCAAATCTATTTGTCTTAGTATATAAATTACCAAGCACAATATAAGCTTCAATAAAATCAGCATCAATATTCAATACTTGTTTCATTTTAGCTTCAGATTTTTCATATTCAGACTGTTCTGAATAAATATTTCCCATTTTATATAAAACAGTTTTATTATCAGGTTCTAATACCAATGCTTGCTCATAATTTTTAAGAGCTTCATAATAATTTCTTTCAAGAAAGTAAATTTCACCATAAGTAAAATATATTTCTGCATTGTCTTTTATCTTTTCAACAGCCATGTCAAGATATTTTCTTGCATCAGAAAATTCTCCTCTTTTAAAATGATTAAATCCAAGAAGCATGTAGATTTCTTCCTTTTTTTCGGTTTTTATCAAAGCTTTTCTCGCTTGTTCTATACTTTTAGCATAATTTTGATTTCTATAAAAATTATTTGCCTTCATCCATAATGCTTCAAAAGAATCTGGGTCTAAAACTATCTTAGAACGATCTCTAAATTTTTCAACAAGAAATTTTATATTTTCTTTATGCATTTTAGGAGCATATTCATAAGCTTTGGAATAATAAGAAAAAGCCTGATCTATATCAAGAAATTCACCATATAAATAGCCAGAAAAATAATTAAAAAACCAGTCTTTTTCAAAAAATGGATATAATATTTTTAAAAGATTATCAATAATAAATTTTCTATTATAAAAAAATATTGAAAGTTCAGACGGCATATCAAGATATTCAAGTCTATCGACTTTTTGCTTTTCAAATTCTTTTGCAAATTCTATGTCAAGAAGATTTTTTTCATCAATTATCCTTATAAAAGCCCCAATATCAGTATTATCAAATTTATCATCAAACAATCTTACTAAAGTAGTGATATAATCCTTTTTTTTAAGATAACAAGCAGTATATGACATATAAAGAATATATTCTGGATTCTGACTTATATAAAAAGATTTTTTAAAATAAGTAAGTGCAAGTTCAGGATTATCAAACATCTCAATTTTACCAAGAAAAAAATAAGCCTGAGAAAAATTAGAATTAAGTTTTAAAGATTTTTCAGCATACTCAATAGCTTTTGATATATTATCAGCATTAACATAATATTGAGCAAGATCAAGCAATTTTTTTTCATCAGTTCTAATTACATATACAGGATAACCAAAAGTATGAACTCTATCTTCAATAGGTTTAATATTAAGTAATCTCTTTTTTATAATATATTTATAATCGATTTTAAAAGCATCTTTTTGTTTTTCAAGAATAATATCTTTGAAATCTCTTAAATCAGTATTTGATGGCATTTTTTCAATAGCTTTATCAATACTTTCTATTGCTTTATCAAATTTTTTATTTTCTAAAAGCCACTTAGCATTATAATACCAGTTTTCTACTTTAAAAGGCATATTTTCTAAAGAAATAACCGTAAACGAAATTAAAATAAAAAGAACTATAAATATATAATTTTTTGACATGTGGTAATTTTACAGAATTTATTACAAAATTTCAATTTAACAAGCTAATTAATCTTTAAGATAATCCTGAAATTTCAACCTATTTTTATAATTTTTGAGTTTAACAAGAGCTTTTACCTCTACCTGTCTAACTCTTTCTCTAGTAACACCAATCACTTTCCCGATTTGTTCAAGTGTTTTAGGCTCATCATCTTCAAGTCCAAATCGAAGTATTATAACTTCACTTTCCTGTTCTGTAAGTTCTGATAAAACTTTTCTAATTTCTTCTTTTAGAATTTTATCAAAAACCTGATCATCTGGTTTTTCAAATTTTTGATCTTCAATAAAATCTCCAAAAACACTATCATCTTCGGTTTTTACAGGAATATCAAGAGATAATGGTTCATGCATAAAACACAATATATCTTTTAATTTATCAGGAGATATTTGCATATCTTCAGCAATCTGTTCTACAGTATAATCCTGCTCATTTTCATCATATTTTCTGACAGTCTTTTTATAATTAGTTATAATATCTAAAATATGAATTGGAAGCCTTATAGTTTTTGATTGATCAGATATAGCCCTTATAATAGATTGCTTTATCCACCAAGTAGCATAAGTTGAAAATCTAAATCCAAGTTTATAATCAAACTTTTCAATAGATCTTATAAGACCAATATTACCTTCCTGAATTAAATCTAAGAATAAAAGACCTCTATTAGAATATTTTTTGGCAATTGAAACAACAAGTCTAAGATTTGCCTTGATGAGAATTTTTCTTGCTTTGCTATCGCCATCTTTGATTTTTTTGGCAAGTTCGACCTCTTCTTCAGAAGAAAGAAGACCAGTTTCATTTAATCTTCTTAAATATTGATTAATTATATCCTGAGAAAATGAATCAGGAATAAGTTCATCTTTAATATTTTTAATTTTATCCTTATTATCTACCATATTTTATATACTCCGAATCTATTATTATTATCGGATAAAAAATCTATTCGTTGAAGATTCCTATATTTCTATATCTGTTTATTCTTGTTTTCCTAATTTCTTTAACAGTTTTTAAACTTTTTAAATTTGAAACAATGTGATTTCTTAACTCATTATATACTATTTTTGGGTTTTCGTGTATACCACCTTGAGGTTCTTTAATTATTTCGTCTATTATTCCCATTTTTTTAAGATCATAAGAAGTAAGTTTTAAATTTTCAGCAGCATTTTTTGCGTATTTTGCATCTCTCCATAAAATAGAAGCACAACCTTCTGGAGATATAACAGAATAAATTGAATTTTCAAGCATCAATACAATATCTGCAACTCCTATAGCCAAAGCTCCTCCACTTCCACCTTCACCAATAATACACGCAATAACAGGAACATTTAATTTAAATAAAAGTTTTATATTTTCAGCAATAGCTATAGATTGACCTCTTTCTTCAGCTTCAATGCCAGGATAAGCTCCTGGAGTATCAATAAAAGTAATTACCGGAACACCAAACTTTTCAGCTAATTTAAAAATACGAGCAGATTTTCTATAACCTTCAGGATGTGCCATACCAAAATTTCTAACAACTTTTTCATTTAAATCTCTGCCTTTTTCAAGACCTGAAATACAAACTGAAATGCCACCAATTTTACCAAAACCACATATCATAGCTTTATCATCACTAAAATATCTATCTCCTGAAAATTCAATAAAATCATCTACAATATTTTTTATATAATCTATACAATGAGGTCTTTGAGCATGTCTTGCGAGCATAACTCTGTCCCAACACTGAAGATTTTCAAAAAAAGAATTTCTTTTTTCATTTAATACATCAAGAGCATCTTTAAGAGATAATTTTTCTCTTTTTTCAAGCTCTTTAAGCTTCAATATCTCTTCTTCTATTTCTTTAAGTTTTATTAATCTGTCTTCTGATTCCATAACAATTTAAGAATATTCTCCAAAGTTTTTTTCATATCTTTTCTATGAATCACCATATCAACCATACCACAATCTTTTAAAAAATCAGCTCTCTGAAAATTATCTGGAAGTTTTTGTTTTATAGTCTGTTCTATAACTCTAGGTCCTGCAAAACCAATAAGAGCACCTTTTTCAGCAATTATAACATCACCAAGAAAAGCAAAACTCGCACTTACTCCACCAGTTGTAGGATGAGTCAAAACAGATATAAAAGGAATGTTTTTTTCTTCAAGCAAAGCTAAAGCTGCCGAGGTTTTTGCCATTTGCATAAGAGATATTATAGCTTCTTGCATTCTTGCACCGCCAGAAGCCGAAAAAACAATAAGAGGTCTTTTTTTGTCAATACAACTCATAGCAAGTCTATAAAACTTTTCACCAACTACACTTCCCATTGAACCACCAAAAAATTTAAAATCCATAACGCCAACATTAACCGGTACACCTCCAATTTTACCCGAAACAGCAGTAAATGCAGAAGATTTTCCAGAAGCTAATATTGTTTTTTCTATTTTAGTATTGTATTTTTCACCTTTTATTTCAAAATCAAGAAAATCTTTAGAAATAACATTTTGATAAAGTTCTTTGTATTTTCCCTTATCAAGAATATTCTTAAGTCTTTCTTCAACAGGTATATATTCATGAAAATCACATTTTGGACAAACATAAAGATTCATAGAAAGAGATTTATTAAAAATTCCCTGCCCACAGTTCTTACATTTAA
>JALOAD010000118.1 GCA_023228995.1 Candidatus Muiribacterium halophilum
AGTCATGAAAAATTAAAAGTATTACCTTTGAAATTTAGAAAGGTTAGTGGGAATTTTGATTGTGGTTACAATCAATTAACATCCTTAGAGGGTGGTCCTCAAAGTATAGGTGGGAATTTCCATTGTAGTCATAATCAATTAACTTCTTTGGTTGGTTGTCCTCAAAGTGTAGGTGGTGATTTTGAATGTAATGATAATAACTTAACAAGCTTAGAGGGTGTTCCCAAAAGAGTAGGTGGTATATTTTGGTGTGATTTTAATAATCTTAAAAATATTGATTATTTACCCAAAACTTATAAAAAATTAAATATTAACGAAAATCCAATTTCTAAAATATTAGATTTATTTACTAAACTTAATGAATATGGATTGATATCTAATAGAGAAGATAAAGATTTAATTATGGATTTTATAGATAGAGAAATGATACAACAAGATATACTATTAGTAAATAGATTAGTAGAATTTTTAGATGATATAGGAAAACCAAAATCCAGAGAAGAACTCATAGAGTTATTAAAAAATAATTATACAATACAATGAAATATATAAGGACATTTAATGAATCTACAAACACCTCAGAAATTGAAGCTATTTGTGAAATATATAATATAAAAAACTACATAATTAATGAAGATGGCTCCATTGATGTAGATGGTGATGTTTATTTAAGTCGTGAAAAATTAAAAGTATTACCTTTGAAATTTAGAAAGGTTAGTGGGAATTTTGAATGTAGAAATAATAAATTAATATCATTAGAGGGTGGTCCTCAACATGTAGGTAGTAATTTTAATTGTAATGATAATCAATTAACTTCTTTGGTGGGTTGTCCTCAAAGTATAGGTGGGAATTTTAATTGTAGTGGTAATCAATTAACATCCTTAAAAGGTAGTCCTCAAAATGTAGGTGGTTATTTTGATTGTAATAGTAATCAATTAACATCCTTAGAGGGTTGTCCTCAAAGTATAGGTGGTTATTTTAATTGTAATGATAATCAATTAACAACCTTAGAAGGTGTTCCACAAAGAGTTGGTGGGGGTTTTTATTGTGGTAGTAATCAATTAACAACCTTAGAAGGTGTTCCACAAAGAGTTGGTGGGAATTTTTCTTGTAGTGATAATAAATTAACATCCTTGGAGGGTGCTCCACAAAGAGTAGGTGGTATATTTTGGTGTGATTTTAATAATCTTAAAAATATTGATTATTTACCAAAATATTATAAAGAATTATTTATAGGTGATAATCCAATTTATAAAATAATAAAGTTATTTACAACATCTGATATGACAGGAATGATATATGATAATAGAGAAAATAAAGATTTAATTATGGATTTTATAGATAGAGAAATTATACAACAAGATAAATTATTAGTAAATAGATTAGTAGAATTTTTAGATGATATAGGAAAACCAAAATCCAGAGAAGAACTCATAGAGTTATTAAAAAATAATTATACAATACGATGAAATATATAAGGACATTTAATGAATCTACAAACACCTCAGAAATTGAAGCTATTTGTAAAAAATATAATATAAAAAACTACATAATTAATGAAGATGATTCTATTGATGTAGATGGTAATGTTGATTTAAGTCATGAAAAATTAAAAGTATTACCTTTGAAATTTAGAAAGGTTAGTGGGAATTTTGATTGTGGTTATAATCAATTAACATCCTTAGAGGGTGCTCCTCAAAGTGTAGGTGGTGATTTTTCTTGTTATAATAATCAATTAGCATCCTTAGAGGGTGCTCCTCAAAGTGTAGGTGGTGATTTTTCTTGTAGTAGTAATCAGTTAATATCCTTAGAAGGTGCTCCTAAAAGAGTAGGTGATAAATTTTGGTGTTATTCTAATAATCTTAAAAATATTGATTATTTACCTAAATATTATAAAGAATTGGATATATCTAATAATCCAATTTCTAAAATATTAGATTTATTTACTAAACTTAATGAATATGGATTTATATCTAATAGAGAAAATAAAGATTTAATTATGGATTTTATAGATAGAGAAATGATACAACAAGATATACTATTAGTTAATAGATTAGTAGAATTCTTAGATGATATAGGAAAACCAAAATCCAGAGAAGAACTCATAGAGTTATTAAAAAATAATTATACAATACGATGAAATATATAAAAACATTTAATGAATCTACAAATACATCAGAAATAGAAGCTATTTGTAAAAAATATAATATAAAAAACTACATAATTAATGAAGATGGTTCTATTGATGTAGATGGAAATGTTGATTTATATAAAGAAAAATTAAAAGTATTACCTTTGAAATTTAGAAAGGTTAGTGGGGATTTTAATTGTAGTAGTAATAAATTAACATCTTTAGAGGGTGGTCCTCAAAGTATAGGTGGTAAATTTTATTGTACTTCTAATCAATTAACTTCTTTGGTGGGTTGTCCTCAAAGTATAGGTGGGGGTTTTTATTGTAGTAGTAATCAATTAACAACCTTAGAAGGTGTTCCACAAAGAGTTGGTGGGGATTTTGAATGTAATGGTAATCAGTTAATAAGTTTAGAAGGTGCTCCTCAAAGAGTGGGAAAATATTTTTCTTGTTATAATAATAAACTTAAAAATATTGATTATTTACCTAAAATTTATAAGAAATTAAGTATTAACGGAAATCCAATTTCTAAAATAATAGATCTATTTACATCATCTAATGTATATGAATTGATATCTAATAGAGAAGATAAAGATTTAATTATGGATTTTATAGATAGAGAAATTATCCAACAAGATAAATTATTGGTAAATAGATTAGTAGAATTCTTATATGATATAGATAAACCAAAAACCAGAGAAGAACTCATAGAGTTATTAAAAAATGATTATGAAATACGATGAAATACATAAGGACATTTAATGAATCTATAAATAGGTCAGATATTGATGCTATTTGTGAAAAATATAATATAAAAAACTATAATATCAATGATGATGGTTCTATTGATGTAGATGGAAATGTTGATTTATATAATAAAAAATTAAAAGCATTACCTTTGAAATTTAGAAATGTTAGTGGGAATTTTAAATGTAGTTTTAATAAACTAACATCATTAAAAGGTAGTCCTCAAAGTATATGTGGGGATTTTGATTGTAGTGGTAATCAATTAACCTCCTTAGAAGGTACTCCTCAAAGTATAGGTGGTGATTTTTGGTGTAGTAGTAATCAATTAACTTCTTTGGTGGGTAGTCCTCAAAGAGTAGGTGGGAATTTTAATTGTAGTAGTAATCAATTAACAACCTTAGAAGGTGCTCCTCAAAATGTAGGTGGTTTTTTTGATTGTAGAGATAATAAATTAACTTCTTTGGTGGGTTGTCCTCAAAGTATAGGTAGGGATTTTTATTGTAGTATTAATAAATTAACTTCTTTGGTGGGTAGTCCTCAAAATATAGGTGGGAATTTTAATTGTAGTTATAATCAGTTAACAAGTTTAGAAGGTGCTCCTAAAAGAGTTTATGGTGATTTTTCTTGTTATAATAATAATCTTAAAAATATAGATTATTTACCAAAATATTATAAAGAATTATTAATAGGAGATAATCCAATTTATAAAATAGTAAAGTTATTTACAACATATAAGGGAATAGGATTGATAGATGATAATAGAGAAGATAAAGATTTAATTATGGATTTTATAGATAGAGAAATTATCCAACAAAATAAATTATTGGTAAATAGATTAGTAGAATATTTAGATGATATAGATAAACCAAAAAACAGAGAAGAACTCATAGAGTTATTAAAAAATGATTATGAAATACGATGAAATACTTAAAAAATTTTAATGAAAATATAAATAGATCTGAAATTGATGCTATTTGTGAAATATATAATATAAAAAACTATACTATAAATGATGATGGCTCCATTGATGTAGATGGAAATGTTGATTTGTTTAATAAAGGATTAAAAGTATTACCTTTGAAATTTAGAAAGGTTAGTGGTGATTTTTATTGTAGTTATAATCAATTAATATCCTTAGAGGGTGCTCCTCAAAGTATAGGTGGTGATTTTCATTGTAGATATAATAAATTAACCTCCTTAGAGGGTGCACCACAAAGAGTAGGTGGTATATTTTGGTGTTATTCTAATAATCTTAAAAATATAGATTATTTACCTAAATATTACAAAGAATTATTTATACAGAATGATCCAATTTCTAAAATAATAAAGTTATTTATAACATCTAATGAATATGGATTGATATCTAATAGAGAAGATAAAGATTTAATTATGGATTTTATAGATAGAGAAATTATACAACAAGATAAATTATTAGTTAATAGGTTAGTAGAATTCTTAGATGATATAGGAAACCCAAAAACCAGAGAAGAACTCATAGAGTTATTAAAAAATGATTATGAAATACGATGAAATACATAAGGACATTTAATGAATCTATAAATAGGTCAGATATTGAT
>JALOAD010000048.1 GCA_023228995.1 Candidatus Muiribacterium halophilum
TTTATTATCACAATAAACTCCATCTTTTACCCATATTTCATTATTATTAATCTTTATATTAAAATCTTCATCAATAAAAACCAAATTTAAATTTTTAAAAATAAAATTATTCAAAACAACCCCCGATATATCATTTTTTTATATCAATTACATCTGCTTTTATCCTGCCATCTGATAACATTATATCAAGTTTACTTTTTTTATCTACCGATGATATGCTTCTAATAAGTTTGCCGGTATTTTCATCTTTTATTATACAATAACCTTTTTTCATAATATTTAATGGATTTGTTATATTTAATCTCATCTTTTCAAAATTAATTTTTTCTTTCTTTTTATTTATTAACTTATTCATGCTATTAACAAGTTCATCGTTTAATCTATCAATTTTTACTCTTGCATCATTGACAATACTTTCTTTTCTTATAAATCTATGAATAAGCTCTTTGAATTTATTTTTTTTTATTTCTATTATTCTTTGAGGCGATTTCTCAAAATTTTTCTTTAAAATATTAAAATTAACAATTTGTCTTTCATTGTATTTAGAAAACACATTAATAAATCTCTGTTCTGAATAAATATTGAATTTTTCTCTATTATTTTTTAATAAATTTAATATATTATTTCTCAAAGTTCTAAAAACATTAGCAGTTTCAACTCTAAGTTGTTTTTTTCTATTTACAATAAATTCAGCCGCAGCTGTTGGAGTTTCAGCCCTCATATCAGCAACCATATCAGAAATAAGCATATCAACTTCATGTCCTACAGCCGATATTATAGGAATTTCACTGTTATAAACACTATCTGCAACGATTTCTTCATTAAAACACCAGAGATCCTCTATAGAACCTCCACCTCGCCCGATTATTATTATATCCAAATCTTTATAATCATTAAGTTCTTTTATTCCTTGTGAAATATCAAAACTAGCATCTTTTCCCTGAACTTTTGAATTTCTAAGAATTATATCGAATTTTTCTTTTTTTAATATTTTAAGCATATCTTTAAATCCAGCTGCATCTTTACCACTTACAATACCAATTTTATTAATTATATGAGGTATAGGTTTTTTTCTTTCTTTATCAAAATAACCTTTTTGTAAAAGTTTTTTCTTTAATTCTTCAAATTTGACTGCAAGTGAGCCTAAACCACTTTTTTCAAGTTTTTTTGCATATATTTGATATTCTCCTCTCTGAGAATAAACACCAATACTTCCTGTAAGAATAACTTTATCACCATCTTGAAAACTTCTTATATCACTTTTTTGATTATTTTTAAAAAAAACTACTTTTATAAGAGAATTTCTATCTTTTATAGAAAAATATGCATGACCTGAAGAATGCAATTTAAAACCTGTAAGTTCACCTTCAATTTTTAAATTATATAAAATATCATCTCTTTCTAGGAGATTTTTAATATAATCATTGACTTCTGATACAGATAATATTTTATTATATATTTTGCTCAAGTAATCTTGTTGTATATTTTCCACTTAAAAACTCACTATTTTCCATTATTTTAATATGAAATGGTATTGTAGTTGATATACCTTCCACTTTAAACTCACTTAATGCACTTTTCATCTTTAATATTGCTTCTTCTCTATCTTTACCATAAACAATAAGTTTTGCAATCATAGAATCATAATGCGAAGGTATTGTAAAACCAGTATATACAAAAGTATCAACTCTTATATTAAATCCACCAGGAATAAGCAATTCTTCAATTTTTCCAGCATCTGGCAAAAATCCATTAAAAGCATCTTCAGCATTTATTCTACATTCTATTGCATGACCTTTTTGAATAATATTATTTTGATCAAGACCTTTATGTTCTCCGCAAGCAATTAGTATTTGCTCTTTTACAAGGTCTATTCCACAAACCATTTCTGTAACTGGATGTTCAACCTGTAATCTTGTATTCATCTCCATAAAATAAAAATTATTATTTTCAAAAAGAAATTCTAATGTACCAGCTCCCTCATATTTTATCATAGCTGCAAGATCTCTCGCTGCTTTGCTTATTTCAAGTCTTTGTTTATTATTAAGAACAATACATGGAGATTCTTCTACAAGTTTTTGATGTTTTCTCTGAACAGAGCAATCTCTTTCATACAAATAAACTGCATTACCCTTACCATCTCCAAGTATTTGTATTTCAACATGTTTAGGATTTGTAACAAATTTTTCAATATAAACATCACTATTACCAAAAGAACTTAAAGCTTCGTTCTGAGCTATTTCAAAATAATACTCAACCTCATCACCAGTATTGGCAATTCTCATACCTTTACCACCACCACCAAATGATGCTTTTATAATCACTGGATAACCTATTTCATCAGCAATCATCCGTGCTTGTGCAGAATCTTTAAGAGCTCCCTCACTTCCTGGAAGAACTGGCACTCCAGCATCTTTTGCAAGTTTTTTTGCCATAGCTTTATCAGACATGCTAAGCATTGTAGTAAGCGATGGTCCTATGAATTTAATACCATGTGCCTGACATATTTCTACAAAATTTTGATTTTCAGATAAAAAACCATAACCTGGGTGAATTGCTTCTGCTTTTGTTAATTCACAAGCTGATATTATATTTGGAATATATAAATAAGAATCAATACTTGAAGCTTCTCCTATACAAACTGCTTCATCAGCAAGCATTCTATGATAACTATCTCTATCTGCTTTTGAATAAACAGCTACTGTCTTTATACCAAGCTCTTTGCAAGCTCTAATAATTCTCACTGCAATTTCGCCTCTATTTGCAATTAATATCTTTTTAAACACTATTATTTACCTCCATTTGCTTCAACTTCAAATAATGCTTGTCCATATTCAATCATTTTGCCATCTTCACCAAGACATTGAATTATTACAGCATCAAATGGAGCAATTACGTCATAAACAACATTCATTGATACTATATTTGCAATTTTATTTCCTTTAGAAATAAAATCTCCATTTTTTATTCTATTTGGAGAATCGGGAGGATTTACAGAAAAATATCTTCCCACTCTATCACTTTCAATAAAAGTTGTATTAGTTTTGGTCATTTCATTATTATATTCAGTTTTTTCATGTTGAATTACTGTATTTCGTTTATATAATACTTTTGAAGATTTCTTAGCTTTTATTTCCATAATATCTTGTTTTAAACTAAGTTTTGTAACACTACTTTCAGCAAAATTTTTTAATAAAGATTCAATAAGTTTTGTATCTATTTTTTTTTCATCCTTCATGTTCTACCTCTTTTGAAAGCTTTTTAATAAAACTATTAAGACAATCTTCAGCTTGAATTCCAATTTTAGAACTCTTAATTACAATTTCATAGAGTTCTTTGCCAATTTTTTCTTCTTTACTTAAATCTTTCATATTAATTTCAACTTTATTAAGATATGAATTTTTTATTCTTTTATGAACTTTATGAGCTTTTAAAAGTGCAGGAAGTTTAGACGGAATTCCTGAAAGAATTGAACCTTTTTCTTTCATTTTACCTTTATTCCATAATTTTAATACTTCATCAGAATTATTAGCAGTTTCTTTTCCAAATACATGAGGATGTCTACTAATCATTTTGGAACATATTTTTTCTTCAACTTTATTATAATCAAAAACTCCCATTTCTTCAGCAACAACACTTTGAAAAGCAATTTGAAGAAGAAGATCACCAAGCTCTTCGCATAACATATTCATATCATTCTGTTCAATAGCATCTACAACTTCATAAGCTTCTTCAATAACAAATTCTCTAAGCGTATCAAAAGACTGCTCCCTATCCCAGGGGCAGCCTTCTGGACTTCTTAGTTTTCTTAATATATCAATTAAATTAAGCATTTTTAAATTGTTACTATTTTAAGCTTTAATGTATCTCTAATAAATTTTCCAAGATTTTCAAACGCTTCTTTTTGTTTAATACTCATAACTCTTGATTCAAACTTATCTTTTACATCAGCAAATTTTAATTCCTGTACATCCGAAATTTTAACTTTTACAAAACCATTTGGAAGCTTAACAAAAGGTGTAATATAACCTTTTTGTATATTTTTTTCATTTTCAAATATTTCAGGATAATCATCTTTTGTAAAAGTACCAAGTTCTCCGCCTCTATCTCTTGATGGATCATCTGAATATGTTTTAATAAGCTCTACAAAATCTGTTTTCTTTTCCAAACTTTCTACCTTTTCAAAAATCTCATTTAATTCATCATCACTATGAGCCTGAGGAGCTATAAACATATAATTTCCCTTATACTGAAAATTATTTTCATTAAAATAAGCTTGAACTTCTTCTGTTGTGGTTTTTGCTTCTTTTTGAATAAAATCTCTAACAAACATATTATAAATATATTGTTCTGTCTTATTATTTATACTTTCAAAAACTTCTTCTGAAAGTACTTTTTTCCCTTCTTTTATAAACAGAAAATCTTCAGCAAGGTTTTTTACCATTTTACTTTTATTCTCAGGTTTTGTATAAAATTCTATAAGATATGGTGCCATTTTACTTAATTCCTGATTAAAACTTTCTTCAGTAACAGCATTTTCTCCATCAACTACAGCAAGTACATTTTTGTTTTCAGTATAAGTAATGTTATGTTTTTTTATAAATTCTTCTTTCCAATTTTCAAAAGCTATTTTTTCTTTATCTAATTTAAGTTTTCTTTCAATTTTACTTTTTACACTTTCAAAACTTTCAATTCCGCCAGTTTCAGTAACTTTAATAATGTGAATACCAAACTGTGTTTCAACTGCATCTGATATATCACCTTTTTTAAGACTAAATGCCACATCTTCAAAAGGTTTTACCATAGAACCTTTTGCAAAAAAATCAAGATCTCCACCATTTTGTGAACTTGGACATTTTGAATTTTCTAAAGCTGCTTGTTCAAAAGTAATTTTGCCACTTTGTATATCTTTTTTAATACTTTTTAATTTTTCTCTATTTTCTTTTGAATCATCCATAAGTATATGAGATGCTCTTATTTTACCTTCAAGGGAAAATTCTTTTTTATTTTTTTCATAATATTCTTTCATTTCCTTTTCATCTAATTTTAGATTTTTTGAAGTTTCATTCTTTTTTGCATTTCTGAATTCTTCAAGAATAGTTTTATCTTTATTAGCTTCAATTTCTTCTTTGATATTATCTACAAAACCAGTTTGTTTTGCATAATGTAATACAAGTTTATAATCAATAAATCTATCTCTAAGCATATTTTTTGATTCTTCGTCTCTAAGAAGTATTTGTCTATGATTTTCAGGAATTTTGCTTATTTCATTTTCAAATTCAGATAAATATATCTGTCCACCATCAAAAGATGCAAGTATTTTTTGATTAACCTGTTTATTTTCAGTTTTTTTACTTTCAGCCTTTTCAACATTTCCGCAACCACTTACAAGAAGAGCTGCTAAACTTAAACAAATAATTATTTTATTTTTCATTTTTCCTCCAAAATTTTATTCGAAATATTTTAACAGATAGGAAATGTTATATCAAGAAAATACTATGCTATAATTTTTATCATTACACTAACGCAAAAAAATAATCATTCGGTACTATTCGATATTTTACATCCATGTAAAATATCTCTTTACCTTCGTTCACTTATAATACATCCGTATATTAAATAGAGTTTGTATTTAAAAGACATAATGGGTAGAGAGAAAAATAACATAGATTTTATTTCTAGAGAATTCAATTATTTTTCTAATGACAATAAAACTTGAAATTTATCAAAATTTTCTTCTGCTTTTTTTTCATTACCTTCATAACGATATATTAAAGAAAGATTATAATATCCTTCTTTATTAAAAGGATAATATATTACAAATCCTTCAAGCAAATCTTTAGCTTCATTATTATTTCCGCTTGCAAGTCTTATCATACCTTTATAATAATAAATAAGAGGATTTTTTGTATAATTCCATGCTTTTTCAAAATAAAACTGCGAAAGAAGAAAATTCTCTTGTTCATAAAAATATAATGCAATATTCATAATAGGAATAGAAGATACAATATTTAATTTTTCTCCTAAAAAAAGAAGTTTTTCATTTTTCTCTAAAAAACCCTTTTTAGAAATAAAATTAGAAGTAATAAAACTAATATTTAATGTTAAAAAGATAAATATACTCAAAAAAAGACAATATGAAATTATTTTATTTTTTGATATATAATAATGCGAATTATCTTCTTTTATTCTCAAAACAATACTTCTTATAACTGGAAATAAAATTATAAGTGCAGAAGGTAGTCTTAATGGAAAAGAAAACATTGATTGAAAAATCAAATAAATGAAAATAAATCTAAATCTTTTTGTTAAAAGTCCTTTTTTTATAATTTTGTTTAACAATAATACAATAAGAATAATACCGATAAATCCTGTTTCACTAAAAATCTGCAATATCTCGTTATGAGCAAATTCTGGCTCAGAAAAGTAATTAAATTTAAAATCAAATAAATTTTGAGTCTGATAATAATAAAAACTATCTTTAAAATTCCCAGGTCCAACTCCAATAAAAAAATATTCCTTTACAATATCTACAGTAGTTTTCCATATATACAATCTTTGACAAAAACTATTTTTTCCTGTGATTTTATTATGAAGTTCATATTTTCCTGTATTAAATAAAAGTAATGTAATAACAATGATAAAAATAGATAAAATAGTTTTTTTTAATTTAGAAAAATATAGTAATTTTGTTTTATATTTATAAATAAAATAACAAATAAGAAAAAATACAGCTGTTTTTTCTAATACAAGCAATACTACAATTATATAAAAAATATTATTCTTTGTGAATCTTTTCACAGAATCATTAAGTAAAATCAATAATACAAGTATTTCTGATAAAAAATTCTTATTGCCTAAAGTAGAAAAAACTTTATTAATACCAATCCATTCATCTGCATTAGTAAAATCCCAGATAAAATCAATTCCAATATATTGCAACGCAGCATAAATACATATAATAAAACCTGTAATGTTTAAATATTTAATATATCTTAATATTTTTATCTTTTTTTTATGTGTAAAAAATAAATAAAAAGTTAAAAAATAAAGTGAATTGTATAATGAGTTAAATTGTAGTTTTGAATTAAAAGATATTGTACCTAAATAAAAAATATATATAAAGAAAATTACATTATTATGTATTTTTAAATCTTTTTTAATAATATTATTTAAAAGATATATGCAAATAATAAAACATAATAATATTGATTTTGGAAATATAAAAAATTCTGTAAACTTCCAACAAAAAACAAGAGGTAAAAATGGTAATAAATATATTAACTTACCATTCATAATAATATGTGCCATACTCATCATTCAATGCTTTATAAAAAGGTTTTCTACCAGCAGCTTCAGATGGTGCAAATCTGATATTTACAATTTCACATGACATATTTTTACTATCATTATCATCAAAATCAGGAGGAAAAAAATAATCTGTATTCAAATCATCAGTACCAGCTAATAAAACTCCATTTAGAGGATTAACTATATCAGCAATGATTTTTGAATCTACTTTATACCAACCTGTTATCTTTACAGGATTTGAACTTTCAAATCGTCTTACAATAAATAATTCCCAATCATATTTTGTTTTTGTAAATGGATTTATAAAAAAACCTCTAGGACTTGTAAAATCTGACCAGTTTATTTCAGCAGCACTTCTACCATCTCCTCTAAGATAAGGAGCTTGATACTTTGCTCCTTGCGTACCTTCAAACTCTCTTAAAAAAATTCTTTTCCTTTCAGGAACTTGTGGTTCAAAAAGACAAGATTCTAAAACTGAAAGTAAAGTTCTTTTTTCAATTGGTATATTAACATCAGAAATTTCATTATTATTACCAGAACCATATTGTAGTCGATAAAGATAATTCAAAAAACTGAAATTTTCTCCAACTTGAGGGAAATATCCAAAATCATTTTTATATTTAAGTAAAGTCTGTCTTGTTTGATAAAGTATTTTAAGAAGTCTTGCTTCTCTACCGATTTTTTGCTTTGCAGCAGGATTAGGGACAATTAGAGTTGCAAGTAATAACAAAATTACAGTTGCAAGCATTATTTCAACAAGAGAAAACCCTTTATTAAAACTCTGATAAATCTTTGTCATTAGTACCTGTCTTTAACATTCTATTAATATATGATGGAAATCTTATATCAAATATATCTCTTGTTTTTTGTGAATTTTCAACATTGTAAAAAGTTCCAGTTGCTCTAAAAGCTAATCCTTCAATATAAGCAAGATTTGTTATTTTACCTTCTGATTTTAATGTATTTAATTTATTTGTAAGATCAACATCATTCATAGCTTTTACAGGTTCATCCAAGGAATATGCTGTTCTTTTTACAAGAACAGGATAACCAAGCTGATTTGCTAAGTTTTTAGCAGGAGCATAAGCTGGGTCTGTAACATCAACACTACCCGAAAACGTACCTGTGCTACCTAAAGAACCATGACCATAACCCACAGAATCAACAATTGGATTCATAGCTTCATTTATTGGATGCCATGCTGGAAGATAAGAATCTCTTATTTCCCAATCTTCTTTTTTATTTGTAAATGGATTTGGAGGAATTTCTACTAGATAAATCCTTTGAGTATTTTCAGCTTCATATATATCATCAGGATAGCCTTTAACTTCTTTACCTGCAAGTTCTCTTTCAAGAGTTTGAAGAGCATTGAATCTTTCTTGAGGAGGTGTTGAAGGAGTAAATGTTGGTATTATAGGATAATGTCCGTTATCTTTATAATAATTATCAAGAGCATTTCTGATTTTTTGAAGACTTATAATTGTTATATCTTCATTTTGTTTTTCATAAATAGATTCACCATAAGGAACAGCAGAATAGGCAAGAAATGAAATGATAGCAGTTACCGCAACTAATTCAATAAGAGTAAAACCTTTTTTTGAAATTAGTTTCATGCTAATCACCTCCGCTTTGACAGTATATACATTACCTTATTATAATTATACCATATAAAAAGAATTCAAGTCAATTCTACTCTCTTATACAGCAAAAAAAAAGCAGGAAATAATTCCTGCTTTTTTACATATTCAAAACAATAATTTTAAAACACTAACTAATCAACTCTCTCGATTTCAATTCTATCTACATATATTGCATGATTATTTCCAAGGCTATTATGTTCTTGATAAGCTGAGAACACAATATATACAGGTTCATAAGCATTCATCAATACATTAGTCCAGAATATATCATCATTAAGTGTTGGAGATGAACTATAAAAATCCTGATGTATCTCTCCACCGAGAACAAATGTATCTGTTCTTGGAAGTATCATATATTTACCAACATTATTATCACCAACAATATAAATGTTTATATTGTATTTTCCTGTTGTTTGAGGCATAAATAATAATCTAAACTGATCCTGATATCTATACTGAGTATTTATACCAATTCCTGAAGGTGTTGCTGCATTGTAAACAGCTGTTCCATCATTATTCCACCAATAATCATAAGGATAATTTTCTGGATTTTCATTAATTGATCCTCTTGGATTAAAATATAATACTTGATAATTTAAAGTTCCAACTGTTTTTGCAGAAGATGATAATGCATAATAACCATTTGCAAGCTGACCCCATCCACTCATCCAGTTAGCAGTAGCATCTGTAATTCCTCTCACCTGAACAGAAGTTACAAGTGTTTCTGCTTCAAGTATAACTTTTGCCTGTGTGCCACCTGTTCCTGTATATTTGGAGAATTTTACAAAATATGATCTATTTCCTTGATAACCTGTACCTTCTTGAACAGCTGCAACTTTATAATAATAAGTATCATCATCCATTATCTTTCTTGGAGAATAATTTACAGTTCCACCAGTAAGATAACTTGAATTAATTGTTGCTTCTGATAAATAAATAAGCTCTCTAAAAGTTGTTCCATTTTTACTTTCAAATATAGTATAGCCATATCCATTCGCTTTAAACCATGAAAGATTTATCTGATCAAATGAATCAAGTGTTCCTGCGAATCCTGAAACTGATGGAATTGAACTCATTCCTGCTTTCAATGGCTGTGATCTATCTCCTGTATTTCCTGAATAATCATAAGCTGCAACTTTATAAAAATAATCCACAATATTATTATTATTATCAGTTATATTTTCATCAATCCATGAAGTTGAATTCTGTACAATAGCTATTTGAGTAAAAGGATATAAAGCATCATTGTATTTTGAACTTCTATAAATTTTATAACCTTGAACATCTCCAGCAGAATCAGCACCACTTTTTCCATTATCATCAAAAGTTGGAGCTCCCCATGTTACTTTTCTAGAATTCGGAGAAATATCATTAGGTATTATAACACTCTGAATCTGAGGTGCACCTGGAGCATATCCATTATCATTATAATCGTAACTTATTACAATACTTTTGTCTTCAGACTCAAGACCAAGCAATCCAGAACTTGTAACTGCTCTAACTTTATAATAATATCTAGAACCTTCAGCTACTGTTGGGTCATTAAAGAAAAATGTTGAAGCAGGAACTTTTGCAACTATATCATAACCACCTGATTCACCAATTTTTCTATATATCATATAGGAGTCAATAGGATCATTTGCTTCTGCTAATTCTGATATGTTTTCAGGTTTATCCCATACCATTGTTATTGAATTGTTGCTTTCTCTTATCAAAACAACTTTAAGAGGTCTATCTGGCATGTGTCCAGCCGATGTTGTTGCTGAAACCCTAATAGATTGTGCATCTGAAAAAGTTTCTCTTAATAAAGAATCAAATGCTACAACAAAATAAGAATAGTTTTTACCTTCTTTTATAGTTGTATCATTATCTTCAAAAATAAGTGAATCTTTATCAACGATTCCAATCGGTTTATCTTTAGTATTTCTAAAAATTTTATAACCTATTATATTATCTTTAGGCTCTCCATTAATATTTGAAGATACTTTATTCCATCTAAGGATTATTTTGAACCTCTTCTCATTTGCTCCAGTAAGAGTAGGACTACTATATAAGTAAACCGAGCTTACCTGAAGTCCTTGTGGAATATTAGGAGATTCCCCATCATCATACATGGCATAACCTGATATGCCGCTGTCTTTATCTCCACATCCAATTATAATCAGAAGTGCAAGAACAAAGACTGAAAGTAGAAACACATTTTTTTTTGTCATATTCAACTCCTTTAAAAGAAACATTTGAGACTTTTTAGAATTTTCGGAATAAAAGGAGTAAAAATTTAATTTTTTATTTATTTAAGTGATTTATTAGATAATAATGTACAGAAATTTATAGCTATTTGTTTCGATAAGTTGTTATAAATATAATATAAATTACTCTATATTTTTATGTTTTGTACAACTTACATTTCCATTATCGTCAAGAAAGTAAATTCCATTAAGCGGACAATCTGGTTTAACAAATTCATTAGAACTAAGAAATTTTTTGAGTTTAAACATATCTTTAGAATTAAGCGAAAAAATAGTATCTGAATTAACATCATTGTAAAGTTTGACAGCTTCCGTAAGATATTCGCAGTTTATACTACATTCATTTGCCGATTTATAATCATATCTTATAAGAAAAATATCATAAAAATTGTAAAAACAAATAGATATCAATAAAAAACTACCTATAACAGCCAAAAATACACCTAAAAAAACTGAATTAAAAATCTTAACCATACTTTTATCTTTCTTTTTTTGTAAAATATAAGAATGACAATAAGGACATTTTATAGCTTTATCATGTATATCACTCTGACAATAAGGACAATTCATATTAAATCTACCTTTATCATGTATTTTTTATCATATTAAGAAATACTTCTGCTTGATTTATCTTTAATTTTACATCATTATAAATTAAATCGATTTTTTCATCTGAAATATTAAGAAATTCAAATACATCTGCATCAACTTCAGGAAGTTTACAATCTCCTGAAAAACCAATTTCACTATCTTTTATTATAAAATCAGCAGCATTCACAATAGTACTTAACTCATCAAATTTACCTGCAATCATCGGTGAATGATGCATTGCAACTGTTCTAGTTATTAAAGGAGGAAGTTTCCATTTTTCACATATCCAACTTCCTATCTGAGCATGATTTATACCATCAAGTATTTTTTCTTCAGCTTCAATAATAAATAACTTCTCATTATTTGCCAAATCGATTATTTTTTTGAACATTTCAGGAAAATACTCAGAAAGTATAAGTTTACCTATATCATGAAGCTGACCACAAATAAAAGCTTCATCTGGTTTAGGATATTTTATTATTTCAGCCAACATCTTGGAAGTTATTGCAACTCCAAGAGAATGTCTCCAGAATTCATTAATATTTATAAGTTTTGTATATCCTAATTTATCAAATACAGTGAGTGAAAGCGCAATGTTTCTAATATCTGTATATCCTAATATTACAAGTGCATCATTAACTGTTACTATCTTTCTTGGAAATCCATAAAAAGGTGAATTTACAATTTTTAGTATATTAGCAGATAAAGTAAAATCATTTTTCACAATTTTTGCAACATCCTGAACTGAACTTTTAGGATTAGAAGTAATCTGAAGAAGTTTACTTACAACAGCAGGTAGCATATTCAGATTTTTTATCGTTTTAATCTTTTCTAAAAGTTGTATTTTCAATTATTCAACTCCTTTTTAATTTCTGTATTATTTCAATTTTACCCGAGATTTCGCTCCATACAGGATCGCTTTCTTCTAAAAGTAAAATTGAATCATTATAAAATTTAAATGCAATTGCAACTTTATCTTGCTCCATATATTTATCAGCAATTTTTTCATAAACTGTAGCAAGATCTTTTCTTGCTTCAAAATATATTTTTTCAAATTTATTCTCATATTTAGGATTAAAAGGATTATCCTCAGAAAAACCAAATCTATAATACAAATCTGTAGCATCTTCAAATTTTTCAATAGCTTTTTCAAGTGTTTTATCGTTGAAATCTTCTTCTTTTAACTTGCATTCAATAACCTTAGATCTAACCTTTTTATATAATTTCTCTAGTTCAGATATAGTTTCTTTAGCAAAAGGATCAATAATGCTTGAAGCAAATTCTAATTCTTGAAAAGCTTCATCAAATTTATTTTTTTCTATAAAGCTTTCAGCTTTTTTAACATAACTTCCAATAAGATAATTTCCAATTTCTTCAAGTTTTGTTTCAAGATCTTTTTTCACTTCCTTCATATATGTAAGATTTTTTACTATTTCATAAGCTTCTTTTAATTCAACATAAGCTTCTGAGTATTCTTTGGAATTAAGAAAATTTTCTCCAGTTTCAAGGTTTTTTTGTATTCTTTCAAGTATTTTTTCTTTTTGTATTATTTTTTCAACTTCATCTATTTTTTTTTGCATTTTTTTTCTATCTTCTGAATCTACAGAAAGCAACATTGCATTATTGAATTCATCAAGTGAATCTATAGGTTCATCTGATTCTAAAAGATTTAATCCATATTGAAAATGTTGTTTAGATAATTCATTTCTACATATTTCCAAATTTTGTTCAATTTCTTTTTTATTTTTTCTGTCTTTAATCGAAACTGCACTTAAAGCTTTTTCAAACTCAACTTTTGCCTGTCCATAATTTTTTTCATTCATATATTCAACTGCTTTTTCAAAAAAATTCTGATAACTATAAAACATAAACCCTCCGCTATCCTAATATCTTGTATTTTTTTTCAACCCAGTCAAAAAGTTTCCAGTACTCCTTAGACAATTCATCTTTTTTTATATTTATGAATATATCTGCTCCTTCCTGAAACCTTCTTAATCTGTAATAACTATAACTTATAAGCAATTCGAGTTCTTTTCTTTGTTTCGGAAATCTTTTTATTGCTACAGAAGCAAATTCTGATAATTCAGGCCACATCTTTCTAATAAAAAGAACTAATCCCGCATTATAATATGCATTACTATAATCAGGATTTATTTTAATTGCTTTTTCAAAATAATTATAAGCTTTAGTATAATCTTTTTTCATGAAAAACACAACACCCAGATTATTGAGTATCATACAATCCTGTTGATTTTTTTCATAAAGTTCTAAAAAAATTTTTTCTGCCTGTTCTATATTTCCATTTTCAAGAAATTGAGCACCTAGCTCAAAATTTGATTTTGTTTCAGAAAAACTTAATATATAAAAAAATAATAGTATAATACTAAAAAGCCATTTGAAGTCTCTGTATCGCAAGTCTTACCTCTTCTTTCTCAATTTTATCAGTTATAGTTTCCATAACATCTCTATAACTATTTATACTTTCTTCAAATCTATTCATCTTAAAGAGAAGAAAGCTATTTAAATAAAATGCTTCCTTATTATTTCCACCAAGTTCAAAATACTTATCTATATTAATTTTTGCATTTTCAGGATCTTTCATCTGATTATACAAAAATGCAACACGAAAATACAATTCCTTAAGTTCAGGTTGCATAATCAAAGCTTCTGAATACTTCATAAGAGCATCAAAATAATTTCTTTCATTTTGAAATATTTCAGCTTCATCCCATAAATTTTGAAATGTATTAACTTTAATAACAAGTTTTTCTTTTTCATTTTTCTTTTCAAGTATTGATTTTTTCTTATCTTCTATATTTTTTTTAAGATTTTCAAGTTTATCTTCTGTTTTTTCTTCTCTATATGACATAATCTTGTTTTTTAAATTTTCAAGCTCTTTTCTTTCGTCTTTTTTGACTATATTTATTCTTACAGGTTCTTTTCTTAAAACATTATTTAACATAGAATTAACCTCATTTGAATAATCAGAATCTGGAAATTCTTTATTTAATCTTTTTAAATATACAAGTGCTTCTTCTTTTCTTTCAAGATGAAGAAGAATATCTCCAAGAGAATATAAAGTTTTTTGCAAACTTTTTTTTGAAATATTATCTTTAGATAAAATATCTTTATAAACAGAAAAAGCTTTTTTATAATCGCTTATATTATATAGTGAATCAGCATAAATAATATTATCTTCTGAACTTATTTCAACTTTATTATATATTTTTTCAAAAAAATCTGAACACAATTTAAAATTCTGTTTATAATAATAAATCTTTGCTACTTTAAGTGATGCTTTGTAAATATTATCAGAATTTTTACTTTCATTTATTATTTCCTCAAGAAGTTTTAAACTATTTTCATTTTCCATATTTTCTATATAACCTTGAGCCACTTTAAAATTAACTTCATCAAGGTCAAATTTTCCTTGTTCAGAATAATATAAAAAGTTTTTCTGTGCTTCATTTATCCAATACGAATCCGGGAAATTTACAATAAAATATTTCAAACATTCAGCCATTTTCATATAATCTTTTTCAATTTCATATGTTTTTGAAATAAAAAAATAAGCATCTCCAACAAGTGGTGAATCAGAATAATTTGATAATACCAGATTAAAATACAATCTAGCTTTTATATTATCGCCAGTTTTAATATAACAATCACCAATAAGAAAACAAGAAGCATCAGCCCAGTTGTTTTCTGGATAATCTTCAAGAATTATTTTTAAATGTTCAACTGATTTTTCAAATTTTCCATCATCATATAATTCTACAGCTTTACCATATAATGTTTCAGGTGAAATTGAATAAATAACATAATTGCAAAATAGCAGGATAATTAAAGTCATCCTTAATATATTCATATACCTTTACCTTTCGTCGGAGAGACTATAAGCCGAATTCTGTTTAAGTATTCATTAGTCTGAACATATATTCTCATATATGTTTTAGCAACCAACCCGGTGGTTATGGCGGGACCCACCGCCACCCTATTTGGTCTTGCTGCAGAAGGGGTTTGCCAAGCCATTCAGTTGCCTGAATGCTGGTAAGCTCTTACCTCACCATTTCAACCTTACCTGTAAACAGGCGGTATATTTTCTGTTGCACTTTCCGTCAGGTTTCCCTGCCCGGGAGTTACCCGGCTTCCTGTCCCAGCAGTTCGGACTTTCCTCAGAATTTAATTCTGCGAATACTTGTCTCTCCTTTTTTTACCTTTAAAAAATAATTTTTTTTCAAAAAAAACAGTTCTTTCCTTATTTGTAAAACCACAAACTATACATGAAAAATTAATTTCTCTAATACCAGGTATATCGTCTTTTGGATAAGAAATAATATTTTTCTGTTTTATCATTCTATTGCCACATTGTGGACATCTATTTTTAAAAAAATAATAAATAATTAAACCCGCTATAAGAAATAAAAAACTAAATATCAATGATAAATAAATAGTATTATCTATAAATATTTTTTCAATTCTGTTATCTTTAATATTAATATCAGAATTTTTTAATTCAAATTCAGCTTTTGATATTGTAAGTATTGCTTTTTCAAGCTCTTCTTTAATTATATAACCTGAACTTACAACTCCTTCGCCTATAAAATCTTTATATCTATCATTTGATGTATTTCCTTCTTTAATCGCAAGTTTCATATAATTATCAGCTTTTGAAATACCACTTTCAATTACATTCATTGATTTTTCAACAATATCTTTAGTCATGACATAATCAAGATCTTCTGTAAATAAAATAAAAATCTCAGGATTTTTTTTAAATATTGCAATAAGAAGTGAATTCAAATTATTCATTTTATTTTCTTTAGACCATTTCTGAAGTAAAAATTCACTAAATCTCTGATTTCCAATATCAACAGAATCGTTTAAAGTTATAAAAAGGATTTTTACTCCAGTTGTTTTCCATATTGTATCGAGCAATTCTTTAATAGAAACTCTATCTTTTATAGTAAGAATGTTTGCAATATCTACAACATTATCATCTTGAATTATATAATCAATAGAAATATTTTTATCAGGTGAATTTTTTAAATGTTCAAATATAACAAAAAAACTCAAAACAACAAATGCAGTAAAAATTAAAAATTTTATATATTTCATCATATGCTCCAGAATACAGGAACATCTTCTAAACTTACATTTATATTTAAATCTTTTGCAAATTTATTTTCATGTAGTTTATCATAAATAATCTTTTTGAAAATATTTTCAGATTCAAAATGCCCAATATCTATTATTGGAAGATCTTTTTTTAGAGCTTCACAAGCATCATGATATTTAACATCACCTGTTATAAACACATCAGCCTTACCAAAAACACTTCCTATTATTGAAATTCCTGAACCATTACAAAAAGCAATTTTTTTAATAATAGTATTTTTATCACCACTATATCTAAGATATGGAAAATCTACTTTTAAAATCTTAACAAGTTCTAATAAAGTTATATTTTTATTTAAAATAGATTTCACACCAAAACCTAAGCTTTCACCTTTTAATTTAAGTTCGAATATATCATAAGCTACTTCTTCATAAGGATGATTTTTTTTAACACATGCTACAACTTTATTTATATCTTTTTCAACAACAATAGTCTCAATTCTTATTTCATTAACTTTTTCAACAATACCCTGTTCTCCAACAAAAGGTTTTGTGTTTTCTTCTGCTTTAAAAGTTCCTATACCCTGCTGATTAAACGAACAACAAGAATAATTACCAATTTGACCAGCACCACTATCAAACATAGCATTTCTAACTTTATCAGCATATTCTTCAGGAACATAGACAACTATCTTATATAATTTTTCAGATTCATTTACAGAAAGAATATCTTTTTTTAATGTAATATTTTCCAAACATTGAGGATAAAAACTATCTCTAAATTTTATGTCAAAATTAGTATGCATAGATATAATACAAATATTATTTTGTAAAGCTTTAAATATAATAGGAGTTTCTTTAGAATTAATTTTTTTAATACTTCCAAAAATAGCCGGATGATGAGTTATAATAGTATCAAACTCTTTTTTTATACACTCATCAAGAACTTTTGATGTCAACTCAACACTAACAAGTATATTTTGAACATTTCTTTCAAAATCACCTATAATAAGCCCTGAATTATCCCATTTTTCCTGCAAAGAAAAAGGAGCAAGATTATTTAAAAAATTATATAGATCTTTGATTTTCATATTGTTTATGATTGTAAAAAAATGGTAGTCCCTAGGGGACTCGAACCCCTGCCGCAGCCGTGAAAGGGCTGTGTCCTAACCGCTAGACGAAGAGACCGCTATTTTTTAAAAAAAGTGGTGGGCCCAACAGGAGTCGAACCTGTGACCGCCCGGTTATGAGCCGGGAGCTCTACCAACTGAGCTATAGGCCCTCATTGGATTATTATTTTAACATATTTTTTCTTTGTTGCAAGTTTTTTTTACAATAAAATTTCTCAGCTCTCAGACTGTCCTCAAAAAACATAAGGTATAAAGGTTCTATACTTTATTTTTCATTTAATTTTCTTATTTTCTGTTCTGCAAGCTCAGCACTTTTAGAACCAGGAGCAATTATAATAACTTTATTAAAGAATTTAATAGCATCATTTACATTATTCATAGAAAGATACAGATTTCCCAATGCAATATAGGCATTTACATTATAAGGATCAATTTGTGTCACCATCTGATATTCATATATAGCTTTTTCTGTAAATTCCATTTTTTCATACAAAGCTGCTAGATTGTAATGAGCCTGTCCATAAGAAGGATATATTTCAATAGCAATTTTGTATTCCTCAATAGCTTTTGTAAATACTTCTTCAAGTAAAAATGTATTTCCAAGTTTATAATGCATTTTTGCTTCTTCAGGTATTTCAAGCTCTTTTCTATGAAATTCAAGTTTTTTATCAGCTACTTTTATTTCTTCATTTTTAGCAGAATATCTATCCAGTACAGCTTTTATTGCATCTGAACCAGGAATAGTATTAGAATTAGATGAACTTCTATCCTGAGGAGCAATTTCAGCTTTTCTAATAACTTTACCATCTCTATATCTTCTCATTTCTCTATCAATAGAAGTTTTAACTTTTTTAAGATTCATAGTCGCAGAAATAGTAACAGTATCTTCAAATTCTCCCTGCTGACTAGCATAATCAAAAACCCATTCATCATATTTAATTCCAAATCCATAAGAAATATCTCCATCATTAAACCCAGCTCTTACACAAAAAATAGAAGAAACATAATATTCCGCACCAAAAGAAAAATATGAATCAGCATTCTGCTCCATAATATAATCAAATCCAGCTTTAAAATCTTCTAATCTTGATTTATATCCAACACCAAGTCTTGTTGTCATTGAAATATCATCATTTCTACCACTATCCCATGAAAAATCCGAAATAACATCCTGTAAAAGCAAACCAAGAGAATATTTTCTGTTTAAAGGTTTCAAAAATCCAATATCAAAAGCATAACCATCCCCATTAAAACCCTGACCAAGATTAGTTGATAACATTTTAAATGTCATACCTGTTCTCATATTACCCTGTAACCAAGATAATGTGCCTGTAAACATAGATTTTTTTGTAGTTAAAAATCCTGATATTTGTTGACTTGCATCAATTATAGGAATATCATCAATTGCTTCTCTAACATAACTTATACCAAACATTTTTCTACCAAATGGAGTTGCAAAAGAAAGATAATCCTCGTTAATACCAGTTCCAAATTTATCACTATGGTAAAAATTGGCAGCACGGTGTTCTATAAGAGAAAGACCAGCCGGATTATATATCAAAGAAGATAAATCATCAGAAATTCCAGTAAAAGTATTACCCATTCCATTAGCTCTGACAGATAATTCATATTTAGATATAGAATCAGTCATAACTCCAGAAAAACTCTGTATATGCATTAAAAACATCATTAATATAAGTATGCTAATCCTTTTCAGAATCATCTATCCTCCCAGTTTAAATTGCAACTACAAATTTACCGTTTTTTTCAACTGTTTTCCCATTTATAACAGCAATTATTTTATAAACATAAACTCCATTAGCAAGATTATTTCCCCATTTATCAGTTACATCCCATATAACTTCTGAACCAGCACCTTGAAGGTCTGAACTTCTAATAGATCTTATAAGCTTTCCTTTCATGTTAAAAACCTGAATTTTTACAGAATCAGCAGGTTGAGAAAAATCATATGCAAAAGTAAAAGCACCACCTTTATATGGATTCGGATAATTTATTAATTTAGAAATTGCAGATATGGTAGAATCCTGATTGGATGTTGTAAATTGCCATTCAGCTGGAGGTATAGAATTACCTGATTTATCTGTAACACCAGATATTGATATAGTGTAAACTGTATTTTTCTTCCATGCAGATGGAGTTACAACACAAACTCTATCAGAAATATTAGATACACTAAAGGTTAAAGCTCCAATTTCATCTCTAAAAGATATCATAGCATTAACTACTGGATTTACAGCATTTGAAAACTCAATTCTAACACCGCCTGATGGAGAAACATTAATAGCATTGGAATCAGGATTTTTGCTAATTATAGAAGTTGGTCCAGTTCCACCAGAATCCTGTTGAATATACTGCTGACCAAAATAAGTCTTTTTAGAACCTGAGTTTGAAGAATATACATAATAAAATCTATCACTACCACCAAGAAAATCAGATTTTGATAAATCTTCAGGACTTTCAGACTCAAAAACAATAGAATATTCTGACTGATTTTGAGATATAAAATCTATTTTTTTGTATTTCATATATACAGCTTCGCTTCCTTCATCCCACAAACAATAAATAGAATTATCAACTTTGAATAATATAGGCCATGTTGATTTTACACCAGTAGAAAATCCTTTGAATAAAAGACTTTCCCAAGTTGAATAATCTGATGACTTCATAACCTTAAGCCTATTAATACCAGTAGAAATATCCTGATATACAAAATAAACATTATTGCCATCACTTAACAGATTAGGAAGAGATTTAAAAACAAGTTGACCAGAAACATTTTGTGAAGTTTGTGAAACTAACACTATATCTGTTGGAATAGCTGTATCAACATAAGATTTAAAAAATATATCAATAGTATCATTATATTCTCTTTCAAAAAGCACATTAAAATTTCCATTTGTTGTAGTTACAAGATTTAAACCTGAAATATTCTCAAGATAATCAGTTTTCCATACTGCTGCATTAGTGGTTATATTTTTTAAAACATTCCCAGTAAGACCTGAAAAAATACTGTTACCATAAAAAACTCTAATATCAGTTCCAGTTGAATTACTACCAATAGAAGCAACTCCAATCCTATTACTCGAGCATGAAACTTTCACCTCTGAAAAATTCCAGTCATTTGTTCCAACAGGTTCAAGTTTTAGAGGTATTGAAAATGAATTACCAGAATCTACAGATTTTGAATAGTATATCTTTGAATATGTATCTAAAGTTGTTTTTCCAGTCCAAAAAACATAAATATCTCCATTTGTATTTACACATATATCAGGTTTTCCTAATGTATTCATTGTAGCAGTATTTATTTTAACTGTCGAAAAATTAGTTCCATTAAGAAGTCCTTTTGAAAAATAAACACTATTATTATTATTAAAAGCAATATACGAATAATTGTTATATATTGCCATAGAGCTATCTTTTGAATTATCTGATAAATTTATACTAATTTCAGAAAATGTTACTATGTTTATAATGAATAAAAATAATATAAGAATTTTTCTCATAGTCGAACCTCTCTACATTTATTAGAAAGATTATCGACAATTAAAGGAAATTCAATAATAAAAACCTAAAAACAATTCAATAAAAAAATACCAATAACCAAGAAAAAGATTGAGAATAAACCGTTTCATGTTGTATAAAACTCTAAAAATTTGCTTCTATCTTATTATTTTATTTTTTTATATTCTAATATTTCAGGAATTTTTTCTAATAAAACTATTGCAGAATCAACATTTTTCATACAAATACCATCTACCTGAGTATCATAAGGAATAAAGCTTGTTGCAAGCTCAAATGTAAATGCAAAAGTACCAAGTTCAGAATATAGCCAATCATCTGAATCACCAGCAGCAGGATATAAATCTGCACTTTTTATAGCATTGTAACCATTTTTTTCAGCCATAGCATGAGAAATCTTTTTAAGATAATCATGATCAGGAGCATTTACTGTATTAGAATATGAATAAGGATATAAAATATCTTCACCATAAGAATGATATGAAATAGATACATCAAATTTTCTCCATAAAGCAAAATCCCTTAATGCTTTTGTACAATTCTCAGAAAATGCTTTTTCACCCTTGAATGTATCATTCCATGCAGAAGATGATGCTCCTGTTTCACCCCAGTGATAACTATAATTCCTGTTAGGATCAACACCAAAACTTGTTCCTATCGGTCTTCGAGTCTTTCTCCAATATTTATATTCTTTCATTGACCATTCAACACCATCAGGATTAATAATAGGGATAATAAATATTTCATTTTGATCAACAAGATTTTTTATACTTTGATCTGTTTTGTAATTTTCAAGAAGATATTGGGCAAGAGCAATCGGCACTTCAATAGAAATCCATTCTCTAGCATGATGTGCTCCCATAAATAAAGCAGATGGTTCTTGTTCATCTTCATTAACATTATCGCTGATTTTTATACCAGTTATTTCTCTTCCTTCATATGATTTGCCTATAACAAATTTTTTAGCTATATCAGAATAATCTTTTACCAATTCCTCAATAACTTTGTTACATTCTTCATAAGTGTGATAAACACTTTCACTTTTAATATCCCTACCCCTAAAAGAATCAAATATTGAATCTGCATTACTTAATACTTCAATTTTATGTTTACTTTTTAAAATATCAATGTCTTTATCATTTAATATAGAAATAAAGCTATTTTTTTCCATATTTTCTATTTCTAAACCAAAATTAACAATATTGTTTAGCTCATCTTTATCTTTAAAATAAATTCTAACAATTGAAAACCCATCAGAAAAACCTGAAATGAAAATACAACAAATAAATAAAAATAATACTATTTTCTTCATACTCTTCTCCAATAAAAAATCAATTTTAATAAAAATAATTATAATGCTTTTATTTCAAAAATTCAATTGTTATTACTCAACTTTACCTCTTGCATCAACTTTTATTTTATCAATAACTGTAATTTCATCGTTATCAACTATATAAAAATCATCAAACAGATTCATAACATAACAAGAATGATTCGGAATAATCTCTATATAATCTCCAATCTTAACATTGTTTTTAATACTAGTTTCAATAATCCCATGTTCTTCTGAAAGTCTGGAGAGAACAAAATCTTTTTCAATATTATTGCTTCCAATATCTCTTATAATTGCTCCATAATCTTTAATTATATTAGATGAATGAACTCCCTTATCAAGCCCAAGAGTTTTTGAACCTGCATCAATAACAATTTTATTTCCTCTAACTGATATTACCTGACTCACAACTCTCAAAGCACATTCATTTATATCAGCATAACCTATACTCAATGCTGTATTATCATAAAAAACATAATTACCTGGTCTTATAATTTCAGCTTTAAAATCTTCAAGAACAGATACAACTGGTGTAGCTCCAGTTGAATATATAGAATTTCCAATAGATTTTTTCAAACTTTCATTAAGTAAATTCATATATTTTTCTTCATCAATACCAATTTTTTTTACGCATTCAATATTTGTAGCTGAATATGAATGTCCAGCATGTGATAAAATTCCTTTAAAATTCAGATTTTTGCATTTTTGAAAAATCTTTGGAATTTGAATTTCAGGTTTTTCTTTAAGAGTAAATCCAAGTCTATTAAGACCGGTATCAATTTTTACAAAACAATTTACATCTGATACTCCTCTTTTTATAAAAAAAGAATTTAATAATTCTGCATGCCTAAAGCTATCTATAATAAGTGAAATATCAGCTTTTTCGTATATATTTAAGAATCTATTCATTTTAAATTTTGAAACTATAGGATATGCGATTATTATATTTGAAATACCTTTTTCAACAAGAATCTCAGCCTCTGATATCTTAGCACTAGTAATACCTTCTGCACCATCAAATATCTGCCTATCTGCTATAAATAAAGATTTATGAGTTTTAAAATGTGGATACAACTTTGAATTATTTTTTTGTGCTACCATTTGAATTTTTTTTATATTCTGATATAATTTTTTATTATT
>JALOAD010000140.1 GCA_023228995.1 Candidatus Muiribacterium halophilum
GCGTATATTAGCGACTTATATATAGTATAATTCAGTAAGTGCGTACGCGTATATTAGCGACTTATATATAGTATAATTCAGTAAGTGTGGCTGCGTATATTAGTGATTTATATACTGAATGAAATGTGTACGATCGTGCATTATATATATATTAATGAATTGAAATAATTTTATCGCCGTCATATATATAGTAATGAAATGCAATACGTACTTTATAGTATACTATACTATACTATAGTATATAGTGTTAAAATTTATTTAAAAAATTGTTTAAAAAAAACTTTACAAGTTTTTAAAAATATGTTACCATGTTATTGTAGTATGTTTTAATACTATAATATTTTGATTCTAATGGAGATTTTTAACATCATGGCTAATACCGCAACAATGAACAACAACACAACAGTACTCAACAACGGAATGAACGAAAACGAAATGGAGATTACAGAAATGCAAACTACTAACACCAACACGAATGAAACTACTGCTAATGGCCTCACTTATAATGAAGACGGCGACATCGTAATGGATGCCGCATTATTTGAAAAATGCGGAATAACCATAGATGCTAATGACGAGTACTTCAACAAATGTGGATTCACAATCGATAAGAATGATAGAGTACATCCCATCGCAAGAATAGAGGATGGGGCGTACGTGTCTGAGGAATGCATTATAATAGGAGCGCACATAGAATCCGGCGCGTACGTCGGAGACGATGTACGAATAAGCGGTAATGTTAGAATATGTAATGGTGCCAGAGTGTACGACGGGGCCATCATTACAGGGAATGTCGTTGTACGCAGCGGCGCAACCGTACGAGGTGGCGCTGTAATAGAAGACAACGCCGTAATCGAAGGGCACGCCGTAATAGAAGGACGTGCAACAGTACGGGATAATGCCATCATTGGCGGTAATGCAGTCATTACCGGTGATGTGTACGTCGAAGACAACGTACGCGTCACCGGGAATGCCCATGTCAGTGGGCATGCGTACTTATGGGGAGACGCTAAGGTACATGGGAATGCGCGAGTAAGCGACCGTGCAGTAGTACACGGTAATGCAATCATTGGCGGGAATGCGTGTGTACGTGGCTCCGCGTGTGTACGCGGGTCTTCGTGTGTGAGTGGGTACGCCATTGTACGCGGTCGTACCATCATATATGGAAGTGTACGAGTAAACGGGAATGCAATAGTAGAAGGAGGGGCAGTACTAAACGATTCTGCCGTAGTGTCAGGTAAGGCAATGATACGAGGTAATGCGATCGTGTGTAATTACTCTCGCGTACATGGTAATGCCATTCTAGAAGGCGATGCTTTCGTACGAGGCGATGCCGTCATTGGCGGTAATGCCGTCATTGGCGGTGATGCGTCCGAATATAGGTGTACGCTTCCGTAAGGAAGCGTATATTCAGTGAAGTAGTACTAAACGCTCTGAGTACGCTCAGAGCGTTTTTTTATGTACGCATTTAGTAAGTGAGGTTCAGTACATTAGCGACTTATATAGTACGCATTTCAGTAAGTGAGGTTCAGTACATTAGCGACTTATATAGTACGCATTTCAGTAAGTGAGCATCCGTATATTAGCGACTTATATAGTACGCATTTCAGTAAGTGCATATGCGTACAATAGTGATTTATAATATAGCTGCGAAATGAGTACGAGTGTGCATTATTTGCGACTTATAATATAGCTGCGAAATGAGTACGATCCTGCATTATTTGCGTTTTATACTAGATCGGCGAAATGAGTACGATCCTGCATTATTTGCGTTTTATAGTGTGGCAGCGAAATGAGTACACTATATATATAATATCCTATGATATAATATTAGCATACAGTAAAAAAACTTTAAAGCTTAAAACCCGCACTGTACGCGGTTTTACGGTAGTATTAAAAACTATTTTAAAAATTGTTTAAAAAAAGCTTGACAAACTTTTAAAAATATGTTAAGATAATATTATACTACGGTTTAACGTAGTTTAAATTAAATTTTTCGGAGGGTTCCCAATGACTACTACTACTACTACTACTATCGACAAACTGAACAGTGAGATTATTCAGCTCGCCGAGCAAATTGAAACTGCACAAACTGCAACAATGAAAGAACTATTAGCACAACTAAGAGACTCAAAAATAAGAGAAATTGAACTATTGCAAAGACTAGCAACAAAAAGCAGTACATCAGGCAAGCTTAGTACCGCCGAGTCAGTACTTAAATCTATCTTTGTTGCGTGTCGTCCTCAAGTACTGAGCAACGCTCCCGAAGACTACGCAATAACGGCATTCCGAGCGGCTGTAGCTGCTTTGAATATTGATTTTACGGCCGAGCTTCAAGGCAAAATTTTTGCCACAAGTACTGTACATTGTCTTAAATCAAACTTCAATAAGAAAACAAACAACATCGGCGAGTCTTATGACTCATATCTTGAAACAGTACGACAAGCGAAGTTATTGTTGCCGAAAGTTACCGATGAAACATGGAACGCGTGGCTTAAAAGTGTACAAGAAGCCGCAACGCGTGCCGCAAAAAAACGTAATATTGTTTGGACGGTTCCAACTGTTCAGCCTGAAACAGTACAGCCTGAAACAGTACAGCCTGAAACAGTACAGCCTGAAACAGTACAGCCTGAAACAGTACAGCCTGAAACAGTACAGCCTGAAACAGTACAGCCTGAAACAGTACAGCCTGAAACAGTACAGCCTGA
>JALOAD010000119.1 GCA_023228995.1 Candidatus Muiribacterium halophilum
AATATGGTGTAATTGTTGAACGTTCAGTTTTTATGAATAAAAGAAATATTGTTTATGATACTAGATATTTTCATAAGGTGTTTTTCGGAAAGGAGTATGTAGTTGAAAAAGGAGAATAATTTTAAAGGTTTTGTTATCAAATTAAGTATTACTTTTTTGTTTATTTTTATGTTTTTGTTGATGTTTGGTTTTTTATTTCCTCAAACTGAGCAAGAGATAAGTATTGGTGATATAATTATTGAGCAAGAAGTGAGTGATTTTTCTTTTGATTTTTTAGATTTAATTATTGTTCAAAATGATGGTCAACTAGTTAGTTTTGATAAGTCTAAAGATTTTATAGGTTTTTATGTGTTATTTTTTGATCAAGTAGATATTAATCATAATTTTATTATTGTAATTAATGGTGTTCCTAATAGTGTTATATCATTTCCGAATTATGATAATTTGTCTTTGTTTTTAATTGTTAATGAGGGAAAAATGTATCTATTAGATGATACGCAAGTATTATCATTGCAGTTTGCTATGGAGGGTGATATATCTACTAGAACTGTTGATATTAGTATATATAAAGGAGTGATTTAATTTATGAAGAGATTTTTAGTTTTTTTAAGTATTTTAGCTATTGTATTTGTTCCGTTTTTAAATGTTAGTAAAATTGATGCTTATTATTATAAGCCATTAAAAGATTATAATGATTATGGTTTTGATTATAGTAGACCGTTGTATTTCAGTAATGAACAATATTATTATGATCTTGTTTTCTATAGTCCATTTTTTAAAGATGAATGGGGGAATTCTATTGATTTGAGTTTGCCAGATTTTATTGATTATTATTTTGAAAATGTGGAGTATGCATTAGGAACTAATTCTTATGTTACTTATAGGTTACATATTAATCAAGAGTGGGTTTATTTTTTTGATAGGTATCAGCAACTTATAAGTTTTCCTTTATTAGATGGCAATCAAAAAACAAGTTATACAGATTATATAGAATATGGCGTTTTTAAATTACGTGATATTTCTTATGTTGAGTTGTCAATGGCTAATAATTATGATGTTATTGTTGGTTTTAAAAATGCTTATAGTGCTGGTTATGCTTTAAGTTTTTTAGTTGCTAATGCTGGTGATAATATAAGTAAAATGAGTCGTGAATATATTACTAATAGAGAGGCAATTGAGTTTTATGGAAGAGATATGAATGAGTATTATGCTTGGAAAATTAATTCAGAATTTGATAGAGGTGTTAGTTTTGGTGAAAATAATGCTAATCAAGATTTTTATGATCTTGGTTTTGAAGATGCGAAAGAATATTATGGTTATCTATCATATGGTGAATATATATCGGGAACTGATGCTTATAATTTAGGCGGAAGCGAAAATACTATTGCTTGGAATGTAATTTTTGGGGCTTGGTTATCAACTTTCCAAATATTATCTATTGAATTGTTTCCCAATTTAACATTAGGAATGATTATGGGTTTTCCATTGATATTAGGTTTATTATCTTTTATCATTGGTGTTGCAACTTTCAATATAAGAGCTGGTGAGAGTTATAGTAGAACTAGAGCTAAAGATAGAGATAGGCGTAGAAAAAATAAAAGGAAGTGATAATATATGTTTTTAACAGATACTGATATTTATAAGTTTGATAATTTAGGTCAATTATTATGGGATTTTATAATTTCAATTTTAAAGTTTACTGATAAGCTTTGGACTTTTTTCATTCAAAAACGATCATTATCAATACCATATACATCATCACCTGCTATTATTGAAGTTGGTGGGGTTAAGATTAGTTTGAATATTATTGATTGGTTAGTATTAGCTTTCAATAAGACTTTGGGAAGTTTTGAGTTTAGATTTATTACAATTTTTTCTGGAACTTTCATATTAACATTAATGGTTTTTTATTTAGTTAAGCTATTCGTTCCAGTGTTATAGCTTTAATAAGTTTTATTAAAGCCCCCGAAACTATGCATTTATGCGGGGTTCGGGGGCTTATTTATAAGGAGATATATTATGAAATTAGATTATTATTATGATGATCCATTATTAGATTATTATGATGTTAGTAAAGATGAGTTAGAATTAGATTTAGAATTAATTGAGAGAGCTAGATTAGGTTATATTAGAGATGTTATTAAATATCATAAATTAACATCTATTGATGCTGCATATATTAAGTTACGAGATTATGCAAGAATGAAAGTAGATCAGTGTGATATTACAATTAGAAATATTAAACGGGAATTAGAATTATTATAATAGCCCTTTTTTAATTAATTAAATAAAGGCAATCGTATCGACTGGAACGATTATATAGTGGAGTCGTTGAGTAAAAAAGCGTAAGCAAAACTACGTATTATTGTGTGGCATTCCCGATAGGGTCGCCGAAGGCAAAAAAAAAAAAGAAAAAAAAAATAAAAATTAATATTTAGAAATTTCTTATTAATTATAAACACACAAAAATTAAGTTGTTTTGTAGCTGTTAATTAGTTAACGGAAAAAATGATATTTTGTGAAATTGAAGTTTTGAAGTTAACTTAAATGTTTGAGTAAAAGAGAGATTATAATAATTTGAAAGTGTTAACTCCTATTTATTATAGTTAACACTTAATACGTGTTAGGAGATTTGGAATGTTAAAATTAAAGAAATTAAGTTCTAGTATTAATGTTGTTGTGAAAGATGATTATATAGAGTATGTTATATTTAATGGTCGTGTTATTTTGGTTAATCAAAATAAGAATGAAGTTAAATTATTGTCATCGCTATCTAGGGCTAGGAAAAATGCAAAAATGTTAATAGCATTGAATATTAATGAGTATGCTAGTTTAGTAACTTTAACTTTTGCTGATGAGGTGTTTGATTATGATTTAGCACAACATTATTTTAGATTATATAATGAGCGTTTAAAAAGAAGAGTTAAAGATTTGAAGTATATTGCTTTTATGGAATTGCAGAATAGAAACAGAGATGGAGTAATTCATTATCATATTTTATATTTAAATGAAGAAATATATAATATGGATCCATTAGAGATATATCATATTTGGGGAAATGGTAGAACGCATAAAGAGAATGTAATTGAAATTAATGATTTTAATATTGATAAGATTAGTAATTATTTATCAAAATATCTTAATAAAGGTGAAGATCAGTTAATTGATATTAATAAAAAGATGTATTTTACTTCTAGAAATTTGATTAGAGAAAATGAAGTTTCAAAGTTAGATTATAGTGATGATACGGTGGTTAATATTTTGAAAAATGCTGATATAGAAGTTTTTGAATCTAAATATGTTAAAAAGGTATTGATTAAAATTGATAATTTTTAATAAATTAAAAAAAAGTTGCAATACTGTTTTTAATGTGTTATTATATTAGTGAAATTATAAAGGTGGCGACTAAACGCCGAAAGGAGATTAATAATGAAAAAAACGTTAATTTTAATGCGTGATGCACGGGAATTTGTATCGAAATCTGGAGAGATAGTTAAATATTACAGTTATTTTGTTGAAATTAATGGTATTAAAATTAAAATGAAACCCGATGACAACACAGCAAAATTAGTTTTAGATCAGTATTATTCGGAAAAATAAAGAAAGGAGTTGATTGATTAGTGTTTAGATTATTATTGAGTGCGCAGTTAATGTTAGCTGGAATTATTGAAGATTTTACATCTACTGTTGCGGAATGGATTACTGCTATTGTTAGTTTTATTGTCGACGCATTTGCTGGAGTGATACCTATTTTTTATGATGAAACAACTGGTTTTACTTTTTATGGTATCTTAATGTTATTCGCTCTAGCTGTTGGTTTTGTAAGTTTAGCGCTTGGTTGGCTTACTAGGTTGTTGAAGAAATAGAGCGTTAATTACGCTCTTTTTTTTCTAATTTAAAGAAAGGAAAGATTATGTTTTTAGGTGGTATGTTTCTAGGTCTTGTTGTTGGAACTATGTTAAGTTTTATTATTCCATATATTATTATTAAGAAGCGATCTAATAATGAAAGTGAAGATGAAGAGTAATGTTTGATATTTTTGAGTTATTTGTTGAATTTTTCAGAGATCTATTCACAGCTTATAATAGTTTTTTAGTTAATTTAATTGGTTTAGATTTAACAGATTATAGTATTGATACTATTTTCGTTGAAGCTAATTTATTGCAATTGTTAGTTTTTGGTTTGTCAATTTTTGTTATATTTATGATTTTTTATTTAACTTATAGATTTATAGCTTATATTTTTAGTTTTGGTGTAATGAAGAAAAGGAAGAAATAAAATGATTAAAAAGTT
>JALOAD010000049.1 GCA_023228995.1 Candidatus Muiribacterium halophilum
AAGGATGTAGAAAAGATATATCGGGAGGGACTTCCGATTACAAACGCAGAGCCAAAATAAGACTTTCTTTGGAAAGCACAGGCGATGAAGCGTTTAAAGAGAAAACCTTAATTTAGGTTGGAAACACCAAATCTTTAGTTTGTGTGTAGTTCATTAATATATCTTCAGTGTAGTCCAGAAGTAGCAATCGAAAGAATAAACAAAAGAAACCGTGGAGAAGAAAGTGAAGTACCTCATGATTATTGGTATAGATTAAATGAAAAATATGAAACTTGGTTCAATGAATATGTAGTTTCACCTAAAATCGTTATGAATGTTGATAATCTGGATATTCAAGATGAGTATGAAAGAAACACTTTTATCAAGAAAATAGAGAATAAAATCAAAGAGATTAAGTATATTTAATCTCTTTTTTAATTTTTAAATTTTCATTTTTTATATATAATAGAAATTGAAAAAAATTTCTATGAAAATAAAGAAGTTTAGTCATTACAAACTCAATGAAACTCCTGATAATGTTAGAGTGATGTCGAAAGACAAAGGTCATGTAGTATATGTTGATTATCGTGATAATAAAGCGGCAAGACCTTTTGCTTGGTCACCAAAAGAAGAAAACGTTAATGGTATATCATTTACCGTAAGAGATGATAATAATAAATTGGTGATGGATGAATTGTGGCTTGGTGATTGGGAAGAAGGACATAGTGATGATTGTCCATTTATATCTGGCAATGGTGGTAAATTTTCATATGATAATTTAGTACATAAAGGTAGATTATTTTATGAAAATGGTCACGGTGAACCTGTTAAAATCATATCTTTTTGGAGACCAGACGATATTTCAGATGAAGATTATAAGAAAATTATAGACGAATTAAGTGAAGCCACTGGTGAAGATTTTTCAGATTGGTATGTTGATTTGATGGGTGGTGTAGATAACGATGGTCAAACTAAAGTAATACCAGCAAATAAATTCAAGTCTGGTTTTAAGATGGATCCGAAACAGATAGAAATTGCAGAATTATATGCTAAATTACACACAGCATCATATGATGCTAAACCAGCGATTATTGCAAGGCTTAAAGAACTTGGAGAAGATGTTGGTAAAATAAAAGGTTTCGGTTCTGATAAACAATGGCAAAAAGTCAAAGGTGCTAAATCATTAACAAGTGATAGAGAAATGACTCCAGCACAATGGAATTTCCACACAAAACAAGAAAGCATAGAGATTAAGAAATTTAGTGAAATAAATGAATCACAAGATGGTGAATATATGACTAAATCAAATATACAAAATATATTAAGGTCTGCTCAATATTTAGAAGAAAAATTCAATGATGAAACTGAATTTGAGGATTGGGTTAAAGATCACATCTCAAAAGTAGATATATATTTAACTGATATACATAACTTCTATAAAAATGGTGGTGAAACAAAAAAAGATTAAATATGAAAAAATATTTGAATTTTATTAACGAAAGTACAAGAGAAGATGAAGAATTATTAAATCAAATAATTAATCTTCCGTATGAAGTTAGAAAAGAATTAAAAGAAGAATTAGAAGACATTAAAGACGAAAAAACTAATGAAGGTCTTGGTAGTCTTTTTTCTAAATTCAAGAATTTCTTATCAAAGAAAGCATTAGACTTCATTATCAATCTAAATGAAAAAGAAATTGATAAGAAGATTGAATTATTAACAATATTAGATCCAACTGATTTATCTCCTGACGCATTAAGAGTTAATTCTGTTAGTGGTATTTATTTAGGTGGTGGTATTGATAAGACTAAACCTGATAGTGAATCAAAAGAATGGAGAGAAGAAGTTGAAGATTTCTTTGGTTCTAAAAATATAGTTTATGATTCAGAAATTGCCGAACTTGGTAGAACAGGCAAATTAAACAAATCAAATTATAATAAACCTTTAATTTTCAACCCTATGAGGAATGAGTTGGTTAGAGAAGATCCTAACTGGGCAGAATATCATAGAATGTGGAGAGAAGGTGAATTTGATGATATTGAGCCAGGTAGTGAAGAAGAAGCAAAATGGGTTGATTGGTCAAAAATCACAAACACTGCAATTAACAGACCAGATAGATTAATCATACAAGCGTGTGATACAAATTTAGTTTCACTAAATGCAGGTGCAGGTGGTGGAACATACGGTGAAATCGAATTAACAGCATATAGAAACCTTAACTTATTTATTTGGTTAAATGATGCTTGGACAATGAAAGACATATCTCCTTGGTTAATACCATCTATTACAAAGATAGTAAGAACAAAAGAAGAATTATTTGCTTTGTTGGATGCAATTAAAAATCATCCATCTAATAAAAATTAAAAATAAAGAAATGAAAGTATTAAAAACATACGAAGCGTTTATTGGTAAAGATGAAAATCCAGATTTCAACCCTGAATTTCCGAAGAAAAAATTACTGAAACCAAGTCTATTGCTGGTCTTGTGACTGATGTTGATATGGTTCTAAATTATCAAAAGTTGAAAGATAATTGGATTGAAGGTGAGGAAGACTTAACACCTCTTTACCATTAGATATATATGAAGAATTGGTTGAAGAAGTTCGTGCTTTAACAGAGATTGCACACGAAAATGGTGCTATTCTTAAAGTTATCGTTGAGAGTGGATTACTAACAGAAAAACAAACTAAAGTAGCAATAGATATTTGTCTTGAAGCAGGTGCAGACTTTATTAAAACATCAACAGGTAAAGTAGATGTTGGTGCTGAACCAGATAAAGTTAAAGTTATGGCGGATACAATTAGTGGTTTTGGCTGGTTTAATGGTTCAGATATGGAAATTAAAGCATCAGGTGGTGTAAGAACATTAGAAGATATTAAAACATATGAAGGTCTTGGTGTTACAAGATTTGGTATGGGATATGGTTCAGTAGATAAACTGAATAATATTGATGGTGGTGATAGTACATATTAAAAATAATTAAATAGATATGAAAACTCCTAAATATTTAGGAGTTTTTTTATTTCTTCATATTCTTTATCAATAATCATAATATACATATATCCTTGTTTAATAGTTTCTCTTTTTTTAAGAATATTCAATTCTTTATATTTTTCATAATAATAACTTGATTTTATTTCTATTATTAGGTTATATTTATCTATAAAGAAATCAGAATAATACACTTTATTTTTATTGTTTTTCTTATATTTTATTGTTTTTCCTTTGCTGATTAAAATATCATGCTCGTAACAAAAATCTAAAAAATCTTTTTCATATGTTCCTCTATAATACAAACCTGTTTCAGTGTGTTGTTTTATTTTTTTACCAGATTTTTGAGATTTTATAAATATGGCTTCATTTTGCATTGGGTTTTCAACACCATAATTTTCTAAACATGTACTTTTTTTCTTTTCTTTTATTTCTTCGAGTTTGGATATATTATCTATACCGTATTTTTCTAAAACACCATCCAACATTTTTTTCTGATATTCTGTATCTTTTAACCTTTCACTCCTTTTTTCTTTAATTTCTTTTAATTTTGACGGATTATCAACACCATATTTTTTAATCATTTCTTTTTTATATTCAGGATTACTTAAATAATATGTACTACCATTCTTTTCCATCATTTCTTTTTGTTTTATCTTACCACAAGAACTGCAACAATAATATCCACCTTTTTCACATTGTATTCTATAATTCTGATATTTTATATTCTTTTCAATTCCACAAAATTTACATATTGCTATTACATTAGCTGTACTATTTTCACTTAAATCATTAACATCAATATTTATAATATCACCATATTATATATTAAATTATTTTACTAAAATATTTAATATATAAAAGAAATGAAATTTATTGTTATGAGATTAAAAAAATATAATGATTTTTTATTGGAGAGAAAAAATAGACCTATAATGCGTTACTACGCTTTTGATATAGATGATAATTTATTAATTATGCCAACAGTTATTCATATGGAACATTTGGTTAATGGTGAATGGGTTTTAGAAGATGTTTCTACTGAGAAATTTGCAAAAGTTAGAACAGATAAAGAAAATTGGAGACCTCTAACAGATTTATCTAAGTTAGGTAATTTCGAGAAATCACCTAATTTTCAAGAGGGACAAGAAGCATATTTAGAATTTAGAGATTATGGACCGAGAGGTCAAAACGCTTTTCTTGATGATATGAAAAAGGCAATCGAAACTAAGGCATTTGGACCAAGTTGGGACGATTTTATTAAGTGTTTAATGAATGGATCTATTTTCGCTATTATAACGGCAAGAGGTCACGAACCAGACACTATACGAGCAGGTGTTCAATATATCATTGATAATGTAATGACACAAGAACAAAGAGATGAAATGGCGGCTAATTTAACAGCATTTCAAGACTTATTTGTTCAGAATTTTGATATAATGAGAGAAATTAGTTTTGGTACTTTACTTTCAGCATATCTTGATAAGTGTGATTTCGTTGGTGTATCTTCACCAACATTCGCAGAAAAATATGGTGGTTCTGTATTAAGCCCTGAAGAAGGAAAGAAAGCGGCACTTAATGAATTTATGGATAGAATTGATACTTATGGTAAAAAAGTTGGTGCTCAGGTAAGATTAGGATTTTCAGATGATGATGTAAGGACAGTAAATAGAGTAAAAGAATACTTTGGTGAGATGTCAGATGTTTATAAAGACATTATATTTAGTGTTTATGATACATCAAACCCAGAAGAAACTATTAAAAATGTAATATAATAAAAATGAATACGCTCATAGATACAAGCACGACACTAGTTAATGATGTTCGCCTGTATCTATTTGATGCAGGATTTAAAAGAAACTTATATAAAATTGAAGACTTCGATAACATGCGAGAGTATGTCGAAGTCTTTTTTCTTTGTAACAGAGCAGTAGATTATATCAAACAAGATATATACAATTCTGAATATTCCGACCTTTTAGAAATAAAAAAATACCGCCACAAGGACGGTATTTGTTCAGCTATAATAACTTATATTGATTAGTTGATTTTGAAAGCTTTTTCAACTCTAACTTTTTTTGCTCTAAAATCATAGTAGTTACCTATGATTTCTGAATCTTTTACAGTGAAAGTGTGACCTTTAACTGAAAGAATGTATGTACCTTTTGGAAACTGCTTAACGAAAGAACCAACAGTCATAGCAGAATATTTAGAACCTCTTTTGGTGTAAAGGTTTAATGTTTTTGTCACTGTATATTTGTCTCCCCAATATCTATCTGTTCTTGTACTTTCAACTTTAACAGGCTCCATAGTAATTTCTTTTACTGATTTGCCTAAAATTTCTGATTGTGATAAGAAACCGTGAAAATAAAAAGTCAAAACACCTTTACGGTTTCTACGGTTCATTTTTTCAGCACATAATTTGTGAGATTGGTTATATGTAATATCGAAAGCTGAAGCGATTGCTCTTACTACACAGTCATTAGTTTCACTTGCGGCTAATTTAGAAGTTTTGTATCCTTTGATTGCTTTTGTAGTTGCTATATAATTCATATTCGAGAGTTTTAAGTGTTTGTTAATTTGTTAATACAAATATACAGCAAAACCCAGAGAATAAAAAATATTACATAACAAAATTGATATTTAATTTATCACATTTTTTCTTTAATTCTTCAATTAATTTAGTGTCACCACCGTAGAAGATTTCTACAGTTTCAATATACTTTATAGGAATGTTTTTGTAGGATCTTAATTCTTCTTCATTACCATACCAATCCATATTAGCTTTATCCAAATCAGATAGTTCACCATATCTTTCCTCATAATCTATTTCTTGCTCACTATCAAATGAAAATGGTTCTAATTCATATTCATTTTCAATTATTTCTTTATCTAATATGAATCTAATATCTTTTGGTATATCGAATGCGATAGAATCTTCATCATCGTTTGTTGTGAATGAAATATAACCATAATCATTGGCTATCAAGTCAGAAGAAGAATACTTATTGATAATATTCATTTCTTTTACTTTTATTTCGCCACTATCAAGAATCTTTATAGCATTTTCTAAGGTTGTATAATGGTATAATTTTTCTACTGAATAATTTTCATATGATTTCAGGTGTTTCATTGTATCATAAATTATTTCCTAAAAAAGACTCAAATGTCGTTTCCATATGTCTGACTTGTTTCTGTACTTTACCTAATATATCTATTAATTTTGATTTTGCTTCATCAATAGTGTCAGCGTATGCCTTTTCTTGCAATACTTTTTTCCAATAATATTTAATACTAAAAACAGATTTTGATTTTGTTTTTGTGTATTCTTTTTCTATAACTCCGAATATTTCAGGTTTACCTTCAACATTCATTGTCCATTTATCATCACCATCTTTATTAAAGATATATTTCTTCTCTATATTCATAATTTTAATATACTTTTCTTTTTGCTAAATAATTTATACTCAATTTAACTTGTGGTAAAAGTTTTTCAATATATTCTTTATCAGCGCCAAATTCAATCATACTAATTAAATTTGTCATTGGACTTAATTTATTTCTAACATCCGCCACAACTTCATCAGGCGCATTTAAGTAATCACCTTGATAAGTATTATTTTCATCGTATTCTTCAAATTTCTTTAAGTGTTTCATAATTCTAAAAATGGTATTTTTGATTCATCAACTTGTGCTTTTTTACAAAAACCATCATACAACACAACTTCACCATTCTGTTTACCAAAGTTTCCTGCATGTGTTCCTCTCCACACTGGACTAATCTTATACATAGCATCTTTTGCTCTTTGTATTTCTTCATCAGTTGCTTTTGTAAATTCAACAGGATCTCTAACAACAATATAAGCGTTTGTGTTTCCAAACTTTATCTTAAACACATCATCTACTTTAACAAATCCTGGTGTTTTATCTAATTTACAGTATTGGTATAAAAAAGGTGCTTCGTGGAAATCAAAAGTTATTTTAAGAACTTTGTTATTATCTAATTGAAAAACTGCACCAAAAACACCTGCACCTAAGAAACTTTTAATTTTTCCAAATTTACTTTCAAATTTTTCAGTATCTAAACCATCTAAAAATGCGTCTAAATTTTGTCTAACTTGGTCTTGAACCAAGTGAGTATTAAACATTAAAGTCTCAAAACCATTTTTTAATATTGTTTTGGTCTCGTCTAATGTGTTCGTATTTTCATTAAATCTTTTTAAGTATTTCATACAATTATATATTAAATCTGTACTTCAAATTACCCACATTATATATTCTATATATCTTTCTTTCTAACATTATTTCATGTTCTGATTTATTTTCGTCAAAACCATTTTTTACTAAAACATCTTTTCTAAAATTAAAACGGTGATGTCTTTTTTTGTTTAGAATATAATAGTAATTTGGTTTTGTTATTGATATAAATTCAAATCCTAATTTCTCATATAAATTTCCTTGACTATGGCTTCTGTCTGCATAAGTAGTTATTTCACTATAATTATAATTTTTAATAAAATGCTTAAATAATTTACTAGCACCACCAACAACATTAGTATTTAGTTTATTACAGAATCTTAATAATTCGTATTCACCTTCTTTTGATTTAGAATTCATCATTTTTCTTTTTTTGCCAAACGTCATTAGAGAAACTAATTCATTTTCATAGAATAAAGCCAATTTTATTGAAGAACCTATAAACCCTTGAATATGATTTTTATTTAGAAAATCTTTAATCAATTTATTATCAGTTATTTCTTTGATAACTGTTTTTCTAGCAAAAATTTTATTTGGAGTTTTACCTAATTTGTTAAGTATCATTGATTTAACTATTTCTTTTTTATAATTCCAATCATCTTCCCAAATATGAATTAGTTGTATTCCTTTTTCTAAACACAAATCTGTTTTCATTTTATGATAATTATTAAACTTATTTAATTCATTATGCCAATATAAACCATTAAATTCAAATGTTAAATTTAATTTTGGTAAAAGAATATCTAACTCGTAAGGTTTTATTGTTTTTCTATCAGATGTAATTACTTTATCGCTATAATTTTTGATTATGAATGTTTCTATTTCTTTTTCATTTTTAGATATACTTGTTATACCACTATGAGGAAACCACTCATTTGATTGTGTGAAATATTCTACACCATATTTTTTAATCATTGTTTGTTTTGATTTTTCTTTAATGATTTCAGATTGAAATGAATTTTCTACACCATATTTTTCTAACATTTGTTTTTTATAATTTTCTTTATATTTTTCTGTTTGTGTATAGTGTTCTACACCATATTTTTCCAACATTGTTTCTTTTTGTTTTTCTTTAATATTTTCGTTTTTTGTATGATGAATTACACCATATTTTTCCAAGCATGTTTTTTCATATCTAATTTTATATTCTTCTGTTTGTATATAATATTCTTTACCATATTTTTCTTTTGTTGTAGCTTTTACTTTATCTTGAGCACATTTTGGTGAACAAGCATAAAAACCACCATTTGATATATTTTTAATATATTTTTGAAAACTAATTTCTTTTTCATTACTACAGACATCACATTTAACCATTATTATTTTATGAGAACCCCTAGGTAAATCCTTTGTGTTTATTGTTATTGTTTCTCCTGTATTAAATTTATATCCTTTTGATATTAACCATTTTTCATTTTTCTTACTAGTTTTAATTTCATATTTCTTTTCTGTTATCATAATAGACCCTGATTTTTTAATAGTTATAGAGTTATATATTAAAAAATGGAAACCAAATATTAATATATAATAAAAAATATAATATTTTTGTGGATAAATTTACTGACAAATACATAAATAAATTCGACATATTAAATAATGCTATTGTGGGGTTTGAATTTGAATTCTATACAGATAGACCTTATCATAAATTATTAGAAATACTCAATAGAGAGTTGAAACCTGTCACAGTAACAGGATACAGAGTATATCATAGTTCATTTGAACCTACAGAAAAAGAATGGAAAATTGAACCTGACCTTTCGATGGGCTATGACGGTATTGAATTGGTTTCAGGACCAATACCTTACGTTAATGCAAAAACATACTTATTGAAAGTACTAAAAATATTACAAAGACCAGAATTTAGAACAGATGATAAATGTTCTATTCACATAAATATCTCTTTTGATAAAGAGAAAACTCCACACGTTTTAGACTATTTGAATAAATTGAAATTGATTCTTAATATAGATGAAAATTTCGTTTACAAATATTTCCCTGAAAGAGAAAATAATTTCTATGCTAAATCAGTAAAGAAACTTATACCATTTAAGTCATATGATTTTACAAATAATGCAGTAGAATTATTAGTTAATTCACTTGAATTACCAGATACTAAATATTATGGTATCAATCTATTAAATGTTTTCAATGGTAGGGTAGAGTATAGATATATTGGTGGAGAAGATTATGAACACAAAACTGCAGAGATCCTTGATCTAATGGATTATTTCGTAGAATTAACTCACACTTGTATTAGTGAGCCAATGAATGAAGAAGATATGGAAGAATTGAAAAATTATCTTTCTGATAATATTAATCAATTTAAGAATTTTACAAAATTAGATTCTTTTATTGCGGAGTTTCCATCTATTGATTTACAAGTAGATCAGAATCCAGATTTAATTATTCTTAGAACATATTATGAGCAAATATATAATGAGTTATATGATATTATTACAAATATTTATAATCTAAACAATTGTATCATAAACTATAATACAGAAGAACAAAGATTAGAATTAGTTGATGCTACATTTAAGACTATTTTTGATATTAAGAAGATTGATATAATTGATTGTAATATTGATGGTGGTTCTTTTGTTAATTGTAACATAGTTAATTGTGAGATTAAGAACGCTCACTTGACAAACTGTACAGTTATTTATACTGATGTTTATAATAGTAAAATTGAATCTTGTAATGTACATGAAGGAACAATATTAAATGATTGTTATGTGTTTAATTGTTTACTAGATGGTCAAATGAAAGGTGGTATATTTAGAAGTGGTAAGTTAGGTGAAAATGGTGAATTAGATAAGAAAGTTAAAATTGTTACTTCTGCTAATAATTACTTTGGTGGTGACCAAGATCAATCAATGGAAGATAAATTGAAAGCAATAGGTACATTTAAGAACAAACAACCAAGTAAAAAGAAATGGTTGAAAGGATACAATACCTCAAACACTGGTCAAATACCAGGAGGTCAAGATATAACATTTTAATTATGAGTGTACAAAGATATAAAGAATTTAGTAAGATAGATGAAGATAAAATAATGAAATTTTCTGATTATAACCCAACTAAATATAATGGTAATAAGTTAGCTAATCAGATAAGAGATTGGTTATTACTTTATAAATCAGATAAAGTGGATCATGATAATTCTAATGTCCAAGTTGAAGATGGTAAGGTTATAACCACAGTTGATGAATTCTTTAAGGAAAGTGGTGTAGATAAAGATATATTTATGACATATTATAATGAAAAAGATAAGTCAAGAACTATCACAAATTTCAACATTGAAATAGAAGATGGTAAAATTATATTTGTGGATAATCCGAATACACAAATAGAAGAAAATAACGAAACAGAATAATGAAATATTCACAAAAAAAAAATAAAATATTATGTTAAACAATGATGAAAAAAAGTATCTTTGGAATAAGATAGAATATAAAAAAAGAAAAATTGCAAAAGAAACAGAAAATGAGATATACCAAATGTTAAATTCAGATATAAACATATCAAATGAAGATTTTATTAAAATTCTAAATTCATTAGAATATTCTTTCAAAAAAAGATTAAAGAATGGTCCAGATATGAAAAATGATAATTTCATAAGCATAAGAAATAAACTACCTAAAAATTGGATTGGTGTTAGATATTCATCTTTAAAATCAAAAGAAAAAAGAGATAACAAAAAACCTACTATAAAAAATACAAAAAAAGAAATAACTGATTATCTTGATAATAAAAATATAAAATATGATAATACAATGAAAAAATCAGAATTATTAAAACTTTTCGAAAATAATAATATATTAACTTGGAATGGTTTTATAAATAAATTTTAAAGTCCCAGAATCATAAATTCTATAAATATTACGACTGAGCATTATTTCATGTTCAGTCATATTTTTATCATATCCTTCTTTAACTAAAATATCTTTTCTAAATCCAAAACGATGTTTTCTAATTCCATCTATAACATAGTAATAATTTGGTTCTGATTTTGAAACATACTCAAATCCCAAAGTTTTATATAAATCACCTTTAAAATAATTTCTATTCGCATAAGTTATTATTTCTTTTGGATTATATTTTTTTATGAAATAAATGAATAATTTATTAGCACCTCCGATGACATTAGTATTTAAAATATTACAAAACCTTAATAGTTCATATTCACCTTCCTTAGATGTTGAATTCATAATTTTTCTTTTTTTACCAAAAGTCATTAAAGAAACTAACTCATCATTATAATATAATCCTATTTTCACAGATGAATTTATACTATCTTGAATATGATTTTCATTTAAGAACTTTTTAACTATCTTATTATCAGTTATTTCTTTTATTACACATTTTCTTGCAAATATTTTATTTGTTGTTTTTCCAATTTTATTTAATATTATTGATCTAACTATATCTTGCTTAAAATTCCAATCATCTTCCCAAATGTGATTTAAATGAATTCCTTTATCTAAACATTTTTCAGTTTTTTCTAAATGATAATTTTTATCTTTATATAATTCATTGTGCCACCATAATCCATTGAATTCAAAAGCTAAATTTAAATCTGGTAAATAAATATCTATTTCTTTACCGTTTAATATCTTTCTATCATTCTCAATAATTTCATCAGAATAAATTTCTTTTATGAAATCTATCATTTTGTTTTCTTTACCTGAAGATGTATATGAATTTATTGGATTACATATAATACAAGGATTTATTTTATATTTATGTAATCTATTCTTTAGTAACCATTTGTGTATATTATATTCTTCATTACAAATATTACATTTTATTTTAAGTATATCATCGGTTATTTTTATTATTTTTATATTATATTCTTCATTGTATTTATTTATAATATTTTCCTTTATTCTTTCTTTAAATTCTTTTGTCTGCGAATAATGTTCTACACCATATTTTTCTAAACAAGTTTCTTTTTTCTTTTCTTTAAATTCATTTGTTTGAGGATAATATTCAACACCATATTTATCAAATCTTTGTTTTTTTATATTCTCTGTTTGAAAATATGAATCTACACCATATTTTTCTAAATTGTTTTTCTTTATTCTTTCTTTAAACTCTTCTGTCTGCGAATAATGTTCTACACCATATTTATCCCTTATAGTGTTCTTAATTTTTTCTTGTGTTTTTGGTTCTAATAATGTTGTTTTTACACCATATCTTTCAATATTTGTCTTTTCTGTTTTTATATTTTTACATTTTTTACAATAATATTTTCCTCCATTTGATATATTATTTATATAATTATAATATTTTATTTTCGTTATTTCTGAACAATTATCACATTTACATTCAACATTAACATGACTTTTATCTGGTAAATCCGTAACTTTTATCAAAAGTATATCACCACCACTAATATCATATCCTTTATCTTTATAATATTTAACATATCTATTATTTATCTTAATTTCAACTTCTTTTGTTAATAACATATTTTATTTTTTTACTTATATATTAAATCGTTTAGGTATTGAATCTTCTAAAAAGAAATAAAAAAAATTAATATATAAATAAAAAGAAAATAAATATATGGCAGCAATAACCATAGAACAATTGATAGATATTGTGCAATCTGATCTTACGATGAGTGGATTGTTTCCAAAAGTATTGCCTGATACAGAGATTTATCGTATCGTTAAAGAACACGCATTGGAATGGTTTTATAAGAACTATCAGTTCGCTGTAATGAAAATGTATTATTATATGGATAAAGATTGTTTTAACACAGAACAATATACAAAATTTAAGTATTTTGTGTTACCTGAAGAAGTAGAAGCGATTGTTAGAATTGTGAAAATAGATGATCCTTCATTATTTAGACTTGGTATTCAAGCACCACATTTAAGTATAAATCTTGGTGTTACTAATCAACCATTCTTAACATCATTTGTTACAACAGCAGGTGATTTAGCAGTGTATCGTTCTGTTATTTCGGCTTTTTCTGATGAGATTAATAGAATGACTAAGAATACGATGAAGTTTGATTACAACCACGTAAATAAAAGATTACATTTATTAACCGAATGTTCAACTGATTTAGTTTTTGATGTTTATGTAAGAATTGAACAAGAAGAATTGTTTGACTTACAATTATTTAAGGATTATGTTATTGGTTTATCAGAAGTTAGATTAGGTGAAGCGATTGGTAGATTCAATTTCAATATGCCTGGTAACTTCCAATATAATGCAAGCGATATGATTTCGCAAGGTGAAAAGAAAATTGAGGCGGTAAAAGAAAAGATAAAAGGTGAAACTCAAAGTGGTTGGTTCTTTATGAGTAGATAAATTTTATTTTACCAGCATCATAGATTTTTAGTAAATTAACTTTTTTTAATTTTTCTTCTTTTCTATAATTAAATTTGTGTTGTCTTTTTCCATCAACAATATATGAATAATCTTCTTTTAAATCTTTATTTTTTTTAAAATTTAAAATATAATATAAATCTCCAGTAGAATATAAATTATTAGAAAATGATATTATTTTTTCGTATTTATAATTTTTAATGAAATACTTAAATAATTTGGAAGCGCCACCAATAACATTATTATTTAATTTTGTAGCGAAACGGTTCAACACATAATTTTCTTCACTTTTTATAAAAGTCATAACTGATACTAATTCATCCATGAAATATAATCCTAATTTTATGGTTGATCTTGTGTAGCCTTGTATATGATTTTCAATTAAGAATGCTTTAGTATCATCATCAGTTATTATTTCAACTTTTGTTTTTCTAGCAAATATTTTATGATCTGTTTTACCAAATTTATTTAATATCATAGATTTAATTATATCACTTTTATATATCCAATCATCATCAAAAATTTGTAATAATTGTATATTATTATCTTTACACATATTATATTTCATTTTGTGATATTTTTTATCTCTATATGTTTCAGAGTGCCAATATAAACCATTATATTCTATTGCCAATTTTATTTCTGGTAAATAAATATCTAATTCATATGGTGCAATAATTTTTCTTGAATTTTCAACTATCTCACCATCATAATTTTCTTTAATAAAATCTAATAATTTTTTTTCTGAATATGAATATTGTGTACCTATTGGATTACAAATAACATATTGAGTGGTACCATATTTATTTCTTTTATGTATTAAATCATAATATGATTCATATGTATGTTCACAAGTATTACTTATTATTTTAAATCTTTTATCATTATAATCTACAGCATTAATATTAAACTTATTAGATATGTGTTTTAGATTTTTTGTCTTTATTGTTTGTAATGTTTTATTAATATTATTATAGTTGCAATCATTATATTTTTTAATGATGTTTCTTTCTTTTTATCTTTAATATTATCTGTTTTCATAGGATGATCAACGTCATAATTTTCTAACCAAGTTTCTTTTCTTTTTTCTTGTATTTCTTTATTCATAATGACATGTTCAACACCATATTTTTCTAAATTTGTTTCTTTTCTTTTTTCTGAGTTTTTATATGTTGGATTATTATATTTTTCTTCGCAAGTTTCTTTTCTTTTCTCGGGATTACAAAAATTAGAATCACCATGATTTTCTAATTTAGTAAGTTTAATTTTTTCTTGTGAGCACGATAAAGAACAAGTATAAAAACCTTTATTAGATTTATTATTAATATATTTTCTATATTGTATTTGTTTTTCTGAACCACATACATCACAAATAACATCAATTATTTGAGTACTTTGTTTTGGTAAATCATTAACATCAATCTCAATAATATCTTTGATATTACATTTATAATTTTTGCCCCTATAATGTCTTAAAGTGACATTAGAAACTTTGATTTTTATTTTATTATTTTTTATCATTATTTTCTTTATATTTTTTGATATAATCTTTGATTGCATTTTCAACAAAGAGTGATTTGTTTAATGATGTTTTTTTAGAAATTTCGTTAAAATCATTAATGATCTCTTTATCTATTGTGAAAGTTTTTTGTATTTTCATATTTATTTATATTGTTTTATATTTATATATAAATTCCATGTGGTCAAAAAAATTCTAATTTTAATTTTTAATATATAAATAATAAAAATAAAATATTTATATGAAAACAAAATTTTATGAATTTCTTAATGAGTATGGTGGACCAGGAAGAACAATAGGTTTCAGATATTCTGATCCTGTTGATGAATATGGTTTTTTAATTTATATTTTAGTAGATACTGAATATATTGATGCGGATTCGTTAAGAGAAGATATTAAAGATATACTTGTTGATAATAAAATAGGTGAAGATTATTTTGATTTCACCTTAGAAAATGATTATATGCAATATGATGTATATAAATTAGAGATTGGTATGAAAGGATATTCTAAATATGAATTACAATCTTTAATAGGTGTTGTGCTTGATGCTATATCCGAAATGTATTCAGATGAAATTGATAATGAAAGATTAATAATTGTTGGTGACCAATTACAAGTGAAAGGTCCAGATGTTGATATAGAACCAACAAAGAAAAGTAAAATAGGTTTTTAATGAAAAAGTACACAGAATTTATAAAAGAGAATAAAGGTGATGGTATATTAATGGTTGTTGATGTGCAAACAGAATTTGGTGATTTTATACCAAAAGGTTTTGTAGATCAATTAATTGAATATTGTAAAAATTATCATACTGTTTATCAAATTTGGGATTCTAATGAAGGTCAGAAAAAACCATCATATACTTTTCCAAATGAGAAACTTGCGGTTGTTAAAAAGTTTGGTACAAAATTTTCAGATGAGTTAGAAGAAACTGTTAAAAAACTTAATGAAAAATATCCAGATGCTAAAGAAGGTGACATATTTGAGTTCGATGATGTTAATTCTTATGTTGTTAGAGTTAAAAATAATCATGCTTGGTTTTATGTTCCTGAAAAGATGGCTCAATTATTCAGTTCATTGAAAGGTAAAAGTGTAGTTGTAGTTGGTGGCGCTTTTGGTGAGTGTTTGAGCGACGTTTTTGTTGCTATGGAATCTTTTGGAATTAAAGTAAAATATGATAAAAGATATATCTATAGTGCTAAAACTAATGATGATCAAAACTTTATAGCACAAAAGCAACCAAATATAATTTAATTATTATACCAGATATATTTTATTTTTCCTGGTTCAAATATTTTTATTAATTTTTCTTTATTTTTCTCTTCTTTTCTAAAATTAAATTTATGTACTTTTCTATCTTCTATTAAATACCAATATGATATATTTAAATGTGTTTTTTTATTGAATTTTAGAATTTCATATAATTTACCATCACTATAACTTCTATCAGCAAATGAAATAATTTCTTTAAATTGTTTTTTAATATAATTAAAAAGTTTAGAAGCACCACCAACAATATTTGTATTTATTTTATTACAAAATCTATTCAATTCGTATATTTTATCTTTTCGTTTTTTAAATGTCATTAATGAAACCAATTCATTATTATAATAAAGACCTATTTTGATCGATGAACCAACAAATCCTTGAATATGATTTTCATCTAAGAAATTTCTAATCAATTTGTTATCAGTTATTTCTTTTATTTCACAATTTCTTGCATATATTCTATTTTTTGTTTTATATAATTTGTTCAATATCATTGATTTGACTATATTTTGTTTATATTTCCAGTCATCTTCCCATACATGAAATAATTGTATTCCTTTTTCTTCACACAAATCACTTTTGTTTTTATGATAATATTTATTTTTATATAATTCAGAATGCCAGTAAATACCATTAAATTCAAATGCTAACTTTAATTCGGGTAAATATATATCTAATTCTTTACCATTTAATATTTTCCTATCAGAAGTTATTATTTCACCATTATAATTTTCTTTGATAAATATTAAGAGTTCTTTTTCCACTTCACTATTTAATATGGTTGTATTACATATTGTGCAAGGCTCTGTTTTATATTTTGTTAATCTTTTTAATAACATATCAGGTCTGATTTTATATGTATGTGATTTCTCACAAACACAAATAAAATATCCATCTATATAATCCAAAATATTTATATTGAATTTTAATAAATATTTTTCCTTTATTTTATCTAAAAAAGATTGTTTATAATAACTTTTATATTTAACATTTTCTTTAAAATAATCACTTTTAACAAAAATTTTGTTATTATATTTTTCTAAACAAGTATTAAAATATTTTTCTCTGTTATTATATTTTTCATCACCATATTTCTCGTTTTTTGTTTTTTTGATTTTTTCTTTAACATTTTCTAATTGTGATATATATTCAACACCATATTTATCCAAATTATTTTCTTTTTTCTTATTTTTAATGTTTATAGATTGTGATATATGTTCTACTCCATATTTTTCTAAATTTGTTATTTTATTTTTTTCAACAGAACATTTTGAAGAACAAGCATAAAAATTCTGATTAGAAATAGAACGATTATATTCCTTATATGATAATACTTTTTCTTTACCACAAACATCACATTTCACATCAACTAAAACATGAGAATTTTTAGGCAAATCTTGAATATTAATAATGATATTATCTCCAAGTTTTACTTGTTCATCATATTTATTACGAATCATTTTAATATTTTTTGTGTGAACTTTAACTTTAATCTTTTTTATTAGTATCATCTATTTTTATTGTTTTTCTTAATTCTTTGTTTATTATTTTTTCTACAAAATTAGATAATGTTATTTTATTTTTTACACAATGTATTTTTAATTCACTATGAACTTTTGATGATATTTTTATACTTTTCATATAATTTTTTATTTTATATATTAAAGTGGAAAAGTGGAAAAGTGGAAATCATTTTTTTTTAATTTTTTAATTTTAATATATAACTAAGAATATAATTTAAAAAATAATCAAAAAGAAATGTTTAAAAAATTTTGGGAAATAGTAAGAAAATCATGTGAAAAGGATAGTGGTGTAAGTTCAACAAGAACAACATCATATATTATTCTTGCAATGATTGTAATGTTTTGCTTATACTTTATGGGTGTAGGTATTTATATCGTGATTTCAGGTGTTGCTAATCCGATACCAGGTGAATTACTTATTGTTTTTGGTGCTTTATTAACACACCAATTAACTTTATTAGGAATAAATAAACACATGGAAACAAAGCAAAAAATAGGTAAAAATCAAGAAACTAAAACGGAAGTTTAAAAGAAAAAGCCACTCATTGAGTGGTTTTTTTTATCTTAAAAATCTCATTTTAGACCAACACCATTTAATATATAGAAATATGAGAAAAGGTTTTATATATGCTTTAATATGTCCAATATCTAATGATATAAAATATATTGGTCAAACAATACAAACACTAAATAAAAGGTTAAGAGATCATAAATATGATAGGAGGCATAATCCATATAAAATTAATTGGATGAAAAAGTTGGAAAGGTTAAATTTATTAAATGAATTAAAAATAGAATGTTTGGAAGAATGTTTGGAAGATAAACTTAACGAAAAAGAAAAATATTGGATAACTATTCATAATGATAAGAAATTGGTTAATCTGACTGACGGTGGTGATACAACATATAGAATGGATGAAGATGCTATTAAAAGAGCCGTTGAAACAAGAAAGAAGAATTTCATACCTGGAAGTATGAATCATTCAGAAGAAACAAAAGAAAAAATATCAGAATCACATAAAGATAAGTTATTAACAGATTCACATAAGGCATCAATTAGTGAAGGATTAAAAAATGCTTACAATGAAGGTAGAAAAGTGACTATAATTACAGATGAACAAAAAGTAAAAATAAGCAAATCATTAAAAGAATATTATAAAAATAATCCAAAAGAGAAGATTATTAAAGAAAAAAAAGAAAGAGTTTATAGTGAAGAATGTAGGTTGAAAATGAGTAAAATGATGACTGGTGATAAAAATCCATTTTATGGTAAAAAACATAGTGAGGAAACAAGAAATAAACTATCAGAACATGCAAGCAAAAGAATTGCTGAGAAGAATCCATTTTATGGTAAAAAACACAGTGAAGAAACAAAGGATAAAATAAGACAAACAATAAACAATAAACCTAAAAAGATATATTATATTTATGATAATGATAAATATATAATAAAAGGAACATCCAAAGAATTATTAATATTTTTTGACACAAAAACTGCTTGTAGTATTAGTCGTTTTTGCGATAAAGATAAAAAATATAAGGGGTATTACATCAAATCTTCTTTGAACACTCAGGACCTAAACCAGTAATTATTGAATTTGGATGTGTGAGCAATCTACCACAACGACCACATTTCCCAGAGTGATAGATATTCAAGTCAGCAGGTACTTTACCTTTCTTCAAGTTAGCGAAGAAGAAGTTGAACGCCTTGAAAGAGATAGCGTCAGCACCAACTTTTGATTTTTTGAGTTAATCTGAAAGAATCTCTTTCAGAATTTATAATACCAACATATGAATAGTTAGCGTAGTTATCAGGACCGTTAAGTACAGATACGAAAAAAGGATCAGTGTCATCATCTTTCTTAGCAACTCTTACTTTGAAAGTGAAGTGTTTACCAGTTTTGGTACTCTCCAATGTTATCGTGGCGTTTCCACCAAATACGAAATTTTTAATATCTTCAATGTTTGTTATAGCTTTGTATTTTCCGTCTTTCATTATTTTAAGTTTTAAGTGTTGAACAATTATAATACAAATATACAGCAAACATTATAATAAAAAAAATTATACGACTAATATATCATTAAAACCTAAAGTTATTTTTGAGCCTTCTTTAACTTCTTCCTTTGAATCAAATAAAAGTTCATCATTGAGTTTAATTGCTCTTACTGAAAATAAATCTCTAAATTCACTTCTTGTTAAAATTTTTTCTTCAATTAAATAATCAAATACTGTAGTTTTTTCCATGTCGTTTTTCACGTTTTTCATTTTTACTTTTTTATTTTTAGATATAAAAAAAGAGTGACTCACTTAAAGCAAATCACTCTATTCTTTATTATTTATTATTAAATATGTTATTAAATTCATCTTATAATTTCTATTAGTGAAGAAGAAATTCGTTTTGTTTCTTCTATTAAAATTTCCTTCTGTATTTTTTTATCATCTTTATATGTTAGTACAAAAAATCCAATTGGTTTATTTTTTATTTTGTTACATGAATTACAGTATATATTAACAAAATAATGCCTTTTTATTCCTTGTTTTAACAAATATTCGTATAATCCATTGTCATATTCACAAATATCTTCAATATCATCAATTAATATCACACTGTTACCATTTATTAATTTTGATATAGTTCCAATATTTGTTATAGGAATATTGTTAAATTTACCTGTGAAAACATCTTTATCATCTTTAATTTGATATAAAAATGTCATCAAGATTGTGTTTAGTTCTTTCTTTCTATTATAAAAATAAACACTCACAGAATTTGGTTTGAAATGTGTGTAGATATGTCGAACAACCATGAAGAATTTATGGTAGGCTCTAATTTTTATTTTATATCTTCTTGTTTCTTTGTTTTCTACTTCTTTCGATAATGTTTCTATTTTTTGAATATAATCTCTATTTCTTCTTTGAAACTTAAAGTAGAAAAATGTTAATCCCAAAATAATAATTATAATGCAATATAAGCAAAACATATGGTTAATCTTTATTTATTAAACCACCAACACTTATTGTAGTATCATTAAATATTTTTAATTGTTCATCATCAAGAACCACTTTATCATTATAATATTTTATTGTCATAAACCCAATAGGTTTACCATTATAATCTTTTATTAATCTAGAGTAGTAAGATTTTATACCTTGTGATTTTAACATTTGGTAAATTGTGTGGTCAGTTTGTTTTAAAGAACAAATATCTGAAATAAATATTGGTTTCCTATCCATTAAAAGTTTATTCCAAAGAAAATTTACAGATATTGGTATATTTTGATGTTCGTTATATTTTTCTTCTATTCCTAATCCTACTACTTCATAAGTATTAGAACATTTCTTAAAATCAATTCCTGTTATAGTCTTACCACCGTTATGGTATTCATAAACAGATACTCTATCAGCATCAAATTCATTTAGTAAGTGATAAATTAACTGTTGAACTCTGTTGGCATTAACTGCGAACCTATCCATTTTTTCTTCAGTTAGATTTTCTTCATGATCTTTCGATATAAGTTTATCTAACAACGTATCAATCTTTTTTTCTTGATCCTTCATCCTTTTCAAAATGAATTTTACTAAGAACCAAGCAAAAAATCCCACAAACACAAGAGCAACAAGGCTAACGCCATATTGATCCATTAATTGTAGTGTGTTCTCAATCCCAGAGTTTAATAAGACATATGATAAATTCATTGAAATAAATTTCTATTTTTTTAATACTATATTATATATTAAAAATAAAAATCATTTTTTATTTAATGTGTTGATTTTCAACCACAACTTATTGGTTATTAAGTATTTCTAAATCAGAAAAAATGTCTTTTTTTGTTCTAATAATTTTGTCGAAGATTGAAGTATCAACAATTTGTTCCATTCCGTGATTTACGATTATTATGTTTATTTTATGTTCTAATGCAATTTCTCTTAAAACCTCTAATGTTAAATTAATGTTTTCAACATCAACACCATCAAAAATTTCATCAAGAAACATTATATTGGAATGTTTTAACTCAAGAACTAATTTTAGGTAGGATAACGCTATCGCAATATTAATTTTTTTATCTTCACCTTTCGATAAAGTTTCTGGATCTATTTCCAGAACATTTAATTCCATAACTGTTGCATCAAAATCTTCATTCAATACTGCAGTGTATTCTGAATTAAGTTTAGTTAAAAAATTAGATAGATATTCATTGATTGGAACCAATGCGTTTTTAATCATAGACTTTCTTATACCATCCACAGAAAACATTTCTTTAAGTTTATCATAGTTTTCTGATTTCTTATTTAATTCTGTGAGAGAATCATTATTCTTAATATTTTCTTCTTTTAGTTTTTCTATCTTATCTTCTAATGTTTTTGTAGAGTCATTATCAACTTCTTCTTTAAGATTTTTGTATTGTGTGTTAAGAGTTCCAAGTTCTGTTTTAAGTTCGGTTAATTCTGTCTGATAATCTGTTTTCCTTTTGTAAATATCATCAAATTTGTTTCTGATTTTAGTATCTTCTAAAACACATCTATTCAAATATTTATCACAACTAACAATAAGTTCATTCTTTTCTTCTAAATCAATTTCCAATTTTTCTAAATGTTCCTTATGTTCATCTCCTGTAAGATTAGTTTCACAAGTTGGACAAGTACCATTGTTATATAATTCTATCTTTTCTTCAATGTTCTCAACTTCAACTTCTAATCTTGTTTTCTCCCTATTTTTATCAGACTTCAATTTATTTAGTTTTACCATTTTCTTTGATTGTTCATCTTTTTCAGTTTCACAAACTTTTATTTTATCTTGTAATTCTTGAAATAAAGGTTTCTTTGACATAATTTCATCCTTTATTTCTTTCATTTTTTCTTCCTTGGAAAACTCTTGTTTATTTTTAATGTTTTGTATAGTTTGTCTATATTCTAATATATTCTGTTCATTTCTATATATCTTATCATCTATCTCATTAATAATTTTTTGGTTACTGTCATCTAAATCTTTGACGATAGAATACAAAACATCTAATTCATTTAGGTTGAACAACTTATTTAATAAATTTTCTTTATCATCCTTTGATAATGATATAAAATTCTTAAAATCATTCATGTTAAGAGATATGAAAGACTTGAATACATCAAAATTATAACCTATGATTTTTTCTCTTTCCTTCTCTGACATTGTTTTAAATCTGGTGGTATAAGGTTCTTCATTAACAAACATCTCAAAATTATTAGGTTTGATGTATCTTTTCATAACTACATCATCCATAACTTGATTCTTGAAGTAAACACCTGTATATAATGATAAATTTCTTCTATTTGGTAGTTTATTTAATGCTAACCTTTTACCAGATTTACCTTGAACTTTACCGAACAAACATAATTCCAAGGCTTGTTTAATAGTTGAATTGTGAGTCACAGTATAGTCTTTTAATAAAAAGAGTGGATTTTCTTTTAATGTAAATCCATAATAATCATCGACACCATAATATTCAATTTTTATACCTGTTCTACTTTTATCTTTATTTTCTTTATTCTTATGTAAAATGTTTTTTCTCTTTACTTTAATTGGTATTTCTTGTAAATTATTACCAGATATTGAAATGTTCCAATATGTTCCTTCAAAATTTATTTTCTTTAGACCTTTTTTAATCTTTTTTACTTTAGTTTTATAACCTAGAGAATTACATAATTCTTCAATATCTTTTATTAATAAATATGATTTTTGTGTTATTGAAATATAATTATCTTTAACATAACCATCTGTATCAACAATTCCTGCTAATAATGCCAATCTTATATTTTTTGAATTAAACATGTATTCTTTTGGAATATGCTTATTGTTTAATAAATTATACTTTTTTAATAAAT
>JALOAD010000124.1 GCA_023228995.1 Candidatus Muiribacterium halophilum
AAAAGATATCAACTTATATAATACTATATCAATTCAATCTGCTAAATCTAATTACAAGCAAACTGTTGAAATTGAAGCTTCACCAGCTGGTTATATAGAAATTCCAAATAAAATATTAGTAAAGGCTAGTAGATATACTGAGGTAAAAGTTGGAGATTTCCTTGCAGCTTACGTTGATACTGAACAATTAGAAGAAAATGAAGTGGGTAGAAGATTAACTAGGATTTTATCTAAAAAACAATATGTTGGTGATGCTACATTAGCTGAGATTACTTGTGATTCTGCTATTAATAAAACAAACTTAGGAACTACTTCTAATCCTGATTTTCAAACTACTAGATATTTATCAGTTGATAATTATGCTAATACTTACAAAGCTATCACTCTAAAAGGATTTAGAATTAGACAAGAATCTATGCCTAATGGTACAGAAGAAAGACAAAATGCTATATTAAACTTAGTGGCAAAGGGTACACCTTTATTCAAAGCTATCACTAATAAAGATGGAATTGATTTTAGATATTTGATAGATTCATTTGGATTAGGTTTAACTGAAAGATCAAAACAACAATTAGTAGATATTTGTGGTGATCGATTAGATACATTCGGGTTTATCAATATGCCATCTATGAAATCTTTCAAAAACTCATCATCTCCTTCATTTGTAGATGCTGATGGAGTTCTTAGTACTGAATTTATAGCTAAGGGTGGTGATCCTGAAAGTTCTCCAGCATTTTTATATAGTTTTGCTGAGGGTGTAGGTACTACTACAGTTGGATATTTTACTCCTTATGTAAAAATAAATGATAATGGTAGACCAATTGATGTACCTCCTGCTGCTTATGTAGCTACTACATATATGAGAAAACACATTGCAAATATAAGTGGTTTAACTCCATGGACTATTGCTGCTGGTGTTACAAATGGTAGAGTTACTAATATTGTAGGAACTGAAATGCAATTTACCCTTACTGATATAGAAAACTTAAATATGGCTCAAATGAACCCAATAGTTTTCAAAAGAAATAGAGGAAATGTAATTGAAACTGAAAATACAGCACAAATTTTATATGATTCAGCACTATCATTTATACATTCAAGAGAAGTTCTTATTGAATTGGAAAGAGAATTATCTGCAATGTTATTAGATTATCAATGGAAGTTTAACACTCCTGATGTTAGAGCAGAAATCAAACATAGAGCTGATACAATTTGTGAAACATTCGTAAGTAGAAATGGTTTATATAACTACTTCAATAAGATGGATGAAGAAAACAATACTCCTGAAATAATTGATAATCAAATGGGTGTATTATCAGTATATTGTGAAATTGTTAAGGGTATGGCAATTATAGTAAATAATATAACTATACTTAAAACAGGCTCAATTTCAGCTGGTGGTTTTATGATACAATAATAACTCAATATTAAAAAAGGAAGTTTTTAATTAAACTTCCTTTTTTTATTTTATATAATAATATAGAGAAAAAAATAATAAATTACATGGATAAAGAAAATCTAAATGAAGAAGAATACTTAAAAAAACATCTATCTTCTATTGATAACCAAAAAAATAATGAAGTACAGAAAACTGAATCTACTTCTAAAGTTAATACTTTAACAAAAGATTTAGAATTCTTTCATTATAATGTAGATGAATTACCTTGTGGAATTTTTTACCCTAAAGGTAGTAAATTTATGATAAGAGCAGCTTCTGTAAAAGAAATTCAAGCTTATTCTATGGTTGATGAATCAAATTTTTATGATGTTATTGAAAAGATAAATAACATATTACAAAATTGTGCAAGAATTAAATACCCAGATGGTTCAGTGGGATCTTACTTAGATATTAAGGATCAAGATAGAATATATTTAATATTTTGTATAAGAGAATTAACTTTCCAAGCTGGTAATAATTTATCTGTATCTCATAAATGTTCATGTGGTGAAGAAGTAAATATACCATTACTTAGACATAATTTCAAATTTTATGATATTAATCCTAAATTAGAAAAATATTTTAGTGCTTCTACAAGATCTTTCATATTTAATCTTAAATCAGGACATACATATGAAATGACACCACCTAATATAGGTATTCAAAGAGCTTTTACTGATTATATTCTTAAAGAAACTAATGAGAAAAGACCACCTAATATGGCATTTTTGAAAATTATACCTTTTATGTTAGTTGGTAGTAATTCAATTTCATATGAAGGAATACAAGCTAAATTGAAAGAATTTGAAAAATTAAGTAATGATGATTTTCAATTTCTTAATAGTGCAGTGTCTATGATGACATTTGGTATAAGTGAACTTAAAAAAACTTGTGGGTGTGGTGAAGAGGTCCACACCGAAATGCAATTTCCCAACGGAGTCTCAGCTATTTTCGTTATTCATGATGCCTTTGACACATTTATTAAAGAATAAACTACTATTACAAAAACATTTCCATACACAAGAAATATCAATGGATAAGTGGCCGTATTGGATGTTTGAGGAAAATATTAAAACTGTAAATGAAATAGTGGAAGAGGAAGAAAATGATAGGAAAAAACAAGAAAAAGATCAAAAATTACCTAACTTTGATGCCAATTCAATTATGAAAAATGCAAGTAATATGACAAATAATATCCCTAAATTCTAAAAAAATAAAAGTCCTATAAAAATATAGGACTTTTAATTTTTTAATAACCAGAAATAATTGGTGGTGCAATTGTAAAATTGTTATCAATATATTCATCAATGAAGTAATCATATTTGAAAGTACATTCAACAGATTCAACTATATCATTACTAGACCAATCTAATGAATAACCTTGTAATTTCATCAATTGAACATTTTGGAAAGTCACTCTACGAAGAACAACACCTTTTTTATCATGTTGATTTACAATAACAGTACCAACCATATCAGCTTTGTAATGTAATGTACCATTTTGACTATTAAATAAAAGGTCATACCATGCTTTCATAGTATTCCAATTTTCCATAGATCCAACTTGATTAACATTAACATTGAATTTTATTGTAAAATCACCTGATGTTTGATTTGGTGTGGTTAAGAACTCCCTTGTAGAATATTTGAATCTTTGTTGAACACTCTTAACATCAAATTCTGTTAAATTAAAATCTATATTCAATGCATTTTGTAAAAGCATTAATGGGTTTCTTTGTTGTGCTTGCAAAATTACAGGTAAAACAAATGTAATTTCAAACAAATTCTTATAAACTACTTCGTCTATTGCTCCACCATTTGGACCAGAACCAAACCCTTGTCCTAACTGTGTATAATGCGGAATTGCCATATTATTTTTATTATTTTTATATATTTTATATATTAATAAAAATTTTCTTTCTTGTTTTTATTAATTATAATGTATATATTAATCTTGAAAAATCATTTTTTACCAATTTTGTGAAAAA
>JALOAD010000055.1 GCA_023228995.1 Candidatus Muiribacterium halophilum
AAGAAAGTAAACAAAAAAAGAAAGTATTTTTTACAATGGATCCTAATTTATACCAAATATTAGAGGAACATGTAGAAGAAAAAATGATTAAACAATCTAAATTAATTGAAACATTAATAAAGGAATATTTGATTAAAAATAATTTAATAAATGAGTAAAATTTTCATGATAGGGGATGTCCATCTAGCATTAGGATATCCAAATAAATTAGAGAATTGGTATAAGGTTCATAAAGAGTATTTTAATGATTTTCTTATACCATTATTAAAAAGCAAAGTTAAAGAAGGTGATATTATTGTAGGATTAGGAGATTTCTTTGATAATAGAAATGTTATACCAATTGATATATTAAATTATGCTATAGATATAGTAGAAACAATTTCAAAAATTGCACCCTTTCATATGATAGTGGGAAACCACGATCTTTGGTCTAAAAGTAAAAGTGATATTAACACAATGCGACCATTTAGATATATACCAAATGTTTATATTTATAGTGATATTACTAAGATAAAATATAATAATATTAATATTTTAATGATGCCATATATAGATAAAAGAATAGAGCAAATAAAATATATACAAGATAATAAAGATTGTCAATATCTATTTTGTCATTCTGACTTAAATGGGGCTAAGATGCACTTAACATCAGTTGCACAAAAAAATCCAGATAAAATAGATGTGAATGAATTTTCTGTTTTTAAGAAAGTATATTCAGGGCATTTACATATAAGGTCAAGTATGAAAAATGTTGAATTTGTGGGTTCAATTTTTCAAATGGATAGAAATGATATAGGTGATCAAAAAGGAATCACTGTTTTAGATACAAATACTGATAAAAGTGTTTTTATACCCAATAAAATATCACCAATTTTTATGAAATTCACCATTAAAAATGAAGAAGATGTTAATAATTTAGAACAATATAAAAACTCAAAAAACTATATTGATCTAATTATATCAAATAATCTATTAATATCAAATAGAAAATTACGTAGAAGATTAGAGGGTATATTAGAAAATGGTAATTTTGCTACTATTGAATATTTAGATGATATTACTGAAGATTTAATAGATGGTGAAAATATAAAGGAAGAATTAATATTAGAATCAGACGTAGATATATCATCAAGTTTAGATTTCAATGAGTATATAAAAGATTATATACTAAAGCAAAAATATGATAATGAAACATTCAAGAATGGTGTTTTACGAGAATTTGATGAAATAACAAAGACATATACTGAAAATTACATTAATAAAAAATAATATATAATAATAAAAAGATAGAATGGAGTATATTTTTGTTTATGGTGCATTTAGAGATGCTTATGCTGAATTATTAAAAAATTGTGTTTATTGTGATAGAACATTTGTTTATGGTAAAATATATCAAGTTAGTGATTTTTATCCTGGATTGAAAAGAGATAAAGAAAGTATAGTACATGGTGATATTTATATGATTGATCCCAATATATTTGATGAATTAGATGAGTTTGAAGGAGAAGAGTACTCAAGAGAAAAAATATGGACTGCACATGGAATTGAATGTTGGATTTACATATACAAATATGATATAGAACAATACAATCAAATAAAATGTGGTGATTGGTTACTACGATAAGAAAAGCAGAGTTAAAAGCTCTGCTTTTTCATATAATAAAGGAAATTATTAATTTAATATATATATTATTAAAAAATATTTCAATGAATGTTAAATAGATTATTATTCTTCAATAAAGAGGGTGACAACTTAAATTTCAATTATAGTTCAAATGATAGATATGAAGGAACATTAATGTTTCCTGAAAATTCAACAGATATATACAAAACCAATGGGTTATATGTATTGGAAGAAGTTCCCTCGTTTGAATATGAAGGCATGTTGAACTTAAATAAATTCCAATTATTTAATGAATATGGTTTCAATTTCTATCAATCTACTTATAATAACTTAAAAATAGAAAGGATTGAACCAGTTAACACAGATCCTAATTTCTATTCTAAATGGATATATGGTGTAAATTTTAATGCTTTATTTCCCATTGGAAGTATTATAATTTTTAACGAACCCTTATTAGGATTATCTTCTAATCAATCATATATAGTGGTTGGAGCTAAATCAAATGCTATAATGATAATCACTAATCAAGATAATAACACATTTGAAACATCATATAGTAACCAATATATTTATGAGAGTACATATATAAATAAAACAATATCAAGTATTAATGCTTTGGGTATTTATAAGTATATAAATATAGATTTAAGTCAAAGCTTATCTAAGTGGAATGAACCTAATTTTTATGATAAATTATACATTAATAAGAAATTAAATATAATTGGTTCTAATTTGAATGATGGAGTAGTTACTGTAAATAACACTTCACTTTCTGATAATATTTTTTATGAATATAGTACTAATTCAACTTTGACAAATAATCTTATAATTAAAGTAGAATTAAAAACTGATTTACCAATGATTTATAGTGGTGGTTTAGAACTCAACAATAATATAATAAAATTTGAAAAATCAGTTCCAAGTATATTAAAACCAAAAACTGAATTTAAGATAATGGGTTCAGTCTTAAATACTAATTTCCTTACAATTGAAGATATACCTAACTTTGATACTAATAAATTAACATATTATAACTTAAGTTCACAAGTTTTATATGATAATAAAATATATGAATGTATACAAGCTTATACACAAAGTATAGGAAATATTGAAAATGGATCAATTACACCAACTGATATTAATTATTGGACTGAAAATATATCTCATATTAAAACATCTCAAGTATTAACTACCGAAAATATACAAGGTCAATTATATTTAACTACTAATATAGTATATTTTGAACAAGAATTTGTCACAGATACTAAAACAACATATATATTAGCTGCTGAAAATTTCAAGAATGATTTTTCTAATTTCAATATAGATTTATATTATGAAAATGGATTAATTGCTAAATTAAAATATAGTTCTAACTATGCAAATGTAGAATTTCATAATGGGAATCTATCAAATAAAATAGGAACTATTAATAAAGTATTTGAAAAAATAATAGGAGTAGAAGAACAATTATCGTTAGAATATAATAATAACTATTCTAATATCAAAAAATTAAATATAATATTTAATGATTTAGATGAATTTGGATTGAAAATAAACATAGATGGTCAAATATATGAGGAACAAATAACTTGGGTTTATAGTGGTGCTACAATAGATACAGAAAGAACTATTGATAGAACATTGAGATCTTGGCTAACTAGAAATTATGTAGAACTACAAAAATTAGGCATAGTAGCAACATTACAATATATTGGTACTTATATATCACCTTTTTATAATAGCATTAAATTAAAAACAGATTATCCTAATATTGACTTAAATGTTAAAGTCTTAGTTGGATCAACTGCAGATTATTATATTGAGCACTCAACTGTCTTATTTAATGAAATGGGTAAGTATTTATCTATTAATATTAATGGTGAATTATATGATATAAATACTGTAGCAAATATACCAGATACATTAAATAATTGGGTATCTGAATACTATGAAGAATTATTAATTAAAGGTATAATAGTATCAAATATAAACAATCTATTGATTTTTAACACATTAGATAATGAAAGAAGATTGGAATATACTATTAACAATGGATTAAGTAATATTAAAAATGAAGGATTTATAATAACGGATAAGATATCTGGAAATAATGGTGTTCTTATAACTTCTAATGAAGTTAAATTAATCAATGGTACACAATCCTTAATAGATGTAGGTTTCTCAACTGGAATGGCATTTAGTATCAATAACACATATCATACACCAGTTAATACTGAATTTAATATACAATATCTAAATGATGATACAATTAATCTTAGTTATCAAGGTCCATTTTGGGGAACTATAGCAGATACATGTGATGTATCACCTTTTACCACTTTGGCATTTGATCTTGGATATGGAGCTACTGGATGTGATCCTATAATTGGACCAACTGAATCTGGTCAAGGTGGTGAATTTAGTAAAATACAATTTAGTTCTGCTTTCAATATAATATACAATGCTAATAAATACACAACTGAATTATACAATTTGGATAATAATAATTTAGTAGATATAATCTATATACAATTATCCAATAGCATATATGCTTTAGGTGATAATTTATCTATTATAGATGCTTATCTAACTACAAATCTAACAGAAATAGAGTTGGTTGGAAATGCCAATAGTTTATTTATGAGATTCAACATAATTAATAACTATCTATATTGTATATCTAAAAATATAATCTATGTAATTGATCCATTATTAAATACTATTATAGACAATTGGATATACACAGATGATGTAACAATAGTTGAAATAAATAATATTAATGGTGATATTTATATTGGGGTTGGTGATAAAATAGAAATAAGAAATAGTTCTAATATAGTAGCAACTACTTTAAGTAATACAAGCTTAAATTATCCAGTTAATATAACTATGATCAAAAGTATGATATTTAATACTTATGAAAATAAAATGTATATAATGACAGATTCAGTTGAATCTATTATGACTATAAATTCTGATAGAACAATTGTAGATAAATATGGTATTGATGGAGCAACTGGATCAATGTATTATGATCCAATAAATGAATCTGTTTATATATATGGTGCTGATAATTTATATAAAATAGATAATGGAAATATAATAAGTATATCGAATGTTAGTACAAATAATTTCAATGATATAATATTCAATAGTTTAACATCAGAACTTAATATATCAAGCAATACTACATTTATGGGTTTACAATTAGATAGTAATGATTTATCATTTGTAAGTTCAGTTGGTAATACTGGTTATTTGGTATTAAATAAATATGATGGTGGAGTTTATTTATCATCTAATTCAACTAATATCATATTGTGTATTAATCCAACAACTGGTAAAGTATTACACACAGAAAGTTTATCAGAAGTACCTGGTAAAATTATATATAACCCAGAAAGAAATTCAGTATGGACTATATTATCAAATTCTATAGTTGAATTAAGTGTAGAATTGAAAGGTAGTATAGTACCATTATATAATAATTATAAAATCGCACCTGATAACAAATATGGTACATTGGATCCTAATTACAAAGCTCATAAAAGCATTTGGATAAAAACAAGAAATTATTTAAGAAGACCAAGAGAAAACTACTCCAATGATGTCAAAGTCCAATATTATTGGAAATGGTATAGTGATGATGTTCCTGAATTTTTCTTATATGATTTCACTTGCAATCAATTGAGTACTGGTAGTAGTTATTCATATATAGGTGAAAAACCTTTAAGTACAATTGTATTAAATAAAGAACCTAATATGGATATTACTAAAATATCTCAGCCAGAATATCAACAAACTATTTTTGATACAATTACTTGGGATATTGATTATATTGATAGTAAGGATAATATATCAAATAATCCAGAGCCACTTGAATTATTTATAGGATTTAAGTCTGAAGAAGAAGGTGCTATAAGATCTATACTACAATTATATAAAAAGGAAGATATTAAAATTGAATATAATTCAAATGATGATTTATATCTAACTTTTGAAACCTTAGATATAGATGGTGATAAAAGAGGAGAAATTACAATTAATACAGAATCAGTTGAAAACTTTTTAGATACCAACTTAAAATCAGGTCAATTAATAGCAATATACTTAAAAGATATTACAAATGAAAGGAATCAATATATATCAAGTAATAATGGAACTGTAGTTAAGATAAGAGATGTATATTATAAAAAATTAGTAGTAGATTTCATATCAACAGATGATTATCTATTTTTAGAAGAAAGTATAATATTAAATAACAATAAGACAACATATTGTAAAGTAACATTAGAAGTTATAGATAAAGAAATTGGTAGATTTATAGTATATGGACAAACTGAAATTGAAGATATAAGATTCAAAATAGAATTAGGAAATATTGGTAAATTAATTGCACCAAATGAAATATTCATATTCAAAGATTATGATATTTTAGAGGGTGGTATTGATTGGACATACTTAAATAAGAAAAGAAAAGAAATGCTTATGATGAAGCATCTTATATACCCTTATATAGGAGCTTATAAATCAATAATTAATTCTATAAACTTTTTTGGTTACAATGATCTTAAATTAAATGAATATTTTAGAAATATTAATCCATCTAATGATAATTTTCTCAAATTATTTAAGGTGGAGATACCTGATATCTTTGATAATTCAGTTGAGGGTTGGACAGAAAATGATTTTGTGTTAAATAATTTCCCTAATGAAAATTATGAAGAAACTAATATGTTTAACCTAACATATGATATAACAGATAAAGAGGGGAATATTAATATAAATTACTCAATTGATGAAGTTATTATAAAATTACAAGGACTAAAATATTGGTTGAGAAGAAATATTATACCATTAACACATAAAATATTAGACATAACTGGTCAAGCTAATTTTGTAGGTGGTACTGATATAATTCATACTTCATATGATACTAATATTATTAAAATAAATCAAAACATGACACCAATATCATTTAAGTTTAATGAAGCATATCTATTGCCAATTAATAGTGGTTCAAGTGTATATAATTGTGTATTAGATTTTTATTCAATTATCAATAGTGATACTAAAAGTTATAATGGAAGTGAATTAATATTACCGGATTATTATGATATAAAAATAAGAACATATAAAACATATAAAGAATGGTCTCCATTCACAATATACAATATTAATGATAAAGTAATTTATTATGCTAAAATATATGAATCTTTACAAAATGTAAATAAATTAAACAATCCAAGATTATATGAAAATGTAAATAATTGGGTAAGTGGAAAAACATACACTACCACAAACATTGTTAAATATGATAATGATATATATGAATTTATAAATAATACATCAAAATCTGATACTATAACACCATATAATAATCCAGATTGGGTTATGATAAATAAATGGAGAGAAATTGATTATGAACCAGTTCAAACTATTACAGAAATTAGATATATAGATAACACATCAGAAAATCCTTTATTACCATTTAATTTTACAATCGATAGCAATATTGATCCTTTTATTACAATTAAAGTTAAATGTGACAATGGTTATGGATTAAGTTATGTTGATAAGAAAAATTATGAAATCAGAAGTAATAAAGATCTTAGAGATACTACAGTCATAATTGATAAAATAGGACAATTTGTACCTATAACTCCTATATAAAAAAAGTCCTCTTAAATAAGAGGACTTTTTATTTTTAACAACATTATAAATTACTTATTTAGATTGTTGTTTCTTGTGTAGATGAATCTTCTTCTTCTTCTGTTTTAGTAGATAAATTAAATTCAACACCTTCTTCAAATGCTGCTACCCAATTTTGAATATCAGTAGCTAAGATTTTATTAGTTTTTTCATAATAATCTATAACTCTACTAATATTGGCTATCCTATAAAGAATTTCACTAAACACAAAAGCATCTTTGCTTAATCCCTTTACCTTATGTGTAGATATAAGATGATACATGTAAGTTAATTCAGTTGCAGTAATTTTGAAATTTACTAATTGTGTATCATCATTAAACTTAGTACCATGCATACTACTCAATAGTTTATGTAAATCAATAGCGATAAATAATGTATTTACATCATATTCTAATTTAGATAAAAATAGATCAGTAATAAATCTATATTGTGGTCTATTTAAGTAAAGATTATATTGAACTTCTTGTAGGTTTTCTTTATATTCTTTCCATAAATCTTGTGCATGAGCATAGATAGCATCCTTTTCTTCTGATGTTTTACCCTTACCTTCTGTATTTAACATATATTGATCGATTACCTCAATTTTTTCATCTAATTTAGCTTCATCAGCCATTTCTAAGATAATATTATCAACTTCATTTTCAAAGAATTTCATCTCTGGTTTTGGTATTCTTGTTTTAATTGTCATATTTTTATTATTTTTTATTATTTTTAACAGATAAATCCATCATTTTTTGATTTACCATCTTTCTTTTGATCGTGATATAGTTCTTCTACTTTATTTGCTCTAGCTATTTTCTCTACACCATATTTATTAACCAATGATGAAAAAGTATTCAAGTCTGTTTTTAGAAATTTAATTTTACCAGTATCTAAATTAATTGTAATTTTATCAATTTCTTGTTCTATTAAAATTGTAACTGACTCATCATCAAACACCTCTACTAATTCTTCATTGAAACATACTAATATTTCTTTTTGTAAAATAAAAGCATATTGTTCTGCAATTTTAGTTACTTTAACTAATTCTTTTTGTTTTGAACAACCAACAAATTGAAAGTTCATGTTAGTTGGAAATGATTTCTTTTCAAAGACTTCATAGAATTTTTTTATAGTCTCATCTTGTAATTCGTAATATTTACTATCCATTTTTATATTTTTTATTTATATTTTTATTAATTGAAAAGTTTATAATAATTTAATTAATAATATTATTAAAATTATTAAAGTAAATGTAATTGGAATAACTTTATAATATAGATTATCATAAAATCTATTACTCCTGAAGTATTCATTGGGTAAATCAAATCCAATTACTATTAAATATGAATATTTTTCTACCTTTTTAATTTCATAGAAATTATACATTTCTGCCAATCCTTTTGAATTTAGAAATTTAGCTAACTTTGAACTAAAATCTTTAATTCTTGTCTCTGCTATTGCATCTATATCACTTTTTCTGAGATTATAAGGTTCACCAACTTCTTCAATTGGCACATTTATAACAGTATAAAGGCGATAAGCTTTATCTACTTTAATATTAAAAGTTTCATCTAATTCTACTTCACTTGCTTTTATAATTTTCTTAAAATGATTAAACATCTTAATCTTCTTAAAAAAAGAAATTCTCTTATTCATGTTTGTTATATGAATAACAAATTAATTTGTTTTATTTTATTAAAAATTATCTACCTATTTCAGCATTACCACCAATTTCTTTATTTTCTATCTTAGGATCATGTAAAAATTTATTGATATTTCCAACATTTCCATTAACACTAGTTAATAATGTTATTATTTTATCCAATTTATCTAATTCAGTTTCTACATTAGTTGTTTTATTAGACACTCCAGTAATCACACTTGATCCAACTTTAACAGTAGATTGGTTAGCAATAAATATTTCATTTTGAGCTTTCAACATATCAACAAATACACTACTCTTAGAATCTAATACTGTTAACATATTACTAAACATATTAGCATCCAATGCTGATAATAAAGCAATATTACCAGTGAGTCTTGCAAATGAATCAATTCTCGTAGGATCTAATGAATTCATTGAGCTTCCAAAATTCTTTATAGAATTAGCTAATTTATCATATGCTTTAGCTATTTTAATCATACCCTTAGCAATATTTTGTATAGGATCCACACCCAATAATGTATCCACTCCAAAATTATTAGAATTATTTACTGTTTTGAGTAAACTTGTATAATCTAATACATTTTTTGATATATTAGAAATAAAATTTGGATCTATACTATTAGCAAAATATTTATAATTTTTTGAAATTATACTTGCAGTTTTTGACATTCTACTCACTATTGTAGATACTATATCAGCATCAGAATCCCAAAAACTTAATTTATCTTTAATATTACTATATAAATCCATAAAACTATTAATAGCATTACTAATATTATTACTCCAACTCTGAGGTGGGTAAATATTCCATAATCCAGATGTTTTAGCAAATATTTTAGCAGTGTCTACTATTCCTTCAGTTGTTGCTATAATAGCAGATTTTATATTAGATATAACTTTACTACCAGATCTATACCAAGTTGTATTAGATACTAATACCTCAAATACTGATGAAAAGGCTGTTATAGCACCACCCACACCATCAACCCATTGTTTAGTAGGACCACCTGTATAAGCTACCCTTGCTTCTGGTTTATTAAAGAAAATAGCAGCTTCAACTATACTTTGAGAAATTGATATAATAGCATCTTTCATATCATTAATTGATATACTACGTTTGAATATACTCGCATTATCAGCCAATGTCTTAAATATAGGGGTGAAAGCTACCAATGCAAGTGCTATACCCTTAGACCAAGATTCAGTTGGACCTCCTACATATTTACCTTTACCTAAAATATAAGAAGAATCCACAATTGCTTGTGCCACATACTTAACTGCTTTAACACCAGCAATCATTGCTAAAGCTCCAATTCCAGTTAATGCTAAAGCTCCCAAAGAAACAACACCAACACTAAAAGCAGCTAATGATAAAGCTACTGAGGTGGACCATGCAAGTGGTGGATATTTATCATATACACCTTTACTTAAAATATATGAAGTAGCTACTATACTAGTAGCTACAAGTGGCATAAACAACACACCAGCTAATAATGCAACAGCACCAACACCACCAGTTGCTGCTATCAATAACCCAATTCCTATAACAGATGCACTAAAAGCTAAAATGCTCAATCCAACACCAGTAGCCCATCTAAGAGAAGGATATTTATCATATTTACCTTTTGATAATATATGAGATGATATTGTAATAGCACTAGCAATTAACACTACTGACAAAGTACCTAATATAATATCTTTTATTGATATTTTACCCATTAAACGAAAAGCTGGAATCAAAGCTAGTGACACAACACCAAGTGCTAATCCAAAACCCATTATACTTAACATCATTTCTAATGTTATATCAGCAACACCACTTAATATATGAGATGATAGTAAAATAGACAATGACATAGCAACTAATACTATAGGCATAATCATTGAGGATTTCAAGGCATCAGAAGGTGAGATATTTTTAAAAGAATTGAGTAATTGCTTCATACCAAAAGACAACACAGTAAAAGCACCACCTATTAATATAGTAGTTATTAATTGATCAAATGAAACAGGGACAACTCCTTGTAAAATCCATGATGATGCCGCTATACTTAAAGCAATTGCTGGTAAAATTAGAGGTAAATAATTCTTAGCTAACATCAAAGCTCTAATTCCTATATGATCAAAGGCACCTATTAATTTTTTAATTCCAAATGAAATTACTAAGAAAGAAGCCATAATACCAATAGTAGTTAAAAATTGTGCTAATGATATTGGAGTAACAGTTTGAAGCACCCAAGATGAAGCAGCTATACCCAAAGCAATTGCAGGTAAAATTAGAGGTAAAGCTATAACAGATTTTATTAACTCCTTTGTACTTAACTTACTAAACACCTCTACAAATTTACCAATACTAGGTGCTATTAAAGCAAAAGTAGCTGCTAAAAAAGTAACTGTAAAAAACTTACTAAATGTCAATGGATATACTAATGATAATATCCAAGATGACACCATAATACCAGTAGATATTGCTAATATAGATAGTAAATAATTTTTAGTATCTTTAGTTCCATCAAAACCAGATTTTTTTAAGGTTGTATGAACAATAGCAAAACTACCAGACAATAATAATATAGCTACTGACAATGACATAACTGCACCAAAATTAACATTTCCAATTAAATTAAAAGCCACACCCAATGCTAATACAGCTGAAGCCATGAGAAATATAACACCCAATCCATCTTTTAAGTTCTTTTGTGTATTTTTATTGGCTCCTATTTTCTCAACATCTTCAGTTTTAGATTTATCATTAGAAACTTTACCCATATTAATAATAGTTTCCTGATTAGCTAAAATTGCTTTAGTATCTTTTTGTATACTTTTAACACCTATATTAATCTCTGATATTTCAGTTATAAAATTTCCACTAGTTAAAGCTTTGGATGTAGCAGAACTATCATTACTATCATTATTTTTATCTTTGAGAATATTAGCAATATTTTCTAAAGCCATTGATAAATTATTTAAGCCATCTAATAATTTTTTATCCATTAAAAAATCTATTTTGATATATATATTAATTTTTATTAGTATCTTATTTTTATATATAGTATATGAAAATAAAAAAATATAAAGATTTTAATGAGTCTGGTGGTGGTGAATTTGTTGGACCAGTTGGTCCTGCTTATGGAGATACTAAATTACACAATAAAACCATATCCAAACATGACACTGATGTCATTATTAGTTACATAAATAACCAGATCTATACTATAGATGAATATAATAATATTTATGGAGATTACCTAAAATTAGGTGGTGAACCTTTACCAGATGGTTTTAATAGAACAAATTTGGAAAAAGTAATCCATTTCCTTAATCAGTAATATCTACTATATTAATATTGTCAGTTTCATCATAAAATGATAAGCGATTTTTAACCATGCCTTTGAATATATCACAATTCATATCATGATATACATAAGTAGCATTAGTAAAATCAACACCTGAAACTACACATTTAATAGTATTATGGTTAAAATTGATCCCTATTGTATTATTACTAAAATCATCAGATATTATATTTGAATGTGCATTCATACCAAAAACATTATTAGGTAACAATAAAACATTATTAATAACTCTATTATAGTTATGACTATAATTACCCAATACATTATTATAACCAGTATCAAATGTAAATAATTCTATATAATCATCACTATCACCTTGACCAAAATATACCTCCCTATAACTAGTATAATCACCACTTGGTGTAGCAAGATAGCAATCATATTTCTTTTCAAAGGAATAATTAATTGGTATTATTTTAGATTTATTATTCAATGTTATTTCCAATGGAACACCATTTGTATATAAATTATCAACCACTACATGAGAATCATCTATTATTTTCAGACCAATGTTATACCCCAAATCTGTAAATGTATCAACTATAATAATATCATCTGTTTTAATATCTATAATATTACCCATTATTTCACCTGTTACACAATTATAATTAGTAATCTCTCCAATTTTATCTGTCATTATATAATTTTGATATCTTCTAAATAGAATAGTTCTATGATCATAATCTGTTCTATTATTAAATTCATCTACACATTCAAAAATTCTACCCTTAGTTCTTCTATTAAACTCTGATCTATTGAACTTAAAATCATATTTAATCTTATCCTTAGTAAATCCAGAATATCCACCTGCTATATAAGATATTTGATAAGCATCCACTGATATATCAGAGGGTGATATGGCTTCAACTAACAATGGTTGATATCCCCAATGTTTAGGTTTACCTTTAAGTTGTAATTTAGTTTTCAATGTACCATCTACATAATAATCAGGTTGTTCATATATACTTTCAAAATCTGTTATGAGATAATGTGTACCAGCTACCATATTATTTTCAGAAGCTAATTTATATAATTCATTATATGAAATAGATTCTACAAATGGTATTGGTAATTCACCAACTGGCTTACACACACCTTTAGAATCCTTATAATATAAAATACCATCATCATCCTTGTTACTAAATAACTTAATATAATTATCATTTGGTGAAGTTATTTTACTATTTTGTATAGTTTTAATTATAATTGACATTTTATTTTATTTATTTTTTAATTTTTTATCCAATACCTTTGCAATATGTTCACCTATAAAAGAATGTAAATTTTTCATAGAATCATTTTCAAATGTAACCACATCATCCATAAACTTAAATTGAAACTTATAAACATCATAACCATCAGCTTCTTCTCTATCTATTTTATATATAGATAGTTCTATTTTATAATTATTATTAATATTGAACTTAAAATCAAATGTAGTTTTATCACATGGTGTTGTCTTAAATTTAGGCTCATATTCTACATCAAATATTGAATATTCAGTAATACCATGCTTTTTCATATAATAATTTAAGAAAATAGCTGGAGATTCTATAAAATCAGATAACATTTTAATATCTTCTCCAAAATTATCAGATTCTATTATATCACTAATTTTTGTTTTTAGATCCAAATAACCACTAAATTCAATTTTGTGATATATACAATTAATATCATATAAATAATTAAATGATTCATCTATAAGATACTTCTTATCTAAATCACTTTTAAATATAAATTTAGTATGTATAATAGATTGATCTATAGTAGATAACCCATGTATAGATATTACAAGTTTGTAATATTTTTTATCATTTGATAATTCATACACACTATCCACACTTTTAAATAAATCATCTTCTGATTCAAAAACTTCTTTGAATGTTTTTTCTATTTCATATATTTGTGTTCTCATAATTAACTGAATTGTTTATCATATATTTCTCTTTTTAAGAGAATAATTTTTTCCAAATAACCATTTCTTCTCAATAACTTAAATGCTAAATTTTCATTTGATAATTCACCATCACCATATAACCCACTCTTACGCATATCCTTGATTTTTTTCCATATTTTATCAATTGATAATTTAATTTCATCAAGAGTTTTCTTATCCTTATCTTCTTCTAATTTATCAAATGAATCCATTATTGTTAATGCTTTTTGTTTAATCAATTCTTCATCTGGTTCAAAATTTTGCTTACTTGGTTTTCTAATCCATTTTCCATTCATTAATGAATATACACCAGTAGATATATGTGGTTCATTTGTATCTTGTGCATATAATTCAACTTCATAACCACTTATATATATATTATGTATATCATTGAATATAAATCTTTTAGCATCTAAATACTTTTTAACTAATTCAACATTATCATTTAATTTAGAAAAATCAAGTAAAATATGAACATCAAAATCACTATATTTTGAATAATTTAAGTTGGCTAATGAACCAGTTAACCATACATCATCAACTTCAACATTTATATCCAAAAAATTAAAAAAATCAGTAGCAATTATCATCAATTGTTCTTGTATTTTTGAATCCATCTCATAGCCATCCCATACATCTGAATTTAATTCATCATGTAATCTAAATGATGTAAGTGGTTCAAATTTATCATAATTCTCAAATATATATTTGTAAAAATTATTTATCATAATTCATATATTTTTATTGTATATATTAAAATCCATTATCTGTTTTTTATCAGATAAAATGTTAAATATATATAAAAGTTTGGTTTGTATTGATAATTGTAGTATTTTTGCAAAATAAATAATTAAAAAATAAAAAAACAATGAAAAAATTAATCATTTTATTAACACTCATTTTAAGTGTTATAACATCAAAAGCACAAAATTTTAGTGCATTAAATAATGATGGTGATACCATCTATTATAAAATACTAACAGATAGTACAATAGGTGTTACTTATAAAGGTTCATCACATCTTACATATAATGAATATACAGACACTATCACAATTCCTTCTGAAGTATTATATAATAATATATTATACAAAGTTACTTCAATAGAAAATAAAGCATTTTCAAATAATGATTCATTAAAACACATTATTTTACCAAAATCTATAAAATATATTATGTTTGGTGCTTTTGTAGCAACTAATATTAAAAATATAATAATACCGTCTAATGTTGATTCATTGGGTGGTAGTTTATTCTCAGGTACACAACTAAATTCCATTACCTTTTTATCTAAATATCCACCATCTTTAAGTGTAGGATCACTTTATTATCTACCAAATGATATAGATTTTCATGTTTTGTGTGGTAGTTTAAATATATATCAAAATACTACTTATTTAACAAGATTTACTAATATTATAGAGGATCAATTAATTATTAATGAAATCGACCAAAGTATATGTGATGGTTCAGTATATAACCAAAATGGATTTAATGATAGTATTGCAGGTACATATTATAGATCATCACAAACAAGTTATGGTTGTGATAGTTTAACTATATTAAATCTTATAGTAAAACCAACATATAATATTGTAATATATGATACTATTTGTGATAACCATATTTATATTCAAAATGGTTTTTATGTAAATACTATGGGAACACATACCTTAAACTTACAAACTATTGATGGTTGTGATAGTATCATTACATTACATTTAGCTACAAAACCTACATACAATACCATATTATATGATACTATATGTTCTGGTACATTTTATGATACAGATATATTTCACTTAGGTAATGTAGATACAAGTGGTATTCATAGTGTTATTTTACAGAGTAGATGGGGATGTGATAGTACAGTTACACTAAATTTATGTGTTCATAAACCAGTAAATACAAAATTATGTATGATAAGTGTGGATACAAATAATCATAATGAATTAATATGGAATAGGACAAAATTAGTAGATTACTATAAGATATATAGAGAAACAACAATAACAAATGAATATATAGTAGTAGCAAATGTAAATTATAATAATATATGTAGATGGATAGATACTAATTCTAATCCAAATACAAGAGCTTATAGATATAAAATATCTTCCATAGATACTTGTGGAAATGAATCAATTTTAAGTGATTATCATAAAACAATCCATTTAACTATAGGTCAGGGAGCTAATGATAACACATGGAACTTAAATTGGACACCATATGAAGGCACAGATTATCAAACATATTATATATATAGAAAAATTAATAATGGTCAATTAACATTAATAGACTCAATTGCAAGTAATTATAACTCATGGACTGATATTGATGCTCAAATAGGTAACATATATTACCAGATAGAAATATTAGCAACCAATTGTGATCCTACAAAATCCCAATATAATTCAATTAAATCTAATATAGTTGATAATGGTGTTGTTAGTTTACCTCATATAAATAGTGATATTAAAGTGAAAATTTATCCAAATCCAGCTAAAAATAAAACATTGATACAATTAGATAACATAAATGGTGAATCTAATATTATATTATATGATATATTTGGAAGATATATTAAAGAAATTAATTCTAATAAAACTCAAATTGAATTAGATTTAAGTAATATACCTGAAGGTAATTATATCATTAAGATATCAAATAATGGTAAACAAACTATTAAAAAATTAATAGTTAAATAAAATTTATTTATTATACACACAATAGAAAGAGATAACTTTATAGTTATCTCTTTTTTTTATTTTATCTAAAACTAAATGTATTTTATTTTATATCATATATAGATAAAAAATAAAATAAAAGAATGAGTAAGATAAAAATATTATTTTTGGAACAACATCTATCAACAGGGGGTGCTCCAAATTTTGCTTTAAAAAGAATAGAAGCATTATCACAAAATCCAAATTTTGAATTATTTGTAATAGAATATTCTGATATTAGTTGGGAATATGTAGTACATAAGAATAAAATCAAAGCTTTAATTAAACCTGAAAATTTCTGGACTTTAGGTGAAAATAAAAATGAAGCAATTGATATAATCATTAATAATAAAATTGATATAGTACATTTAGATGAAATGATTGAGAGTATTGGTAATGATTATTTTGCTAAAAAATTATATGATAATAAAAGAACTTGGAAGGTTGTAGAAACTTGTCACAATATATGGTTTAATCCAAATGAATCCAAAAAATATAATCCTGATGCATATGCATTATGTACACCATGGCACTTAAAAACCTTCGAGAATACACCTTCTTATAAAGAAGTTATAATGTTCCCTATTGAAAATAAAGTGCCTACAATTGAAGAAAAACTATCAAATATGGCATTATTGGGATTAGACACTAATAAAAAACATATTTTGAATGTGGGATTATGGACAAAGGGTAAAAATCAAGGAGAAGCTATAGAAATAGCAAAGCAACTTGAAAAAACAAATCCAGAAATTCAATTTCATTTTGTGGGAAATCAAGCACCAAATTTTGAAGAATATTGGTCTCCTATTATGGAAGGTATACCAAGTAATGTTAAAATATGGGGGGAAAGATCTGATGTTGATACTTTTATGAAAGCTACTGATGTATTTATGTTTAATTCAACATTAGAATGCAATCCCCTTGTTTTAAGAGAGGCTATATCACATGGATTAAAAATATTATCGAGAAACTTACCTCAATATGAAGACATGTATAATAATTATATAATAGAATTAAATAATGATATAACTACTAGTAAATATAAATTATTAGCACTTCTTGAGAAAAATAATAATTACGAAGTAAATGATGAATTAGAATCCTATACCAATAAATTAATAAACTTTTATAATAAAATACATAACACACCAGTTATGCAAGAAAATAGAATAAATATAAATAATACTAAACCAAAAATAATTCAAAATTTCATATGCAATCCTTATTTAGAAATAACTGGAGGTGATACAGACATTTATTATAATGTGAAGTTCTATGATAATGATAATTTAATACACGAAGATAATATAAAAACTAATCACTTTATTAAATTATATAGAGAATATTATACTAAATGGCACACTATAGTAAAAACAAATGATGAAATTATATATGATGATATATTAGATCTAAAAAATAAAAGAGTATATATTGCAATAGAAAGTTCTTCTTTAGGTGATACATTAGCATGGGTACCATATATTAAAGAATTTAAGGAAAAACACAATTGTCATTTAATTGTAAGCACTTTTATGAATGACTTATTCAAAAAAGTATATCCTGATATTGAATTCATTGAACCAGGTGTTAATGCAGAATTTATACATGCTATGTATAAAATAGGTTGGTATTACAATGATGATAACTCTATTAACTTAAATAGAATTAAAAATAATTTTAGATTACAACCTTTACAAAAAACAGCTAGTGATATTTTAGGACTTGATTATAAAGAAATTAAACCATTAGTTGATATAGAATACCTACCAAAAAGAAAAAAAGTTGGAATTGGGATACACTCCACATGTCAAGCTAAATACTGGAATAATCCAAATGGTTGGCAAGAAGTAGTAGATTATTTAATATCAATTGGATATGAAGTGGTTTTATACTCTAAGGAAAATGATGGTTATATGGGTAATTACCAACCAAATGGAGTTACTAAATTTGAAGCAGGTAGTATAGAAAAATTAATGACTGATTTAACTTCATGTGAATTCTTTGTTGGTTTAGGATCTGGTTTAAGTTGGGCTGCTTGGGTGGTTGGTTTACCTATTGTAATGATATCTGGATTTAGTTATAATTATACTGAAATGAATAATAATGTATATCAAGTAAAAGCAGATAATACATGCTCTGGTTGTTTCAATAGATATAGATTAGATCCAAGTGATTGGAATTGGTGCCCTGATCATAAAGACACAGATAGAATGTTTGAATGTAGTAAAAATATAACATCTGATATGGTTATAGAACAAATAAAAAAGGTGATTAAATAATCACCTTTTTTATTTGTTGATTTGACATCTCTATTTAAGTCACCATCTACAAGAACAGAGTTAGCCATATAATACATGCTTTGATTTCAGAAGTAGAATTATGCAACAATTTAATAAAAATATAGATAGGCACATCAGGTAATAGAAAATATTAATAATTGTTAATTATTTTATTGTTAACTATAAAAGTTATATATTTGCATATTAATTATAAAATAAACAAAATGGATAAAAGAATTCTATTTAACACTTCAACACCCAAAGATATTTTTATCATTGGAGTTGAAAATCAATAATAATTCATATATGTGAAAAAGAAATAATAATAACTAAAAATAAATATGGACAAAATAGAAGAATAGATTATGAAATTGATAACTAAAAATAGAAAAGCATATTTTGAATATGAAATAATAGAAATTTTTGAAGTAGGTATTATCTTACTTGGTTCTGAGGTTAAATCTATACGTAATAATAATATCAATATAAATGATTGTTATGCTTATGTATCTAATAATGAGATATTTGTTAAAAATATGAAAATTAGTAGATATAAACAAATGCATTCTTTATTAATACATGATGAAAATAGAGAAAAAAAACTTTTATTACATAAAAAAGAGATCAATAAAATAACTAAAGCCCTACAAGATAAAGGAACTACTTTAATTGTACTTGAAGTTTATATTAATCAAAATAAAATCAAAATTAAATTAGCAATAGCTAAAGGTAAAAAACTTTGGAATAAAAAAGAAAGTATAAAAGCTAGAGATATAGATAGACAAACAAAACAAGAATTAAATTAAAAAATTATGTGGAGACCTTGTGATGATACATTTAGTTATTTTTTAACTGATACAGAAGATTTGAGAGATAGTAGTATAGTAAAACAATATATTGAATATAATGGCTTTGATAAAGAAGTTTATGAAATTTGGCAATATATGAGTGATAATTATAAATTATATCCAAGTAAAATAACAGAACTTGGTATGGTTTATAGTTTTAATATAAATATATTTATAGAAATTATGTTCAAAAATAAAACTCCAAATTGGTTTTCAATATTTAATAGAAATGGTAATACAACAGAACGTGGAAATTTAATTCCTATTTATGGTTCTAATTATACTTCAATTGCTTTATATAATGAAGTGAATAAAAGAATAAAATTGAAATAATCAGGTAGATTATAAAATACAAAAAGGTCTTTCTATTTGAACGACCTTTTTTATTCATTCAATTTTACTATATTTATTTTTATTTTTATGATAATTATCTAAAGTATAAGAACTAAATACTAACCAAGAATATCCATATACATTTGTTAGTTCATTAAAAGTTATTTTACTATCTTTTTGCATTTTCTTAATAGTTTCATATAATTTTTTATTTTTATAATTACCTTTTCTAGTTGTTAAATTAATAGTCAATATACCATTTTCGTATTTATATCCATCTTGTATATGGAACTTATCCATATACTCATCATGAATTGGATCCAAAATATGCTCAATCAACCAAATACTAGCTATTTCTGCTTCTTCACTCATATATAATGGTAATGAAGTATCAACTTTTCTAAAATTCCATAGGTTAAAATATTTCATAATCAATTAATTATTTTTATAATTTACATATCATTACTAAAAAAATCAATGAAATCACAAATAAAATATATTCTTTTATATTAAGTTTATGTTTTTTCATTCTTCATATACTACCATCAAAGCACCAGTTGATGTTTTATATACAGTACCAGGTGTCAATAGTGCTTCAAGTGCTTTATCATTGTCATCATGAGTTTGTAAATTTTCATATTTCAAATTATCAAAATTAGTATAACTAATTTTTCCTTGTGGATCACGTGTTAATATCTGTGTATCTATATTTGAATAAGTTACATGTAAATATAAATCATTATTTTGATCTAATGATACAAATTTATCTTTTGATGTATAA
>JALOAD010000121.1 GCA_023228995.1 Candidatus Muiribacterium halophilum
ACTTTGCCATTGTCAATATCATCAATATCTTGTTGAAGTTGTTTTTTTCTTTCATAGAAATATGGATCATATTCTAAGTTTTTATCTTTTGTTACTTGCACTTTATCTTTATAATGCTCAATTATTGCTAAAAAATCTTGTACAAAATTATCTTCTATATTTACTGTTAATGTTTGCATAAAAAATCCTATTTTTCTCATTATAACAGAACTAAAATAAAAATAGATTGAGTTGTTTACTCTTGTTTTTATATCAATTTTAATTTATATGCCAATTCATATAACTCTTCTGCTTTTAAGATATTTAACTTATTAGAGTCTTTTTTGTTTCTATATGTTGAAGTCCAAATAATATTTGCATTATTTTCTTTTGCTTTATTCTTATGAATTTTTACAGTTTCACCTTTTGTTCTTGAAGCACCGTAAAGTAAATCTATTGTATCGTATTTGTCATAGACTAAGTCTAACTTATTTTTTAAATCAGCATTATCTCCCATACTAACTATGACTATGGTTTTATTGTTAACTTCAATTTTAATAATAAAATCATATTCTTCTAAGGTTCCTTGTAAGAATTCAAATTTTTTATATTTTGTTATTAAAAGTTTTCCTAATTTTCTTAAAGTTGTTGTTTTTCCTGAATTTGCGGTTCCTTGTAAAATTATTGTCCTACTCATTATATTTACTCCTATTGATTCATGCTATCGGTAAAGATAGCATGGGTTGTTAAAATTTAAAAACATATTCTGCAACTTTTGTCAGAGTTTTATAGTCTGTTGAATTTGAGGAATCTGCCTCTAACTCTTTTTTGCCATTTTTATCCTTTACTACAACATGGACTATTTCCATACAAGCACCTTTTTCAAGCTCTTGATAATTAGTATCCATTAAAATAGTTTCATTATTAACTTTAAAAATTAATTGTTTTCCACCTGTTCTTGGATACATTTCATAGGTTCCTTTTCCAAGAAGTTGATTGTAATAATCCCCAACTTCACTTATGCCACCTTGAGACATAGTATATATATTATCACTAGTTTCAACACAAACTGGAAGTTTTCCTGCTTGTTCATCAGTAACATTTGTTTCGGAGCAACCTGTGATTATCAGAGACAAGAATACTCCAATAGCTAAAAAGTTTAATTTTTTCATGATTCTAACCTTTTAATGATGCTATTATCATTTGAGAAATAATAGATACTACGATAATTATTACGACTGTAATACCAACATTTGCCCATTTAAACTCTTGTTCACCAATTGGTAATTCTTTTTTTGCTTTCATACCTCCATAAATCCCAGTAAATATTGAAAACAATGGCATTATTCCGCCAATCACAGCTATAATAATTCCTATTTTTAGGTTACCATAACCTGCATAATAATGTGGTGCAAAAAAGAAGCCTAACCAGCTCCAGCCTTTTTTTTCTTCAACTTGATTTTCTGACATGAAAATCCTCCTTATGATTTTTCGACTACAAAAAAATAGTCTTATTTAAAATCACTTTAGAGGTGATGACTTTAGATACAACGGGGGCGCGGGTCACGGACTCCCGAATTAAAAATTTTAATTTTTCATTTGGGTGCTCTGTGCATCCGCTTGTTATCTGGCGCTGTGCGACAGATGACTAGCGGGTGTTCAACCCGCGCCCCCGTTATCCGGTCACGCAGTGAGCGGATAACGTTTGAGTTGAGAAATATTTGAGCCGCAGGGTCAAATATTTCTCTCCAATGACTTGTTATGTTTTTGTTTCTTTAATATGATATGAGTAACTTAACAAGCAATCAATCAATACACCTATTCTATTCCAATGTCCACCATTTTGCAATTTTTTTTCTCTTAATATGATACCATTGGAACTATCTATAAATTTTTTAGTAAATGATAATAATACTTCTTTGTCGGTATCTTGAAAGCAAAGATTTTGTTTATTCAATATTTTTTCAATTTCATTACAAATGATATTTTCATCATTTATAGTTTCATTATGAGATATTTTATTTCTCATAATACGAATTATATTGATAACATAAAATAAATTAATATTAAATGATTCATGATAGACATCTTTATAATTATTGTTAATTAATATATTTACTTCATTTTCATTTCCAAAGATATCCTTAATAAACTTTTTGAAACTTTCGTATGCTTTTGCTAAAACTAATTTATATTGTTCATTATGTTGTTCTTCCAATAAGGCAATATATTCATTGATATTAAAACTTTTTGTTTCAATGCTTATTACATAAGGTTTATTATCAACATGTTTATGTTTAACAAAATTTATACCATGATGGTACCTTTTTATATCAGTATCGTAGTCGCTACCCATCTTTTTGTACTGATTTATTTGAACTTCTGCACTATGTTCAATTATATTTTTCAGAACTTTTAATTTTGAAATTTGTTCTGTAAACTCTTGCCAAGCAAATTCTATATTATTCATCTCTAACCTTGTTCTAAATAAACATAACGGGGGCGCGGGTCACGGACTCCCGAATTAAAAATTTTAATTTTTCATTTGGGTGCTCTGTGCATCCGCTTGTTATCTGGCGCTGTGCGACAGATGACTAGCGGGTGTTCAACCCGCGCCCCCGTTATCCGGTCACGCAGTGAGCGGATAACGTTTAAAATGAGTCGATAAATTTTCCGCAAGGGTAATTTATTGACTCCTCTGATTTGTTATATGCCCAACTTTTAAAAAATTTCCTTTAATAATTTATGTAGTATGTTGAAGCATACTTTAACCAATTATACTTTCATTGATTTAAATTTGTTTTTCCTGGAGTGCAGAAAAAGACTCTTTAAGTTTTTTTATTCTCTCCTCAACTTTTCTTACCGAAGCATCAAGCGTATAACCTTCATTTAAAAGCTCTTTAATCAAGATAATTTTTTTTATATTTACATAATCAAACTTTCGTGTTCCCCCATCTTTAGTGCTAGAAGAGCTGATGATACTTTTATCTTCCCAATAGCGCAACTTTCTTTGCGGGATACCTGTAACATCAGAAACATCACCAATTGACACTAACAATTGGGAAACAAGTTTGGGATCAAATAAATTTTCTATCATAGGAACTCTTTTTTAGTAAATAGTATATAAAAAATGTAGTTAATTTACAATTAAGGTATATTTTGTGATAATTTTTTACATAATTTGTTGATAATCTACAAATTATGTCTATTTATGACAATTCTTGAAAGAAAAGGAAATGAGATGGAATCTGTAGATGTAAACAAAGCTACTTTATTACTTATAGAATATCAAAATGAGTGGCTAGGAAAAGATAGTAAACTAAAAAATTTGATGAAAGATAAAGAGCAGTTTGAAGAGTCAATACAAAACTCAAAAAAAGTTCTCGAATATGCAAGAAAGATAGGTATGAACATAATGCATGTACCATTGATAGTCGATAATGACTACAAGGAGTTTGGAAAAGAGAAAGCAAAACTAGGACTAAGAGCGGTTATTCAACAGGTAAATACATGGCAAGATGATGCTAAAGAATTTCATAAAGATTTTAAACCTCTAAACGGCGAGTTTGTCGTAAGTGGCAGAGTGGGTGCGAGCGGTTTTGCAGGCTCAAACCTTGATAGTATTCTTAGAAACAACAAGATAGAAGATCTGTTTTTGATAGGGTACGCGACAAATGTCTGTGTAGAGTCAACTTTGAGAGAAGCTCATGACAAAGGATATAATGCATATGTCATCAGCAATGCTACGAGTGCATTCACACAAGAACAAAAAGAGTTTTTTGAGGAACATATTATCTATCATTTTGGTGGGCTTTTAAAAACAAGTGAATTTTTGACAATAAAGCCTATCACCAACTTCATATAACGGGGGCGCGGGTCACGGACTCCCGAATTAAAAATTGAGACCGTTTAAAATTTCGTGTCAGCTACATTTAGTAACATAAAGCTACACCTCTAAATATTTATCCAGCCTCCCTTCGAAAAAGATAGCAAGTTGAGAAATAGTCAGTGACCAATTTCTCACTGG
>JALOAD010000050.1 GCA_023228995.1 Candidatus Muiribacterium halophilum
CACTTTTAAGGATTTGATATTGTCAGTGCATACTGACCTAGAACTTCAACCTGTTCTTTAATATATTCAAGTCTGTTCTGAAGCTCCTTATTTCTAATCTCCATATCACCTATTGCAAGTTTAAGTTTATTATTATCATTGAACACTTCTTCTCTGTGATTAATATCATTATTTAAAATATCTATTTTTTCTTCTTTTTTTACTATTTCTTTTTTTAATATTTCTATTTCTTGTTTTCTTTCAATAAGAGATTTTTCTTTAATATTAACACTATTTCTAAAATCTTCCATTTTTCTTCTAAAATCATCTATTTCATTATCTTTTTGTACAAGAAGATCATTAAATTCTTTGATTTTAAGCTCAAGTCTTTTATTAAGATTATCAAGCTGAGCTTCCATATCTTTAATTAATGAATCTGAATTTTTGACCTGATTTTTTAAATCTTCACTTTCAATTTTAAGATTATTTTCTGAAACACTTAATTTAGAGTTCTCTGATCTTAATTCTGCAATTTGTCTTCTTGAAACATCAAGTTCTCTTTTATAAGACTCACTTTCAAGAACAATCTTTTTAATTTCATTTTCAGCTGTATTTTTTTCTTTTTTTAATAAATTAAGCTCATTCTCAGCTTTTTTAACTTTGTCCATAAGACTAGATTTAATTTTCATAAGAAGTTCTTCTTCTTCTTTTCTAATATTACCATGAATATCAAGTTCTCTAACTTTAGTCTCAAGAATATGTTTTTCAGTTTTTAAAGTCTCAAGTTGTAATTTACATTCATTATAACTTTTTGTTTTATTTTTTAAGTCTGAATTTTCTTTTAATAATCCTTCAATATCTGAAAACTGACTTTTAAGTCCAATAACCTGAGTCTTATAATCATCTATTTCTTCTTTAAGAATTGTGTTTTCTTCAATTAGTTTCTTTTTTTCATCATCTACAACAAGTGTTTGTTGTTCATGCAATGATTTATCAAGATTTTTTTTAACTTGAAGATTTTCATCCTCAAGTTTACTAATATAATCTTCAAGTTTTGATATTTTATTTTTATAACTTCGATTTTCTTCTTCAAAACTAGTATTTACTGGTTCTTCCTTATTTTCAAGCTCAAATTTCACTTTTGACAATTCATTGTCTTTTTGTTGTAATTCATTTTCAAGTGAAGAAATTCTTGAAATATACTCTTCTTTTACTGGTGAGTTTTCAGAAACTTCCTTAATTTGTCTTTTTAAAGATTCATTTTCAGCTTTTAAAAGTTTTATAAGATTATCTTTAGTAATTAACTGTTGATTTAGTTTTTTATAAAATTCCGCACTTACATCCATTTTTCCACCCTCGTTTTAATAATTGAACCCTCTGATTAAATGACACAAAATATAGAAGCAAATTATATCAATTGATATAAAGAACTTCCAATTAAATATATCAGTTACTAAAAAGTTTATCAATATTGTAATTTATTACAATATTTTCAATTAAGATATGAATAAGCAACTTTTCCTATAGTAGAATCAGGAGACATATCATAAACTTTTTTAAAATATTCTTTTGCAATATCTATTTCTTCAAGTTTTCTATAAAGAGTTCCAATATTATAATAAACTTCAGGACTAATAATGTTTTCTGTAATTTTTAAATATTCATCAAGTTCTTTTTTTAAATAAGACAAATTAATATTATAAGAAGTAACTTTTTCTTTTTTATTGTATAAAACAGCCAGTTGATGATGGTTCATAGCATTTTCAGGTTCAATGCTTATGATTTTTTTTAAATTGACTATAGCTAAATCATAATATTTTTCTTTTTCAAGTTTATTAACTTTTTCTCTTAATTCTTCAATACTTTTTATATTTGTTTCTATTGAACTAAATCTTTCTCTTATATCTTCTATATATCTTATAAGTTCATTTATTTCACGATTATGTTTTCCATATCTAAAAAATAATTCATATTTTTTTAAATATTTATAGGAATTTTCAATATCTTTTAATTTTTGATAGCTTTTAGCTATCATATAATAAATATCTTGAGCTTCAACAGTCTTTTCAAAAAATTCTTCAATATCTTTTAAAACATCAAGGCTTTCTCTAAAATTCCCATTTTCAAAATCTAAAGTAGCTTTTTTTAGCATTTTTTGATTATTTTCGACCATAACATTGTATTCTTCATTCTGCCCATAACTTATATAAAATGTTAACAATATAATTAAAATAAATAAAAAATTTTTCATAGAAATAAAAAAATGCCCGATTTGAACGGGCAAATATAATTTAATTAATTACTCGATTTAATAATAAATTTAATTGCTGTTTTTTCTTGCCCGTTTATTTCAACAGTAGTAAAAGCTATTATAGAAATAAGGTCAATTCCTTTAGGAGCTACAAAACCTCTTGCTATTGCTATTGCTTTTACAGCTTGATTAACAGCACCTGCTCCTACTGCATGCATTTCCACAGCACCATTTTTTTCTATTACAGCTGCTAATGCACCAGCAACTGCTTTAGGTTTCGAATTCGTACCTACCTTTAAAATTTCCATTGACCCCTCCTGTCAATTTGTAAGTTTAATATATGCCTGCTTAGCTGCTACTTGTTCTGCTTCTTTTTTTGAATGACCATTGCCAAATCCAAGAGATTTATCGTTCACCATAACTTCGATTTCAAAAATTTTATTATGATCAGGACCCCTTTCACCTTTAATAATGTATTTTGGGGTGTCTCTGTATTTTTTTTGTACAAATTCCTGAAGCATAGTTTTATAATCAAAAAACTCTTTAAGTTTGATGTTTTCTTTTTTAAGATCTTCTTTATATAACTTTAATATGAAAGTTCTGACTATGTCAATTCCTTTATCAAGAAAAACAGCTCCGATAATAGCTTCAACAGCATTGGCAAGAATTGAGGTCCTTTCTCTGCCACCAGTTTTTTCTTCACCTTTTCCAATAACTATATATTTACCTAATTCCATTTCATCAGCCTTATCTTTAAGTTTTTCTTCTCTAACAAGAAAAGCTCTTGCTTTTGCAAGAAATCCTTCGGCTTCATTTGGAAATTTTTTGTATAAATATTCACTAATAACCAAGCCTAAAACGCTATCTCCAAGAAATTCAAGCCTTTCATTATTATTAGACATATGGTCACAGGACCTATGAGTCAGTGCAATTACTACAAGGTCCTGATTTTTAAACTGTATATCTATTTTATTTTGAAAAGCTATAAATTTATTTATTTTCATACTTTTTGAAAATTATTGAAGAATTCTGTCCTCCAAATCCAAATGAATTTGAAAGAGTAAAATTTACATTTTTTTCAATAAATTTATTAGGAGTATAATTAAGATCACACTCAGGATCTACATCTTGATAATTTATCGTTGGAGGAATTATTCCTTCATTAAGAACCATGCAACAAGCAATAGCTTCAATAGCACCAGCTCCACCAAGAAGATGTCCTGTCATTGATTTTGTAGATGATATAGCAATTTTTTTTGCATAATCTCCAAATACATTTTTTATAGCTTTTGTTTCTAATCTGTCATTAAATGGAGTTGAAGTTCCATGAGCATTAATATAATCAATTTGCTCAGGTTTTATATTAGCCATATCAATAGCCATCTGAATACATGATGTAGCTCCTTCAGCATCAGGATGAGGTTGTGTCATATGATAAGCATCGTCTGAAAGTCCATATCCAACCATTTCACCATATATTTTCGCTCCTCTATCAATTGCGTGTTGTAATTCTTCAAGAATAAGTACTCCACCACCTTCAGCAATTACAAAACCATCTCTTTTTACATCAAAAGGAGAAGAAGCAATATTATATTCCTCATTTCTTGTTGAAAGTGCTTTCATAGAACCAAAACCAGCAACAGTAAGAGGTGTTATAGTAGATTCAGATCCCCCAGTAAAACAAATATCACACATATTATTTTTAATTTTAAGAAAAGCTTCGCCTATAGCATGAGTTGATGATGCACAAGCAGCTGTAACTACATAGTTTGGTCCTTTAAGACCAAATTCAAGCCCAATCGTACCGGCAGACAAGTTTGATATCATCATTGGTACAAGAAAAGGAGTAACTCTTCTTGGTCCTTTTTCATTATATACAGCCATTTGACTTTCATAAGTATTAAGTCCACCCATTCCAACGCCAAGTATTACACCAGCTTTTTTTCTATTTATTTTTTCAAGATCTATTCCTGAATCTTTATATGCCATTTTTGCTGAAGCTAGTGCAAATTGACAATAACGATCCATTCTTTTTGCTTCTTTAGGTTCAAAATAATCACTTGGTTCAAAATTTTTTACTTCACCGGCTATTTTAGAAGGAAATCCTTCAGTATCAAAACTTGTAATTGGTCCTATTCCGGATTTTCCAATTTTTAACGCTTTAAAATACTCATCTATTCCAATACCTATTGGAGTCACAGCTCCAATTCCAGTTATCACGACTCTTCTTTCCATTATTATCCCCCAAATCAGAGTTTTTCAATATCTTTCAATAGAATATCAAAAACTTCTTTTACACTCAAAATTTTCTTAATTTTATAAAAATATTTGCCAGAAAATACCAAACCTTCATCAATATTTCCAAGTCTAGCATTTTCAAGAGCTTGAATTAAACAAAATTTCTTTGAACAATGTTTTAAACAACCTATGCATTTTTTTGTAGCAAGTTCTATAGGATTATTTTTAAATTTTTCTAAAAATTTATTATTTATAGATCTGCCGGGAAATCCAACAGGACTATCAATAATTACCATGTCTTTTTCATTTGCATTTAAAATATGATTTTTCCAATTTTCATGGGCATTACTTTCTTTAGTTAATGCAAACATAGTAGCAATCTGAACTCCTGAAACACCATATCTAAGAATTTTAAGGAAATCTTCTTGATCGCCAACACCACCAGCACCAATTACCGGTATATTGACTGATTTTACAATTTCTGGAATAAGCTCTAAAGTCGAAACTTCAGTTCCAAGGTGTCCCCCAGCTTCAAAACCTTCTACAACAATAGCTGCTGCACCACTTTTTTGAGAAACAATTGCTGCTTTTTTTGAACTTACAATAGGAACTACAGGAACATTATATTTTTTCCCGAGAGAAAAAAGCCTTCTTGAAAAACCAGCTCCTGCTACAACTAAATCTATTTTATTTTCCATAGCAACTTCTGTTATTAATTCAAAATTAGATGCTGCTACCATTATATTAATTCCAACAATACCATCTGGACCAGCTATTTTTCTTGCAACATCCATTTCTTCAAGCAATTCTTCACTAGACATGCCAGATGCAGCTATAAGACCAATACCGCCACATTTTGCAACTGTTCCAGCAAGTTTTCCTGTAGAAATTCTTATTGCCATTCCACCCTGGATTATTGGGTAAACTGGTTTTAAATCCGCTATTTTTAATACAGGTAGATTCAACGTCTGCTCCTTTTCAAAAAAAAAGGAGGGTAGAATACCCTCCTTTTTTGTATTCATTCATTCCGACTTGATAATTATTTAGCGTTTTCGATATATTTCACTGCATCTGATACTGTTTTGATTTTTTCAGCATCTTCATCAGGAATTTCGACATCGTATTTTTCTTCTAAAGCCATCATAATCTCAACGATATCAAGTGAATCTGCACCAAGATCATCTATAAAAGACGCTTCTGGAGTTACTGCTGATTCATCACAACCAATCTGTTCTACTATTATTTCTTTTACTTCATCAAATATTGCCATTTGACACCTCCGAAAATAATTATGTTTAATTTAATACATTGTCATGCCGCCGTCAACTGCAATTACCTGACCGGTAACATACGATGACATAGGCGAAGCAAGAAAAAGACATATATTGGCAACTTCTTCAGGGTTTCCGAGTCTGCTCATTGGGACCTGAGAAATAATTGCTTCTTTTTGTTTTTCATTAAGTTTATCAGTCATATCAGTTTTAATAAATCCAGGTGCTACTGCATTAACTCTAAGATTTCTTGAAGAAACTTCTTTAGCAAGTGTTCTAGTCATACCAATGACACCGGCTTTTGAAGCAGAATAATTTGCCTGCCCTGCATTTCCCATAAGACCAACGACCGAAGCTATATTTATTATTGAACCTGCTTCACTTTTTAAAAGAGATCTTAAAGCAGCTCTTGTTACATTAAAAACTCCATTAAGATTTATATTTATAACTGAATCCCATTCTTCTTTTTTCATTCTCATAAGAAGATTGTCTTTTGTTATACCAGCATTATTAACAAGCACATCTATTTTTTTAAAATCATCTGTTATATTTTTAAAAACATCCTGTGCCTGATCAAAATTAGCTACATCAAGTTCATAAGTTCTGAATTCACCGTAAGGAAAATGAAAATTTTCAGGGAATCTAACATCAACAAGAGCAATCATCGCACCATTCTGTGCAAAAACTCTTGCGATTTCATATCCAATTCCTCTTCCAGCACCAGTAACAACACAAACTTTATTTCTCAGCATTTTCCCCTCCATTTAAAATTTCCAGAATATTTTCTAAATCCTGAGCATTATCTACATTCATAACTTTAACATTATTATCTATGCTTGAAATTATTCCACAAAGAACTTTTCCAGGTCCAAGCTCAATAAATGTATCAAAGCCATCTTTTATCATATTTTCTATTTCATCTTTCCATCTAACAGTTTTATAAACCTGATTGACCATATTTTTACGAATTTCTTCTGTATTGTTTTCGCTATTAGCAGTACAATTCATATACAATGCTTTATCAGGAGTATTTATTATAACTTTATCTGTAGAATTTTTAAATTTTTTCGCTGCGGGTTCCATAAGAAATGAATGAAAAGGACCGCTGACCTGAAGTTTTTTTACTCTTCTTATTCCATAATCTCCAGCAATTTTTTCGAGATTTTCAAAATCCTCGTCTCTACCAGCTAAAATTATTTGTTTAGGAGAATTATAAATTGATATTACAAATCCTGAAGCTTTACATAATTCTTCAACTCTAGAAAAATCTTTACCAATAAGTGCTGCAAGGACTCCACCGGAAATCTCAGACATTGCTTCACCTCTTTTTTTTACAAGTCCAAGCACATCGTTGAGATTAACAGAATTTGAAGCATAAAGAGCAGAATATTCACCAAGACTATGTCCAGCACATCCAGCAAAATCAATTTTATTTTTTAATATTTCAAAAACAGCAAGAGAATGTGTAAGAATAGCTGGTTGAGTTATATATGTCTGTCTAAGCTCTTCTTCTGTACCATAAAAACATTTTTCTGATAGAGAAAAACCAAGCACTTGAGAAGCTTTATCAAAAACTTTTTTTGCTTCAGAATATTTTTCATAAAGGTCTTTTGCCATTCCTGGATACTGTGACCCTTGTCCGGGAAAAACAAAAGCTATTTTCATATCTCACTTCCTTTTTCCATAAGTTTAGGAAGTTCTTCTTCAAGAACTGGAAGTATTTTATTAACATCTCCAACAATGCCTAAATCTGCAATTTTTAATATTGGAGCTGAAAAATCTTTATTTATAGCAATTATATAACTGGAATTTTCCATTCCAGCAGTATGTTGAATAGCTCCTGATATTCCAAGTGCAATATAAAGTTCTGGACGAACAGTTTTACCAGTCTGACCAACCTGTCTTTCTGATGCAGCCCAGCCATCTTCTATTGCTGCTCTTGAAGCTCCAACTTCACCACCTATTTTTTCAGCAAGAGAATATAATTTTTCAAAATTATCCTTACTACCCATACCTCTTCCGCCAGAAATAATAATTCGAGCATCTTCAAGGTTTACATTATGTTTTATTTCTTTAACTGATTCAATTATCTTTACAGCATTAATATAATGTGCAAAATCAATGTCATTAACTTTAACCATTTCAATTTTATTAGGATTTTCAACTTCCTCAAGTTTCATTACTCCAGGTCTTACAGTTGACATCTGAGGTCTATGATCAGGACACATTATAGTAGCCATGATATTTCCGCCAAAAGCAGGTCTTGTTTGTAAAATAAGTTTTGTTTCGTCACAAATTTCTAAAGCTGTACAATCTGCTGTTAATCCTGTTAATAATTTATTTGCTACTCTTGGAGCAAGATCTCTACCCATGTGTGTAGCACCAAAAAGTACTATTTCAGGCTTGTATTTTTTTACAAGCTCGGTAACAATATGCGTTCCAACAAGTGTTTCATAAGTTGCAAGTCTTTGGTCTTCAACAACATAAACACCATCTGCACCATATTTTGCAAGATTTTCTGACATTTCTGTAATTTTATCGCCAAAAGAAACAACCCAAACTTTTGAATTTGTTTTTTGGGAAAGTCTTTTTGCAGTACTTATCAATTCAAGTGATACATTTTTAATTTTTCCATCTAAAAATTCTGCTATAACCCATATATTTTTGTAACATGAAAAATCTTTTTCCACATCTTTATCTTTGCCTGTAGTATGAATAGCATTAACAGGACAAACTTCAAGACATGCTCCACATGTAGTACATTTTTCTTCATTTATAAAAGCTTTCTTTTCAGAAAAATCTATTGCATTAAATGGACAGTGTGAAATACATTTTTTACAACCAATACACTCATCCTTTGTAATAAAAACTTTCACCAGAGCCCCCCTTTATATTCCTTTTAATAAATTTGTTGCGATTACTAATCTTTGTATTTCAGAAGTTCCTTCATATATTTGTGTAATTTTGGAATCTCTAAAAAATCTTTCGATTGGATAATCTTTCATATAACCATAACCACCATGAATCTGAATTGCTTGAGTTGCAGCTTTTTCACAAAGTTCAGATGCATATAGTTTAGCTTGAGCAGCTTCTGTACTATATGGCATGTCATTTTGTTTAAGCCATGCTGATTTATAAGTTAAAAGTCTTGCTGCTTCTGTTTCTGTATAAATATCTGCAAGCATCCATTGTATTGACTGAAATCTTGAAATAGTGCTTCCAAACTGTTTTCTTTCTTTAGCATATTTAACCGCAGCATCCAGAGAACCTTGTGCAATTCCCAATGCCTGAGCTGCAATACCAATTCTTCCACCATCAAGAGTGTTCATAGCTATTTCAAAGCCTTGACCAACTTCTCCAAGAAGATTATCTTTAGGTATAGTACAGTCCTGCATAACAAGTTCTGCTGTTCCTGAAGCTCTTATGCCCATTTTATTTTCTTTAACACCAACTGAGAAACCAGGAGAAGTTTTTTCAACTATAAAAGCACACATTCTTCCACGTTTTCCTCTTTTAGTGACTAATTTTGCGAACATAATAATAGTATCAGCTACATCTCCACCTGATATAAAAATCTTATTACCATTAAGTATATAATGATCGCCTTTATCTTCAGCAGTAGTCTGCTGATTAAAAGCATCTGATCCAGCTTCTGGTTCTGTAAGTCCAAAAGCTCCTAAAGTATCACCTTTAGCCATAGGTAAAAGATATTTCATTTTTTGTTCATGAGTTCCATATTGATGTAATGGCCATGCAGCAAGAGAATTAACAGCTGCTATTATTCCACCGGTTGAAGCACAAGCTTTCGAAATTTCTTCAATTGCAATAACATAAGTAATATAATCAGCTCCAGCTCCTCCATATTCTTTAGGAACAGTTATTCCAAAAAGTCCCATTTTTGCCATTTTTTTGACAGTTTCCCATGGAAACCTTGAATTTTCATCGATTTCTGTAGCAATTGGTTCAACTTCATTTTTAGCAAATTCCCTAATTACTTTTTTAAACATCTTCTGTTCGGGAGTATAGCCAAATTCCATCATTCCTCCTCATTATTACAGTTAGATTTTTTATTATTGAATTCATCAATTCTAATCTTAACTTTATCAAGCATTTTATTTTGTGCAAGTACTGAAGCAAACTTTATAGCACTCGATATAGCTTTTGCTTTTGAAACTCCATGGGTTATAACAACCTGCCCATTAACCCCAAGAAGCATAGCACCGCCATATTCCTGATAATCTAATTTAGCTTTCAGTTTTTCTACATATTCGACAGGTATTTTAGATTGCAACATAGCACCTAAAGCAAGATAAGAAATACCTTCCATAGATTTAAGAACAATATTTCCTGTAAAACCGTCACATACAACAACATCTGCCTCATCTTCAAGAACTAAAGTATTTGGCTCAATATTTCCTGCAAAATTGATTTGTTCGTTATTTGAGAATTTTTCATATACATCACCGTAAAACTTATTACCTTTGCTTTTTTCGCTACCAATGTTCAATAAGCCAATTCTTGGTTTAGCTTTTTCAAGCAATAATTCTGCATATACTGAACCTAGTACCGCAAAATGTTCCATGTGACCAACTCTGCAATCAGAATTAGCACCAACATCCAATAAAACTGTAGGAGATTTGATTCCAGGAAGAATTACAGCTATTGCAGGTCTTTCAACCCCTTTAACTCTTCCAAGTCTCAAAAAAGCTTCAGCCACAACTTTTCCAGTATTAGCTGCTGATAAAAAAACACTATTATTGTATTTTTTTGTAAGCTCAATACCTTCACTTATAGAAGTGACAGACTTTCTTTTAATCTTGTATTCATCTTCTTTTTCATGTTTAATATCATGAAATATAAGATTATCTGATTCCCAAAGATATGGTTTAGCTTTAGTCATATCTCCGACCAGTACAAACTTTACACCCTCAGTTTCTTTTTCAGCTATTTGAATGCCTTTAAGAATTTCGGAGGGAGCATAATCTCCCCCCATTATATCAATTATTATGTGTTTTTCCATTATTCCTTAACTTTGATTACTGAGTTCCCCTTGTAATTACCACAAGCCTTGCATACTCTATGAGGCAGCACAGGCTGTCCACAGTCAGGGTTGGAACACTTAGCAAAGTTAGCAGGAATATAGGCTTTCCAGTTTGCTTTTCTTTTGTCTCTTCTACTCTTCGAATGTCTACTCACTGGATTTGGCATAAATTTCCTCCTGCATATAAAATGTCTATTTAGTATAAATTCCAGTCATTGCTATGTCAAGTTTTTTATTATTCTTTCTGTTTCAGAAGCTATTACAAATTCTTCATCAGTTGGTAAAACAAGCACTTTCACTTTAGAACCTTCGCCTGAAATATCTCCAGATTTACCTCTAATAGTATTGTCATTTTTATTTTTATCATATACAATGCCAAGATATTCCATATCTTTAAGAGTATTTTCCCTTAAGGTAAAATCATTTTCTCCGACTCCACCCGTCCAAACTATTGCATCTACTCCATTCATAACAGCAGCATAAGCTCCAATATATTTTTTCATTCTGTGAGCCATAAGTTTATAGGTAAGAATACATCTTTCATCACCTTTCAAATATCCTTCTTCAATTTCTCTAAGATCATTAGATATCTGTGATATACCCTCAACGCCACTTTTATTATTAAGCATTTCCATAACTTGTTTTTCACCATATCCGCAATATTCCTGAAGATATCCAATAATAGCAGGATCTATATCACCACATCTTGTTCCCATTACAAGACCTTCAAGCGGAGTAAATCCCATTGAAGTATCAACCGATTTACCATATTTTATTGCAGTTATAGAACTTCCATTACCACAATGACATGTTATAATTTTAAGTTTTTTAATATCTTTTCCTAAAAACTTAGCTGCTTGTTCTGCAACAAACCAGTGGGAAGTACCATGAAAACCATATCTTCTTATTTTGTTATTTTCATATAACTCATAAGGTAATGCATAAAGATATGCATGAGGTTCCATTGTTTGATGAAAAGCAGTATCAAAACAACCCGCTTGTTTAATACCAGGTAGAAGTTTTTCACACGCTTCCACACCTTTGATATTATGAGGATTGTGTAAAGGTGCAAGTGAAGTGCAATCTCTCATTGCTTCAAGAACATCACTATCTATAAATACTGATTCAGCAAATTTTTCTCCACCATGAACAAGTCTATGACCAATTGCATCAATTTCTTTAAGATCAGATATACAACCATATTCTTTATTGGTGAGAGCTTCAACTATAATTCCAATACCATCAGTATGGTTTTTAATTGAAGTTATATTTTTTTTATCACCTTTTTCACTCTTATACTTAAAGATAGCATCTTCTTTACCAATCCTTTCAACTATACCTTTAGCTACAACACCATCTGCATTTCTAAACTGATACTTTATAGACGATGAACCGCAATTTAAAACAAGTATTTTCATTTTACACTCCTTTTTTTTATAAAAATCTTCCATAAATCTATTGACTAATAGAATTTAACTCTCTTCCACATAATCCACAAAAATTCTGACTTTCAGGAAATTCTTTTTTACAAACTTCACAATATTTCTTTTTTGTTTGATTTTCAAGTATATTATTTAGACATATTGTTGCATTTTCAGCTATTTTTTTATTAAAACTAACTGTTAGCTTACGAATTTCAGGTATTATCTCTTTAGTACCAATATTTGAAAAAACTTCCATAAGTTTTATAATCAATCTTTCATTTTTAGTTGTTCTAAAAATATTAACGAGAAGTTCAAAAGTCTTATTATCATTTATTTGCCATAAAGTATGAATTACACTTTCATTTACAAATACATCGCTACCAGATGAAAGCTTTTCAAATACTTTAAGCATTCTTTTATCACCAAAAGAATATAAAGCTTTAGCAGCACTTATTTTAACTCTTGGACTTGAATCTTTGAGTAAATATGCAATCTCAGGTATTGTATTTTTCAAACCCATACTCTCTAGTGTTTCAACTGCATTTGCCCTAACTCTATGATCACTATCTTTAAGACATTTTACAATATAATTAATATATTCTGCTCGTTTTTCAACTGTTAACACTCTAAGAAGCGTTGCTCTAATGTATTCATCTGAAGATTCTTTAAGAATATTAAAAATGTCAAATATTATTTCTTTATCAGCAGATTTTCTAACTGTTTCAAGAATCTTTATAATAATAAAAATATTATTTTCAATTTCAAGTTTTTTTATTATTTCATCTTTAACAACCCCGATATGTTCGGGATTATTCTCAAAATAAAACAAAGTTTCAAAAACTTTATCTTGCTCTTTAGAAAAAAGATCTTTTTTTAACTGTTCTTCATTCATAATATTTTTCCTTATGCCGAAAATATTGAAATTGAGAAAAAACTAACATACCTGTATTAACTGTTAAAAGTTATATAAATTAGCTTTTTCAATATACTATACTTTGGAGTTGTTTATATGATAATAAAAATTCTTAATAATGGCAAAATTAAATTAAATGAAAAAACATTTAAAAATGATGATTACCTTGGTATAGTGGATAAAATAAAAAAAGAACTAAGAAAAGTATAGAAATAGTATAAGAACAGTATAAGAACAGTATAAGAACAGTATGTGAAGCGTATAGAAACAGTACAGAAGCGGTACAAAAGTATAAAATCAATTTGGCGTTACCTAGTTTTACTTGTAAAAATACATCGTGAGCATAGCGAACAAAAATGTTCACCGAACATTTTTATATGAAGTGGATTTAGTGTTTTCCTATTTTACTGTATTAACTCCCTAACTCTAATAACTCTTTAACCATTTCACTCTTTCACTCTTTCACTCTTTCACTCTTTCACTCTTTCACCATTTCACTCTTTCACTCTTTCACCATTTCACTCTTTCACTCTTTCACCATTTCACTCTTTCACTCTTTCACTCTTTCACCATTTCACTCTTTCACTCTTTCACTCTTTCACCATTTCACTCTTTCACTCTTTCACTCTTTCACTCTTTCACTCTTTCACTCTTTCACTCTTTCACCATTTCACTATTTCAAAAATTTCTTTGATATTACCATGTTTTTATTTTTTATTTAGTCTTACCTTGTATTTCTCTTAGAGATTTTGCAGCCCAATAATGAACTTCCTTATTATCTGAATCAACAACATTCATCAAAGCAGTTACAGCTTTTTCTCCAAGTCTAACAAGAGCTTTTGAAGCATTACTACGAATATTAAGATTTGAACTTCCTAAAGCTTCAATGAGCAAATCAATAGATTTTTCTGTCTCACTAAGTGCTTTAACAGCTCTCTGAGCACCTTCTCCATCTTCTCCAAGTATTTTTATAAGTATTTTAATTGATTTTTCATCTCCAATAGAACCAAGAGCAATTATTGCAAAAAATCTAACTTTTTCTTCAGGATGCTCTAAACATTCCCTTAACCGTTCAACAGCAGTATCTCCCATTTGACCAAGTACCCTCGCAACCCAATATGCAATTTCCTCGTTTTCATCAGCAAGAACTCTTATAAGAGGATCAACACATTTATCCTCATTTATCTTCCCTAATGCAGTTGCAGCATATTTTCTAACCCAATCATTGCTATCATTAAGAACAGCGTTTATAAGAGCAGGAATTGCCTTGTGGTCTGCAACTATACCAAGACCATAAGCTACCATATATCTTAATTCTCCATCAAGAGCATAAGTAACAAGATCAATAAGTCTATCTAACTCTCTTGGTGCTATTTCTTCAAAAACTTTTCTTGACCAGAATCTTATATCATCATTTTGAGATAATAGTGATTTTAAAACTGGAACAAGTGCCAAATTACCAAAATTCATAAGTGCAACCGATGCACTATTTCTAACAGGCCATGCTTCATCAGAAAACGCATTAATAAGCGGGAATATTGCTTTTTCATTTCTAAATTCACCCAAAGCCATAACTGCATACATTCTCATATCTTTAGAACCTTCTCTCAGTATTCTTACAAGTTCAGGTAAAGCAGGTTCTCCGATTTTACCAAGAACATTTGCAATCCAATACTTTGTATTGTCATCACTTGTTTCCATACATGACATAAGTTCAGGAATCGCTTTTTCTCCAATAAGCACAAGTCCTTTCGCAGCACTCTTTCTCACAAGCCAAAGCTTATCTTTAAGCATTTCAATAAGAGGTTTTATTGCAAACTGCGAATCTGTTTTACCAAGATATTCAGCAGCAGACATTTTCAAAGTTCGATTGTCTGAATTTAACAATTCACTAAGAACATTTATCTTTCTTGAATCAAGATGATTTATAATATAATCAACTTCGTTTTTTATATTTTTTACTGTAGTATTTAAAAAATCAAGCATTGGTTCCAAAATATCTGGTCCAATCTTTATAAGTGCATCTATTGCATTTTGTCTAACAGTATAAGATTCATCTTCAAGACATCTAAGAAGTACTTCAATAGCTTTTTTTTCAGTACTTTCTCCCAAAGCTTCTGCAACAAGAACAGAAACATCTCTATTATTAAATTTCAAAAAGTGTTCAAGCACAGTTACACCTTTTTCTCCCATTCTTGACAAACTTTTTGTTAACCAAAAAGCTTTGTTATAACTTGCTTTTTTTAAAGAATCAACAATTGCTGGCAATGCTTTTTCACCCATATTTACAAGACTAATCATTGCATTATTACAAACCGCCCACGAAGAATCGCCGCTATATTCAATAAGAATGTCAATAGTATTATCATAATTGCTTTCACCTAATGCAAGTGCAACATAAGATCTGACTTTACTGTTTTTTTGACCCATATTCCTTAATGTTTTAAGAGGGGCTTCACCTTCTATACCAGCAATTGTCCTAATTGCCCAAAAAATAATGTCTTCATTCTCTGTAGTTTCAAGAATAGTCTCAAGTTCTGAATACACTGAATTATCTTGTTCAGCAATACTTTTTAATTGTTCAGAAGCCTGTTTTCTTTTTAACCATGAAGAGTCCCCTAATTCATGTATCAGATGTAAAATATCAGACATATATTCTCCTAAACATTAATTTTTTTTAACATAGACATTATCTTCATTATCAATATCTTTTATACTAAGACCAACAAATTCATCTTTAGAAATTCTTATTATGCTACCTGTAAAATCGCTTGAAACCGGATAAATTCTAGATCTTGTATCTACTACAACACATAATTGAATACAACTTGGTTTTCCATGATCAAGGATATTCTCAATAGCAGCTCTTACAGTCCTTCCACTATTGAGAACATCGTCAACTATTATAAGAATTCTGTCTTTAAAACTAAAATTCCATTTTCCTCCAGAAATAACAGGTTCATTTGAAATCATAGTCTGATCATCTCTATAAAGAGATATATCAAGCTCTCCTATTTCCGGTGTAAATCCTTCAAATTCAGCAATATAAGAAACAAGGCGCTCAGCAATTGGAACTCCTCTTTTTCTTATTCCTATAAAAGCAATTTTATCAAGGACATTAATGTTTTTTTCAACAATCTCAAGAGAAAGTCTTTTTAACATCCTTTCAAATTCTTCAGAATTTACAACTATCTTTTTTTTCATCAATTACCTACTTAGAATCTTTCTTTTTTTTACTACTTTTTTTAGGTTTTTCATCAGTTTTCTTTAAAGTCGATTTTGTTTTTTTCTTGCAATCAGTTTTTTTATCTTTCTTTTTGTCTTCTTTGTCTTCTTTATCTTTCTTTTTAGGTTTTTTTTCTTTTTTTACTTCAAAAGAAACTTTATCTTTATCATTATCAACTCTTGATAATATTTTACAACCTTTTACAAAATCCTTGTTTAAAATTCCTTCCGACAATGGATTTTCGACCTGAGTTTTTATAGATCTTTTTAGAGGTCTTGCTCCGTATTTTAAATTAGTGCCTTTATCTACTATAAATTCTTTTACATCTAAAGGAATATCAATTCCCATACCAAGACTCTCTAGTCTTTTTACAACATCTTTTATCATAATATCAAAGATATTCATATTATCTTCTTTGGTAAGAGCTGTAAATGTAACCATTTCATCAATTCTATTAAGAAATTCAGGAGGAAAATTCTTTTCAAGAGCTTTTCCGGTTTCTTTTTTTCTTGTGTCCTGATCTTTTTTAACTGAATCAGCTCCAAAACCTATAAGCTTATCAAGTATTTGAAATTCTTCCACACCAACATTAGTTGTCATTATAATAACAGTATCTTTAAATATTATTTTTTCACCGTGATTATCAGTAAGAATACCATCATCAAGAATTTGAAGAAGTACATTGTGCATTTTTCTATGAGCTTTTTCAAGCTCATCAAACAAAACAATTGATTTAGGTTTATTTTTAATAGCTTCAGTCAAAAAACCACCTTCTTTATGACCAATATAACCTGGAGGAGCACCTATGAGTTTTGCATATTCATGACTCATTGAGTATTCAGAACAATCAATCCTTATAAGCTCTCGCTCATCTCCAAATAAAAATTCAGCCAAAGCTTTTGCAAGTTCAGTTTTTCCAACACCAGTGGGTCCTGCAAACATAAAAGAACCAATTGGTTTTTCAGGATTTTTCAAACCTACATGTGCTTTTCTTATAGCCTGAGAAACTACTTTAATAGCTTCTTCCTGACCAACAATTCTTTTTCTAAGATGTTTTTCCATATTAATAAGTCTTTCTGTTATATCTTCTTCTTCTTCTAAAACATTACCGTCAATTGTAGTAATACCATCTTCATCACTTCTTTCAAGTGTAATTGTAACATTTTTTATATCTAATGAAGGATTTACCTGAATACATAGATTATAAAGTTCTTGTTCAGTTATTTCTCCAAAAAGCGAATAATTATTATTACCAAAAACAAGTGGAGAAATTTCTTCAATATAATTAACTATTGCAGTACTTATAATCAATCTTTTATAAGATTTTTTATCTGTTATATTAATGTTTTTAAATATTTTATTTATCTCATCTTCTGTAAATTCTCTAATCTGAACAAATCTGTCAAGAGATTCACAGAACTTCATTTTCACTCTTGCTTTACCCATTAATTCTCACCCCCTTTAACAGGTGCTATATCTAATCCAATATCATTCCTATAATGCATTTCTCTAAAAAATATTTTTGAAATATTATCATATAATATTTTTCTTGCTTTGCTTACATCATCATTTTTTACTGTTAAACATAAAACTCTACCACCATTTGTATAAAATCTTTCATTCTGTAAAACCGTACCTGAATGAAACAAAGTTAAATCTTTGCTTTGTTTGATTTTTTCAATACCTGTTATAAGTCTTCCGGTAATATATTTTAAAGGATATCCACCAGAAACTATCTGAGAACATATAGCTTTTGATTCGTATTCTATTTTAAGATCATCTGTATCATCATCAAGTATCTTTTTGATAACTTCTGCAAGATCATTTTTTAGTCTAGGAAGAACAACCTGAGATTCAGGATCACCAAATCTAACATTAAGTTCAACTACTTTAGGACCTTCATCAGTAAGTATTAGAGTCATATATACGACTCCTTTTATATCAAGTTTTTCTTTTTTTAAAGCTTTAAGGAAAGGATTTATTACAAATTTTTTAACATCAGCCTCGATTTTATCATTCCATATAGGAGCTGGCGAAATCGCACCCATACCATGAGTATTAGGACCTCGATTCATATCATAAGCTCTTTTATAATCTTGAGCAGAAACCAAACCCCACATTTTTTCACCATTAGTAAAAAATGTTATTGTAACTTCATCACCAGATAAAAGTTCTTCAATTACAATACTTTTGCCTGCATCTCCAAACACTTTATCCTGCATCATTACATTAACAGCAAGCTTTGCAGTTATTTCATCTTTAGCTATAATAAAACCTTTGCCGGCAGAAAGTCCATCTGTCTTTATAGCAAGAGGTGCACCAACATCTTCAATATATTTAAAAGCAGCATCCTGATCTTCAAAAGTACCGAATCTTGCTGTAGGAATTTTGTATTTTCCCATTATTTTTTTAGCATAAGCTTTTGAACCTTCAAGTTGAGCAGTATTTTTTTTAGGTCCAAATATTTTAAGACCATTTTCTTCAAATCTGTCAACAATTCCTTCTGTCAAAGAAATTTCAGGACCAACAACTGTAAACGCTACTTTATTTCTTTTAGCAAATTTCAACAATTCATCTACATCCTCAGCTTTTATATCTATACATTCAGCATGAGGGCACATTCCAGCATTACCTGTTGCACAAAAAACTTTTTCTACAATTGGTGATTGAGCAAGTTTCCATACAATCGCATGCTCTCTTCCGCCTCTTCCAATAACAAGAACATTCATTTTTAGATTCCTTCCTTGAGTTTTATTTTAATTATCGACAAAACAATTGAATCAATTGCACCGACTTAACTTTGTAAACTATATTACTTTATATGATAAAGCACAAAAAGTGAGTTTTCAAACAACTATTTATAAAGCTTTATAAATCAATCAATTTACCAGTAACCTTTAAAAGAAAAAAAACTATAAACAAGTTAATAGGGTTTATTGAGTTGGGGGGTGCGGGTTTTTGATTTTAACTATCTAACCCTAAAACCTCTACAAACTCTATGAAATCTTAACTAATCACCTGTTTTTAAATCACCTTTTCTAAAAGACTTTTTACAAAAACACAATATTCTTTATCTTCTACATATTCAAAAAACACTAAAGCATTTTTTAAAAAATCAGGACTTTTTCTTATATCATTGTTTATCTGAAAACAAAACTTATAGTAAGCTTTATTAATCATTTCTTCATTATTTTCTTCAATACCAAGAGAAAAAAGAATTTCTGGGGATTCATATATTTCAAAAGCTTTTCTTAACCATTTTAATTTTAACTTTTTATTTTTTTCAAACATCCCAAGTTCAGCATATTTCCAAAAAACACTTCTATATGGAATATTATCCGTTAAATCAATAGTTTTTTCATATAAATTTTTTAAAGCTTTTTTATGAGCTTTGTGAATTTTTAATTCATTTTTTTTTATATTATATAAATCATCAAAATAAACAGTATTTTTTTGATTAATCCAATCTATGTTTTTAGGATACAATTTATAGAGTGCTGTTTGTGGATAATAATGAAGTCCCGAAACAGTTATCCAATCTGATAATGATTCTTTAATAAAATCAATATTCATATCAATATCAATATCTTTTTCTTCTGGATTTCCAATTATTAAAAAAACATTAGTTTTTATGTAAAGACTGCGACATTTCTTAATTATATCTACAGCTTTTTTTATATCAACTTTTTTACTTAGTATATTTTGAATTTTAGGTGATGCTGATTCAACACCAAAAGATATTGATACACAACCTGTAAGGGCTAATTCTTCAAGTATATTATTATCAACAGCATCAATTCTTGATCTTATATCAAAAATTATTTTTAAATTTTTTTCCCTTATAATATTAGATAATTTTATAATACGATTTTTATCAAAAGTAAAAGTATCATCAGAAAACGAAAAATAATCAACCCCTTCAAAATACAATTGTTCAATCTCTTCAATTATATTTTCAGGACTTCTAAAAAATAGTTTTCTCTTCCATAATTCAGGAGATGAACAGTATATACAATTACCAGGACATCCTCTTGAAGTTATTATATTAGAATAAATTGCACCGTTTTTACTTGGAAATGGAATAGAATCAAGCTCTTTTATTCTTTCACCATATATTATTTTATTATTGTTTTGAGATTTTAAAAAATTCAGTATTGAATATTCAGATTCAAATTTAAAAAAGTTATCAACAAAATTTATTTCTTTTAACTTTTCATCATCTAATAGACTAATAAATGGTCCGCCCATAATGATTTTAACATTAAATATTGATTTTTTTATATATTGGGCAAATTCAAAACTAATATTTTTATTTGAAGAATTCACCGAAATTCCAATAATATCATCTTTTTGAATTTCTGATAAAAACTCCGTAAAATCATGTTTTCCCAGCATAATTAAATCTGTATTATATTTATTGTTTAAAAGAGAAGAATATAAATACAATAATCCATTTGGAAAAATATACTCTTCATAATCTTTTTTATTAGGACAAGGTATATAAACCAAATAGATTTTATTAATCAATATATCCAACTTTTGAGTTATCAATAATATCTTTAGCTTCTTTTTCTTCTGCTGGATATCCTACTGGAATCAATGCAAAAGGCAAAAATTCATCTTTTATTCCAAGAATATTCTGAATACCGTCTACTCTATCTTCTCTTGGATAAATTCCAAGCCATACAGCTCCAAGATCTAAATAAGTACATGAAATAAGTATATTTTCACAAGCTGCCGAAAGATCCTGTTGAAACCAATCTGATAATTTATTTCGCTCAAGATCATAGCATACAAGTATTGCAAAAGAACAATCGTTAACCATTTTTCCATAAGGAAGTAATTCTGAAAGTTTTTTTAATATTTCTTTATTTCTAATAACAAAAAAATGCCATGGTTCAGTTCCATTGGCTGATGGAGCAGCCATTGCAGCTTTAAGTATTTCCTCTATTTTTTCCTCTTCAACTTCTTTACCTGAATATTTTCTAATACTTCTTCTTTTAAATATAGCTTCCATTAAAAAATCCTCCTAAAAATATTATCAAACTACCGGATTAGGTATGAAAAAATCCTTTATCATCTCATAAGCAAGTCTGTCTGTAGAACTTGCAATAAAATCTATTATAGCTCTCTTATATCTTGCAATATCATTTGGATAATCTTCATATACAAAATATAATAAATTCCTTTTTAAAAGAAATTTCCCATACATATTAACCGTATTATGTGAATCCTTCATATATTTATCAAAATTATCTTTATACTTTTCAGAATACTCAAGTAATATATTAAAAAGACCTTTAAGAAGTCTTTCAGTATGAGTAGTAAAATCAGTGTTTTTTTCGCTAAGATAAATTGCATTATAATTAAATTTCATAAATTTATTCAAATATTCAGAACCATTTTTAGAAAGTGCAATTTTACTTTTTGTAGAAGTTTTTATTATATCTCTTACAAAAAAATCAACAATCTCACCATTATCACTTCCAACTTTATTTTTTAAATCCTCAGGTATGTCTTTTTTAGATATAAGTCCAGCAATAATACCATCCTCAATATCTCTACCCATATAAGCAATTTTATCTACAAGTCTTACAACACAACCTTCTAATGTACAAGGAATTCCTTGTTTTATTCCAACTTTATCAATTTCAGGAATATTTGATGGAGTTAATTCATTTAAAAAACTTTCTCCACAATGATTTACAATACCATCTCTAACAGCTAAAGTAAGATTAAGACCAAATATTGGTTTATCTGTTTCTGCTTTTTCAAGTTTATCAACAACTCTAAGACTTTGCATTTCATGACTAAAACCACCAAAATCTTTTGAAAGAATATTAAGAACTTTTTCGCCAGCGTGACCAAAAGGACTATGACCTAAATCATGACCTAAAGCTATTGCATCAGCAAGTTGTCCGTTAAGTCCAAGATTTCTACATATAACTTTTGAAATTATAGCAACATATAATGAATGATCTAATCGATTTGTAACATGATCGTTCATAGGTAGCAAAAAAACCTGTGTTTTATGTTTTAATCTTCTAAAAGCATGGGAATACAATATAGCTGTATAATCTCTTTCAAAATTATTTCTAGCACCTAATTCACTTATTTTTCTTCTACTAACAAGAATATCATCATAGTTCATTTAAATACCTCGACTGAAAAGAACTATTAACCTTTGAGTTTAAATTCGTTTATCTTTTTAGTTAATTCGTATATTGTCTTTTTCATATTTTCTGTCATTTTCTTTATATCATCTGCATCAGACATATCCATATTATCAGCATAATCTTTAAGAGAACCAAGTTTTTTCTCAGCCTGTATAAGTTCAAAATTAAGCTGTCTTACCATATTATTTATAAGATCTGCGAGTTTTTTAAATTCATCGTGCTTTCTTAACTTAAAATTGCCTGTAAGATCTTTATTAGAAACATCTTCTATTGCTTTTTCAAATCTATATATAGGACCTGCCATTCTATGAGAAATAAATATACCTGCAATAAATATTATTGTTAATGAAAATAAAAGTGCAAGAAATACGCTTGGTAATATAAAATTATCTTCTGAAACTGCTATTATTCCAGAAATATCAATTGTTCCAGTTAAAAACACATATATTATAGTTGCTGTAAGATTACATGATAAAATAGATATAAGGAAAAATATCATAATAACTCTGAACTGAAACGGTCTATCTACTAAAAAAATTTTTCTCTTCAAGTTTTCCCCCAATTTTTTTATAAATAAAATTCATTTTAATTTATTTTGCAAAAACAATCAACTGACTTTGTTATTTTAAAATTTAAAACTATAAAAAATTAAATTCTATAATTTATTTATTACATTTGTTTATAGAAAATCCTTCTTTTTTTGAATTAGATTTTACATATAGATTCAAAAAATTGATATCGAGCGTAATTATGGAAGCTGTCTTAAGATTTTCAATAAGTATACAAATAAGAAATTCAAAGTTAAAAAGAATAAAATT
>JALOAD010000051.1 GCA_023228995.1 Candidatus Muiribacterium halophilum
AATTCTTAGATGATATAGGAAACCCAAAAACCAGAGAAGAACTCATAGAGTTATTAAAAAATGATTATGAAATACGATGAAATACATAAGGACATTTAATGAATCTATAAATAGGTCAGATATTGATTCTATTTGTGAAATATATAATATAAAAAACTACATAATTAATGAAGATGGTTCCATTGATGTAGATGGTGATGTTGATTTATATAATAAAAAATTAAAAGCATTACCTTTGAAATTTAGAAATGTTATTGGTAATTTTTATTGTAGTTATAGTCAATTAATATCCTTAGAGGGTAGTCCTCAGAGTGTGGGTAAGAATTTTTCTTGTTATAAATGCCAATTAATCACCTTAGAGGGTGCTCCACATACTATAGGTGGGGATTTTAATTGTAGTGTTAATAAATTAACATCCTTAGAGGGTGCTCCTAAAAGTATAGGTGGTGATTTTTATTGTGGTTATAATCAATTAACATCCTTAGAAGGTGCTCCTCAAAATATAAGTGGGATTTTTAATTGTAGTGACAATCAGTTAACAACCTTAGATGGTGGTCCTAAAAGAGTAGGTGATGTATTTTTGTGTGATTCTAATAATCTTAAAAATATAGATTATTTACCTAAATATTATAAAGAATTAAGTATAAGAAATAATCCAATTTCTAAAATAATAGATTTATTTACAGCATCTAATGAATATGGAAGGATATCTAATAAAGAAGATAAAGATTTAATTATGGATTTTACATATAGAGAAATGATACAACAAGATAAATTATTAGCGAATAGATTAGTAGAATTCTTAGATGATATAGGAAACCAAAAATCCAGAGAAGAACTCATAGAGTTATTAAAAAATGATTATGAAATACGATGAAATATATAAGGACATTTAATGAAAATATAAATAGTTCTGAAATCGAAGCTATTTGTGAAAAATATAATATAAAAAACTACATAATTAATGAAGAAGGTTCTATTGATGTAGATGGAAATGTTGATTTGTATAAAAAAAAATTAAAAGTATTACCTTTGAAATTTAGAAAGGTTAGTGGTGATTTTGAGTGTAGAGATAATCAATTAATATCTTTGGTGGGTTGTCCTCAAAGTGTAGGTGGGGATTTTTATTGTATTTATAATCAATTAATATCCTTAGAAGGTGCTCCTCAAAGTATAGGTGGGGATTTTTATTGTAGTAGTAATCAATTAATATCCTTAGAGGGTGCTCCCCAAAGAGTAGGTGGTGATTTTGAATGTGGTAGTAATAAATTAACCACCTTAGAAGGTGCTCCTCAAAGAGTAGGTGGTGATTTTTCTTGTAGTAGTAATCAGTTAACAACCTTAGAAGGTGCTCCTAAAAGAGTAGGTGATGCATTTTGGTGTTATTCTAATAATCTTAAAAATATTGATTATTTACCAAAATATTATAAAGAATTAAGTATAAGTCATAATCCAATTTCTAAAATAATAGATTTATTTACTAAACCTGATGAATATGGTCTGATATCTAATAGAGAAGATAATGAATTAATTATGGATTTTATAGATAGAGAAATGATACAACAAGATATACTATTAGTTAATAGGTTAGTAGAATTCTTAGATGATATAGGAAAACCAAAAACCAGAGAAGAACTCATAGAGTTATTAAAAAATAATTATACAATACGATGAAATACTTAAAAAATTTTAATGAAAATATAAATAGTTCTGAAATCGAAGCTATTTGTGAAAAATATAATATAACTAATTATACTATAAATGACGATGGTTCTATTGATGTAGATGGAGATGTTAACTTAAAAAGAAAATATTTAAGAGTGTTACCATTAAAATTTAGAAAGGTTAGTGGTGATTTTGAGTGTAGTAGTAATCAATTAATATCCTTAGAGGGTACTCCTAAAAGTGTAGGTGGGAATTTTTATTGTAGTAGCAATCAGTTAACAACCTTAGAGGGTGCTCCCCAAAGAGTAGGTGGGGTTTTTTCTTGTAGTAGTAATCAATTAACATCCTTAGAGGGTGCTCCTCAAAGTGTAGGTGGTGAATTTTCTTGTAGTAGTAATCAATTAACGTCCTTAGAGGGTGGTCCTAAAAGAGTAGGTAGTATATTTTGGTGTTATTCTAATAATCTTAAAAATATAGATTATTTACCAAAATATTATAAAGAATTAGATATATCTAATAATCCAATTACTAAAATAATAAAGTTATTTACAACATCTAATGGAATAGGAATGATATATGATAATAGAGAAAATAAAGATTTAATTATGGATTTTATAGATAGAGAAATGATACAACAAGATATACTATTAGTTAATAGGTTAGTAGAATTCTTAGATGATATAGGAAACCAAAAATCCAGAGAAGAACTCATAGAGTTATTAAAAAATGATTATGAAATACGATGAAATATATAAGGACATTTAATGAATCTACAAACACATCAGAAATTGAAGCTATTTGTGAAAAATATAATATAAAAAACTACATAATTAATGAAGATGATTCTATTGATGTAGATGGAAATGTTGATTTATATAAACAAAAATTAAAAGTATTACCTTTAAAATTTAGAAAGGTTAGTGGGAATTTTGATTGTGGTTATAATAAACTAACATCATTAAAAGGTAGTCCTCAAAGTATAGGTGGTTATTTTGAATGTAATAATAATCAATTAATATCCTTAGAAGGTGCTCCTCAAAGTATAGGTGGGAATTTTTATTGTAGTTTTAATAAACTAATATCATTAAAAGGTAGTCCTCAAAGTATAAGTGGTTATTTTGAATGTAATGATAATCAATTAACAACCTTAGAGGGTGCTCCACAAAAAGTAGGTGGTTTTTTTGATTGTAGTGGTAATAACTTAACAAGCTTAGAGGGTGCTCCTAAAAGAGTAGGTGGTTTATTTTTGTGTTATTCTAATAATCTTAAAAATATAGATTATTTATCAAAATATTATAAAGAATTATTTATACATAATAATCCAATTTCTAAAATATTAGATTTATTTACTAAACCTGATGGATATGGTCGGATATCTAATAGAGAAGATAAAGATTTAATTATGGATTTTATAGATGCAGAAATTATCCAACAAGATAAATTATTGGTAAATAGATTAGTAGAATTCTTACATGATGTAGGAAAACCAAAAACCAGAGAAGAACTCATAGAGTTATTAAAAAATAATTATGAAATACGATGAAATACTTAAAAATGTTTAATGAAAATATAAATAGTTCTGAAATCGAAGCTATTTGTAAAAAATATAATATAACTAATTATACTATAAATGATGATGGTTCTATTGATGTAGATGGTGATGTTTATTTAAGTCATAAAAAATTAAAAGTATTACCTTTGAAATTTAGAAAGGTTAGTGGTGATTTTGAGTGTATTTTTAATAAACTAACATCATTAAAAGGTACTCCTAAAAGTGTAGGTGGTGATTTTGAATGTAATGATAATCAATTAACATCCTTAGAAGGTGCTCCACAAAGAGTTGGTGGGAATTTTGAATGTAATTATAATCAATTAACATCCTTAGAGGGTGCTCCTCAAAGTATAGGTGGGAATTTCCATTGTAGTTTTAATAAATTAACATCATTAGAGGGTGGTCCTCAAAGAGTAGGTGGGGATTTTTCTTGTATTTCTAATCATTTAACATATTTAGAGGGTGGTCCTCAAAATGTAGGTGGTTATTTTTCTTGTAGTGGTAATCAATTAACAACCTTAGAGGGTGCTCCACAAAGAGTAGGTGGTTTTTTTGATTGTAGTGGTAATCAGTTAACAACCTTAGAAGGTGGTCATAAAAGAGTAAGTGGTATATTTTGGTGTGATTCTAATAATCTTAAAAATATTGATTATTTACCTAAAATTTATAAGAAATTAGGTATTAACGGAAATCCAATTTCTAAAATATTAGATTTATTTACTAAACTTGATGAATATGGTCTGGTATCTAATAGAGAAGATAAAGATTTAATTATGGATTTTATAGATAGAGAAATTATCCAACAAGATAAATTATTGGTAAATAGATTAGTAGAATTCTTATATGATATAGATAAACCAAAATCTAAAGAAGAACTAATAAAGTTATTAAAAAATGATTATGAAATACGATGAAATACTTAAAAAATTTTAATGAAAATATAAATAGATCAGAAATTGAAGCTATTTGTAAAAAATATAATATAAAAAACTACATAATTAATGATGATGATACAATTGATGTAGATGGTGATGTTTATTTATATAATAAAAAATTAAAAGTATTACCTTTGAAATTTAGAAATGTTAATGGTTCTTTTAATTGTGGTTTTAACGAATTAACCTCCTTAGAAGGTGCTCCACAAAGAGTAGGTGGGGATTTTTCTTGTATTTCTAATCATTTAACATCTTTAGAGGGTGGTCCTCAAAGTATAGGTGGTTTTTTTGATTGTAGAAATAATAAATTAACTTCTTTGGTGGGTTGTCCTCAAAGTATAGGTGGTGGCTTTTATTGTAAAGATAATCAATTAACATCTTTGATGGGTTGTCCTCAAAGTGTAGGTGGTGATTTTTCTTGTTATGATAATCAATTAACATCCTTAGAGGGTGCTCCTCAAAGTGTAGGTGGTGATTTTTCTTGTAGTAGTAATCAGTTAATATCCTTAGAAGGTGCTCCTAAAAGAGTAGGTGATGTATTTTGGTGTTATTCTAATAATCTTAAAAATATTGATTATTTACCTAAATATTATAAAGAATTAAGTATAAGAGATAATCCAATTTATAAAATAATAAAGTTATTTACAACATCTAATGATTATGGAAGGATATCTAATAGAGAAGATAAAGAATTAATTGTGGATTTTATAGATAGAGAAATGATACAACAGGATATACTATTAGTTAATAGGTTAGTAGAATTTTTAGATGATATAGGAAAACCAAAATCCAGGGAAGAACTAATAGAGTTATTAAAAAATGATTATGAATTACGATGAAATACTTAAAAAATTTTAATGAAAATATAAATAGTTCTGAAATCGAAGCTATTTGTGAAAAATATAATATTAAAAACTATATAATTAATGAAGATGATTCTATTGATGTAGATGGTGATGTTTATTTATATAATAAAAAATTAAAAGTATTACCTTTGAAATTTAGAAAGGTTAGTGGTGATTTTGAGTGTAGTTTTAATGAACTAACATCATTAAAAGGTAGTCCTCAAACTGTAGGTGGGGATTTTGAATGTAGTGATAATCAATTAACAAGCTTAGAAGGGGGACCTCAAATTGTAGGTGGTAATTTTTATTGTTATAAATGTCAATTAATCACCTTAGAGGGTGCTCCACATACTATAGGTGAGAATTTTGATTGTAATAATAATCAATTAACATCCTTAGTGGGTACTCCTCAAAGTATAGGTGGGGATTTTTCTTGTATTTCTAATCATTTAACATCTTTAGAGGGTGGTCCTCAAAATATAGGTTGGGATTTTGATTGTAGAGATAATCAATTAACATCTTTGATGGGTTGTCTTCAAAGTATAGGTGGGTATTTTTATTGTAGTTATAATCAATTAACATCCTTAGAGGGTGCTCCACATACTATAGGTGGTGATTTTGATTGTAGTGATAATAAATTAACCTCCTTAGAGGGTGCTCCTAAAAAAGTAGGTGGTGTATTTTGGTGTTATTCTAATAAACTTAAAAATATAGATTATTTACCAAAATATTATAAAAAATTAAGTATATTTAATAATCCAATTTATAAAATAATAGATTTATTTACAACATCTAATGAATATGGAAGGATATCTAATAGAGAAGATAAAGATTTAATTATGGATTTTATAGATAGAGAAATTATACAACAAGATAAATTATTAATAAATAGATTAGTAGAATTCTCACATGATATAGGAAAACCAAAATCTAAAGAAGAACTAATAGAGTTATTAAAAAATGATTATGAAATACGATGAAATACTTAAAAAATTTTAATGAAAATATAAATAGTTCTGAAATCAAAGCTATTTGTAAAAAATATAATATAAAAAACTATACTATAAATGATGATGGTTCTATTGATGTAGATGGTGAAGTTGATTTATATAATAAAAAATTAAAAGCATTACCTTTGAAATTTAGAAAGGTTAGTGGGAATTTTGATTGTGGTTATAATAAACTAACATCATTAAAAGGTAGTCCTCAAAGTATAGGTGGTTATTTTTCTTGTTGTGATAATCAATTAACTTCTTTAGTAGGTGCTCCTAAAAGAGTAGGTGGTATATTTTGGTGTAATTCTAATAATCTTAAAAATATAGATTATTTACCAAAATATTATAAAGAATTAAGTATAAGTCATAATCCAATTACTAAAATAATAAAGTTAATTACAACATCTAATGTTTATGGATGGATAACTAATAGAGAAGATAAAGATTTAATTATGGATTTTATAGATAGAGAAATTATACAACAAGATAAATTATTAGTTAATAGGTTAGTGGAATTCTTAGATGATATAGGAAAACCAAAATCCAGAGAAGAACTCATAGAGTTATTAAAAAATGATTATGAAATACGATGAAATATATAAAAACATTTAATGAATCTACAAACACATCAGAAATTGAAGCTATTTGTAAAAAATATAATATAACTGATTATATTATAAATGATGATGGTTCTATTGATGTAGATGGTGAAGTTGATTTATTTAATAAAAAATTAAAAATATTACCTTTGAAATTTAGAAAGGTTAGTGGTGATTTTGAGTGTAGTAATAATCAATTAACATCCTTAGAGGGTAGTCCTCAGAGTGTAGGTGGGAGGTTTTATTGTAGTAGTAATCAATTAACAACCTTAGAGGGTGCTCCTCAAAGTATAGGTGGGGATTTTTATTGTATTTCTAATCAATTAACATCCTTAGAAGGTGCTCCTCAAAGAGTAGGTGGTAATTTTTATTGTAATAGTAATCAATTAACAACCTTAGAAGGTGCTCCTAAAAGTGTAGGTGGGGATTTTTATTGTAGAGATAATAAATTAACTTCTTTGGTGGGTTGTCCTCAAAGTATAGGTGGTAATTTTTATTGTGTTGTTAATCAATTAACATCCTTAGAAGGTGCTCCTCGGAGTGTAGGTGGTTTTTTTAATTGTAGTGGTAATCAGTTAACAACCTTAGAAGGTATTCCTCAAAGAGTGGGAAAATATTTTTCTTGTTATAATAATAAACTTAAAAATATAGATTATTTACCAAAATATTATAGAGAATTATATATAGGAGATAATCCAATTTCTAAAATATTAGATTTATTTACTAAACCTGAAGAATATGGTCGGATATCTAATAGAGAAGATAAAGATTTAATATTGGATTTTATAGATAGAGAAATTATCCAACAAGATAAATTATTAGCGAATAGATTAGTAGAATTCTTATATGATATAGATAAACCAAAAACCAGAGAAGAACTCATAGAGTTATTAAAAAATGATTATGAAATACGATGAAATATATAAGGACATTTAATGAATCTACAAACACATCAGAAATTGAAGCTATTTGTAACGAATATAATATAAAAAACTACATAATTAATGAAGATGGTTCTATTGATGTAGATGGAAATGTTAATTTACTCAATAGACAATTAAAAGTGTTACCTTTGAAATTTAGAAAGGTTAGTGGGAATTTTGATTGTAGTAATAATCAATTAACATCCTTAGAAGGTGCTCCTCAAAGAGTAGGTGGTTTTTTTGATTATAGAGGTAATAAATTAACATCTTTGTTGGGTAGTCCTCAAAGAGTAGGTGGGGATTTTGATTGTAGTAGTAATCAATTAACAACCTTAGAAGGTGCTCCACAAAGAGTAGGTGGTTTTTTTGATTGTAATTTTAATAAATTAACATCATTAGAGGGTAGTCCTCAAAGTATAGGTGGTAATTTTTATTGTTATAGCTGTCAATTAATCACCTTAGAGGGTGCTCCACATACTATAGGTGATAATTTTGATTGTAGTAATAATCAATTAACAAGCTTAGAGGGTGCTCCTAAAAGAGTAGGTGGTATATTTTGGTGTGATTCTAATAATCTTAAAAATATTGATTATTTACCTAAATATTATAAAGAATTAGATATATCTAATAATCCAATTTATAAAATAATAAAGTTATTTACAACATCTAATGAATATGGATTGATATCTAATAGAGAATATAAAGATTTAATTATGGATTTTATAGATAGAGAAATTATCCAACAAGATAAATTATTAGCGAATAGATTAGTAGAATTCTTAGATGATATAGGAAAACCAAAATCCAGAGAAGAACTCATAGAGTTATTAAAAAATGATTATGATATAAAATAATAAACTTTCTTAAATATTTCTCTATAAAATAACAAATATTAAAATATGTCATTGAAGAGAGATTTAGCTAAATATAAGCCAAGAAAGGAACAAAAAGATGTATTAGATTTTATATCTAATACAATGGTGGATAAACCAACTAATAAGTATTTTTTATTAAACTTACCAACCGGTATAGGCAAATCATATTTAGCAATTATGATTAGTAATTGGTATAAACAGAATATAAATAAATCTGCTAAGGTAGATATAATAACAGGTACTAAAATCTTACAAGATCAATATTCTCAGAGTTTTGAAAGTATTAATGATCTAAAGGGTAAAGAAAATTATACTTGTAAAACTTATGCTTGTTCTTGTGCTCAAGGTAGTGAATTTAACAAATTAAATAAAACATCTTGTGATGATTGTCCACATAGTATAGCTAGAGATAATTACATATCTGGTGGTATCTCTTTAACTAATTTTTATTTATATATCTTAAATTCTATATATAATAAACAAATGTTAGATCGTAGAGATGCAAGATTATTAATAGTTGATGAAGCACATGAATTAGATAATGTTATGTCCGATTTTATTTCTATAAAAATAACTGATTTTCTAATAAAAAAATTCAAATTTCAAAATGAAACTAAAATAATCAAAGAATTAAAAACAGTCAAAACAATTTTTGATTATGTGGAGTTTGTTAAATATTTCAATAGGGAAATATTAGATAATTTGAATAGTATAGAAAGGGGTATGAGTGTTGGTAGAAATGCTATTCAAGATAAGAGAGAACTTAAAATAAATAAATTAACTGGTAAAGGGAAAAATACTGATCTTAAATTAATGCAAATTACATCTGACTTAAAACAATGGCAATTGAAAATTGAAGTTTTCTTAAAAGAATATGAGCAAAATAAAGACAATTGGGTCTTAGAGGTTAATTATAATGAAAAAACAAAACAAAGAGAATTGTCATTAGAACCTATATGGGCATATGATTACTTAGAAAAATATATTTATGGTAGATATGATATGGTTATTATGATGTCTGGTACAATATTAGACAAAAATCTATTTTGTCAATTAAATGGATTAGACGTAAATAAAACTGTTTATTATAGTATAGACTCACCATTCTCTATTAAAAATAGACCAATTTTTTATCTACCAGTAGGTAAAATGTCTTATAATAGTAAAATTGAAACCTTCAAAAAATATATTCCATATATTCAAAAACTATTAAACAAATATAAAAATAAAAAAGGTATTATCCATACTAACTCTTTTGAATTATCAATGTGGATTGAAGATAGTATCAAAGATCATAGATTGGTTTTTCATGATAGTAGTAATAAAGATGAAGTTTTGAAAATGCATAAAGAATCATCAGAATCAACAGTACTTGTATCACCATCAATGGATATTGGGGTAAGCTTTGATGATGACTATGCAAGATTTCAAATAATTGCAAAAATTCCTTATCCATCATTAGCATCACAGAAAAATAAATTGAGAATGAAAAATAACCCAGAGTGGTATTCATGGAAAACTTGTTGTTCTTTAATACAAGCATGTGGTCGAATAATAAGATCTGATATGGATTATGGTGATACTATAATAATTGATGAATCTTTCAGTGATGTAATGCGATATAGCTCTAAATATTTACCAATATGGTTACAAGACTCTATAAAAGTATTTAATAAAAAATAAAAGCACTATTAAAGTGCTTTTTCTTTATTTTTATTTTTTCTTTGCCAAAATAGCTTTTTGTAAAGCTTCTGGTAATTTCTTTTGTTTATCAGTTAAACCAGACTTTTCTTCCTTTTTGGGAGTTTTATCTTCTACCTTGTCCTTAGATTCATCTGCTTTATCTTCCATTTTCTCTCGTTTTTTCTTTTGTTTATCTAAATATGCTTTGAATCCAGCATTTATTTTTTTACTTTCAATAATTTCATCTTCAATGAAGTCTTCTTCATCTTCAATATCATCATCTACTTCATCATTATACACATCTTCTTGTGGTGTATTTAGTGTTTTTTGATCTTCATCAGAAAATCTACCAAAATCATTAAAATTTTCAAACTTTTTAAGAAACTTCATATATTATAATTTATTTTTTATTATATATTAATTATTAAAGATCATTTTCTTCTTTCTTAAACAAATTAATTTTTTTTAATATAAAATCATACATAAATTAGAAAATTAAATATGACACCACAATTAGAAAAAGTATTCTTTAACTTTATATTAGAAAATAGAAAATATTATGATTTAGTATATCCAAATTTTTTTAGAAATAATGAAATTAAATTTGTATATACTATAATTCGCAAATATATGATTGATAATAGAGAAGCTCTAACACCAACACCTCGACAAATATTAGACATGGTAAATCTAAATGATAAAGAAGGTGTTATAACCAAAGATATATTAAAATCTATACTAAATGTAAATCTAATTGATTATGACAGGACCAATTTCATTGAACCTAATTTTAATGCTTGGGTACTAAGTAATAGACTCAAAGCTGGAGTTGTAGATATAGTAGATGAATCAAGAAACTTAGAAGGAAGTAGTGATTTAGATGAAGTATCTCTGATTGCTGATAAAATTAAAAATATGGTGGAAGATATGACTTCTACTAAATTTGTTGGAGATGATGATGACTTAGGTTCGGATTTTGATGATGTTGAAAATCATATACAAGACTCTTCAAAATATAAAGTAGATTGTGGTATAAGCACTCTAAATCATATTTTAGGTGGTGGATGGGACATAGGTACATTATCTATATTAATGGCTGAAACAAACAATGGTAAAAGTTTATGGATGCAAAATCTATCTGTTTTAAGTTCTAATTTAGGTTATAATGTTTTATACATAACTTTGGAAATGTCTGAAAGAAAAGTTATGAAACGTCTTGGTGCAATGAGATTGAAAATACCCATTAATGATTATGATGAAATATCAAAAGATACTGATTATATTAAAAAAAGAATTAATAATTTAAGTAAAACAAATGAGAGTGGTGTTGATCTATTTGATAAAAAAGTAGGTAAGATATATACCAAATTCTGGGCAGCTGGTACAGCAACAGTAAATGATTTTGATAACTATATCCAAAGAATGAAAGAAAAAAAAGGTGTAACTTTTGATATGGTAGTAGTTGATTATATCACATTAATTGCCCCACCAAAGGGAATGGGTAGTGATAGTTTATATATTAAAGGAAAACATTTAGCTGAGGGTTTAAGGGCACTTGCAGCAAAGTATAAGTGTCCAGTCGTAACTGCAATTCAAGTGGCTAAGGATGCTTGGAATGCCACTGATATTACATTAGAAAGCATACCAGAGAGTAAAGCAATAGGTGAAACGAGTGACTGTGTACTAGCTATTATCAGGGACTCTTTATTAAAAAGACAAAATCAATTCAGATTAAAATTATTAAAACAAAGAGATGGTGATTTTAGTAAATCAAATATTATGATAGATCTTAATCCTACTTACCTAACTTTGGATAATGATCGTTTTTTAGATGCTTAATGTTTTTATCTAAAACTTATTTTTCAAAAAGGTAAAAATAATCATTACTTAATAATGATTAAATAAAAAAAGTGGTTTTGATTAATTTCAAAACCACTTTTTTATTTCTTTTTCATTTTTATTGTAAGTGTGTCATGACTATAAGGTTTTTTAACAAATTCATAATTTATTACTTCACAATTTGCTTTCTTAGCAATGAGTGAAAAACGATCACTCATAAACAAGTCAATTGCTTCTTCCTTACTTAAATTCTTATATTCTGGTTTCATATATAATCCATCATAACAAGATTTAACCCAATATTCATAAAATTCTATGGTATTATCTGGTCTATTATAACAAAAAATCCCTTCTAGTTTCCATAATGAATCTGTTATTTCTTTTTTACTTGGTGTGTGTGAATCAATTATATCACTATCAATTGTTTTCTTAAGTAGATCATATCTAATGTTATCAGAAATATATTTTAATTTTATTTCTTCTACATTCTCATTGATAAAATCTTTGTATTTTTTAATATTCATAATTATTTTTATCTTTTAACCATAACAAAAAATGAACTTTGACTCATATTTTTTATAGTATCTTCAACTTCTTTCAATTCTTCCTTACCTTGTGATAATAAATTTTGGTGATTTATAGTCACGTTACCTGGTATTGTTATATTATACATACCCAACATATTAGCAAGTTGAACCTTAGCATAACCAACTACATACTTGAAAAATAATTCATCTTTGAATAAATATTCTTTTGGAATTTCGGCATATCCTTCAACTACTATACTGTGATTTATCTTAGTTAAAATATTTAATCGATGATTAAGTGGATTGAAATGAAACCTTACAGTATATTTATTTAATTGATTTAACATATCTGACATTGAGTCTAATATGGTTTTATATACACCCAACTCACTTATAGTGGATACATAAGAAGAAAGATAAGGGGCATTTGTAACTCCTAGATTCACAGATAGTTGTGGAGTATTTATACCCAATTGATATAAACTTTCACCCCTAATTTCATATAGGTAAGAAATTGTTTGTATTTCACAAGGTAATTGTACATAACCATATTTTGTATATTCTTCAGTGAAAAATGCTTCTTTTCTTATAACATAATATATTTTTTGAACAGCATACATATAATTTTTATAAAACCAATTAAGGCATCTTGTTTCTATTAATTGTCGTATAGTTGCATCTGGTAAAGTTTTAGGTAAAGAACATGCCACAGTCAATTCAGTATTGATTAAATCTATGAATTCTTCTATAGTATAACCATTTTGTGAAGGTATATATTCTGATTCAGTCATATTAAAGTATTTATTTTTATGTATATATTAATAATTTATTATCATAAAAAAAATAAAACTTTCTGTTATTGTTGTAATATAATAAGTGAAAAATAATAATGATATGAGAGAAGAAATAGAGAAAAAATACTATAACAATAAAGGAGCTTTTATATGGTCTTTAAGTAAAGAAAGTGGTAAAATATATTTAGATTATATAAATGAACATATACCTGATTTTATTTTAGATAAATCTATTAGTGAAAAATTATATTATTTTTTTAATAATTTAACTGAACCATTTTTATGTGATTGTGGTAAATATAGATTATTTTATACATCAAAGAAAGGTTATTATCTAACCTGTGGTGATTTAGAATGTATGCAAAAATCAAGAGTTAAAACAAATAATGTGGTATATGGATGTGACAATCCAAAACAGAATAAAGATGTTCAAAAAAAATCAACTGATACAATTAAAAATAAATATGGAGAGGATGCTTATAAAAAAGGTGGAGCTATTCGTAAAAAATTTAATAGCACTATGAAAGAAAGATATGATGTAGAATGGTCTATGCAATCTAAAGAAATAGTTGATAAAAGTTTAGAAACATGGAAAAATAATCCAAATAAAGAAGAAATTACTCAAAAAAAAGTTGATAAATATAATGCAAAATCTGATGATGAAAAACAAAAGATTATTGATAAAAGATTATCTACATATGCTAAAAAATGGGGATCTGTTGAAAATTATTATGAGCATGTAAAAGATATATCAAAAGAAACTTGTAAAAAACGTTATGGAGTAGAACATCATATGCATCATCCAGATTTTATTAAAAAACGTGTTGATTCATACATGGATACTATTACTGAAAAAATTAAAAATAGATTACCTGAGAATATTGAATATATTAGTAGAAAAAATAATGATTATAATATAAAAGATAATAACTGTAGCATAATAAAATTAAAATGTTTAGATTGTGGTGAAGAATTTGAAATAAATACACATTATTTAACATTTAGAATTAATAATAATAAAAATCCTTGTCTTATATGTAATCCAGTATTACATGGAAAATCGGGTTTAGAATTAGAAGTTTTAGATTTTATAAAAAACAATTATGATAAGGAAGTATTAAGTAATACGAAAACTATAATTTCAAAAGAATTAGATATTTACTTACCAATTGATAATTTAGCATTTGATTTTAATGGTCTATATTGGCACTCTGAAGAATATAAGGATAATAATTTCCATAAGAATAAAACCGATGAATGTAAATCAATTGGTATAAATCTAATACATATTTGGGCTGATGATTGGTTATATAAACAAGATATAGTTAAATCTATAATTATCAATAAATTAGGCAAAAGTAATAGAATTTATGCAAGAAAATGTGAGATTAGAGAAATAACAGATAATAAAGTTATAAAAGATTTCTTAAATGAAAATCACTTACAGGGTTTTGTTGGTTCAAAAATTAAAATAGGTTTATTTTATGAAAATGAATTAGTTAGTTTAATGACATTTGGTGAATTGAGAAAATCATTAGGTCAAAATAGAAAAGAAGGAACTTTTGAATTATTAAGATTTTGTAATATCTTAAATACTACTATAATTGGTGGAGCTTCTAAGTTATTTAAATATTTCTTAAATAAGTATGATCCAAATCAAGTTATTAGTTATTCTGATAATTCAAGATCTGATGGTGGTTTATATGTTAATTTAGGATTTCAATATGAACATGATACTAAGCCTACCTATTATTATATTATAGATGATATTAGAAGGCATCGTTTTAATTATAGGAAAGATATACTTATAAAAGGTGGAGCTGATCCTAACAAAACTGAAGTTGAGATTATGCATGAACGAGGCATATATAGAATATTTGATTGTGGTGCTAAAAAATGGATTTATAATAAATAAGAAAAGAGGTTATTTAACCTCTTTCTTTTTACACCTCAAAACTCTTTCTTAATTTACTAAGTATTTCTTTTTCTTCATTATTAACTTTAGGTATTTTAATTTTGATAGTTATCAGTAAATCACCTAGTCCATAATTAATATCTGGAACACCTTTGCCTTTTATATTAATAATAGTTCCATGTTCAGTTGCTGGATTGATTTTTATAGTCATATCACCATGTGGAGTATTAACAATAACATCATTACCTAATATTGCATCAATGACTGATATATATTTATCGATGTGTATATTTTTACCTTTTCGTACAAATTCACTTTGTATTTCATCTATAATAATATACAAATCACCACTTTCACCACTTTCACTAAAGTTACCATACCCACTCTTATTCAATTTCATATCTTTTGATACACCAGCTGGTATCTCAATTTCTAATTCTTCTTGAATTGTTTCTAAACAACTACCATTACAATGGTTACATTTATTTAATGGTACTTCACCCATACCTCTACATTTACCACATATAGTAGTTTGTTGGATTCTACCAAAAGGTGTATTTTGTATAATATTTTTATGACCAGATCCGTTACATATGTGACATGTTTTCATATCATATCCACCTTTTCCATCACAATGGTGACATTTAACAATTCTATTATATTTTATTTTTTTAACAACACCATTTAATATTTCTTGTATATTCAATGATATTTTAATATTAATATTAGTACCTTTTGTTGTGTTATATCTACTATTGAAATTACTAAAGAAATCTCCAAATATATCTCCCATGCCAAACCCACCAAACCCACCAAACCCTTGAAAACCATCACCCTCTGTTGTACCAAATCTATCATAATTAGATTTTTTCTTTGGATCTGATAAGACTTCATAAGCATCAGCAATATCCTTAAATTTAGCTTCTGCTTCTTTATTATTTGAATTTCTATCTGGATGATATTTCATTGCTAATTTACGATAGCTTTTTTTGATTTCTTCATCAGTAGCATTTCTATCAATTTCTAATATTTTATAATAATCTTTATTCATGTTTTATTTTGTGTTATTTTCTTTATATAATTTGTTTAATTTTACTTCTCTAAAAATACTTTTTAAGTTTACATCAATACTTACATTACTATTATAGTATAAGCTAAGAGTATAATTTTTAAGATCATATTCAATGATAATAAATGGAATTATTTCTTTTATAAAATCAATTAATTCTTCATTGCTAATATAATTTTGATTATTAATAATTTTAGAAATAATAAAATCCATATAAAATTCCATAGTTTCTTTTATTTTATTAATATATTCTATTTTATTAGTATTTCCATAATATGTACTATCATATTTTATTTCATACATTTTATTCATAATAATTTTTTTAATTGTTCATTTCTTTTATCATTAATTAATATTTGTTTTAATCTTTGATCTATTATATTTTCATCCATATTAGATATAGTATTAATTAAATTATTAATATAGTTGTTATTCAATAGTTGAATATCTTTATTTGATGTTTTTCTTATATCATGAATTACACAATTGACATAATCTTCTTTAGTGAACATAAAAGTAAATAAAGTAATTTTTAGTTTATCACCATCAAAATTAGGAGTATTTATATAGATTTTGTCATATAAATCCTTTATTAATTTTGATATTGTGTTTTTATCTAATAATTTTTTTAATTTTTTATTATTTAATACAAAATCTGATAAATCTAAAAATTCTTTATTCATTATTTATTTAATATAATTTTAGCATGTTTAATAACTTTATCATTTAAGGTATATCCTTTAGATAAAACTATTATTTTATTATCTTCGGTTTCTGATACAGATATAACATCATGTAGATTTTCATCATATGTGTCAGTTTGGATTGATTTTATTCCATTATTTAATAGGAAATCCTCTAACTTCTTATATATTAATAACATACCTTCATCTTGTATATTATTCAAGGCTATTGAAATATCATTATCAATTTCTAAAATTGTAGATAGCATTTCAATTTTGGTATTATTTCTAATTTCTTCTTTTTCTTTATTAGTTCTTTTCTTATAATTTTCAAAATCTGCTGCTAATCTTATATATTTCTCATTTGCCTCTTTCAATTGTGCTTCAAATTCTTCATTCATAATTTTTAATATTGAAATTTTAATAATTTTTTTACTTGATTAGTTGAATAAAAATCAAAAATATTATTTTTATCTTCTATTGTAATGATTTCTAATTTATCTATATCAAATTTGATTTTATCTATATAATTTCTAAGTTCATTTATAGCCTTTTCCCATGTTATATTAGATTCCCAATAAATTGGAAATTTATCATTAAATTTATCAATTGCTGAATCTAAAATTCTCTTTTTTATGACTATTTGATCCAATTCTCTAACACTTTTATTGGTTAATAAATCCATTACATAAGTATTGAACTTATATACTAAATTATCAGTTTCTATGACTTTTAAGAGTCCCATTACAAGTGCATCATTTTCTGATATTTCAAATTCTTTATTTTCCAATAATTTTTTTTCAGCTTCTTTTTCAGACCCTACTATATAATATACATATGTGTCCCATAAACAACGTTTTATTATATCCTCTGGTGTTATTAGTATTTTCATTTAGTTTATTTGTTTTTTTGTTTTTATATAAAAATAGAAGAAAAAGTTTAGTAATTAAACCATAGTGATTCTATTTTGGTTTTTGGTTCTCTTTTAGTATTTTGTGTATTAATTTCCATATCAATACGAGTAAAACCATTTCTTTCAAGTAATTCATAAGCATCACATTTATAACCACTTACTAAAACCTTAGCATTTTTTAATGATATTAATAAATTTAGATATTCATATTGTTGCTCATTTGACATATCATGTTTATATCTAGCTTCTGTTCGTGTGTCATGAAAATAAGGTGAATCTAAATACATAAATGTATCAGGTTTATCCCATTTTTCAATTAATTTTAATGCATCTGTATTATGTATTATAACTTTACTTAATCTATCATGTATATCATATAATCCATCTATTGTGGATAAATAATCGGATACTGATTTTGACATATTTCTACGAATAGAGGGTGATGATGAAAATCCACCAATTCCATTATATGAAGTACGATTAACATAGAAATATTTATAAGCTCTATCTACTATATCCATATCATTATTTTTCAAATCTATCATATATTCTTTCCTAATATCTTCCATATATAATGTTTTATCACATTTTTCCTTAAAAATGTTAAATAATTCAGGATCAATTAATACCTTAAATATTGAATATATATTTTTATCTAAATCATTTATTACTTCAATTGGAGATTTATCTTTATGAAATAATAAAGCAGCACTACCACAAAAAGGTTCAACATAATTCATAGATTGATAATCGTTAGGAAAATACTCAATTATTTTTTTAGCCATACCATTTTTACCCCCATAATATTTAATTATTGATTTCATTTTTTATTTTTATAGTGTGTAATTGAATAAAGTTTGATATATTTTTGGTAGTTTATATTATATGTTGTATATTTGCAAAATCTAATTCAAGGAATATGGAAATTGATGAAAAAATTAAATTAAATAAACTAATAAGGAAATATGAAGGTAATAATTCTTTCATTTTATCTTTACAAAAACAACTCAAATCAAATAAATATTTAACTAAAGTTGAATATAAAAACAAAAATATTAAAATTTTAACAGATAAACAATATCTAGTAGCAGAAGAAATAATAAAAAATGAAAATATCAATACCAAATTATGATGATTGTATAAACTTATGTAATTTACCTAATTCACCTTTTTATATGTTGGAATATATTGTAGATGATATTAAGATACATATGTTTAATTATAGATTGGCAATGTATAGTGATTTTTTAATACCATATGCTAAGGAAATGAGAGGTATATGTTTTACTTTTAATCCAGATGGCACTACTAATCGCTTTTTATTATTAACTAAGTTTTTTAATATAAATGAAACTGCTGAATCTCAATATGATTTAATAAAGAATTATAAATTAAAATATACCAATAATAAGGAAGATGGCTCAATTGTATCTTATATTAAATTACATAATGGTAGAGTTATCGCGAGAAGTAAAATGAGTTTGACAAATGATCAATGTAATAATACAAATAAAATATATCATACTAATGAGGATATAAGAAATTTTGTAGATTATTGTCTGAATAATGATATAATACCAATCTTTGAATATTGCTCTCCATTCAATAGAATAGTTGTGAAATATGATAAAGAAGAATTAATATTAATTAGATTAAGATGTAATAAAACAGGTAAGTATTTTGATTTGGAAGATTTTTCTGAACAAATTGGAAATATTAAGATAGCTGAGAAATTCATGTTTAATAGTTTAGATAATATCATTGAATATACAAAAGATCTTGTTGAAAAAGAAGGTTTTGTTATCACAATGGAAGATCATTATAATAATACTTTTTTTGTTAAACAAAAGAGTGATTGGTATAGAAATAATCACCATTTATTAACAGAGGATATATATCATGAAAATGTAATTATTAATATGATCTTAGAAGATAATATAGATGATTTACTATCTCAATTAAGTGAACATAAAGATATATTGATAAATATTAATAAAATTGTTCAGGTAGTTAGAAATGAAATTAATGAAAGGATGCAAAATATTGAAAAAGCATATAATGATTATTTAAATATGAATATCAATATCAAAGAATATTCACTTAATCACCGAAGTGGGAATAAATATTTTCATCAAGTAATTAATCTAATTAAATATAATACTATCAATAAGCTAACAAAGGAAGAAATTGAAGAAATGGGAGTTGAAAAGTATGAAAAATATCTAAATATTAATAGTACTTTTGAAGTAGTTAAACGTTTAATTAGAAATGAAACTAAACAATTAACAATGGCACGTAAGTGGTTATCTGAAAAAGATCCTACTTTGTGTATAAAATATACAGATGTTTCAGGAAATATCTGACAAAATGTCAGATATTTTTATTTGGCACAACAATTGATTAATATATTATAAAAATAAAAATAATTAAATAAATATGAAAAATAGCAAAATTGTAGGAATTGACCTTGGATCATACAATTCAACAGTGTCAGTTTATGAGGGAACTGAAATTAAAATAATCCCTAACTCAGAAGGTGGTTTAAGTACACCCTCTTATGTAGCTTTTACTAAAGATGGATCAATTAAAATAGGGGAACCAGCTAAAAGACAAGCCACAGTAAACCCAGAGAAAACAATCTTTAATATCAAACGACTGATGGGTAAAACTTATGAACAAGTTAAACATTTGAAAAGACCATATAAGATTGTAGACTCAAATGGTAGAGCAGCAGTGCAAATTGATGATAAAGTATATACACCGGAAGAAATATCAGCTATGGTTATTCAAAAAATGAAAAAGACTGCTGAAGATTTCTTAGGAGAAGAAGTAACAAGAGCAATTATTACAGTGCCCGCTCACTTTAATAGTGAAGAAAGACAAGCTACTAAATTAGCAGGAGAAATTGCTGGTCTAACAGTTGAACGAATTATAGCTGAACCAACTGCAGCTGTATTAAATGTAGATTCTAAATCTGAAAAGAAATATGCAGTTTATGACTTTGGTGGTGTTACTATGGATTTATCTATAGTTGATGTAGCAGATGGGGTTTTTGAAATCTTAGCAACTGATGGAGATATTGATTTAGGTGGTTCATTAATAGATGAACGTATAGTAAATTGGATTGCAGAAGAATTCATTAAGACCGAAGGTATGGATTTAAGAAAAGATCCAATGGCACATCAAAGATTATTTGAAGCTGCTGAAAAAGCAAAAATTGAATTATCTAGTTCTTCAAGTACAGATATTAATCTACCTTATATCACTGCAATTGATGGTGTTCCTAAACATTTAGTTACTAATTTAACCAAATCTAATTTTGAAAAATTGGTAGATGATATTATTGAAAGAACTATTGATAAGGCAAAATCGGCACTTAAATCTTCAAAATTAAAAATATCTGATATTGATGAGGTATTGTTAGTGGGTGGTTCTTCAAGAATTCCATTGGTCCAAGAAAAATTAGAAAAACTATTTAATAAAAAACCATCAAAATCATTAAATCCTGACACTTGTGTATCTTCTGGTGCTACTGTACAAGGTGGTGTTTTAAGTGGTGTAAATAGTGATATATTATTATTAGATGTTATTCCATTATCTTTGGGAATTGAAACAATGGGTGGGGTATCAACTGTATTGATTGAAGCAAATACTACAATACCTACTAAAAAAAGTAATACATTCTCAACAGCTGCTGATAATCAACCATCTGTGGAAATACATGTATTACAAGGTGAAAGACCAATGGCTAAGGATAATAAATCTTTAGGTAGATTTCACTTAGATGGAATTGAACCACAACCAAGAGGGGTGCCTAAAATATTTGTTGAATTCAATGTGGATAGCAATGGTATTATATCAGTAACTGCAAAAGATGAAGCTTCTGGTAAAGAAAATCATATTCGTATAGAAAATGATACTCAGTTGAGTAAAGAAGAAATTGAAAGAATGAAGAAAGAGGCTGAAGCAAATGCAGAAAATGATAAAAAGGAAAGGGAGAAGATTGATAAAATCAATGCTGCTGATAGTATGATTTTCCAAACTGAAAAACAAATTAAAGAATTTGATGAAAAATTAACAGAGGAAGATAAAACTAAATTAAAGGAAGATTTAGAAGTACTTAAAACTGCACATTCTGAAAAAGATGTTGATAAAATTGATAAAGCAATCAACAAGTTAAATGAAACTTGGCAACCTATTGCTACAAGAATGTATCAAGAAACACCACCACCTGAAACCAACACCCAGAATACAGATAATTCTGATAATGTGGAGGATGTGTCATATACAGAAGAATAAATTAAAAAGCTGGATTATTTAATCCAGCTTTTTATATATTAAATAATGTTAAATATTTTGATTATAAGAAAATATGTATTATCTTTGCACATATAAATATATTTTATGAAGAAACAAGATATTGATAGGATATGTAAAGAATATAATATAATTAATTATATTATTAATGAAGATGATTCTATTGATGTAGAAGGTGATGTTGACTTAAGTGGAAAAAAATTAAAAACATTACCTTTGAAATTTAGAAATGTTAGTGGGAATTTTGATTGTAGTAATAATAAATTAGTAAGCTTAGAGGGAGCACCAGAAAGAGTTTTTGGTAATTTTAATTGTAGTAATAATAAATTAACTAATTTACAATTTATTCCAAAAACCTATTATAGTTCATGTGTAAATATAAGTACAAATATGATTAGAAATTTAGAATATTTACATAGTAGTTATAAAAAATTAATTTTTTATAATACACCTATTTATATTTTATTAACCCAACTCATTAATTATAACATTTTCATCAATATTATTAATAAAAATGATCGTGAATTAATTAGAGAATTTGTAGATAGAGAAATTATCCAACAAGATAAATTATTAGTGAATAGATTAGTAGAATTCTTATATGATATAGATAAACCAAAAACCAAAGAAGAACTCATTGAATTATTAAAAGATGAATATGAAATACGATGAAATACTTAAAAAATTTTAATGAAAATATAAATAGTTCTGAAATCGAAGCTATTTGTAAAAAATATAATATAAAAAACTACATAATTAATGAAGATGATTCTATTGATGTAGATGGTGATGTTTATTTAAGTCATAAAAAATTAAAAGTATTACCTTTGAAATTTAGAAAGGTTAGTGGTGATTTTTATTGTAGTGATAATAAATTAATATCCTTAGAGGGCAGTCCTCAGAGTGTAGGTGGTGATTTTTCTTGTGCTGTTAATCAATTAACTTCTTTGGTGGGTTGTCCTCAAAGTATAGGTGGGGATTTTTATTGTGCTGCTAATGAATTAACTTCTTTGGTGGGTTGTCCTCAAAGTGTGGGTGGTGAATTTGATTGTGGTTATAATCAGTTAACAACCTTAGATGGTGGTCCTAAAAGAGTAGGTGGTATATTTTGGTGTTATTCTAATAATCTTAAAAATAT
>JALOAD010000052.1 GCA_023228995.1 Candidatus Muiribacterium halophilum
ATCTTAAGGAAATTACATGGAGGTAATTTAAAGCTGAACATGTAAGGAGAAAATTTATACTATGTAAATTTTCAACTGGTACCAAGATATCAATTGTTTTGAATTGTATAATTATTTAAAATATTGTATCCATTAATCAAAAAAATTTCTAACGAGTTCTCGTAATTGAATCCTCTTATTAAATAAACAAAAATCAATATAATGTCATCTCAAAGGAAATTTCATATAAAAGGCAAAAAACTTTTCACAATTTTTTGCTTCTATAAGTTGTGCTATTTAATTAGAGAACTCAATTAGGAAATTCCAACTAAACCTATTTTTTTAAACATAAATTCAGCAAGAATAGTTCCAAATATCGCAGTGATAATCTGAATAAATGAAAAAAAAGCCACAAAAAAATTCGGTGGAACATTAAAATTAAACACTTTTAAAAAAATCAAAGCACCAATATATATAAATAAAGCTTTAACTAATTGAGGAATGAAAAATCTAATAAAAAATCTATGTTTTTTTAAATATTTATACAAAAGAACAAAAACAATATTTCCAAATATTATAACAGGAACAGAAAAATACAATGCAGGCGATAAAAACCCTGTCAACATTCCCAAAGTTGGCGAAAGAATACAACTTATAACACCATAATATAATCCAAGTCTTAAAAAAATAAAAATAAGAATACTATTTACAAATATACCTGTAATAATCTGAGGAAGATGAAATATCTGAAATACTGCAATAAGTGCTAAAAAAAGCGATACTTCAATAGTTTTTTTTATCATAATAATTTCTCCTAAATTAAAACATCTTCAAAAGAATTGACAGATTTAATTTTCCCATCTAAAAAATCAAATATTTTTTTTTCTTCTTCATTCAATGAATAATCTTTAAATAATAAATAATATTTTTTTAATAGTTCAGAATCTTCTATATCAGAAATTTTAAAATGTAAATATTCAAACAACATATTTGAATTAATCTTTTTACAAATAATATAAGCTTGTCTTTGAACTTTATGACTTTTATCTTCAAGCACATCAAAAAGAAAAGTCATAATATATTCAGAAGTTATCAATCCAAGACCAATTACAGCATGTCTTCTAACAATATCTGACGAATGTTTTAAACCTTTACAGATTTTAAGCACATCAGCTTCATCTGAAATTTTACCCAAAACTACATACATAATAGATAATAACTCAATATCATTTTCAATTTGAATTAAATCATAAAGCTCATCAGTTGATATACTATGTTTTTTAGCAAAAATATTTCTAAATAAAACCATTTTAGAATTTTTATCCATTACTTTAAAATTATTTCGCATATAATCCTTTTCAACCTTTTTATTGGGGTCAAACCTGTGCATAACGCATTAATTTCTTTAAAGTATCTCTCAGACTCAAATTTTTATTTATCTCCTCTTCCATTCTTTTTACAATAGAAGATACTGAATTCTCTTTTATACCAAATAAACAAGCAATATCTTTCCTTTTCATTCTTGTTTGTTTTCTTAGTAAATAAATTGTAAATTTTTTATAAAAATTATTTCTTTTTTTAGCAAAAATCTCTTCTTCTGTTATGTTAAACTCAGCAATAACTATTTTAATAATATTATCATGAAATCGTGTTTTATTCATTTTTGTACTTATCAATTCAGAGTTTTCAGGAATTTCTTTTAGTCTTTTTTCTACCTTATTTATAAATATTTCATCTCCTATTGCCAATGAATTATATATCAATTTTGGTAAATCAGATGATTTTATGTCATTAATCAAGAATTTATAATATTTTTCTGCTGCGTTTTTTAAGTTATTGTCAAATTGAGATAAAATATGATTTTTATTAAGATTTTCTATTACAGACCCTTTTTTACCAAGATAATAATTAAGACTGCTAAATTTATAAACTGTTGGATTATCAACTATCTTAGCACGACATGGATTTAAATGAATATAATTTACAAGTTTTAATGAATAATTATCGTGGTCGATTAATATTGACTTGAACCTTCCTTGAAAAACATGTCCAGGTTTTTGAGATAAAACTCTATACCAGTTTGCATAGCTTTCATTGAGATGTTTCATCGCTTCAGACAAATTCCCTTCAGGAGTTTGTATATAAAGATGATAATGATTATCCATTATACAATAAGCAAAACATATAATATTATATTTTATTAAAGATTCGTTTAATTTTTCAATGAATTTTAATTTAAAAGATGTTTTTTTGAATATATATCTTTTCAGATCTCCACGAGATATTACATGATAACAGGCATTTTCAAATTGAATTCTTAATGGTCTTGTCATAAATTAATTTTATCAACATAAGTTATTTTTTGCAAGTTATGCACAGGTCTGACCCCATTCATGACCCCATTCATGACCCACAGGTCTGACCCCATTCATGACCCCATTCAACAAAAATTTTACTTTTTAAAAAGATTTGTTATTTTAGAAATTGCTGCTATTGAATGATTTTTGATACTTTCCAGAATATTATCACTTTCTTTTTCACTGTTTTCTATTTTCCCGATTTTATCAAGTGCCATTTCTAATAATGACAATGCTGCTTTTCCTTCCATTTTGTTTAATACATAAACAGCACTTTTTAAAGAATCAATTTCATTGGAATATACCATTTTTTTTAATATATCTATTACTTTGTGATCTCCTCTTCTTTTAAGAAATTCAATAACACTTGATCTTACTCTTGGAGATGTATCGTTTACAAATTGAAGTATTTTATCATGAGTTTTTGGATTATCTAGTTTTGATAAAGTCTGTATTGCATTTGCTCGAATTCTTTCATCATTGTCATAAATGTAATTTAATATTTTATCAGAATCTCCAGTATGCCCAATTTCACCAATTGTAGAAATCATTGTTGCAATTACAAATGGATCTGTTTCTTTAATAAGACAGTTTAACACAACATCTTTATATTGACTTAAATTTTCCTTTATAATTCTTTGAAGTGTCGATATTTTTTCATCAGAAGTTCCATTTAAAAGTGTTTTTTCTGGATTCATGGAAGCTTTTTCCAATTCATGTTTAACTCTTGTTGTAAATTCATGATATTTTGCACGAGCCATACTTCTTAATTCACTTTGTTCAGCATTTTGTATAATATTTTTTAAAAAATCCCTCTTTCTATCATCAGGCAATGGAGATATTAATAAATTATCAAGAAATCTTCGTTTTTCTTTTTCAGTTAAATTATAAAAATCAGATAATCTCATACTCAATAATCCATTTTTTGTGAAAACAGTATTTTAATATATTAATGAAGTCTATAGACTATTATTTCATTATCAAAGTATAAAAGTCAAGGGATTTTATTTTTGAAAACTCTTATATTCATACCAAGTCATGCCTGATTTAAATACTTCGAGTTTTTCTTTATATATAGCAAGATTGCTTTCTTTTACTATTTCTTGTTGAAGTATTATTGCATCTTTATAAAAACCAGCTTCGGCATAAGCTGTTGCAAGAGTATCTTTCAAATAAAGTATTGGTTTTAATTTATAAGCTTTTCTTGCATATATAACTGCTTTTTTGCCATCTCGATATTTTGAATTATCTGCCATTATTAAGAAATTTGCTATTTGATTATAAAGTTGTTCTTTTTTGGAATATTTATCAATACCTTTTTCTAAAAGTTCAAAAACTTGTTTATATTGTTTATCTTCAAATAAAAAATCAGATAATGTTAAAATATTTCTTTCGGTAAAATCATATTCAATAACAAAATACATATCTTGTATTGCACTTTTTAAATTTTGATTTTTATAATTAAGCATTGCTCTTATGCTTACAAGTTCAACACTTTTTCTATTGATTTTTATTGCTTTATCAATAAAATCGACTGCATCGTCAAATTGACTATAACTTTCTTTTACTAATGCAAGCATTTTATATATTTCCCAGTTGTTTTTACTTACTTTTAAACAATTATTAAAATAAATTTCTGCTTTATAAAAAACCTGTCTTTCAAAAAATATACTGCCTAAAATATAATTAGATTCAAAACTATGTTTTTCTTTTTTTATTGCTTTATTTGCATATTTTTCAGCTAATGCAATTTTTTTACCATCAAAATAAATTCCTGCAAGATTATTTAAAATTTCAATTGGTTCATTAAATTTATTTAATAAATATTCAAATACAACAATACTTTCTTCTTTTCTACTTAATTTATATAAAATATCTGCTTTAATCTTTAAAAGTTCATATTCATCTGAAAAAGTTTCAAGTAAAAATTCAACATAATACAAACTTTCCTCATAAGCTTCATAAGAATAAAGATTTTTATATAAAATACGAATTATCTCATTATCATTGCCAAATATTTTAATATATCTTTTGCATAATTCAATTGTTTCTTTGAAATTATTATTTCTATTTGCAATATGTATTTCAGCAATAAGATTATGTTGTTTTATATCTTGAAGCGAGTCAGGAGCTATATAATCTATTTTAAACTTTTCAATATTATTAAAATTAAATTTTTGGGAAATTTCAGCAATATTTTCAAGTTCTTTTATATAATCTACTTTTTTTGAATATTTTGTATTTTTTTCTCTTTTTGGATTTTTTGCTTTTAAAAGGTAAATATTTTTTTCTTTAACTCCAATTGTATAAAAAGAATTATTTTCTGCTGAATAAATGCAATTTCCCATAAAGTCATATTTATCTTCACATGGTACATTGTTTAAAAAAAAACTATAATCATAAGGTGTAGTAATTTTAAAAGGAAATGGATAAAATATTTCTCTTTCATCTTTTTTTAATGCACCTGTATATGCAATATTTGTCCAATCATCATCAAAACTGTAATCTCTTATTTGCGGTAACGAAACAAGTCCTCTACCATTTATAATCAAAAAATCATCACCATCTCTTTTAAATATTGTTGAATAATAAAGATTATTTTTTTCTATTTCTAATTTTGAAAAATTCGTTCCTTTAAACAATTCTTTATCATTAATTGAAAATATTGTATTTTCTTCACTTTTAAAAAATTTAAAAGATGTAAAAAGAAAATCTCCATTTTCAGAAAATTTGAAAAAATCAGAATTTTTTATATTTGAATACATAATATTTCCATTAATAAAAAAGTGATAATCTCCTCTTTCATTAATTTCTTTTATAAGAAACGAAAAAAATCTTCCATCTTTTGAAAATGAAATATTCTTTATCTTTAAAAAATCTCCAATTTTGGAATTGTTTAAATATAAACTCTGATAATTATCTTTTTCAACAAGATAAACAATATCTTTATTATCAGGCGAAAATACTATTTCTTTAACATTTCCATCAATTTGTTTATATTCACCATTATCATTTAATATAAAAAATTCATTTTCTTTTTCTAAAAAACACGCATTTCTTTTTCCATTGTCTGAAAAAAATATTTTTTTAACTTTATATCCTTTTTTTAGTGCAAAAATATAATTATCTATATTTAACACACTATTACCATTTAAATATGTAAAAAAAGCAAATTTGCCTGTAGAATGTAAATTATAAACTGTATCTTTATTATTTAAAATTTTTTTATCTTCAAAATATATAAAATCTCCATTAATAAGCAGATAATCTTTATTATTTTCAGAAATTACAACATCATCAAACTCTTGACCGTTAAAAAGTTTTTTATTTCGTTTATTATAAACAGTAACAACCCAATTGATTTTTCCATCTTTTTCAAAAACTCTTACTGAATTTGGAAATGTTGATATTTTGTATTTATCAGGAATTTTATATAAATGCGTTTTTTCTATATCTAAAAATTGTTTTTCTGTATTATTGAAGAATCGTAAATCAAGTGAAAAAGGTAATATTTTTTCAATTAAAATATGTTGTTTTTTATTTATTTTAAAAGAAAAATAAAAAATAATAAGTAAAATAACTATAATGATAATACTCACAAATATTTTTTTTAAAAAACTATATTTTAATCTTTTGTTCATTATTCTTTATTTTTTAATCTTGTTTTTTTATTTTTTTTCATTAGGTTAAGGGTTAGTTTTATTAAATTTTTCTTCATATTTCCTCACTTTAAATCAATTATTATACTTACAAAAGCTTAGATTAATTAAATTATCGGTATTTGTAACAAACTGTTACACAAAAATAATATTAAATATGATATAATTTTATACATACTATATATATTATATAAAAAGGAGTGTTGAAAATGAAAAGAATAACAATGTTGTTTTTTGTTTTATTATTCTGTATTTCAAGTTTTTCTCAACAGGATGATATATTCACAAGCCTCGAAAAAGGTGTATCAGAAATTAAAAACACAATAGATTATCTTAACAAAGATTCACAAACTGTTAAAAATATTTCTGAAATACTCGCAGAATATTACAATGATAATTCATCTGACAGATTCGATCTTATTACTGAATTAAACAATGAATTATCTAATCTTACACTTAAAGATGGAGAAGTTAGAGATTTAGAAAACCTTGCAAGTGTAAACGAGTTTTTTAGAGGAATAATCAATGCAGAATACTCTTATGATGTTGATAATGTTGCTGTTGAATCAAGAGTTAGAACTTATGAAACTCGTGGAAGCAGAAACGTATTCGACAAAGTGTTTGGTAAAATATCCTTTGATAAAGCAAAAGAAAAAATCAAAGAAGAAATTGCAAATCTTGATGTAGATTTTGATATAAAACTTCTTGACCTTGATATTGCTGAAGGTATTGGGATGGCTGCAAAATACAAATGGGAACTTGAACCTTCATATCAGGACGGATATTACACTAGAATTGATGCTTATAATTTAAAAGCTCATCTTAATCCTGGAGATATTATAAAAGATCTTGCAGGTGTAACTTTACCTATTTACCTTAATATAACCAATGAACATAAGGTTATTTTTGCTAGACAATTCAAAGATCAATTACAAGCTGCAAAAGCTCTTCCTTATAATTTTATTAGAATACCTGTAAATGCTGATAATGCCAAAAAAATGGATGCTGGAGATTTCGTATCTATTCCGGCTACATTAAATACTGTAATTGGTGTTTCAGCTGGTTATACAAGCGGAATATCCGTATCAGGCAATGTTTATTATACAATAGCTGGAGAATTTAGAATAAATATTTTAAGACTTCCAGAAGATAAAGTTAGAGTTAAACTTGTAGGACTTCGCAAAAAAGGTCATGGTGCTGGAGTTTCAGCTGGTTACGGAGTAAACCTTTTTGGTATTAAAGTTCTTGACAAACAAATTGGTAAATTCCTTGATACAAATATTTTTAGAGTTGATTATTCTGATATAGATGGACAGAATTTCTCAGTAGATTATGTATTTGATCTAAAAGATGAAAATGCAAAAAATGCTTATGATAGTCTTTTATCCTCTAATCTTAAATTCAATGTTGCAAAAACTGCAAATCCTTTCAATAAAGACAAAATTGCTGCAGAAGAATTTTTTAATGATGCAGATAAAGCAGAAAGATTATTTCAACAAGATCTTGGTCTTTCAGAAAACAAAAGAAGAGTTAACAGACTTTTTAAAGCAACAAACTTTTTTGAACAAAAAAACTTTAATGCAAAAATTGGTTTTAATCTAATTAAATTTAGCTGGGGTAAAAACTACATAGAAAACAGACTTGCTGTATATAACGACAATAATACGATCAAAACATTTTTTATACCAGTTATGAATGTTAATAGTGATAGTAAATTCCTTTTTGGATATTACAAAGAAGGAGAAAACAAAAACTTCTATTCACTTCTTCCAACTGACAATGAATGGAATGTTAGAGATCTTGAAACTTTTTCATATACTTGGAGAAAAACTGATAAAATATGTTATGTATATGAATTTAAAAGATTAAAAGAAGAACTTCTTTTAACACTCGGAAAACATGCTGATAAAGAACTTAAAAATCTTAAAATTCCTGATGAAAAAATCAGAAAACTTAGATGGGATTTTAAAATTGTATTTGACCGAGATTCCGCGCTTGCATTATTTGGTACTAGATCAACTAAAGCAGATGAATATTGGATAGCTATGCTTAAAACAATGGAAGCTTGGGGTGATAAAGCTTGTGGATATGCACAAAACCACGATAACAATGATGATGATTACTGGAGAACAAACACTTCTAAATTCTCAAATGCAAAAAAAGCAGTTTTTAAACTTTTTGAAAAAAACAGATATGATTATTCTAGTTGGAGAAATGTAGAAAGATATGTTAGAGAAATGCAAGGTATTTTTGAAACTTATTCATACAACGATAAAATGAAAAAATACTATGAACTTGTAAAAAACAGTTTTTACAGAAAATTTAGCATAAGATTTTTAATTGAATTAGCTGAAGTTAAAGGAACAGATCTTAATTTCAAACTTAATTTCACAACATCTGCTCAAGGTTATGATAAATTTACAAAAACTTACGGAAATCATAAAATCAATGAAACACTTTATCATTCACTTAACAGAATGATATCTCAAATAACAGATCAGACTTATGATCTTTATGAAGCAACACAGATGGATTATTAATCATTAAATTAATTAAGGGTGCCGTTTTTAAGCGACACCCTTTTTTTATCCTAGTATATCAATATTATCTTCAGGCGAACCTAAAACAACTTTTATTATTTTTTTTTCATTATCACGCATTATAGTAAAAAAAACTTTATCACCAATTTTTTTACTTCTAATAAAATTGATCAGTTCTGAAGTTCTGTTAATTTTCTGCTTATCAGCCATAATTATAATATCACCCTCCAATAAACCATGTTTTTTTGCAGCCCCGTCTTTAACTATTTTAGTAATAACTGAACCACCTGAAATATTGTAATATTGTAGTATTTTATAATTTAAGTCTGATAAATAAACCCCAAGAGTTGGATAAATATGTTTTCCATATTTTATTATTTCATCAACTATAGGCATAGCTTTATTTGAAGATATTGCAAATCCCAAACCCTGACCCATTGGAATTATAGCAGTATTAATACCAACAACCTCACCTTTCATATTAAGTAAAGGTCCACCACTATTTCCTGGATTAATAGAAGCGTCAGTTTGAATAAGTCCTTCCATTACAGTTTGATTATCAATAGGAAGATTCCTATCTTTTGCCGAAACAATACCAAGAGTAACGGTTTTTTGAAGACCAAAAGGACTACCAATTGCCATTACCCAATTCCCAATACGCATTGAATCAGAATTGCCAGTTTTAAGTACTTTAAAGTTTTTAACTTTTTCTGGGTCAAATTTCACAACAGCAATGTCATTGGTATTATCAAGACCAACAACTTTTCCATCAATAACACTATCATCTGAAAAAGTAATTTTAACCTGAGCATCTTTGCTTTGTATAACATGAGCATTTGTAATAATATATCCTTTATCTGAAATAACAAACCCCGTCCCTGAACCTTCTCTTGGAATTACATTATTTCTATAAGGATTAAATTCACCACCAAAAAATCTTTCAAGAATTGGATCATTGAACATTCTTGCAGAAGTTCTAGTCTTAACATAGACAACAGTATCGATATTTACCACACCTGGTGTGACATTATCCACAATATCTGCAATAGTATTGTCTGTTATATTTAAAGCCTTAACATTAAAAAACAATGAAGCAATCACCAATAATAATAAAATTTTTTTCATAAAATCCTCCAGAATTAAAATTTAATTATGTAAATATATTACAAAAACTGTACCAAAAGAAATTGAAAAACAATTTTGAATTTGGAATATTGAATGTTAAATTTTTTATACGCTCTCATACCGTTCTTATACGCTACATATACTGTTTTATACGCTCTCATACCTTTTTCATATAAATTTTCCTTTGTTTAATATATTATGTTATAATAATAATATTGGAGAAATTTTATGCAAAATAATAATAATAAAACAGCAAATCTTAAAAAAAATCTCTCACTTTTAGATATATTTTCAATATCAACAGGAGCAATGATATCTTCTGGAATATTTATACTTCCAGCACTTCTTGTAGCAAAAAACGGAAGTTTTGTCTTTTTAACATATTTAATTGCAGGAATTGCAATTCTACCAGTTTTACTTGCAAAATCTGAACTTATAACTGCAATGCCAGAATCTGGTGGTTCTTATTTTTTTATAGAAAGAAGTATGGGAGCTTATATTGGAAGTATTGGCGGTTTTTCAGCCTGGCTTTCATTATCATTAAAAACATCTTTTGCAATATTAGGAATAGGATATTTTACTAATCTTATTTATCCTGATATAAGCATGAATTCAATAAAGTCAATTGCAATATTGTTAATACTATTCTTTGGTTCTCTCAATATAACTGGTGTTAAAAACACAGTAAAATTTCAAAATATTATAGTTGCAATATTACTCCTAATAATGGTGTCTTTTATAATATATTCAAGTTTTTTCTTTGAAAACACATTATTTAAGGCAAATCATCATTTTGACCTAAACAATATTTTATCATCTGTTGGACTTGTATTTATAAGTTTTGCTGGATTAACAAAAATTGGAAGTATTGCTGGTGAAATAAAAAAAAACAAAGATGGTGTATTTGGAATGTTTTTATCCTATTCTGCAGTATTAATAATATATGTATTAACTACATTTTTACTTTCAGGAATTTTAACTTATGCTGAATATACAAACACTTTCACACCATTATCTCTTGCAGGCAAAAAAACATTAGGATTTGCCGGATTATTAATAATGTCAACAGCTGGGATACTTGCTTTTGTATCAACTGCAAATGCTGGTATATTAGCTTCTTCAAGATATCTTCTTTCAATGAGTAGAGATAGAATAATTCCACATTTTATTTCTAAAGTTAATAAAAAAACAAAAACTCCACATATTGCAATAATAATAACAATGACATTTATGATTTTAAGTATTTTATTTCTTAATCTTGAATCATTAGTAAAAATAGCTTCTTCAATGCAAATAATAATATATATTTTAGAAATATTCGCAGCACTCATATTCAAATTTTCAAAACTCGATTATTATAGACCAAATTTCATAGTACCATTTAGAACATTTTTTTATATATCAGGAATAATATTATATTTAATTTTTTTACATCAAATGGGCAATATTGCTGATTTATCTTTTATATTATTTTTTGTTTTTACTTCAATTTGGTATTTTGTATATGTAAAAAAATTTTCAAATAGAAAATCCGCTATAATTCATGTTGTTGAAAATATTATCCACAAAAAGCTATATACTGATTCATTAGAAAACGAATTAAGAGAACTTTTATTTAAAAGAGATAATATTGTAATAGATGAATATTATAATATTATGAACAATTCAAAAGTCCTCTATATTGAAGAAGAAATCAATAAAGAAAATGCATTAAATTTAATATGCAAAAACTTTGCAGAAACTTTTAATAAACCACAAAATGAACTCTACGAACATTTTATAGAATCAGTAAAAAATCCTTATATAATAGTAAAAAATGGAATTGCAATACCTCATATAATTGTTGAAGGTGAAAATCTTTTAAATGTAACAATAATGAAATCACAAAAAGGAATATATATAAGTAAAAACACAGATCCTATTTTTTTAATAATTGCAATTGCAGGAACAATGGATAAACGAAATCTTCATTTAAAAATATTGTCCAAAATTGCTACAGTTATATACAATACAGATTTTTTTAGCAATTTATTAAATGCAAATACTGAAAAACACATAAAAGATTTATTTTTAATGAAATAGAGTTTTAAAATCCGTATATTAAATGCTTCTCACATTCACTCAAGTTACCTAGTAGAATTTATTTTGCTTTTATTTTAAAAAAAATCTTTTATTTAATAAAATCATAACTTTATTATTTGTCTATTTTGCCAAATAGCATATTGACATTAACAATTGAGTCATTTATTGGCAATAATATTAAATAGTATATGAAAGTTAAGTTTTATTTTTTTTCAAGATTTCTTAGTGAAAATACATTATCCGATATATCAATATCAAGCTTTATATTCTCAACAATAACCTCAGTATAAGAACCGATTTTTATTTTATCTTCCATTTTTGTATAAAGAGGATAAAGTCTGTTATTAATTTTTTTGAAATTATCAGCATTCATAAGTTTTAAAAGTCTACCTGATCTACCAAATAATTCTGCTTTATGAATTACAAAATTATTTTTATCAACCCAGATTTTTTGACTATAATAATTAGGATTGGCATTTTCCTTAGCTGTTATTTCAAGTATAATACATTGATAATCACTTAGCTTTTCTTCACCTATAATTTCCCCATTATAACTTTCAGATAGTTTTGAATTATCAGTTTCATCATCATAAGAAAAATCACTTCCCATTATTGATTGTTTTAACATATGTCCAGATATTTTTACAGTTTTTTCAGCCATTGGAAGATACATCCAGAGATTATCTTCAATTCTTAAATATTTAGTACCACGATCTCTTGGCGGATAAGTAAATTCAATAAAAGATTTATATTTACCTGATGATTTACTTTCAAAACGCTTTTCAATTACCTTGTCATTTCTATAAATTAGCATTTTACCAGTATAACTTGAACTCTCTGGAATTTGATTTTCATCAACTTTTTTTAATATATCAAAAACCTCTTGATTATCACAAAAAACTGAATTTGTTATAAAAACTATAAACAAACTTAATAATAATAACTTTTTCATAATTTTCTCCTTTTTATAAAAAAATATGTTTATTTAAAATATTTTATTCTTTTATAAGTTCAGCTGGTTTTTTATTAATATAAGGCAGTATTGGAATAATCGTACCTAAAAAACTAAATGAAAATCCAAATAAAGTTGCAACAACTATATTATAAAGTTTAACCTGTGGATAAATAATATAACTCATATTATATGAAGTCATGATTTCCTCCATAGATTGACCAAAATTCATACCATAAATTGAAAACACATAAGTAATTAAAGTACCAATAAAAATTCCTATAAAAATACCAATTGCACCCATGCCAAGACCTTCATAAAGACACATTCTTATAATTTCAAATTTACTCAAACCATTAGCTTCAAGAATTCCAATTTCTCTTTTTCTCTCAAGAATTATCATCATCATAGTATTAAGAATTCCTAATGCTGAAAGTGTACCAAATATCAATCCAAAAATAGTTCTTGGAAGTTCCATATAACTTATCATTGCAGCATTTACCCCAATTTCATACCATTTTTCAACCTTTTTTTGAGTTATTTTTTTAATCTCAGGAGCTATTTCTTCAATAAAATCTTCTGAATAGGCATAAACAAGGATTTCTGTAACACTACCATCCATATCAAGTAAATATTGTCCTGTATCAAGCTGCATTAAAATAGAATTATGGTAAACACTTTCGGGATTATTAAAAATACCAGAAACTTTAAAATTCAATGCTGATATTGATTTATATTGAGTATCAACCATTATAGTAATTTCATCACCAATTTTTATATTGTTTTCGGTTGAGAATTTATTGCCTACAACAACTGTATTTTTGGAAAACACTTCACCTGACAAAATATATTTATCAATATCAAGAAAACCTACATATTCAGAATCTATACAATTTATTGCTACAGATTTTTCAAATTTATCCAAAAACACAATTCCACCAGTACTTAATTTTGGAACAGCTTTTTTTACATTTTTTATATTTTCAATTTTTTTAGCAAGACTAAAATCAACATTAGCAGTAAGGTCATTTGTTCTATGTTTTAATTCAAATTCATTATCAACAACTCTTATATGACCATAATTTTTAACGCTAGTTTCAAATGATGAATTAATCATTCCTTCAACATAGCCCAAAGAAAAGATATAAACCATTATCCCAACTAATATTATAGATACAGTAAGATATGTTCTTCTTTTATTTCTAAAAATATTTCTCCATGCAATATTTAATAAATTCAAATATCCTCCCCTTTACTGTCTAATTATCTCAGCTGGTTTTAATCTAGTAGCAAACCAAGCTGGATATAATGATGCAATAACTGCTGTAAGAATCGCTACAAATGATACAATAATAATCATATTTAAAGGTAAATATGTATATATAAGTCCTCCACTAAAATTTAGAGATTCTGTCATTTCTTCAGGAATATTAAAATTAAATCCTTTAACAGAGAAATATAATGAAGTAAAATAAGCTAAAACTCCGCCTAAACCACCACCAAGAACACCTATAAAAGTTCCTTCAAACATAAAAAGTGAAACAATATTTTTTCTATTAAGACCCATTGCATATAAAATTCCAATCTCTTTTTTTCTCTCATAAACTGCCATAATAAGTGTATTAGCAATACCAAAGCCAGCCATAAGTAAAATTATAATCATAATCACAAAATAACTTGTACCTTCTTTCATAATCATAACATCAATAAAATCGTGAAGCTCTTCATACCATGTGATTATATCTGCTTCTTTACCAAATTTATTTTCTAATACATTAAAAACAGAAACTGTATATTCTTTTTGAATATTATTTGAATAAATTATAATCTCATTTATTGATTCTCTGCCAATAAAATCCCAAGCAAGAGATTTTGTCATATAAATATAATTATTATCAATTTTAACATTATCAGTATTAAAAAGACCTGCAATTTCAACTTCAATAGCATTCATAGATTTATCACTATCTCTACCCATAATTGTAATAAAATCACCTGCTTTTAAATCAAGAAGTTTTGCAGTTTTTATACTCATTATTACTTTATTTTTTGAAGAATCACCTAAATAATTACCTTTCACCATAAATTCTTTTCTTTTAAAAAGTCTTTCTTCCAAATCTTTATCAATTCCATAAAACATAATTGGAATTTCTGATATACCATTTGTTATCTGTCCAGGGAAAAAAATCCTTTCAGCTATTTCAATATCTGTAAATTCTTCATTTACAGTTTTCTTTATATTATTTTTTAAATTATCTGTAAAACTAAAAGATGCAATATATTTTTCTTCCATATCCTCGTAAAGATCGTGAGGAAGAATTCTAATTATACCAATATCTGTATGTATAAATTTATTAATAACATTTCTTGTAATACCTGAAGTTAATGAATTAGCAAAAAGCGTTATAAAAACTCCGGCAAAAATAGTCGAAGCTGTTAAAATTGTCCTAATTTTATGTCTAAACATATTTTTCCAAGCAAGATTCAAGAGCATAATCTCTCCTTTAAATTATCTATTTTCAATATTTTTAATCTTACCATCTTCAAGCCAAACCACTCTTTTTGCAAACTCAATTATCCTTTTATCATGAGATGAAAAAATAAAAGTAATATTTTTTTCAACATTCATTCTTTTCATAAGTTGCAGTATGGTTTCACCAGTTTTTGAATCAAGATTAGCAGTAGGTTCATCTGCAAGAATAATCTCAGGATCTTTTACAAGAGCTCTTGCAACAGCAACTCTTTGTTGCTGACCACCTGATAATTCATCAGGACGATGCTTTTTATATTCAAGAATATCCATTTCTTCCATTATTTGTTCAACTTTAATTGCTTTTTCTTTTTTAGAAAGCTTTTTCATAATGTCAAGTGAAAACCTAATATTTTCAAAAGCTGTAAGAACTGGAATCAAATTATATTGCTGAAAAATAAAACCAAGTTTATCCTTTCTAAAATCAGATATTTCAGAATTAGACAATTCACATATATTTACATTATCCACAAGAATCTTGCCATTAGTCGGATCATCCATACCACCAATAGCATTAAGAACAGTAGTTTTTCCCGACCCTGAAGGACCAGCCAAAACAGTAAACTCACCTTTTTCAAAATCAAGATCAATATTATTAACAGCTTTTACAATAACTTTACCCATAACATACTCTTTAGATAAATTCTTAATTATAATGTTTTTATCCATAAAACCTCCTAAACGCTTTTTTTAAACACAATTTTAAAATCCCAACTATTATTTGAAAGAAACATAGTTTTATCAAAATATTTGTTATAACTTACATCCATACTCTTAAAATCATCAATTATAAAGTTATAGACCAAACCATTAAAAACTTTACCTAAATTTGAATTTGTAAGAATGTTAAAATTTACAGCAGTGAACTCATTAATTGTATAAGATAATCCATAAAAATCTGAATGATTGTTTTTTTCAACATTGCATTCATAAGAAAAAACTAGATTATTCTGATTAATTTCCCACGAATAATCCGTCCCAATAACCAGATTATTATCTATTTTTGAATCTAATTGAAATCCAATTTGACCCCAAATACCAATACCTTTATCACCTTTAAATTCAAGAACAAATTCCTTTTTATTTTCATTTAAATTAACATTATAATACTCAAGAAAATTTATCATATATTCAAAAGATTGATTAATCCATGTATATCTAAATGCATATATATCATCATTATTAGAATCAAATTTATAAGCAAATTCTGTTCGTGAGTAAAAAGAATTACTATAAGAAACAAAAACACTATCAACACCATTTTTATCTTTTTTGAGATCAGTAATGTCATTACTATTGAAAATATCTGTTTTATTAAAATATAAACTATTTCCCCATATTATTCTCTGACGACCAAAACCTAATTTATAATTTTGTTTATACTGCTCAACAAAAAATCTCTTAACAAAAACTTCCGAATCGCCTTTTTTAATATCAATACCCAATTCAAAGTTAAAATAATCAGAATTTTTTAAATAATCTTCATAAGAAATATAATGTTTTAACAAAACTTCTTCATTGTTATGGGAAAAATCCAGAATAAACTCAGATTCATTAAGAATATTATAAGAAAAAACATTAAAACAATTAAACAGAATATAAAACAAAACAATTAATTTAGTCATAAATTTTTACTTGAAAGTCCATTAAAAATAACATCAAAAAAAGCATCAGCATAATTAGCATATTCATCTTTTTTCATATGAGGATTTTTTAAAATTTCACCTTGAATATAATCAGCAAAAGAATGTTGAACATTTTCAAGATAAATAATAATAAGATTTTTATCCAGTTTAGGATTAATCTCACCAGATTTAATACCATAATCGATAATTTTATAATAAAAATCTTTAGTTTCCTTAGCATATCTTGAAAACATAACCAAATTAATATCTTTTACACCATAAATATTCTTAGCAAGATCAAAATATCTTGGATAATCATCAAGCATTTCAAGAACTTTTAAATTTAAAATTTTCAATGTATTAAAAAATCCATTCTTTTCAATATCTTTAGCAACATTATTAATAATATCCATTTTAACTTTAACAACATCATCAAGAACAGCAAGAAGACAATCGATTTTTTCATCAAAATACTGATAAAAACTCCCTTTTGGAATTTTAGCTAATTTACAAATATTAGAAACAGTCGCTTCAGCATATTGCTTTTCAGTAAATTCAACTAAACTAGCATTGATTATTTGATTTTTTTTCTTTTCAGGTAAATTATAAAAAGTTTGTTTTATCATAATGCGACTCCTTAGTCATATGACCTTATAGTCACAATAACACAAAAAAAAATAAAAAACAAGAAAAAATATATAAAAGCAGTATAAGAGCGGTATGTGATGCGTATAAGGGTGGTATAAAAACTGTGAAATAGTAGAAGCTTTAAATATAAATCTCAATTTAAACTTCATCAAAAAGGTGCAGTTAAAATTCCTCGGTTTATTTTACATTAACATTTGTACCTGCCATAATATTTAAGCAAATAAACAAAAATAAACAGTAAATAACACATTTTACAACTTATACATTTTATTATTTTGTTATTTTGCCAAATGACCAAATATATAACACATAAGGTCAAATAGTATTTAGTCAAATAGTATTTGGTCAAATAGTATTTGGTCAAATAGTATTTGGTTTAGAAAAATGAATTAATATATGTTTTTAGAATTTAGTTCTATAAAGTTCAATTCCTATAAAAAACAATAACCCAGATAAAAAAAATAAAGCATAACTATTTGTCGAATAAATTAATAATACAATTGATGATATAACAAGTAAAAATGCTAAAATATTTTTTTTCATATATTTATCTCAACAAAATAATACATCAAAATATAAGATATAACAACAGTTAATATATGAAACGTAATTACTACTGTAAGTTTTTTAGTTTTTGAATATATATATGTTACAAATAATGACCAGAAAAATAATCTTAACTTTGTATGAATATGTACTATAGAAAATAAAAAAGATATTAGAAAAATTATTATAATATTATGTTTGATTTTGTCTTTAAGATAATTATATAGAATAAATCTATAAAAAATTTCTTCAATTATCGGGAAAATCAAAATATCCGTAAATATCGTAAATATTGTAATTCTACTTCCTTTATATATTAAACGAGCATATTCTTCATTATTTCCCATAAAATAAAATAATATAAATAGAAATAAAGAACTAACAAAATAAGTAATGAATATTAATTTAACACCTAACCATACATTTATTTTAAAATCATGCAATTCTTCTTTAAATTTATCTATTAGTTCTTTTTTAAAAATGTAAAAACATATAAAATCAAAAACAAATCCCAAGATATATCTTGGAACTTGTGATAAACCAGCTCTAGCTAATATAAAAAGCAACAAATAAAAACATATAATAGCTATTGTTTTAATAGTTTTTTCAAAATTCAAAGTCATTTTATTTTATTTAATTATTTTTAAAGTTTTTATATTTCTGTAATCATTATCAGGTGAAGGCATATAAACTCCGTCAGGAGGAGTTTCACTTCCTACTTCATAACAAACTTCTTCTTCTACTATTGTCTTTTCGTTAATGATAGTACCATCTGCTAATGGAATAGGTTTTAAAAGTATATAATATATTATTCTGCAAAACATTGGTACACGATTATTATCATTATTATGAATTAAATCAAAAATTTTGTTGGAAAAATCATGGGTAATTTTTTCATTAACAATATATTTTACTATTCTGGAAGAATTTTTTCCATAAAAAATAATTCCATGTGATGATATCAGAAAGTCACATGTTTTAAGTGATTCCGGTTCACATTTTTCGGGATTAGCTAAAACAAATTCTGTTATCAATTCATTGTTTATTGATATTGCTAAATCTTTGAAACTAAATCCTGTTGAAGTAAAACCTATAAATGAAACAGTGAAGATAAACAAACATACTAAAAAGATTCTTTTCATAAAACCTGCATATTTTTTTTAATATGGTTGAGTTATATTATTATTATTATTATTATTATTATTAGTCAAATTATTTTTAATTTTTTTATAAATAGTGATAAAACTGGGGCATATCAGTTGCAATAACTCTATATTCTGTATCACCTAACTTTATATATTTATTTCTATCGTTTCCTTCATAAATATCACTCTGATAATCTCTCAATTTTGCAATATAAAAAGCTTGAGTCTGTAGATAATTTCCTATACTATTTTCTGCAAATAACTTTTCAATCTTCCCATCAATCTCAGCCTCAACTTCAGCCCTGTTTTGTCTATAAGTAGTTTTTAAAACTTTAACAAAGATTTTTACATTTTCTGAAATGAACTGAGTTTGATCTAACGGCTTTACATCTTCCTTATTAAATACCATATTAGATATATAATAATTCTGGGTCTGTGCTGAGCCTTCCTTTACTCCCGCAGAGTTTGGCCTGACCCATCGCTCTTCATCTTCGTAATCTGGTCCCTGCCATACTGGAAAATGTAATCTTTCTTTTTCCTGTATTTCTCCATCATTGTCAAAATCATTTATTATCTCACCATTTTTTTTCACATATTCTATCTCACAAGAATCTGCTAAGGAGCGATGGGTCAAACCTTCTATAGAATTACGGATTTGACCCTTTTCTATTATCTGCGGATACGGCTTATGATAAATCATAATGAATAATTAAAAATTAACAATGAACAATTCAAAGCAAAATCTTTTATTTTTTCCAATTTTTCATTTTTCATTATTAATTTTTAATTTCTCCTTGGAAGGCTTTCTCCCATTCCAACACCTTCCAGATTATGTGGATTTATCATTGGTATGTTTTTTATTCTTCTCTGAATCTACCTTCACTTGTTATTTTACCATCTTTAAACTGAGAAAAAACTCTCGGAAGTATATGTTCCACATTTCCATTTTCTGCATTTACCATAACGCAAACTGTTGGATACATTAATTCATCATAATTTTTTCCCGGTATTTTATAAAATCTTTCATCTTTAAATTTAAAATTTATATGCCATATTAATTTCGGATATCTCGGAAAATATTTTTTCCATAACTTTCCTATAAAACTCTTATTATAATCTCTCATATAATCTATATCTGTGTACATTATAAATGGTTCTTTAAAATTTGTTGTCTGATCAAGCCATATATATCCATTGACTTCGCCAGTATCTGTTCTACCTAAATATGTAAAATATTTTCCTTCAAAAAATACTGGCATTTTTTCTTTTAAAGTTTTCTTTGCAATTTCTGTTGCTTTTTCCCTTGAAATTGTCTGATTGAATTTTTTCATAACAGGATAGTAATTATCATTTATAGATAAAAAATGAATTTCACCATTTAAAAATAATTCTATTATAATATTATCTTTACACGGATATCCTTGTACATATTTAGAAAAAATCATTTGATATGAATATTCTGATTTTATTCTTTTATTAAAATCCCAACTATCAATTGGATAATAGTCTTTTTTATTTCTTTTTGTTTCATGTAATTTATATACTTTTCCAATATCTATATAAAAAATATCTTTAACAATTTCTTCAGCAATTTTAATTAATTCTTTTTCTGATTTAATTGTTTTTTTTTGTTCTTTTGTAATAAATTGCGGTGAACCATATCCAATTTTACTTTCATGATGATAATCAACAATATATGATTCTAATCTTCCATCTTCATAAAAATCAAATTTATACTCATCTTTATTATTCTTCAAAGTTACCTTATAAATATTTTTTTGCTGTAGTTCAAAATATTCTTTATAAAATTTTAAATCTGAAATAATTTCACAACTAACTTTATACTTATTAAAAAAATCTTGAATATAGTTTTCGAAAAAATCTTTTTCTAAACAAAAAGTAAAGAAAAATAATTTTAATAAAATTAAAAACACACAATATTTTTTCATTATTTTACCTTTAAAATTATATATTTATCACCCTTAAAAAATAATTTAGTTTCATTTAAATTATCTTTTTTATCATTTGGAAAACAATCATTATATGCTTTAAGCAAAGCTTCACCAACCATATAATATTCTTCTGAATTTTCTTTTTTTGTATTACACAATTCAAAAAACTTTTCTGCTAAATTTGATGCATCTAAAGGACTTACCTCCTTTTTCCATCCAATATATACATCTGTTTTTATGTGTTCCAGAAATTTTTCACAGAAAAATTCTGTTCCTGTCATACAACCATTAAAAAAAACTACTTTATAATCTGTTTTTTTATTGACAAAACTTTTATAAGTAACATAATTAGGATTCTGTTTTATAAATTCTTCATGAGATATATTTGATTTATTTGAAAAATATGGCTCTTTAAATAACTTTAAAAATCCTATATCAACTGGATATAACCCCTCAAATACCCGTGTAACATCTCCATGACTGAATGTATATAATATTGAAAGATTTTCAAGATTATTCTCAAATTCTCTTTTTGTCGAACTTTTATCTATTTTAGCAGAATATCCCAGCTCAATAATATTCCATACTGAATTCATAAATCTATATAATGCCGGTGAATATACTGGTTCCAAAACCCCTCCAAAAGGTCCCCATGCTTTTATCATATAAGCGTCTCTTTCACCATTCCCGATTTTTCTTAATAGATTATCATATTTTACATACATATTATAAGATTGAATTGCTACAGGATCCCCAGCAATTGTTGTAAACAGTAACTCAACTAATTTATTCTTCAGCATTATACTATCATAGCTTTCTTTTGCACCTTTAACAATACTGACAGCTTTTGAAATAAAATATGATCCTATTGGATATACCTCAATTAATTTTGAACTTCTGTTTTCATCATTTCCCATAAACAATTCAATTTTATTTTCATCATCTAATAAATCTTTATCCAGCACTTTTATATAAAATATTGAATTATTATTTATAAATTCTTCTTGATTTAAACTTTCCTGACTTTCAATTACCATATTAGAAAAATTTTTCTGTTCACCATTATCATAAAAACCAACATTCATACTTTCATCTGAAATGCTTTGTTCATCTATCCTAATTGATTGTATTTCTCCATTATCTAACAAATTTTTCCTTGAAGCTATAATAATATTTTGTTGAATAGGTTTTGGCATATAAAACTCAACAGCTCTTCCGTCTTTATCTGTTCCTTTATAAATATAACTGTTATTTTCAGTTTCTTCTGCTATTCCTGAATATGTTTTACCTGTTTGATTATCTGAAAAAGAAAATTCAAATTTATCTTTTAAATTAACAGAATAATCTGTTAACAAATTAAGATCTACAAATATTCTGTTTTCAGATACATTACAATCCCCACTTGTAATTCCTTCCAAATCCTCTGGATTTATCATTGGTATTTTTTTTATTCTTCTGTCATCTTCGTTTACAATCATTATTGGTACTTGATTATCTCCTTCCAGTGAGAACTCTCTTGATACTGTTCTCCTTCCAATTCTTTCTGTTACTGCAAAATCTACTTTTGATGAGATTATTATATCCATAAAATCACCTTTATATAATGTAAAATCTGCTTTTGTGGAATTTGTTCTTAAAGGTTCCAGCGAGTATGAATCTTCTTCATTTCCAGTTATACTCCAATTCCATTGAATATTCTCAAGTCCTGACATATCTACCAGAGTGCCATCTTTATATACAAGACTTGCGGTAAGCTGCTTCTTCTCACCTTCTTTCATTTCTTCAATAACTGGCTCAATTTGCACTTTTATTGTATTTATATAAATCTCTTTTGCTTTCTTTACAAAATCATCATTATAATAATATCCTGAATCGTAATATGCTCCTAATACTTTTTTGAGCATTTCATCTGCTTTACTGTAATTATCTGTCTTTTTATATATTTCAACAAGTTCCTGATATGCTCTTATTTTTTCCTGATGATGTA
>JALOAD010000053.1 GCA_023228995.1 Candidatus Muiribacterium halophilum
CAATGAAATAGCAAAAAGCATTCTTCCACTCACTCTCATTTATGATACAATTTTACATGCTTGTTTGAGACTCAAAAAAGTGGAAGGCTGGGAGTGAAACGGGTGGAAGAATAAAGTGAAATATCCAGTAGGCTACAGTAAGATTAGAGTGTTTGATAAAAATATTGTTTTTTCAACAAATGATTATTATACATCACTTGATGATGGGATGATTTTTACAGATGTGGATAGAAATATCAATAGTAAAATACTTCAAAACTTAACATATAACGAATTTGATAAATCAACTATTATCGGTATTCTTGAAAATGCAAAAGGTCAAAAACTACAATTAAGATAGAAGAAATTTATGTTTTTTATGATGTTCAAACATTGTAAAAAATAGTGTTTTTTACAACTCAAAGATTTTTAATAGGAAGTTCCTTTTTTAAGGGACTTCCAAACACTTTCCCCCACAAAATAGAAACTAGAAAAAACAATCACTCTTACAAATTTTTTTCATAAGAAATATTGAACAATTTTTCATGCTATATTTTCGTATATCAATTTACAAAACTGATTAGGTGGAGCTCAGATACATTTACGAATGTATCACACCATCTCAAACAAAAGAGCGTCAAAAGATTTTGATTTCCTTTGATTTAGAAATTTTTTGCACTACCAACAATCAAAGAAGAGTGGCAAGCTTTGACCTGCTAGTACAAGTTTTAAAATATATTATAAGTTTTTACCTCTAACTGGTATTGTATGAGATGTTAGCGATTTAGATGCAAAAATCGAAAAATAAATGCAGATTGACTAAACAAATTTTTGCCTATGATAGAGGCTGAAACTATCAAAACTAAAATACTAAAGGACAATTTTTTGAGAGGAAGTGTTTACTACCAAAGTTCACAATTAGCAAAACAAATCTTTGAAGCTGGAGCTAAAAAAGAAGATAGAATCAATCCAAACCATGAACACTATCAAAAGGTTGCAAGTTATAAAACAATGGAGAGTTACCGCTCAATTTGGAACAATTTTTTTAACTATCTTAAAGAGCATTGGGGTATAAAAGATTTTGAGAAAATAGAAGCACAACATATACAAGCCTATATGGATTATAAAATAGAATACTATCCTTCAAAACAATATCTTGAAAAAATAAGTGCATCTTTAGGTAAGCTGGAACTTGCCCTCAAGCTATTTGCAAAAAATATTCATAATGAGATTAGAGAGTATGATTTTTCCATCCGTCAAACTCTTTTAGATGAAGCAAGAGATTTAAAATATGTAGCCAATAACTATCATAATCGTGCATATAATAATCCTGAACTTTTAATCTCAAATCTTAAAAATCCACTTCATAAATTAACAGCAACTATTCAATATGAAGGAGGTGCACGAATTGAGGGTGTGGCACTAATAAAGCCTGAGCAATTATTTGGAAGTAAACTAGATATTATCACAAATACACAAAAAGGGATTATCTTTACTAAAGAAAAAGGTGGCAAAGAGGGAGAGGTTTTGGTATCAGTTGATACTTACAAGAAAATAAAAAATTATCTATCTATATATCCGAAATTTAAAATCAACCGCCAAGCTTATTATGAAGATATCAAACAATCAGCTCTATTATCCAATGAAATACCAGAAGCAAGTCATGGTCTTAGATGGAATTTTGCAAAAAGAAGAATGTTTGAATATGCCAAAGCTGGCTACTCTTATGCCCAATCACTTCAAGAAGTAAGCTATGAAATGAAGCATAATCGTGCAAGTATTACTGAGCATTATTTAGGTGGCTAAACCTTGACAAAAAGCCATATTTTTGTAAAATATATTCAAAAAAAGGAAACAAAAATGCTTATAATCAAAGAATATTTAACAGCTGTAAAACTAGATGAAGACAACAAAATCCTATTTGCCTATGATATCAAAGATAAAATCATAGATGAACAAAGTGAGGGAATTTTAAGTGAAGTAAATGAAGTAATGTATCAAACAATAGCATCACACTTTCATATCAAGCCAGAGGATTTTGGAGTGCAAATTGGTTGAAATTTGAGCTAAATTTTGGTAGAATTCACTTTGAATATCAAGCCCTAAGATGGGAGTGACTCTGCTAGTTCTTGAGGGCTAACTACAAAATTACATTTTATTTCTATTATTAAACCACTTCTTTTTTTCATTTAAGCTATCTTTAAATTGTCTAAAAAACCGTCTAAAATTGTCTAGACTTTTTTTGTTTTAGACAATATCCAGTCATACCCTATTGGCTCTATAAAGCCCATTATTCTAAGCTTTTGCAGTAGATTTTTGATTTTATTTTTCTTTTGTTTATTGTCTAAACTATCTGGTAATTTGTCTAAAAGTAGTTTTTCAAAATCTACTTTTTTGGCTTTATTAAATTTTTCTAAGTATTTGATAATCATATCTTGATAATACTCATCATCAAATCCTTTCATCTTCATATACTCATCCTCTTGATTTGTATATTTCGCCACATTTGATGATATATGTAAATTTGGTCGTTTCCCTTCAATGAGATTTTTTGCTTTTAAAACTTTGACTTCATCGGCACTAAGACTATGACCTTTTTGCACTTTATCAAGTAAAATAATCTCTTCTAAAGAAAGATCAGGAACACTTGCAAGCTTTAAAGCATAGTTCATGTCAAGCACTTTTCCCTCTATGGTTACTTTTACAGAGTCATTTGAAAGCTCATACTCTGGGAGTGGAAAATACTTTTTACTTTGAATTGTAAACATCTTCACAATCCCACTACCTATGGTATCGATAAGATTTAGATTTATCATGGCTTGAGCTAAAAATTTGTTTCTATATTTTATTTCAGGTGCATCTGTTTTAAGTACATTTTCTATAGTTTGTGGGATAAATGCTCCTTTGTTTGCAAAGACTAGTTTTCTATCTTCAAACTCCACTACATTAATTTTTCCACCCATTGTATAGTCTTGATGAGCTATACAGTTATTGAGTGCTTCTCTTATGATAAATGGATGGTAGCTCTCTACTTCTTGTGGAAATAAAGAATTTCCATCCATATATCTGTATTTTAGATTTCTGATTTTGTTATAAACTGTTTCAAGACTTAAAATAAATGGGCAAGTGAAGTGCTCATAATCTTTTGCGATATTGTCTTTGTCTTTGAGTATCCAACTAATCTGTGCAACAGCAGGAGATAGCAAATATTCTGATTCACTTTTACCTAGAAGCAGTATTGCTGTGTTTGTGATTTTACCTTTGATAGTTATCTTTGCTTTATTTAAAAAAGTGTTATCATCCCAAGCTTTTATCTCATCGGCAAGTTTTGGATTTTTTATCGCATAAAGTTCTCGTGCTTTTTGTATAGCTTCATTTGATAGATCCTCAATTGTTGCATCTTCACATATTTGGATACTCCAATCAAAATCACTATTTTGGCTTCTGATTCTCTCTAACTCTTCAAGATTAAGAGGTTGAAGCTCTGAACTATCTCTTCCATAATAATGTCCCTTCCAAGCTATAGGAAGTCCAAGAGGAGCTGATGGTATTTGAAATAAAACGACTCTTTTGCCATCTAGCTTTGTTTCATATATTTCTTTAAATGTGATTCTATTTGTAGTATGGTTAGCAACTTCTGCTTTTAGATTATGAAGTGCTTTTGTATCAGTCCTAAAGTTCGTACCCACTACACTTTTATCATCTTTGATACCAAATACAAGCCAAGCTTCGCTTTTACCTATAAGATTTGCTTCATTTGAAAGTGCACTAAAATACTTACCAATCTTGTCAAAGTCGTACTGATTTTTAGCTTCTTTGTACTCTAAAATCTCATTTTCATAATTTGTACTTAAAAATTGTTGGAGTTTTTTATCAATATCTATCATAATTATATTCCTTGATATTAAAAAATTTCATTACAAATTTGATTCATTAAATCTAAATTGTAATCAAGTAAATTTTTTGAATTAATAGCTTGGCTTTTACATTCTTTGTTTTTATCTGCAAGGGAAATGTTTTTTTCATTAATCCTTTTTGCTTCATGCAAAATATAAATCTTTGTATTAATATTTTTTTGTTCTTCTTTATTTTTTCCCTGAATATTTGTAGTAGTCGAATTAATTAGACTGTTAATTGTATTGGTTATCCGAACATCATTATAAGTTGATTGATTTTTAGAATTATCAATATTTATTGTTATATTACCTTGATTATTTTGTATAATTTGACTTTGGTTACTACTATTTATATTAGCATTATTGGAAGATGCACTTGCTGATGGCATAAAATATAGTGCTAAACCAATTATTGAAGCCAAAGAACCTACTACACCTATTTTTTCAAACATCGTTAATTCTCCCCATTTGTTTTTAATTTTTTCAAAATTTGACTTACTCATCACATAATCCTTATCAAATATTTTTTTATAGTAGTTATTTGGATGGCTTCTATTTTTATTTTGATTATTAAAGGCTTCTTGTAAATAATACTTTGCCAAATCAGATAATCTTTTGCATCTATTGTTGGATAATTGTTTGAGTAAGTTAATATAATTACTATCTGAACCAATACTTTTCCAAATATAATTGATATATTCATTCATGCCATCATATATTCCTGGGGAATAAACACCTGTGGGTCTTTGATACTCATTGAAAAACAGATAGTAGTCATTTATAATTACATTAATATATTCATCTTCAAGAAAATCAATACCTTTATTTTTTTTCAAAGCACTAATTAAATCTTTAAAGAGTTTAATTTTGTATTGATTAATATTTTGTTTATCATATAAATTTTTATTATCTTCATCTTTTATTTTGAAATTAAAAAGGTTTTTTAGTTTGTAAAATTTTATTTTTGTTGGTATTTCTTTGTATTCTAAAAAATAACTATATAAAGCTCTTTTTGGGTCAATTTTTAATAAATATTCCAAATATAAATATACTCTATCGCTATCAATAATTCTAAGCTTATCTATAAAATCATAAGATTTTTCGTCTAGTGAAATTATTTTTAATATCTCTTCTATTTTGTAATCATCTTTAATTATTTTAAAAATATTTTTATCTAAATTTAATAAGCTTTGAATGAAACGCGATAAATTTTCTTTATTGAATTTTTCAATTTTTTCAATAACTTCTCTAAATTCATATAAATAAATTAAGTCTTTATGTTCACTTTGTTCGAGTGATAATTTAACTAACTCTTGGATTAGTAAAATAAAATTATCAAAATATTCATTAGCTAATAAAATAAAATATTTTTCTTTTATTTTATTAAATCTAAAAGTATGAAAAAATATTTTTTCAAAAATTAAATTAAATTGGTCTAAACTAAATAATTCTGTAGATTCATTTTTTGCTAAAAAATAAACATAAAGAGCTGTAGGTAAAACATTGTACTGAGTCGCATTTACATCTTCTTTAATCTTTTTATACGACACATCATTGACTAAATCGTTTTTTATAAAATCCAATAATCTTTTATGTTGTTTAGGTGTTAAAATTTCAAATAACTTATCACTATTTTCATCTCTAAAAATTTCTTCACAAATAAAGACATTATAAAAATCTTGTTTTGTAGCTAATGCCTCTAAACTATCTTCACATATTTTTTTATGATTTTCTTTTTGTTTGACTTCTTGCTGATAATCTATAGAGGTTGCTAATTTGTCACTAAATTCTTTATCCCATTTTTCTTGCTGTTTTTTTTGCTTTTCCCATAAATTATTCATATAAGAATTAAATGTACTATTTTCCATTAAAAATTCATCCACACTTTGGATAAGTCTAAAATTTATATAGTATTCAACATATTTTTCAATAGGATATTTTAAAGCAGCTTTTTTTATATCTTCAAGTTTTATATTTAACAATCTAATTAAGCTACTTATATGATGAATATTATTTAAATCATGACTAAAATATACTTTCCAAAAATTATCAGCGATTCTTTCAAAATCAAATGGCATTTTTTTTATATCTGTGTTTGTAATAGAACAAAAATTTGTCTTTAAGAATTCAAAAAGTTGCTCAAAAGCTTCTTTTGAATTATTATGAAGTAATACTGCATATGCACACCAACAAACTATATGATAGTTATTTCTATCGTTTTTTAACTTTATGTGCTCAAGCCAAATTAGTGTATCTTGAGCGTTAAGATAAGGAACAATATATTCCAATTGTCTAGAAGGAATAGCATCTAGTAATTCTAATAATTGATTAAATGCAAATCCTGTAATTGTTTGTTGTACTTTTTTTTCTTCACCATATCTATTTAGATATTTGATGCCATACAAAGATTCAAAAAGTTTAGTTTCCAAATCTAGCATAGATATTTTTTGTTTATTTGAATTTAATAACTTTTTAGCTTTTAAAAATTCTAAAAGTCTTTTGTTAAAATCAAAATTATCTATGAAGTTATCTTCAATTAGTTCTCTAAGATTTTTATTTCCAGCAAATTTACTATGAGATATTTCATCATATTCTTCATTTGGAGATAAATTGCCATTAGAATAATTTTCAAGATATGTAAATATCAAATCTTCCATATCTTTTGAATAATTATATTCTAGCAGTGCAATCAAATAGGCAAATACCAACTTGTCAATATCTGACGATTTTATAAAGTTTTGTATTAAAGTTGATAGTTTTAATTTGTCAAATCTTACTAAAGTAGTATCTTCAAAATCATGCCATCTACCCCAAGCCATAGATTTCTCATTTTTAAGTTTATATAGCATTGAAGTTAAAAGTGTTTGCTGCTGTTCCTTAGTTAAACCAGGATGTCTTTTAAAAATAAATGGGTCAAACTCTACAAATTTATTAAATAAATCATTATTTAGATTTGTTAGGTAAATAATAACTTCCTCAAACTCTTCATAAAATCTTAATTCATGTGAAAAAAGTCCTTTAATAGTTTGCAAATCGAGTTTTTTTTCATTGATAAAATGAGCCATTAAAAATTCTTGAACAGATTTATGAAAAAAACTAAAAGAATCTCCATCCTTTTTAAACAATGAAGTATTCAAAATAGTTTCTAATTCTTCTTGTTTTATAGGTTTATTGTCAATTTGATATAACTCATCAACCAATTTATTAGGATTTTTAAAAGACATAGACGGCTTTCTACTTAATAGCATGTAGGTGGCTAAAGATGAAGATATATTAATCAACCTTATTAAAGTTTCAGAACTAAGTGCTTCCCTATCATCTCCTTTTACAGAAAGATGATCCTTAATCAAATCAAAATAAATATCTATGAAATTTAATTCTTTAGTTTTATACTCTTTATAATTATCAATAATATTAAATATTACGAGTATATTTTTTAATAAAAAATCTAAATAGTTTTTAGAAATAAATTCCCAAAACTCATCAGTGTCTATTTTAGCTTGAATTAGAAGTTGATTTATTTCATCTTTTGTTAAGTCTTGAATTTGGTACACTGTAAGTGTTTTATCCAATTCTTCTAACTCACTTTTAAAATAATCGTTCCACTCAAGTTGCCTACAAGTAAGCACAAATTTAATATTTTGATTTTGATTTCTGCAGCTTTTAATAAATTCAGTTAATTGTTTTTGTAATTTTTTGTGATTTTTATAGTCTACTAAAGCTTCATCTATAGAATCAAGTAAAATGTATTTTTTATTCTGTATCAACTCTAAATTTTTTTCTGACTCGATATTTATCAAATTTACAAAATAAACATCTTCATTGTTCTCTTTTTTAAATTGCCTTAATTGGTACGTTTTACCAGAAGCTGGTTCACCAAGTATTACAGATATATTATGATTTAATAAAGCATTGAAAGGTATAGTTTCATTTGTTTTTAAATCTAGAAAATTTCTACCTATAAAATTTTGCATTTCAAATACCCATCATTAAAAATTTAGTTTTCTCAAATTTGCACTCATTTTTTGTTTCTCTTTTGTTACAAACTTGTTTATGTTTTTCATTAGGGTTCATCATTAATATAACCATTTTTCAATAGGGACAATTGCTTTATTTCCGAGTTCTAATATATTGGCTTTTAAACTATTTACTTTTTGATTGAGTAATACTGAATCTTCACTTGTCGCTACAATGCTTTGCATATTGCTTATTTTGACACTTGCTAAAGTTTTATAAAGTTGCTCTGAACTAGCTTCTTTCATTCTTTGCTGTTCTGGTTCATCAAATATTAAAAATCCAAAATGATTAGTTTTATACCAATGTGTCATATACAAAAGAGCCACTGAATATGCCCAAATTATCCGTATATTATCACTTGCAGATGATTCAAGTGTTAAATCAAATCCATCTAAAAATGGTTGATAATTATTTTTAGTTATTTGAATTTCATGAATTTTTGTAATACTTGAATATCCATAAGATTTTAATAATTCTAAAAATTGCTCTCCAAACTTATTTATTTTTTCTATATCTTTATCCGAAAAATCATTTTGAGGTAAGTCTTCTAATTTTTCTTTATTCTCTTTATAAAGGCTAGTAATAGATATTAAATCTTGAATACAATTTTCATAAATTTCATTAAGATATTCAAGTTTTTTAATTTCATTTTCCAAATTAATTTTTTCTCTTATTGTCCCCTCTGAAATTGCTGAACTATAATTTGCATCTTTAGTAAAACTAGATAGCAAGTCTCTTTTTTCTTTAATAATTTCTTTTATTTCATTTTCAAGTTTATTTAGTTTATTTATCCTGTGATTACTTGATTTAATTAAAATATCTATTGCATCGATTTGAGATTCTAAAAATTTTATATTTGTTTCTAAATCCATTGGTTCAAAATTTTCTTTTTGCAATGAGTCTTCCAAAGTACTTTTACAGGTAGGACATTTATGCTCTGCTAAGCTTATTTTTTCATCAGAACCTAGCTTTACAATTGTTCTAATATCCTTATAATTTTTAATACTTTTTCCTAGTTCACTAATTTGTACTTCATATTTTTTTAAATCATTTTTCTCGTTCATCAACTCAATGGTATTCTCTCTTAATTTACCATTTAAGATAATAATCTCTTTATTGAGCAAGTCAATCTTATTTTGTAATTCTTTGTTTTCAATCTTCAAAGTTGTATTTAAATTGTATTTTTCTAATTTTTCTCTCTGTAATGATAAAAATTGATATGACGATATTTTTTTACTTTCAAAATCAAAAACAAAATTTGGATAATCCTCTTTTTTTAGTTCAACCGTTATTGATGGAAAATTTTCAAGATAGCAGTTATACTCTTTTGTAATACTTTCCATATATTCGCTAATTTTATTCCACTCTATTTTATTTTTATCAAGCTCTTTTTTTATTTCTTTTCTATTTAATCTATTTTGCATAACATCCAAATTTAGTAAATATTCAAAAGTTAAGTTACTAACCGCTTCAATTCCGTATATCTTAGGAATCGTTGCTTGAATACCACTCCAACCTCTAACTTGTTCAATAAACATTAAAGGGATTAATGTTTGAATATATAAGGGAATTTGTTTATCATCATTATATTTTGGAACAAAAGGAAGTTTAATATCCATAAACTTTTCTAAAAATCTATGAAATCCTTTATCTCTTTGTGCAGCTCCATCTTGATTTAGAAAAAAATCTTCTTTTTTAAATTGATTATTTTCATCAGTAATCAAATTACCAAAATAAACAGAAATTAAATTTGAATTTTGATTTCCAATAATTTGCCTTTTAATGGTAATAATTTCTTTATTTTCATTTTCTATTTCTAGTAAAACATAAGACTCAAGAACATTATATGTTTTATTTTCAAAGTCAATCTTTTCTTTTAAAACTGATTTCAAAACCGTGTTTCCCTGTTTAGCACTTAAAACTGCTTCAACTCCCAACGCATAGATAATCGAACTAATAATCGTAGTTTTACCAGAAGTATTTTCAGCTCTTATTACATTTAAACCTTTTTGAAATAATAAGCATTGTCCAAATGTGCCATCATTGGTAGAAATATTTATTTTTAAACCTTTTAAAGTTAATTTTTGCATATCAATTACCACCTATCATCATTTTTATTTTGTCATCTGTTACTTTTCTTGAACCAATATTTTTTAAAACTTTATACTCATCTTTCAATAATTTTTCATTTATCAATTTATTAATAAAGACTTCTGCTTTTGTTGTTAACTCTAACTTTCCTTGATTTGTAAGTTGAATGAGTTTTTCACCAATACAATATTCAATGGCAATATCCAAGAATGGATCAGGTCTAATAATTTCGAATGGCAATTCATCATTTTTTAAATTTAAATCTTCAACTTTTTCTATATGCTTTACGAGCCAATTTAAATATTGAACTTGTAAATATGATAATCTTTTACTATGTCCATTCACTTTAAGCATCATAAGAATTACGCTTATCTTGTACATTGGTCTTAAATCAGTTGGTATCGAGATTTTCTTCTGAGAAAAAATAATCTTTTGAGAATCTTCAAACGGTAAAATATTTTCCATAATCATTATCCTATTCAAAATCTATCGGACATCTTGCCATCCAATCGGCAATTGCCTCTTGAGCAAGATTTTCCAATAATGAAATTTCACAAACATTCATAAAATCTTTTTCTAGCTCTTCTTTGTATTCTTTTTGTATTGTTTGTAAGTCAGTAAGTTTCAAACCTAATAATGATTTTTGCTCTACAGCTCTTTCTATACTATTTTTTACTCTTGTTATTTTTTTATAAGTATCAGGATAAGATTTATTTAGTACTTCTAATTCTTCTTGACCTATAATAAAATATTTAAAAACTAAAAATGTCCATTTATTTAATTTTTCATTATCAATTTTTAAACTATCTAGTTTTAACAACTTATTTCTAATCTTTTCAATAATCTCATTTTTAGAGCTACTAATTGATAGTAAATCTTCATTAGTCAAAGTCTTATCTATTGACTTAATACTAAAATACTTAGTGTTTACAATATATTGAAGTTCTTCAACATATGCATTTTCTGTTTGTAAAATAATTTTAAAATCTTTTGTTAAATGTTGACTTATGGCTTTTTGAACTTCTTCTTCTTTTTTACGACAATGTTCAATTAAATTTTTACTATCGTAAGCAGGAGTAACAAAATACCAATTTTTAATAATTGCATTTCTGTTTAATTTCTTTATTTCTAGAATATTTTTAATCAGTTTACTTATATCTTTAGTAATTTTATCTCTTTGTAATTCATACAAAGATTTAGATGAAAACTCTTCATCTTTTGGACTATAACATTGAAATAAGTCTCCATCAAAGGTAAATCCCTCAATGCCATAATCTCCACCATATCTTGCAGGTACTTCTTGATAATTATCTTTATATCTTAAATGAAACAATTTATTGCATATATCTTCCCAGTCCTGTCCTGATAATTCACCAAATGATTCTGTTTTCATCTCTTTAGCCTCACTTTACAACTTACTCAGATTTTTTAGTTAATAAGTCCACATTACTCTCCAACTAATGTTAATTGTAGTATTTTTAATAGTCTTACCAGCTCCATAAAAACTCTTTTAGAAATTTTAAACTAAATTATCACTTATCATTAATCGTTTTATAAATTTTATTCATCATCCATTTTTTAACAACACTACCAAATGTATCATCATCAAGTATTTTGTTGAAAATTTCTTGATTATCTTCCATTCGGTCAATCAATTTTCCGATGAAAATCTCTTCAAATCCATATTTAAAATTGTCAATACTATTGTTTTTAGCTTGAGCCTGTAGTGTTTCATCTTTCATCAGTTCAGCTTCTATTTGATCAAAAAACAATTTATCTGCATCAGTAAAATCTGTATCGAACTTATCATTTAAAATAGTTATGATTTCTGAAAGTTGAGCTTGTTCCTCTTTATCTCTTTTTATACCAGCTTCTGTAATACCTTTTAATTTAAACTGATCATCACTTTCTAGTTTTATATGTCCTTCTTCTATTTTTTGAAGTCTATAATATTCCAAAGCCACTTCATCATCAAGTTGTAATCTCTGAGATAAGTCTCTTTTAGGTAGTTTTGTTAATAGTAGTTTTGAATAAGCATAAAATTTCTCAAATTCAACATCTGCAAAAGGTAGTATTTGTGATAAATAAGAGTAAATATTACACCAAGTTCGTAATGATTTTTTAAATTCATCTTGTTTTTCTTCTTCCAATCCATTGTATCTATCCACTGCTGGTTGAAGAATCGCATAAAGTTTATCTTGATCTTTATAAGTTAATTGTTGTTTTGATTTAAAAAATACTTTTGCAAATTGGTCAATTTCTGATTGCCAAAAGATGCCCATAGTATCTAACCTAGCTTTTAAATCATAAAGGTGATTTGGTTCGGTTTCACTTTCTAAGGTTGTATTTTTATAATACGGAGCAAATGAGTTAAATATAGTTTCTCTATCATTTGCAAAATCAAGCACAAATGTATCTTCTTTCCCAGGATGCATTCTATTGAGTCTTGATAATGTTTGAACAGCTTTTACTCCAGAGAGCTTTTTATCCACATACATTGTATGCAGTAATGGCTGGTCAAATCCAGTTTGATATTTTTCTGCAACAAGAAGTACTTGATACTCATCACTTTCAAACCTATCAGGCAACTCTTTTTCGCCAAATCCATTTAACTCAGGTTCAGTTACTCCATCAGGATAACTATCATCAACGACTTTACCAGAAAATGCTACAAGGGCTTTTATATCTGTATATTGTTTCTCTTTGATATATTTTTTAAATGCTTCAAAATATCGTAATGCATGAAGCCTTGAAGCTGTAACAACCATAGCCTTTGCTTTACCGCCAATCTTTTTAGCTACAACTTGGCGAAAATGTTCAATCATAATCTCTGTTTTTTGAGCAATGTTGTAAGGATGAAGAGATACAAATCTTCCAATAGCTTTTGTAGCCTCTTTTTTATTTAATTCAGGGTCTTCTTCTATTGTTTTTGATAGCTTATAATAAAGTTCATAGGTAGTGTAGTTTTTAAGAACATCTAAAATAAATCCCTCTTCAATAGCTTGTCTCATAGAGTATAAGTGAAATTCACCCATTGTGCCATCATCTTTTCTTCTTCCAAAAACTTCAATTGTTTTAGCTTTTGGAGTTGCAGTAAAAGCAAAGAAGCTGATATTTTCTTGTTTTCCCCTTGCTTGAAGTGATTTTTCTATTTCAAACTCGATGCTATCTTCTTCCATACTTTGATTAAATTTCACATCTTGCTCTTGGGCTTCTTTAAGTTGTTCTTCATCATTTTTAGCATGAGTACTTAAAACTTCATTCATTTTTTTAGAAGCTTCTCCACCTTGTGAACTATGAGCTTCATCTATAATAACTGCATATTTTCGCCCTGGTAAATCACCCACTTTTTCTAAGATAAAAGGAAATTTTTGTAATGTTGTAATAATTATCGGTGTACCATTTTTTATTGCATCAGCAAGCTGTTCTGAATGTTTATCAATTCTATCAACAACACCTTGTTTATGATCAAACTGATAAATAGTATTTTGAAGCTGTCTATCTAAAACTTTTCTATCTGTAATAACAATCACACTATTAAAAATGATTTTATCATCGCTGTCATGCAAAGAAGAAAGCCTATAAGCACACCAAGCAATTGAGTTACTTTTACCACTTCCAGCACTGTGTTGGATTAAGTAGTTTTGTCCTACTCCTTTTTCTTTTACATCTTTTACTATCTCTCTTACAACATCTAGTTGATGATATCTAGGAAAAATCATATTTTCTTTAGTATATTTTTTACCACCTGATACAATCTCATCTTTTTGTAGATGTATAAATCTTCCGATAATTTCAAGCCAACTATCTTTTTGTAGCACTTTTTCCCATAAATACGCTGTTTTGTATCCATTTTCATTTATTGGATTTCCTGCACCGTTATCATTTCCTAAGTTAAAAGGCAAAAATCTTGTCTTTGTTCCATCTAGTTTTGTTGTTAGATACACTTCATCGCTATCAACAGCAAAATGAACTAAAGCTCTTTTTTTAAATGAAAATATTAACTCTTTAGCATCTCTATCATTCATATATTGCCATTTTGCATTTTTGACATTTTGCCCAGTGAACTGATTTTTTAACTCCATTGTAGCAACAGGCAAACCATTTATTGATAGTACCAAGTCAAGTGAATTTTCATTTTTAAGGCTATATCTTACTTGCCTTGTAACAGTTAAAATATTTTTATTGTAAAGCTCAAGTAATTCTTCATTTTTTTCATTTTCAGGTTTAAAATAGCAAAGTTTAAATCGTACTCCATAATCAACTATACCATTTCTCAAAACATCAAGCATACCTCTTAAATCCAACTCTTTATAAAGCCTTGCTGTTAATTTGTTTTTTATCTCTTCACCATGATATTTTTCAAGTTTTTCCCATGAGTTTTTTTGTGTATTTTGTAAAAACTCCAAAACCTTTTCTTTATCAAATGCTAAATCTTTATTAAAAGTTTGATTATCCCCTTCAACATATCCACCATTTTCACAAAGTGAAGATATTATTGCACTTTCAAATGCATTTTCATTTAATATATTTGACATTATTCATCTACCTCACAATTTGCTTTAAAGTCTTTATAAGCCTTATCTCTAAAAATTAATTTTAATCTCTCTTTCTCTCTATCTGCTAAATCTTTCAAATAACCATCTTCATCATAACAAGTTGTAATAAATTCAAATTCTTTTAAAGTTGAAAAATCATCTAGCTTTATTTTTGTTAGTATTTCATTATCTATGACTTCAAGAGTATTTGGGTCAAAATATCTCTCTTTTGGTTTATTATGCTCCTCGAATTTTCTTCCTTGAAAATGAGGTTTATTTTGCCAATAAATTCCAAATAACTCAGAAGTACCTGAACGATAAATTTTGACAATTTGAGTAGCTCCACCAATCTCTCTGATTGATGGGTCTTGAGAAATATCAATTAATACTCGAAGTGGTTCCATATCAACATTTGCACCAACTTCTTTTTTTTCTCGTTCTTCTTTTAATTTTTGAGCTGCAATATCTTTTTTATCACTTGGATCAACAATAAATGCACATAAGCCATCTAATGAACATTTCTCTTGTTCTGTAGGAAGATATGCTTCTGTACTTTCATTGTAGCTAACTTCCCAAATTCTAAATCTATTTTCTCTCCAGCACCATCCACAAAATAAAAATTTTACTTCAGCTCTTAGTTTGTGTATATTTTCACTTGGTATCTCATTGATGCTATTTTTTATCAAAACAGTAAAAAGCTCACTTATGTATTCTACAACTTCGATAAGAGGTGTGTAATTATTTTTAAGTCTATTATCAAGTTTTATAGAGCTAATAAGATTTAGTATCAATGTATATGCTTTACCCGTAACTCCAACAAATGCAATCACACAATCGGTTCTTGGCAATTCAAAAAGTTTGATCCCATTTTCCCAGCTCTCACCATTGCCTGTAAAGATAGAATCTGTTGCGACGATTAGCTCTTCATCGCCATCGTTCTTTTGTCTAACCCAAGCCATACACATACTCATGATCTGGCTCCTAATCGTTTATTAATCTCTTCTTTGAGAATTTTTTTATCAAAATCACCAAAATCTGGTAATGCTTTATCGCTTAATGCCATAAGTCTTTTATATTTATTTCCTTTTGCAAACTTTGACAATTCATCAAAAATTGAAATGTTATAGAATTCGGCTTGTGGTGCTTCATAACGATAATACATCATAGACATCGTTGATTCTGTTAGTTTATTATGGTTGTTTATAGCATATATGTTGACAAATTTTTTATTGTCATTTGATAATGCAATATCAACTGGATATAAACTTTCACTATCGTATGCTTCTATTCCTTGAGAATAAAATTTGTATTTAACATCAAAATTATTTTTAATATATTCTTTTATAATTTCTAAAAACTCTTTGATAACTATCTCTTTTTTCAAAAATATTAAATCTTGTAGCTTTATAAGTGCAGTGATATAATCCAAAACATCTTCTTGCCAATAATTAGAACTCAAGTCAATTTTTTTAATATATTTAAACTCATTTTCATCAACACCATAAGTTTTTAAAATATTCATAGCTATGTCAAGAGCATTTGATGTAGGATCATAAAAATTTTTATCAAAAAATCTATAAGTTAAAAGTTCATCATTTAGAACTAATGTTTTACTATCTTCAAGTTTTGCTACAAATGAAATAGGGTCACTATCTAATCCACCAAAAGGTGTAGTGATTTTTGCTTTAAATCTATCCCTTGGACTGATTCTGATTCTATACTTATTACAAAATTCATCAAAAATATTATTAATTTCCATCATGAGAATAAACTCCTTTGACAATCAAGCTTATAGTCCAAACATATTGTTTTGCAAAATAATGTAACAAAGCATTTAAAATCTAAATTAATTAGTTTTTCTTCGCTTATATTTAGTACAAAAGCATCATATTTAAAGCCATCTTTTAAACAATCTTCACAGTACAAGTGTAGATGTAGCTCATTTGCTACTCTTTCTTTAAAAATCTCTTTTTTACAATTTCTTCTATGTGCTTCATGAAAATCAAGTCGACAAATTCTAATATTATTTTTCATTAAAATAGCACTATATTCTGGAAATTCATCATCGTTGTTATGTTGCAATATTACTTTATAGTCACCGTCTATATCTAGCTTTAAAGTATAAAACTGTGGATTATTTGGTTTTAGCTTCATTCTTCTATCGATGTCACTATCTTCCAACTTTCCGCTGTTGTATGTTTTTGGTTCTCTAAGAATTTGTAAAATTTCTTCTTTTGTGTAAATATTTTCAATGAGTTTCATTACATCCCCTCACATCTATTTTCCCAGTAATAACTTCATAAATAAGTGTTTCTTTATACTCTTTTAAAAGTTCGATTTCATCTTTTATAATTTGTACTGTTTCATTTGTTTCAGCTATTTTTTTATCTAAATATTCAACTATTTGTTCTTGTTCTTCAATCAAAGGACATGGTATTCGTAAAGATTTGATAATTTCTTGACTTATATTTGGCTGTCCACCACCATAACCTAAATCTATAATATATTTTTTATTTGCAATAAACCAATAATATATATATCTTAAAGTAAAATAATCACTTTCAGCTAAAACACAACAAGCTTGATTAACACAAGCATCAAAGGTAGTTATACCTATTTTTCCTATAGTTGCACCATACATTGCTATTACCAATGAGTATTTTGGATAAATTTTTAATGCAGTATTATCTTCAACAGCGAAAGTTGAAACAGTTTTATTTACATCAAACAAATAATCATTATTTAAATCACCTGTATTAATCCAAGGTATAGTTCCATTTGTATAATAAGCACTATTTGATGTTAATGGTGTTGTTCCACTTCCAATAGTATTAAAGCTATGACTTATTTTTCTTAAACTCCATTGTTCTGGTATCTCACCTATCCACTTAACTTTACTATCTTTCATAGTAACATCAGGATTTAACCCTTTTGTTACTGCATTTGAAATTGTTAGCTCTTTTTCTTGCTCCAAAAGAGAGATGAGATTCACTTTGTCGACTATAAGTTCTTCTATCTTTGCAGTTTTTTTATCAAGATAATTGACAATATTAATAATTTCATCTTCCGTAGGTAATGGCATATCAATATTGCCTACAGTCTCAGTGTTTAGATTTAGTTGAGTTCCTAGCTTTCCTAATCCTAAAAAAGGAATGCCTGTTAAAAAAATATAATACCAATATTCTGGGTTAATTTTTAAATATGGGAAGTATACAAATCCATCGTGAATACAACACTTTATCTTTGTAATAATAGGTTTTCCAACACTCCCTGCTATACTTAAAAATAGTTGATCAGGGTACATTTTTACACTTAATGAAGCACCAAGATCTGATAATCTTTCTTCGGTATCTTCTAAATATCTTTTGCTTGCTGTCACATCTGAGATTCTAACCCAAGCAAATTCTCCATTTTCATCAAAATATTTCATATCATTAATTGGTCGTGGAGAAGCCCCCCTTTTAACAGTACTAAATCTTTTTAGTTTCTTAACTTCCCAATGTTCAGGTATCTCACCTATCCATTCAACCTTTGAAGGTTTGTATCGCTCATATCTTTTCACGATATTACCTCTTTGAGTTTACCCATTGTTTTTTCTTCAAGTTTTAAAATATCTGCTTTGACCTCTTCTAAGGTTCGAAGGGTTTTAAATGTATAAAACTCTTTACTAAAGTTTATTTCATAACCTATTTTTGTTTTACTCTCATCAATCCAAGCATCACTTACATAAGGTAATACTTCCTCTTTAAAATACTCATTAATATCTTTTAAAAGAGGGATGTTTTCAGAGTCTCTAAGAGAACCGTCAGCTTTTGGATTGCCGTTTCTATCTGTAATTATTTCACCATTTTCATCTCTTTGTGGTCGCTCAACTGTAACTTTGTAATATCCAAAATACTCATTTGGTAGTATTTTACAAAACTCATTTTCTTTAAAATCACCATAGAGATTTGCTATATGAACTATTTGCTCTGGAGTAATAGTTTTTCTTTTATTACCAAGACTTCTATCCATTTTTTTCCAAAATGGTGTCTCTTTTATGTCTTTATCATCAACAGAACCAGAAGCATTTATAAGCTGGATTTTCCCTTTTCTATTTTTGTTTTTGTTATTTGTAAGTATCCAGATATATGTTGAAATACCAGTATTATAAAAAAGTTGATCAGGTAAAGCAATAATAGTTTCAAGTAGATCATTTTCAATAATCCACTTTCTTATTTCACTCTCGCCACTTCCAGCGGTTCCACTAAATAGCGGTGAACCGTTAAATACGATAGCAATTTTGCTACCATTATCTGTATTTTTTATTTTTGATACCATGTGTTGTAAAAAAAGCAATGAACCGTCATTGATTCTAGGAAGTCCAGCACCAAATCTACCATCATAACCTTGTTTTTCATGCTCATCTTTGATGATTTTACTTGCTTTTTTCCAGTCCACTCCAAAAGGTGGATTTGAAAGCATATAATCAAATTTTTCCTCTTTTAGCCCATCTACTGTGAATGTATTTCCAAATTTTATGTTTGAAGGATTTTGTCCTTTGATAAGCATTTCAGATTTACAAATTGCATAAGACTCTGGATTTATCTCTTGCCCAAACAGCTCTAATTTAGCTTTGTTATTGAGTTCATTTACATATTCATCTGCGATAGAAAGCATCCCCCCTGTACCGCAAGCTGGGTCATATACTGTTTTTACAATACCTTCTTTAGCAAGTACTTCACTATCATCAATAAACAAAATATCTACCATTAGTCTGATAACTTCTCTTGGAGTAAAGTGTTCTCCAGCTGTTTCATTTGAAGCGTCTGCAAATTTTCTAATAAGTTCTTCAAATATATAACCCATCTCTTGAGGAGTAATGTCTTTTAGATACTCTACTGCTGATAAATCTTTTACGATTTGATAGAGTAAGTCTGCACTATCAAGCTTTTCTATTTGATCATCAAAACTAAAATAAGAGATAATATCTCTTACGCTTGCAGAAAATCCATTGATATAGTTTCGTAAATTTGAAGCAATATTATTTGGATCATCTAAAAGGTTTTTAAAATCAAATTTTGATTTGTTGTAAAAATTTTGTTTTGCTTTTTTCTCTAATGCAATATCTTTTGCTTTTTCCGAAAGAGTTTCAACTTTTGGTAAAAAGTCTAAGACTTCTTTTTTTGTAGGTTCTAAAATAGCATCAAGTCTTCTAAGTACTGTAAAAGGTAAAATAACTTTTCCGTAATCTGATTGTTTATAATCACCTCTTAAGAGGTCTGCTATTTTCCAAATATCATTCGCTTTTTCTTTGAAATTCATCACTATTTTTCCTTATTTTGTTACTTGACTGATAGTTAAACTATTGAAATTTTAATATTAATTTGTATGATTAAAAATAGTTATATAATAGCTAAAAAGCTCTTTATGGAAGTTAAACTGTAAATAATATGAGAAAAAGATAATCAGTAGATAGCAAAAATAAACAAGCCCTCAAGAACTAGCAGAGTCGCTCCTGTCTTAGGGCTTGATATTCAAAGAAAAATTTACATCATTTATATCCAAAAATAAACATTTATCCCAATTACAATCAGCATAATTACAACATCAACTTTCCAACTCCAGTAGTTAGCAATATTATTGAAATCACCGCCACTTGATTCACTTGCTCCATCATCAAAATTATCTGAGCTACAACAATAAGGTGTACCTCCTGCATCAATTCCTCCACCTGACATCGGTATGCCTGTTGTTGGGTTTATATCATTCATAGTCAAGTCCTCCTGAGTGTTATTCTAAAATATTCAAAACTTCAATAAGTTGCTTTTCTGTTTTATCTGGAAATAGAAGTTTTAATTGATTTAATTTTTCATTATCTACAGGAGCTACTGTTTTTTCTCCAAAAATTTCATCCAACATATCATCAATTACTTTACCAAATGAGTAGTAATTGATTTTCCCATATCTGCTAGTGATAGTTTTATTTTGTTTATGTCCTAAAATTGCACCTGCAACATCATCTCCAATGCCCATTCCATTTTTCAAATATGTAGCGATGCAATTTCTTATTTGGTGGATTACTATTGGTTTGTAATTTACATTTTCATCTACTTTTAAAGGATCTTGAGGTTTATTTCTCCAATGATTTCTGATACTTCCGCCACTATAAGGCTCATTTTTATTATTTATTTTGCTAAATACATATCCATTTTCTTTGATACCTATAGCCTCTAAAGCTTCTTTTAATCTGAACGATAGATGATAAGTCATATCTACCCTTGCTTTATTGTTTAAAGCTCTAATGGTATAGGTATTCTCTTCAAAATTTATATCGCTCCACTCTAAAGTTACCACTTCGCCAAATCTTCTTCCATGCATTAAAAACATATAAATCTCTCTTACTGGAGTTATAGGATAATTTTGCAACTCAGTGAAAAGCTCTTTTATCTCTTCTAAGGTTAGCTCCAAACCTCTTTCATTATTTAGCGGTGGTAAATCTCTTTGAAGTGCAGGTGATGGGATATTAACACCAAATTTAGCTGCTTTCATATTAAAATATTTGAACACAGGATTTACAACCTGATATACTCTTCGTGATGTTCGCTCTGAAAGTCCTGCTCTTTTGATACTATTGACTATCTTTTGAATATCTTCTTCATCAATCATCCCGATAGGCTTATTTTGTAATGGTTTTAGCCATTTGTTATTAAAAAGTTCGATTCCAGCTTTATCAAACTCATTTTTATCATCTCTTGCTTCATATTGAGCAACTTTATACTCCAAATATAGCTGATAAACTTTGCTATAAGGCATCTCAGCTGTAAATTCTTGTTTTGTGTATGTCTCAACACTTAACTCATCCATAAGCTTTTCATAAACTTTTGAAGCTTTTTTAATGGCATCAAGTAATGTAGTATTTTGTTCAAATACCATAGTTTTTTTCTTTTGATTTATTTTACCTTGTATCATTTTTGAAGCTCTTATGAGCAATTTATAAGGCTTTGTAAATGTTATGTTTGAGTTTATTATTTTTTTATCTTTGATTTTGCTAGATGGAATTTGCCCATCATCTTTATAACTCAAACCGCTAGCATTAACTTTCTTGATATCAAATGTTAGTAGCATTTTTTTGTTCCTTTATAAAATTAACTGCTTTTTTAATTGTCTCTTCAAGTGTAGTGATGGTAAATGTTTTTTTAAAAGTTTTTCTTTTGCCATTTTCGATAGTGATTGATTTTCTTACTTTTATTCTTGCTTCATCTGGTAATTTTAATCCATCGAATTTACAAATTTTTCCATCAAAATTTAAAAATTCATCATCAATAATTACAGGAGTCGTTACGGAAATATTCTTATAACCTTCAATCAAATATTGATCAGGTAACTTTTGCATATGAACTTTTTTTGCTGATTTATACTTGTTGAGTAATTTTTCTACTTTTGGTGTGTAAACTAAAGAATTAAACATAATCATTTGGTTAGTGATGTTTTCATTAAATATATTTGCTTTTTGTCTTTTAGCTCTAGTGCTACAAGGAACTAAATTATTAAGCTCATCACTTCCATCTTTTGAAAGTGGTTGGATATAGTCTATATGCATGTCAAACATAGTGATTGGTATTCCTGTGTAAAAACACAAACCATCATGAGCTTCCCACAGCGATCTTTTTAATTCTTGATTCATAATTGAGTCCTTTTATGTGTACCTTGACGGGACAAAAAAGGTACATAAACTACTATGTACCTTTGGATTTAATTATATTTAGTTGTAGTTTAAAAGAATTTTAAAAGCCCTTTATTAAGGGATTATATGTGCTAGTTATATTTAGCTATGTCATTGATTTTATCGGATTCAAAATCAACCGCTTCACGGCTTGCCGGTTCGAGTCCGGCCATCGGTACCATTACTACATAAAAACAAATACTATCTTGCATAAGCCTTATTTATTGGTCCATTTTCATCATAATCGAGTATA
>JALOAD010000054.1 GCA_023228995.1 Candidatus Muiribacterium halophilum
GGAGATAATACAACTATGGATGTTGAACTTCATACTCCAATAGCTATGGAAAAAGAACTTAGATTCGCAATCAGAGAAGGCGGAAGAACCGTTGGTGCTGGTGTTGTTACTGAAATAGTTGAATAATTAATTGCAAAAGAGGTCAAAAATGCGAGAAATAATTACACTTGAATGTACCGAATGCAAAAGAAGAAATTACAGCACAATGAAAAACAAAAAGCTGCATCAAGAAAGGGTTGAGTTTAAAAAATACTGTCCTTTCGATAAAAAGCATACGATACATAAAGAAACTAAGTAAGAATCAATAATAAATACGGTGGGGCAGTAGCTCAATTGGTAGAGCGTCGGTCTCCAAAACCGAAGGCCCTAGGTTCGATTCCTAGCTGCCCCGCCATATTTTTTAACAGGGGTTTAAGAGGATATGAAAATAAATAAATTCTTATCAGAAGTCATGGCTGAGCTAAAGAAAGTATCCTGGCCATCAAAAAAAGACATCATTGTCTCTACAAAAGTAGTTGTTACTTTGTCTATTTTAGCTGGAGTGTATATATTTGGTTGTGATCAGGTTTTCAGCAAGATAATAGAAAAAATACTTTATTAAAAAGAGATTAATGAGAGAGGAATAGGATATATGGAAAAGAGCTGGTTTGTAATTCATACATATGCGGGTCAGGAAGATAAAGTCAAGGCTACTCTTGAACAGCGTATTGAAAAGATGAAAATGAATATGTTTATAGGCGAGGTTATAATACCTAAAAAAAAGGTCTATGAATATAAAAATAAAAAAAGAAAAGAAGTTGAAAAAAGAATTTATCCTGGATATGTCATGGTCAATATGCATTTGACTGATGATTCGTGGTTTGTAGTTAGAAATACACCAGGTGTTACAGGTTTTATTGGTTTAGGAAACAAACCTACTCCTTTAACTGACAAAGAGGTTCAAAATATTTTTGAACAGATTGGTCATGGTATTAAATCTAAAAAAGTTGACTTTGAACTTCAGGTTGGTCAAAAAGCTAAAATTACCGATGGACCATTTGAAGATTTTATTGGCGAAATAACAAACATTAACCTCGAAAAACAGGTAGTTAAAGTTAGACTTAAGATATTTGGCAGAGAAACTCTTGTTGAACTTGATTTTGCTCAGGTTGAAGAAGCTTGATAAGGTAATGAGGTTGTTTTAAAAAAAATTTGACATTTTTTGATAAATGTTTACAATATGGGGACTGGTAAAATTCCAGTCTCTAGTTTTTTATATCCGGGAGGTGAAAATTAAGTATGGCTAAAAAGATTATCGGACAGATTAAGCTTCAGATACCTGCGGGTAAAGCTAATCCAGCTCCACCAATCGGACCTGCATTAGGTCAGCATGGTGTGAATATTATGGGTTTCTGTAAGGAATTTAATTCTAAAACAGCAAAGCAGGCTGGTTCTATAGTACCTGTTGTTATAACAGTGTACGCTGATAGAACTTTCAGCTTTATCACAAAAACTTCTCCGGCATCAGATCTTCTAAAAAAAGCTGCTAAGGTCCCAAAAGGATCAGGTAATCCTCTTGTTAACAAAGTGGGAAAAATTACCAAAACTCAGCTTAAAGAAATCGCAACTACAAAAATGGAAGATTTAAATGCTAATGATGTTGAAGCTGCAATGAAAATTATTGCAGGTACTGCAAGAAACATGGGTATTGAAATAGTTTAAAGACATTCCCGGGTCGGTTTATTACTTGGGAGAGGATTATTACAATCTTCGTTAAAACCAAAGGAGGATTTAAAATGGCAAGACAAAGAAGTAAGAGATACAAGGAAGCTGCCAAAATGATTGATAAACAGAAAGAATATTCTGTTGAAGAAGCTTTTGAATTAATGGTAAAACTTCCTAAAACTAAATTTGATCAGTCGGTTGAATTTCATTGTGTCCTTGGACTTGATCCAAGAAAAGCTGATCAGCAAATTAGGGGAACAGTAATGCTTCCTCATGGAACTGGTAAAACAAAAAGAGTTTTAGCTTTTGTATCAGCAGATAAAGAACAGGAAGCTAAAGCAGCTGGTGCTGATATTATTGGAACTGAAGAAACTGCAAAAGAAATTATGAAAGGATGGCTTGAATTTGATGCTGTTGTAGCTACTCCAGATCAGATGAAGATAATTGGTAAACTTGGTAGAGTTCTTGGGCCAAGAGGTATGATGCCTTCACCTAAAAATGGTACGGTTACTCCTAATGTAGGACCAGCAATCGAAGAAATCAAGGCTGGTAGAGTTGAATACAGACTTGATAAAAATGCAATTGTTCATACTATTTTAGGTAAGGAAAATTTCGGTCCTGAAAAATTGGCTGAAAATTTTAGAGCTATGTATGCAACAATAGTTAAAGCTAGACCTTCAGCTTCTAAAGGTCAATATATAAAAGGTATATCGGTAGCAACTAGTATGAATCCAGGTTTTAAATTAGATTTAAATAGTTGCAGAAAAGTTGCAGAAGTTGTATAATTACCACTGAACCAGACGTCAAAGACAGCTGGTGGCTTAATTGTCTTAATTTAGCCAGCCGAGGCGAACGGAATTGAAAAGTATATTAATTTTAATATATATAAATTCCCGTCTCAAAAAGCGGGAATTTTTTTTTAGTCTGGAATCAGAATTTAAAGGAGGTGAAAAGCGTGCCAACACCTAAGAAGATTGACAGTGTAAGTGAATTAAAAAGTAAGTTTGAAAAAGCTGTTACTGTTGTTGTAGCAGATTATAAAGGGCTTACTGTTGAAGAAATTACTAATTTGAGAAAAAAATTCAGAGAAAATGGTATTGAATATCTTGTTGCAAAAAACACTTTAATCAGAAAAGCTATTGCTGAATTGGAATTTCCTAATTTAGATGAATTTCTAAAAGGACCTACAGCTATTGCTATATCATATGGAGATCCAGTTGCTCCTGTTAAGATTGCAACTGATTTTATAAAAGATCTGCATAAAGATAGAAAGTTTTTTGAAATCAAGACTAGTGTTCTTGAAGGAAAAGTACTTTCTCTTGAAGAAGTAAAAACTCTTTCAGAAACTCCAAGCAGAGAAGAACTTCTTACAAGACTTGTATCTGCATTCAACTCCCCAATTCAGGGATTTGTTAATGTTTGTGCAGGACCACTTAAGAATTTTGTTAATGTAATTAATGCTATAAAAGAACAGAAAGAAGCTTAATTTTTAGAAATAAAAAACTAAATGTAATGAAATTATGGAGGAAATACAATGAAACATGAAGAAATTTTGAAAGCTGTTGAAGAAATGAGTGTACTTGAATTGGTAGAACTAGTAAAAGCTGCTGAAGAAAAATTTGGTGTATCTGCATCAGCTCCTATGGCTATGGCAATGCCTGTAGCTGCTGGACCAGCTGCTGAAGAACAAACTGAATTTGATGTTGTTATTGCAGGATTTGATGCTGCTAAAAAACTTAATGTAATCAAGACTCTTAGAGAATTAACTGGTCTTGGACTTAAAGAAGCTAAAGAAGCTGTTGATACAGCTCCTAAAACAATTAAAGAAGCTGCTTCAAAAGAAGAAGCTGAAGAACTTAAGAAAAAACTTGAAGATGCTGGTGCAAAAATGGAACTTAAGTAATATAAAAATAGTATTAATAAAAAAGCCGGTAAATGCCGGCTTTTTTTGTTTAGCAAAAAAATACATTGGTAATGGGTAAAAAAATATTGACTTTTGTAATGAGCATTGATATAATTATCAAACTTTGGGTGACCTATGCCCAAAATACTTTTCATATTTCTGTTTAAGGGGGAATCTTAATGCCACAAATCAAGGAAATGGCCGGAAGAACCAAAATCAATTTCGGATCAAGGAAAAAAGTTCTTGATATCTATGAATTGATAAAAGCTCAGACCAGCTCTTATAAATGGTTTTTACAGCCGGAGTTAATTCACGAGGAAAGGAAAAGAAGAGGGTTGCATGAAGTTTTCCTGGAAATTTTCCCCATAAAAGATTTTTCAGGGAATTTAATGCTAGAATATAAAGGATATAACCTTGGACTTCCTAGATGTAAAAAATGTCCAGGTAAAGTAGTGGGTGAAGAGTGCAGATTTGAAAATTGTACTTATGATGAAAGAACATGTGATATAGCTACTGTGGGTGATATTCCTTTTAGAATTAAAAATTCTGAACAGGAAGCTAAGAAAAAATCTCTTACTTATGCTGTTAGATTAGAACTAGTTGTTGAACTTATAAATAAATCTACCGGTGAAATAAAAAGACAAACTCTTTATCTTTGTGACCTGCCAATTATGACATTAAGAGGTACTTTTATATATAATGGTACTGAAAGAGTTATAGTTTCTCAGCTTCATAGATCTCCAGGTGCTTATTTTGAATATGATAAAGCAAAAAAATCTTATACAGCAAAAATTATTCCTTATAGAGGAGCATGGATAGAATTTGAACTTGATGTTATAAAAGATCTTATTCATGTTAGATTAGACAGAAAAAGAAAAATCCCTGTAACTACTTTTTTGAAAGCATTAGGTTATAATCAGGAAGTAATTAAAGAAATGTTTAATGAACATCCTTACATTATGAAGACTTTTGAAATTGATAAAGCTGAAGATTATAAAGATGCATTAAAGGAAATTTTCCACAAATTAAGACCAGGAGAACCTTTTGCAGCAGATAATGCTATACAACTTTTAAGAAATTTATATTTTGACAGAAGAAGATATGATTTTTCTACTGTTGGTAGATATAAATTAAATAGAAAAATAAGATTAAAAGATAGAATAATAAAAAAAGTAGTAGCTGAAAATATTACTGATGTAAATGGTAATATTGTTGTTAAAGAAGGTGAAGTTATTTCAGCTGATGCTGCTGAGATTATTGAATCTTTAAACAGACAGTCTCTTAAAGTAAGAAATAATGATGGTGATATTGTTAATACAAAAGTTGAAAAAGATATTGAGATTATCTATCTTAATGATTTTATTTCTTTTGCATCAGATGTTCTTTACGGAAAAGACAAAGTTTTATATAAAAAAGGCACTATTATAACTGATGAAATAGTTGAAAAACTTGAAGAACAAAAAATTACTAAAGCTGATATTTATAGAAAAAATGTTCTTTATATTGATAAATCCTTACTTGAATTAAGACATATATTAAGTGACATGGAACAGAATGTAATTGAGGATTCTATTGAGATTGAAAAATATCTACTTGGTAGAACTGTTGCAAAAGATTACAATTTTGAATATGAAGAAAAAAAGATAATTATAAAACCTGGTGATGAGATTACAATAGGCAGAGCAGAAGCTCTTATAAATAGCGGACTTGATTATATTGAAGTTACTAAAGGTAGAGTTCTTGCAGAAACTGATATTGTTGCTATGGTTAGATATCTTATAGATTTATCAGGTGGTATTGGTCATCTTGATGATATAGATCATCTTGGTAATAGAAGAGTTAGAAGATGTGGTGAAATGCTTCAGAATCAGTTTAGAATATCTCTTACTAAAATGGAAAGAGAAATTAAAGAAAAAATGACACTTCAAGATAATCAGGGTGTTACTGCACAGAATTTTATTAATAATAGACCTATTAAGGCTATGCTTGATGATTTCTATGGTACATCTCAGCTTTCTCAGTTCATGGATCAGACAAATCCTATTGCTGAACTTACAAATAAAAGAAGAATTTCTGCTTTAGGACCTGGCGGTGTTAAAAGAGAAAGAGCTGGTTATGAAGTTCGAGATGTTCATCCAACTCATTTTGGTAAACTTTGTCCGATTGAAACTCCTGAAGGACCAAATGCTGGTCTTATAGCTTCATTGGCAGTTTATACAAGAGTTAATAAATTTGGTTTTCTTGAAACTCCTTATAGAGTTGTTAGAAAAAACAAGATAACTGATGAAATAATATATATGGACGCTTATGAAGAAGACGACTTTGTAATAGTTCCTCCTGATGTTGAAATTAATAAGGATGAAAGTTTTCATAATCAACTTGTTCCAGTAAAAGTTCATACTGAAATAGGTCATGAGTTTTCTATGGTTGATGGTACTTTGGCTGATTATTGTATGGTATCACCTATGCAGATGATATCTGTAGCAGCTTCTCTTATTCCGTTTCTTGAACACGATGATGCAAATAGAGCACTTATGGGTACAAATATGCAAAGACAAGCAGTTCCTCTTTTAAATACTGAGCTTCCTTATGTTGGAACTGGTATTGAAAGAAGAGTAGCTATTGATTCTGGTACTGGAATTGTAAGTGAGTATGATGGAGTTGTTGAAACTGTATCTGGTGATTATATTTTTATTAGAAGAACTGATAAAACTGAAATGGTGAATTTAGCTTCACCTATTGCCGGTAAAATTGTTAGAGAAAGAAAAATTGCAAGTGATGCAAAAGTAGGGAAAAAAGTAATTGCAAAAAAAGATACTGTTATGACTTCTTCTCTTGTTGATAAATTAAAAAAAGATGGTGTTGAAGAAGTTGAAATGTATTATTATAAAAAATATTTTGTAAATAAATTTCAGAGATCTAATCAGAGTACTTGTCTTAATCAGCGACCGATTGTTAGAGAAGGCGATGTTGTAAAAGCTGGAGATCCAATAGCTGATGGTGCTGCTACAGCAAATAGTGAAGTTGCTCTTGGTAGAAATACTGTTGTTGCGTTTATGGCTTGGGAAGGATATAACTACGAGGATGCGATTATAATAAGCGAAAGACTTGTTAAAGAAGATGTATTGACTTCTATGCATATTGAGGAATATGAGGTTGAAACTAGAGATACTAAACTAGGACCTGAAGAAATTACAAGAGATATTCCTAATGTTGGTCAAGAAGCTTTAAGAAATCTTAATGAGAGAGGTATTATTAGAGTTGGTGCTGAAGTTGAATCTGGAGATGTTCTTGTTGGTAAAGTAACTCCTAAAGGTGAAACTGATCTTACTGTAGAAGATAAACTTCTTAGAGCTATTTTTGGAGAAAAAGCAAGAGATGTTAGAAATACTTCTTATGCTGTTCCTCATGGAGAATCTGGAACTGTAATAGATGTTGATGTTTTTTCTAGAGATAATAATGACGAATTACCTCATGATATTAATACTCTTGTTAGAATTTACATTGCTCAAAAGAGAAAGATAATAGTTGGGGATAAAATGGCTGGAAGACACGGAAATAAAGGAGTTATTGCAAGAATTCTTTCTGAAGATGATATGCCGTTTATGGCTGATGGTACACCAGTTGATATAATACTTAATCCACTTGGAGTTCCTTCTAGAATGAATCTTGGACAGGTTCTTGAAGCTCATCTTGGTTATATTGGTTATGTATTTAATGTATATAATGAAACTCCTGTTTTTGATGGTCTTAAAGAAGATGATATGTTTAGACTTCTTGTTCTTACTGACATTGTAAAAAATGGTTGTTCAACACTTTACAATGATAACAATGAAGTTTTTGCAAATTTGAGAATTGAAAGAATTCTTGTTGAAGATAGAAGAGAAATTCTTAATATTGCAATTGAAAAAGATATTTATGAAGCATTTGCTTTTGTTATGAAAAAATACAGTGCTAAGATAACTAATTTTGAGAATAATGTTATTGTTGCTGAATTGAATACTGATGATTCTAAAAAAATAGCAAAAGCTTTTAAAGATAATAAAGTAGGGACAATATTCACAGCAGTTGAAGAATATTATAATGAAGATCCTGCTTTAGAACCAATGTGGACAATTTCTAGAGTAAATAAAAAAAATTCTAAGAAAGAAATAAAAAAACTTGATAACAAATTCAGCATACAGACAAATAAAGAATTAATTATTTCAGAACTTAAAAATGCAGATCTTTTTGTTAATGAGACTGGAAAAATGTTTCTTTATGATGGAAGAAATGGTAAGAAATTTGAAAATCCAATTCTAGTTGGAAATGTTTACATGCTAAAGCTTCATCACCTTGTTGATGATAAGATTCATGCTCGTGCAACAGGTCCATATTCTCTTGTTACACAGCAGCCTCTTGGTGGTAAAGCACAGTTTGGTGGACAAAGATTTGGAGAAATGGAAGTTTGGGCTCTTGAAGCTTATGGAGCAGCTCATATTTTGCAGGAAATGCTTACTGTTAAATCCGATGATGTTGAAGGAAGAGTTCAGGTTTATGAAACAATCATCAAAGGAGGTAACACAATCAAGGCATCAGTTCCTGAATCATTCAAGGTTCTGGTATCTGAACTCCAGAGTTTGTGCCTCAAAGTAGAACTTATAAAAGATGACGAGCTTTCACGTGTCACCAATGATACTGAAGGTACAGATTCACTAGAAAACACTAGTACGATAGCTTAAGTAAAAAGGAGAGTTTTTTTATGTGGGATATTGAAAAGTTCAATGCCATTAAAATAAGTGTTGCTTCACCGGAAGATATTAGAAAATGGTCTTATGGAGAAGTTAAAAATCCTGAGACTATAAATTATAGGACACATAAGCCTGAAAAAGATGGTCTATTTTGTGAAAGAATATTTGGACCAACCAGAGATTATTCGTGTTCATGTGGTAAATACAAAAGTATTAGATATAAAGGTATTGTCTGTGAAAGATGTGGAGTAGAAATAACAAGATCAAAAGTAAGAAGAGAAAGAATGGGTAATATTGATCTTTCTGCTTCTGTAGCACATATATGGTTTTCTAAAGGAAGCCCAAATTATATGGCTATTTTGCTTGATATTTCTCCAAGAGATCTTGAAAAAGTACTTTATTTCAATTCATATATTGTACTTGATCCTGGAAAACTTCCTATTGCAAAAAAACAGCTTCTTACTGAAACTGAATACAGAGAATATTATGATAAATACAAAGATATTTTTAGAGCTGGAATGGGTGCAGAAGCAATAAAAGAACTTCTTTCAGATATTAATCTTGAAAATCTGCTTGGAGAACTTAATAATAAACTTGCTACTGAAACTGGAGCACAAAAGAAAAATATTATTAAAAGACTAGAAGTCGCTAAAATGTTCAAAGATTCAGGCAATAGTCCTGAATGGATGATTATTGATACTCTTCCAGTTATACCTCCAGATTTAAGACCTATGGTACAGCTTGATGGTGGAAGATTTGCAACTTCAGATCTTAATGATCTTTATAGAAGAGTTATTAATAGAAATAATAGACTTAAAAAACTTTTATCAATAGATGCTCCTGATATTATTATAAAGAATGAAAAAAGAATGCTTCAGGAAGCAGTCAATGCTCTTATTGATAATGGCAAACATGGTAAGGCTATTGTTTCTTCAGGCAAAAGACCTTTAAAATCTCTTAATGATATGCTTAAAGGTAAACAAGGCCGATTTAGACAGAATCTTCTTGGTAAACGAGTAGATTATTCCGGAAGATCAGTTATTGTTGTTGGTCCAAAACTTAAACTTAATCAGTGTGGATTGCCAAAAGAAATGGCTCTTGAATTATTCAAACCATTTATAATGCATAAACTTGTTGCTAAAGGAAAAGCTTTTAATATTAAATCTGCAAAGAAAATAATTGAAAGAAAAAGTGATGAAGTTTGGGATGTACTTGAAGAAGTTATAACAAATCATCCAGTTCTTTTAAATAGAGCTCCGACTTTGCATAGACTTGGTATTCAGGCTTTTGAACCAAAACTTGTAGATGGAAAAGCTATTCAGATTCACCCACTTGTTTGTGCAGCTTTTAACGCTGACTTTGATGGTGATCAGATGGCGGTTCATGTTCCTTTGCTTATTGAAGCTCAGACTGAAGCTAGATTATTAATGCTTGCTTCAGGAAATATATTCCAGCCTTCAAGTGGTAAACCTATTACTACTCCTACGCATGATATGACTATTGGAATTTTCTATCTTACTTGGGAAGTTGATTCTAAAGAATATATTAATGTTAAGGCTGAAAAAGATCTTTCAGTTTCTGAAAAACTTAGAACAATTATATTTCCTTGTAAATCTTTTGTTGAAGTTAATGATGGAAAAGGAAATACTGTTGTTGAAGAACTTGAAAGAATAACTCCTAAAGTTATAGATAAAATTGAAAAATTAGGTCTTAAAGAACTTAAAGTAATTAAATATAATGTTTTTTCAAGTTGCGAAGAAGCTATATTTGCTTATGAATCAGGTAAAGTTGATCTTAAAACAAAAATATTCCTTAAATATGAAGGAAAAATTTTAGAAACAACAGTTGGAAGAGTTATATTCAATGTTGAACTTCCTTATGAACTTAGATTTATTAATAAGCAGATTGGAAAAGGTGAAATGAGTAAAATAATCACTGATGCTTATAATATTGTTGGTCAGGTTGAGACTTCAAGACTTCTTGATAGACTCAAAGAACTTGGTTTTAAATATGCAACTATTTCAGGTGTTTCAGTTTCTATTTCAGAACTTTTGACTCCACCAAGAAAAAAAGATGTTATTGCAAGAGCAAAACTTAGAGTTGAAGGTTTTAATGAAAGATTTCTTAATAAACAAATGAGTTATGATGAAAGAAAACAGGCTTCTGTTGACGTTTGGATGGCAGCTGACTCAGAACTTGTTGATGATATGCAGAATAATCTTTCAAAACAGCTTACAGAAGGAAAGTTTAATTCTATATATATGATGGCAATATCTGGTGCGAGAGGATCTTTTAATCAGATGAAACAGCTTGCATCTATGAGGGGACTTATGTCAAATCCTCAAGGTGATATTATGGATTTCCCTATTACTTCAAACTTTAGAGAAGGTCTTAATATTACAGAATATTTTATATCAACTTATGGTGCGAGAAAAGGTATTGTTGATACAGCACTAAGAACAGCTGACTCAGGTTATCTTACTAGAAAACTTGTTGATGTTGCTCAGGAAGTTGTTGTAAGAGAACATGATTGTGGAACTAATAAGGGAATACTTGTTCTTCCTTTAAGAAAGAAAAGAAAAGTTAGTAATTCTCTTATTGATGAAATAATAATTCCTATATCTGAAAGAGTTGAAGGCAGAGTTCTTGCAAAAGATGTAATTCATCCAAAAACTGGTCAAATAGTTCTTCCAGCTAATACACTTTGTGATAGAAATATGGCAAAACTTCTTGAAAAATGTGAAGTTGAAATGACTGTTAATGAAGATATTATTGGCATGATAACTGGTGAACAGATTGTTGATATTAAAAACAATAAAGTTGTAATATCTCCTGACAAAGTTATAGATGAATTTATTCTTGAAAGACTCGTAGAAGCAAAAGTAACTGAAATGAAGATTAAACCTTGCATATATTTGAGATCTCCTCTTACATGTGAGACAAAAACTGGTATGTGTTCACTTTGTTATGGTAAAGATATGGCAATACACAGACTTGTATCGATTGGAGAAGCTGTTGGTATAGTTGCAGCTCAGTCAATTGGTGAACCTGGAACTCAGCTTACAATGAGAACATTCCATACTGGTGGTATTGCGGTGGCTCAGAGAGTTGTTATTAAAACTAAAAACGATGGAGTTGTTTCGTTTCAAAATCTATCTTGGAGCAGAAAACTAGAAAGACAGCTTGCTGTAGATACTGGTGAAATGGAAGAAGTTCAGACAGAATCCGATGTAAAAAGAATTGCTTTGAGAGGTTATTTGACAATTACTGCTTCTGATGGAAAAAACCACAAATATTTCCTTCCAGCAGGTTCTACTCTTAAAGTTGAAGATGGAGAAACTGTTGCAACAGGTGATGTTCTTGTAGAATATAATCCTGATCAGTTAACAGCTTCTATATCTGGTAAAATTTCATTTGAAAGTATTCAGCTTATAGATAATGTTGTTGTTTCTGAAAAAGGTAGAGTTATAATTAAGAATGATGATCATAAAGAAGTTTATTTTATTAATCAGGGATCATTCTTATCTATTAATGAAGGTGATACAATTCAGGCGGGAGAAATAATTGCTGATACAGTTTCAGAACAGTCGGCAGCTATATCTGGAATCGAAGGTATTGTTGATTTCTTCGATATAAAAGTAAAAAACCAGAAAGTTATATCAAGTGATGGAATTATGTTCATATCTCCTGTAAAAGGTAATAAATATGTAGATTATGAACTTCCAAAAAGTGTTAAAGAACTTTCGGTAAATTCAGATGGTCTTGCAGAAGGTGCTGAACTTAAAGTTATGAATGGTTCAAATGTGAAACATGGTGATGAACTTCTTTCAATAACTTCTGAAATTGATGGAATTGTAAAATATAAGGAAGGTAGTGCTAATCTTGTTGTAAAAAGAGATACTAAAAGAGAATATCATATTGCAGCTGATATGCCACTTAAGTTTGATGATAAAAAGAAAGAAGTTGCGTTTGTATCTGATGTTGAAGGTAGAGTTACTATTGCTCCTACTAAGACAACAAGCTCAAAATTCTCTGAAAACTTGAGAAGAATACTTATTACAAAAGAAGAAGAGCATGAAATACCTAATTTTATTAAGTTTCCAATTGACAAAGTTTTAGTAAAACCAGGGGAAACACTTAAATCTGGTGGTGCTATAACAAAAACTATAAAACTTCAGCCTTCAATTGAAGGTATTGTAGAAAGAAATAAAGATAATAGATTTAACATTGTAAAGATTAAAAATATCAAAAATGTTAAATTGAATCAGAAATCTATTCTTTCTGACAAAGTAAAAGATAAAGAAGTTTATGAAGATATATTTGATATCAATGATAATCTTGTTCTTGCAAAAGGAGACAGAATTACTGATGACTTTTTAAGAAGAGAACTTCTTGTTGCTACTGAAGAAGGTATTGTTGAAGTTGATGAATATAGAAGTATTGATATTCGTGAAAAAGCTAATTTGGAATATTGTGTTGGTAAAACACTTTTTTCTAAAATAATAGTTGATAAAAAAGTAATTGCAAAAAAAGACGATATAATTGATAAAAAACTGGCAGCTAAAATCGCAGCTTCGGCTGATGTTATTGTTGAGATTAAATTAGATATTCCAGCAATAAGAATAAAATCCGAACTTGAATTGCCAGTTTCAAGAAAAGATCAGTTTAAAAACAGAATACTTAATAGAGTTTTACTTGAATCTGTTGTAAATCAAAAAACTGGTGAATGTATTGCAGAAAAAGGACAGACTATAAGTGAAGATATAGCTGAAAGAATTGAAAAAGAAAAGCTTAATATCAAATCTATTAGATTTATTGAAATAAGAGAATATAATGTTCCTTTTGGAGCTTTACCTAAGATCAAACATGGTTCTCAGGCTAAAGTTGGACAAGAACTTATAATGCCAACTCAGCTTAAAAAAATTGTGATTGTTAGTGAAGAAGAAAATCACTATATACCTGAAAATGTTGACATACTTGTTGAACATGGTCAGGAAGTAAATACTGAAACTGATATTATAAAACCTCTTGAAGCTAAGATTTCTGGTATTGAAGGTAAAGTTAACTATATTACTGAATATGATCAGGATACAGGTCTTGAACTTGTTAGAAAAATATCTATATTTGCAGGTAAAGAATTTGTAATTCCTTTCGGTTTTGAATTAACTATCAGTAAAGATGATACAGTTAATAAAGGTGATGTTATAACAACATTTATTCCTTATGTATCAAAGAAAGAAAAAGATGGTGAAAATATTATTGTAAGTGTTGAAAAACTTGAAAAGAAATATAAAGTATCTCAGGATATGGATATTTTGGCAAAAGAAGGTGATGAAGTAAAATCTGGTCAGATAATTGCAGCTCTTAAAAACAATAAACTTCAGTTGAATGAAGAAGTTGAAGAAAAAGTGATAATCGATTCACATAAGGTTTATTTTACTAATTATCATCCTGTTTTTGAAGATAGTGTGATTATAAAATCAGATAACAAAAAACTTGTTCAAGATAAAGATTATGTTATTAATTGTCAAAAAGGTGAAATTAAATTCCTTGTTGATGTAGATGAACATAAGACAAAAGTATTTTACAAGTTTGAGAAAGAAGCAGTTGTTAAACTTATTCACACTTTTACCAAAAAAGGTAAGAGGAGAAATGTTGTTGAAGCAATAAGAGTACAAGCTGGTGAAACTCATCAGATTTATGAAGGTGCAACTCTTAATGTTGAAAGTCAGGTAATGGATCTTACTAAAAAAGTAAGTATTAAAAACAAAATTAAAGATAAGATTTCATTAACTGAATTAAAAGACAAAAAAGGTAAAATAATTGTTAGTCTTGGTCAAAAAATCGACAAAGATTTAGCAGAATATATTGATACAAATAAAAAAGATTTAAATGAAGAAACCCTTAGTGTTTCTGATATTGTAAAAGCTGGAACAATACTTGCAAGGTTTGAATCTTCATCAAGAAAAACACTTGATATTGTACAGGGTCTTCCTAGGGTTACTGAACTTTTTGAAATTAGAAATCCTAAAAAAGAAGCAATAATCGTTGCTGAAGATGGAATTGTTCGTGCAACAGGTGCAAACTTCTTTATTGAAACTAAAACTGGCGAAAAGAAACAAACTAAAGCTCAACTTGGTTCAGCAGCTACTGTTCTTTCAGATGGTGAAGTTGTAACAGTTGGTGATTTTATTACTGAAGGAAATGTTCCTCCAAGAAAAGTTCTTAAAACAGCTGGTCTTGAAGGTGTTCAAAAATATCTTGTCAATGAAGTTCAACATATTTATAGAGATCAAGGTGTTGCAATCAATGATAAGCATATTGAGATAATTGTTTCTCAGATGTGTAGAAAAGTTAAGATTAAAAATTCCGGTGATTCAAAATTTATTTCAGGTGAAGTTATTACTGTGGATGAATATGAATTAGAAAATCAGACTGTTGTTAGTCGTGGTGGAAAACCGGCAGAAGGTAGTAGAATTGTACAGGGAATAACAAAAGCTGCGTTGACAACTGATTCATTTATATCAGCAGCTTCATTCCAGGAAACAACTCGAGTTCTTACAAAAGCTGCTATTGAAGGAAAAGTTGATAAACTTAAAGGTCTTAAGGAAAATCTTATTATTGGTAAGCTTATTCCTTGTGGAACTGGACTTAGAAAATATAAAAATCTCAAAGTTTGGAATAAGAATGAAACTGTTCGTAATGAAGTTTCTGAAGAAGAATCAGAAATTGAGATTTAGGTAAAAAAAATTATAAAGGAGCCTTAGGGCTCCTTTTTTTTTTGTTAAAATATGGTATAATTATTTTCATGGCATTTGTTAATGTTTTTAATAATCTTATAGATAATATGGATTCTGCTGAAACTATTTTGAGTATTGCCAAAAAAAAAGATGATTCTAAAGATTCAGCTGGTTCTGAAACTGAATTTATAATGGGCAAACAGGATTTAACATCAGGCGATGTTAGAAATGCTTATCTTCATTTTAAAAAATCTTTATTATTAAACAATAAACATGTTAATTCTTATTTATATATTGCAAGATTATTTAATGAAAAAGGTAATTTTAAAGAGTGTAGAACTCTTCTTGAAAATATTGTCAAGATTATTCCTTCACTTGCTTTTTTTAATGAACTCGCACTTATATATGAGCAAAGAGGTTATGAAAGCAGACTTATAGATGTTTGGAAAGAATATATCAGAAAATTTCCTGATTCAGACAAAGGTTATCTTAATCTTGGTAATTATTATAGAAAAAAAGGTCAAATAAATAAAGCTGTATTTTATTATGAGAAGATACTTTCACTTAAAACTACAAATCTTTCAGTTAAACTAGAGCTTGCTGAAATATATTTTAGTGAAAAAAATTTTGATAAAGCAATTGAAATTCTTGTTGAGATATATAAAGAATCTTTTAATTCTGGTGCAAAAATTGAGGCTGGTCAAAAACTTGTTGGTGTATATTTAGAAACTGGTGATATTAAAAAAGCTTATGATATTGCAGAAAACCTTTATTCTTCATGTAAAGATGAAAAATTTTTGTTAAAAACTGTAGATGTTCATATATTAAGTAAAAAAATTGAAAAAGCTAATGAGATTTGTCTTAGAATTAGAAAAGTATTTCCTCTATGTTATCAAGTATATTATAGAATTGCTATGATTGCATTGATTAATGCAGATATTGACATGTTTAAAAAAAATATTAGAATAATTATTAATTTTATTGATAGTGGTGGTTTAAAAGAATTTTTAGAAAAAGAAGATTTTGAGGATTTTAAAGAAGATTTTATTTTGAATTATTCAGAAATATCTGATATTTCACCTGAAATTATTAAACAGACTTTGTTTGAAGATAATGTACAAGAACAAGATGAAATTTTTATAGAAGAACCTGATGATAATAGTTGTAATATAGATGTTGCTGTTGAATTGTTGTTTAATCTCAATGATTTTTTTAGAAAAAATATTTTTAAACAAACAAAGCTTATTAATGCTATATCCTCGTTAATTCAAAAAACTAATAATGATAATGTGGAAAGACTTGAAAAAATACATTTTTTTATTGATAACAATCTTATGTTTTTTAAAACAAAAAAAACTGATGATAAAGATGAGTTTAGAAAATCTTTAGTTCATACTGTGTCTAATTTAAAAAAAGGTATTGATTTTACTTCAAGAACTAATCAAAAAATTTATGAAAAAATTAATGATTTTAGAAAAAAAAATATCGAGATTCAATCTGAGCTTGAAAAAATGTTATATGATATAAATATTATTAATAGAAATTATGATAATTCTAAAGATTTTGAAGATTTTATAAAGAGTCTTGAGAGTGTTTTTGAAAAATGAACAATTCAGGTAAAATATTTGAAGATATAATATGTAAATTCCTTGTTGATAATAAACATAAAATTTTAGAGAGGAATTTTATTTCTAGATTTGGTGAAATTGACATTATAAGTTCGAAAGATAATATTATTCACTATGTTGAAGTTAAAGCTAGAAAATCTAATTCAAAGTATTATCCAGCTGAATCTGTTACTAAATCAAAAATAAATAAAATTAAAACTACTGCTAAATTTTTTCTTTTAAAAAATCCATCATTTGCTAATTATTTCATGCAATTTGATGTTGCTGAATATATTATTGATAAAAGAAATATTAATGTAATAGAGAATTGTTTTTATTGAAATTGAAAAAGGTTAAAGAGTTGAGAGTTGAGAGTTGAGAGTTGAGAGCGAGAGCGAGAAGTGGTGAAAGAGGAAAAAACTGGGAAATGGGAAAAACCTGTCATCCCGGTATGATTCTGAGCCGGGATCTGTTTTTGTTTTTTACGCGCTATTCGCAGGTTTTTTGTTTTAACCCTCAACTCCTTAAACTAATAAACATTTAACTATTTTTAACTAATTTGTTTCAATTTTGGAGGTAATATGGAAAAAATTAAAAAAATGATAATTGATAAAAAAATTGATTTAGTTGATTTAAAGATTACTGATTTTGTTGGTAGAATGCATCATATTACAGTTCCTGCAAAAAATTTTAATGAATTTCTTATGGAAGATGGTATTGGTTTTGATGCTTCAAATTACAAATTCGCTAAAGTGGAAAACAGTGATATGGTATTAAAACCTGATTTATCTTCAGGTTTTGTTGATGAATTTTATTCAGATAGAGTGCTTTCTTTTTTATGTGATAGTTATATTGCTGATTCAGGACTAAAAAATAATCTTGATCCTAGAAATATATGTAAAAATGTTATTGAACTTTTCAAAAAAAAGAATATAGCTGACGATATTATGCTTGGACCTGAGTTTGAATTTCATATTTTTGATGATGTAAAGTATGAATATTCTTCAGAAAGAGCTTTTTTTGAAGTTTTTTCAAAACAATCTAAAAAAAATTCAGGTAATTCTTTTTCAAATAAAGGTTATCATTTAAGTAGCCATGATGGTTATCATGCGTCATTACCAAATGATACTTTTGCTGATATTAGAAATAAGATGACAATAGCTTTAGAAGAAATGGGAATTCCTATAAAATATAATCATCATGAGGTTGGCGGTGCAGGTCAAATGGAGATTGAAACTGATTTTATGGGTTTTTTAGAAGCTGCGGATAATACTCAGATTATTAAATATGTGATAAAAAATATTGCAAAACGAGAAGGAAAAACTGCTACTTTTATGCCAAAACCAATAGAAAACGAAGCTGGAAATGGATTTCATGTTCATATGTTTCCTGTAAAAGATGGTAAAAACATATTTGTTGATCAAAACGGTGTTTTTAATGAAATTTTTTATTATGCTATTGGTGGTATATTAAAAAATGTTAAAAGTCTTGTTGCAATTACAAATCCTAGTACTAATTCTTATAAAAGACTAATTCCAGGTTTTGAAGCTCCAGTTAAGATCTTTTTTGGAAAAGCAAATCGTTCAGCAACTATAAGAGTTCCTGCTTATGTAAAAAAACCTGAAAAAATGAGGTTTGAATATAGAACAATGGATGCAATGTGCAATCCATATATGGCATTTTCTGCGATAGCGATGGCAATGTATGATGGTATAGTTAATAAAATTGATGCTAGAGAATGCGGGTTTGGTCCTTATGATATTAATATTTTTGCTCTTCCAGAAGAAGATATAAAAAATATTGATTCTTTACCAACTAATTTTGATGCTGCTTTAAAACATTTAAAAGAAGATAATAGTTTTTTAACTAAGGAAAATATTTTTTCAAAAGTAATTATTGATAAATTCTTAGATATTAAGTATAAAGAAATAATGGAAGTTAATAAAAAGATTACTCCTTATGAGTATGTGACTTATTATGATTTTTAAATCAAAAGAAGTAAACTGAAAAGTTAAATATAAATAACAAAAGAGGTTAACATGTCGAAAATAGCAGTTATAGCATTGGGTGGAAATAGTATTATTAAAGAAAAAGAAAAAGGAACTATTCAAGAACAGCTTATTAATTCAGATGATACAAACAAATGTCTAGTTGAACTTGTAAAAAAAGGTTATAATGTTATTATAACTCATGGAAATGGTCCGCAGGTTGGTAATATACTTCTTAGAAATGAAGCTGCAAATCAAATGTATGATGTTCCTGTTATGCCACTTGATATATGTGTTGCAGATTCGGAAGGTGGTATGGGTTATATGCTTCAGAGATCTATGTTTAATATTTTAAAAAAACAAGGCATTAAAAAGAATGTAGTTACTGTTGTTACACAAGTTGCAGTTTCAAAAGAAGATCCTGCTTTTAAAAATCCTTCAAAACCAGTTGGTCCTTTTTATGATTTGAAAAGAGCTGAACAGTTAAAAAGTGAAAAAGGTTGGGATATTAAAGAAGATCCAGGAAGAGGTTATAGAAGAGTTGTTCCTTCTCCAGTACCTGTTGAAATTATTGAAATAGAAAATATAAGAGAACTTGTTGAAGGTGGTAATATTGTTATAGCTGCTGGTGGCGGTGGTGTTCCTGTTTGTTTTAATTTGGATGGGACTTTAGAAGCTGTTGAAGCTGTTATTGACAAAGATCTTGCATCATCTCTTATGGCTAGAAATCTTAATGCTGATCTTTTTATGATTCTTACAGGTGTTCCAAAAATAGCTGTTAATTTTAGAAAAGATAATGAAAAATGGCTTGATGAAATGACTGTTGAACAAGCTGAAAAATATATTGCAGAAGGTCAATTTCCAGCAGGTTCAATGGGACCTAAGGTTAAAGCTGCGGTTGATTATGTGAAACATTGTGGCAGAGAAGTAGTAATAACTTCGCAGGAAGAATTAGGTAAAGAAAAATTTGGTACAGTTATCAAAAAATAAATAAGAGTTTTTTATATACTGTTTGGGAAATAAAGGGGTTTTAAATGGCTGATAAAAATAATATTGAGGATCTTTTAAAAGATAATAAAGTTAATAAAAAAGATAGCGATGATGAACTTGCTATTCTTCGTATATTTAATAGTGATGATAAAGATAATGATTCTATAATAATCGAAGAACCGGAAGTTAAAGAAGATATTGAACTTGTACTTGATGATGGTGAAAGTCTTTTTATTGATGAAGAAGAAATTGTTGATGAAAAATTTAAATTAAATTTAAACGATAATGATATTTTATCTGATATTTCTCCTATAGAAAGTCCTGTTGAGGTTATGATTGAATCTAAAATTGAAAAAAATGATATTTTGGAAGAATTTTTAAAAAAAGAAAATCAACAGGGATTATCAGTTGAAGAAAAAAAGGAAATTGTTGAAGAAGATGATGATGATTTTTATGTTAAATCTTATAAAGATGAAAGTAAAAATAAAGATATTCATAAAGTTAAAAATCTAATAGATTCGTTTCTTGAATTATTTATTTCAAAGAATGGCAAAAGCTTTCATGTTTCAAGTAAAGGAGAGTTATTTTTTATTCTCAATCAAGGTAAAGTGGAAAAAGAGATTAATAAAGAATTTAATTATAAATCGCTCAATTCATTTATTGATTATATTTGCTCGAGAGTTGAGATGGAAAGTCTTGATGAAAATGGAATTTTAAAAAAAATATATAATTATAGGAAAAAATCATTTAGATTTTACATGCTTAAAGATTATAAATCAATTTCGCTTTCTTTTGAATTTATTGAAGATATTTATGATAGTATATTTAAGATAACAGAAGATATTCCTTTTAATCTTATGTTTTCTCCATATAGAGGTGCTATTAATATTATTTCGGGATTTAAACCTGAATACGCACAGATGTTATGTTCTATTATTCTTGAAAAATATATTTCAGCTGAAAAAAATGTAATACTTCTTTATGAAGATGATAGTTTTGTTTATAATACTTCTTCTTTTAATTTTAGCAGTATAAGACTTGATGATGATAGAAAACATGTAATGAACTCTGTTGTTGAAATCGATAGTATTATTATTATTTATGCATCAGTTAAAGATAAATTTATTAAAAAAGCTTTAGAACTTGCTTATTCAGGCAAAAATGTATTTTTCATTACAGCAGGTAAAAATTCTTGTGGTGATATTATTGAATTTTTCTTGTATAATATTATAGATGTTGATAAAAGAAGAATTTTTTCAAAATACATTAATTCTGTAGTTTCTCTGGGATTGATGAAAAAAGGTGCAAATGTTATATTACCAGTATATGATTTTTTGTATATTGATAGGAAATTGAAAAGAAATCTTTTTGAAAGCAAGATGGATGTGTTTTTTAGAGGTATTAATGAGGATTCAGGAGATAAAATAATAAGATTTGATAAAGTTTTAAACAATTATGTTCAAAAAAATCTTATTAAAACAGTGGAAGCTGAGGATTTTGTTAGGTCGTTTTCTTGGACAATAGAATAGAAGAGAATAGAGTAAAGGAGAATTAATTATGCTGATTAAACAGTTAGTTGTAGAAGTAAAAAACAAGGTAGGGGAACTACATAATATAGTTTCAATACTTTCAAAATTTAACATTGATATGAAAGCTTTGCTTTCAAATACTGAGCTTACAGATTCTGGAGTTGTGAATAAAATTAGAATGATTGTTATGAACAATGAACTTGCAGTTTCTGTACTTGAAAATGAAGGGTATAAAGCTTATCTTGAAAATGTTGTAATAGTTGATGTTACTGATGCTACAGGTAGTTTTACTCCAATTCTCAAAGTGTTAAAAGATAATAAACTCAATATTGCTTATGTTTATACTTTTCTTACACATGTAGAAAATAAAGCTCTTGCAGTATTTAATTTTGATAATAATGAAAAAGCTCTTAAAGTATTGAAAGATAATCAATTTACTATTGTAACTAATAATACAATAAAAAGCAGATATGGAAATTCTGAATTGTTTGAAGAAAGGAATATTAGAGAATATCTTTCTACAATAATTACGCCATAATACTTGACAAAATATAAAAAAAAGGTTACCTTTTTAATCGTTAAGCTGGGATATCGTCTAATGGCAGGACTGCTGACTCTGGATCAGCCAATGGTGGTTCAAATCCATCTATCCCAGCCATTATTTTTTTATTCGTTTCATAAAAAATATTCTACCATCTGAATCAAGAGATTTTTCCATATATGTTGAATAAGGAAAATTTTTAATTTTATGAACCCAAGTATGTGAGGAATATGGGTTGTAAAATTTTTCATAATCTTCTTTTATTACAGTTAACATATATGGGCAAAAATCAGTTGCGAATATAAATTCACCGTTGGTTTTAAGGAGTTTATATATAAATTTCATAAGTTCGTAAGTAACTGTTCTTCTTTTTCTGTGTCTTTTTTTAAACCATGGGT
>JALOAD010000122.1 GCA_023228995.1 Candidatus Muiribacterium halophilum
CTTTCTGATTATTCTGATAATCTGTAATAAAATTCACTGTAACTTTAAAAGGTTCATATATTTCAGGGCTTTCTCCTAAACCAATACCATCTATATTAGAAGGATTAATTGATGAAATCTTCTTTATTCTTCTGTCATCTTCATTGACTATCATTATTGGTACTTGATTGTCTCCTTCAAGGGAAAATTTAAATTAAAAACAATCATTTCTCCAGGTCCTTCCACCAATTATCTCGCCTGTTTCTGCATCAACATATAATTCACTTAATCCAAAATCCTCTGCATTATTTCTCAGGTATGCATTAATATAAAAAATATAACCTAATCTTTTGAATTTAGAGTTTCCCAAGCTAGTGAAATAAGGATTTTTATTTCCAAAATATCTATTCCATCTTTCTTTAATCTTCTCTATATCACTTCCGTCAAATATTCCATGTGACCCCTCTTTCAAATATTTTCCTATTTCTGTATTTGCATTCAGAAAAATCGGTTTCTTATCTAAGTAATAAAATTTATTAAATGGGTACATATAATATTTTTCTTTCTGTATTTTCTTTAATTCTTCATCAGTTAGTACTTTTATATCCGCAAAAGATTCTATATTATAATATTTCTTCGGATCTCGGTTTATCTCATTTTTTAATTGTTCTAATGCTTCTTCCCATGTAAGAATTTTTTTCGGAACTTTATAGTCATATTCATCAAACAAATAATAAGTTTTTAATTTTCCATCTAAATAATAATCAAATGAAACAGAGTCTGTTGTCTTGTAACCTTTATAATAAATATAAAAATAAATTCCATCGTATATTTTAGAATCTTCAAAATTAAAAAGCGTATCTGTTTTCAATCTTAAAAAATAATCATCATCAAATTGTGGTATAAATTTATTGCAGAAAATTCTAACTAATTTTAATAATTGTTTTTCATTAATTTTTTTCTCTATATTTTCACCTTTCCTTTTTTTGAAATTCTCATAACAATCATGCGATTTAAAATATATTAATTTTCTGTCAGCAAATTCAAACTTAAAAAAAGCAATACGCTCTTTTTTTTCTTTGTCATAATTATAAAAACCACATTTTATAAGATTCTTTCCTTTTTCAATCTCATAGCTTTTCCCCATTCTTATATAAACTTTCAGATTTTCCAGAAACTCAGGATTATCGTGGTAATAATATGATATAATATCTATCATTCTATCAATATAATATTCTTTTTCCTGTTCAGAGAGTATTCTTTTTTCCTCTGCATTTATGAATAAACTTAATATAAAAGAGAAAAATACAAATAAAATTATTGTTTTATTTTTCATATTCTTCCTCTATTTCAAAAAGATCTGGAAATCTGAAATCAGGATTTATTATATATAAAGGGCATTTAGAATCTTTAATCTCAGGTTCATATTTTATACCCTGATCTTTTAAATCAAATATCGTTATTGTAATATCTTCTAAAATTTCCTTAACTGTTCTGTATTCTCCATCTTCATCCGGTTTATTGAATTCTCTAAAGAATACCTCAGATATTGCTTTTGATTCATTTTCATCTACTTTTGTTTTATACCCTATGGAACATTTTGAATTGAAATATGCATGCATAAATTCAAGATTTCTTCCAATAAGACATGCTTCAAAAAAAATCAGACTCACTTCCTTTTCATAAAAACCCTGATTTGGTGATTCATAATCAATATATCCGAATTTCCCTAACTGATTTGGCGATACATACATAGATAATCCAGGTACAATATCATCAAAATTTTCTTTGATCATATTTTCATCTATATCTTTAAACATCTGTATTGTGGGTAATTCATAAGTATCTTTGCTCCAGTCCATATTAATTTTATTTTTTAAATACAAAGGTATTCCATTACTTTTAACTTCTACAGTTCCACCATGTCCGTTATAATATAAAATTCCTATTTCCTGTGTACTTGTTCTTATATAATCAAATTCACTATCCGAAAGACTTAAATCCATTCCAGAATGAAATCCCCAGCTTGCCACATTAACCATATATGTTAAAAATTCTTTTGCATTTTCTTTAATTGAAGATATATCATGTACTTTACCACTCTCATAAAATCCGAAAATTCCTAATGCAATTTTACTGTTTACAGTCTTTTTATATATTTTATTATCCGAAACAAGTTTGATATCCAAACTTTCAAGTTTTTTATCCTTTAAATCCGAAACATCTAAGACTTCAAATTTTCCTTTATGTAATTCATAAAATTTCTTTCCATCATTATCTGTTATAATATCTTCTTCTCCAACATTTTTCATCATTATAAAGCCTTCTGTCATAAAAATACCTGGTAGTATCTCTTTCGCTGTGAACTTTTTGTCAAAATGTTCCAGAAGACCTTCAATCTCATCTATACCTGTTCTCTTATAATCAATTATTTTTATATAAAATAGTGAATCTTCCGGTATTAAGTCTTCCTGTCTGTAATCGTTTATAACTTTATCTTTAATATTAATATTTATCAACAGAAAATCTCCATCCGCATCACTTGAATTTATACAAGATAACTCTAACCCTTCTCCAGATAGGATATCTTTCTCCAATTTTTTAAAATAATTTATATAACCTTTTTCACTCTGATCTTTTCTCATTGATACAACGGTAGGAATTGTATTTACTGGTAAAGGATATAATAATGATAGTTCATAAATACCATCTTTAAAAATCCTTGTATCTTCACCTGTTTCTGTTAAGTATATCTTTTTGTTCACTTTATCTTCCGGATCAATAAATTCTAATTCAATTCTATCAATTGTATTTTTTCTATACCCATTAGTCGATTTTATAAGAGCAAATAAAGGATAATTAATATCCTCAATCAAACCTGCTTTTACTCCTTTGATCTTACTTCCATCCACCAAGGGTATTCTTTTTATCCTTCTATCGTCTTCATTTACTATAGTTATTGGTACTTGATTATCTCCTTCAATTGAGAATTCTCTTGATACTACCCGGGTCTGAGCTGAGCTTTCTTTTACTCCCGCAGAGTTCAGCCTGACCCATCGCTTTTCAGCGACTGAAAAGTCCACTTTTGCTGTGACTATTATATCCATGAAATTGCCTTTGTATAAAGTGAAATCTGCCTGTGTGGAGTTGTTTCTCACGGGTTCTATTGTATAAGAATCATCATTGTTTCCTGTTATACTCCAATTCCATTGTATGTTTTCCAACCCTGACATGTTCACTGGGTTTCCATCTTTATATACAAGACTTGCGGTAAGTCTTTTCTTCACACCTTCTTTCATTTCTTCAATAACTGGCTCAATTTGCACTTTTATTGTATTTATATAAATCTCTTTTGCTTTCTTTACAAAATCATCATTATAGTAATATCCTGAATCGTAATATGCTCCTAATACTTTTTTGAGCATTTCATCTGCTTTACTGTAATTATCTGTCTTTTTATATATTTCAACAAGTTCCTGATATGCTCTTATTTTTTCCTGATGATATATTTTTCCAAAGTTATTATAGAATGGGTCTTCTATTACTTTTATATAATATTTTTCTGCTTCTTCATAGTTTTCTTCATCTTTATAACTATCTGCGATTCCTATATCGGATTTTGAATTCATTCCAGAGTTTGGATAATATGTATTTACATTTGTAAATATTTCTCTTGC
>JALOAD010000062.1 GCA_023228995.1 Candidatus Muiribacterium halophilum
AAGATTATAACCTACATACATAGTTGATATATCTTGCCTTAATATTTTATATTCATAATTATATAATGTACATGATTTAACAAATTCTTTTTCCATTTGTGTATCATTTATATCTAATATTTGATTTCCCCTTTGATGATCTGGGGTTTCTAAACGCATTCCTAAAATTATATCTTTCATATATTAATCCTTAAATCTTTTTTCTGTTAATTTGAGATTTTTATATTCATTTAAAATTTGTTGCTTATGTACCATTTTAATTAATTATATCTTGTTTAATCCCCTTGCCTGGTTTATCTTGTATTCCTGTTAGAATTTCATCTAACCAAATTATACCAATATTTTCTTCTAATTTTTTTGCTGTACGATAATCACCTCTTTTCCATTCACTCCAATCAGTATGCTTAATTTGTGAAATATGATAACAAAAACCAATAGCACCAATATCAAATAATTGAACTGTTTTATTAAAAGATTCATTAGGTTTAATACCAAATTTTTTAAAATCAACTTTCCATATTAAAACTTTATCTTCTTTAACATTATTCATCATAATTTCAACTGCATATTTATTAGTAAACATATCATCATCATCTAATATTAAAATATATCCATCATTAATTTTTTCTTGAACATCTTTAATATATAAATTATAAGGGAAAAAAATACCATAATCTTCACTATTTGGTTTTTCATTAATTTCTTCCTGCTTATTAACCCTAATCATCCTTCCGTTATAATTTCTTGTTGCTTCAACCCCAATTTCATTATCACATACAAAAATTATATTTATATTTGGATATGTTTGTTCTTCAATAGATTTCATACAATTTTTTAAATAATTTGGTCTATGTGTTCTAATGATGATATTTAATGTGGGTAATTTATCTATATATAGATTTTTAACTTTTAATTTTAATTCCTCATATGATTCAACATGTAAAGTTCTAACATTATTTATATTAGAATACCACCTCCAAAATGATTTATTTTTAATTTCATGTGCTTCTGGTAAATTATTTATACTTGGTTTTGAATAGATAATATTAGTTCCTTTAAACATAGATGCCATTATACTATAACCACCATTCATTGTTATAAAATTTTCACAATTTGCGAAAATATTTAACATAGTATTATTCCATGACTTATTTTTACACAAATCTTTAAATATTTTTATTTCATATTTTTTAGCAATTTCAATATCTTTCAATGGTAAACTATGTGCACTATCTTCAAATTGTTCTGGAATATCAACACTAAAATATATTATTTCATATTTATCTTTCAAATTTATAAATAACCAATCTAATAAATTTTCATCAAAAAAATTAATAGGTTTTGTTGACCATTCAATATTATATCTATTACAAATACATAATATTGGTTTTTTGTATTTATATATATTATTTTTATATATTTCTTTATAGGGTGGAAATACTTTGTTAGGTTGTTCAGGTGCATGTATTTTTATATATGGAAGATTATTAAGAATACTTTGTTTGGTATTTTCCCAACTTCTATTTGTTTTGTTTATATTATGTTTAGGGGAAAAATAATATAAACATTCGGTATCAAACCCACTAATAGTACCACCTAATTCATTTTTTAATGATAATTCATATGCATTAGGAATTGTTGATAATAATTCATAACCAAATTCTATATTATATGAGTTTATTATTTTCTTTAATTCAATACTTTTATAATCATTCAATATAAATTCTTGTCTATTATCAATAATATTTCTTACTTTTATTCTATAAGGGGAATTATAACCATATATATTATTTTTAGTTAAATTATTATTATGTAATCTCCTTTTATATGTACAAATTCTATTTCTACATATTTTTATATTCTCTTTTTTTAATCTTTTTAATAAATCAGTATCCATACCACATCTATAAACATCATAACCATTAATTTTATTAAAAATATTCTTATTTAATAAAATAATACCATCACGATTTACCCCACGATTCTTATCAACATTATTCTCAAAATCAATTCCTTTGGTAATAATACAATTATATTCTTTTAAATATTTAATATTTTCTTCTAAATGATTTTCTAACATAATATCATCAGCACCAAAAACAGTAAAATAATTATATTTACTATAAGTAATTAAAGAATTAAACATTAAATAAGTACCAACATTTTCTTCTGAATAATAAACATGAAAATCCATATTATTATATTTATACATTATAGTTTTAACTTTTTCTAATGTTTCTTCACAACCATCAATACCTAATAAAACTTCATATTCGAAATTTGTTTTTTGATTCGCAACAGAATCTAAACATTCTTCAATAAATTCAACACTTTTATATGCTGATATAATAACACTAATACCATCTATTTTTGGATCTTCATATATCTCATCTAATTTAGTTACTTGTAAATTATCAATTTTTATAACTTTTCTGGTCCTAATTTCATTATTTATTTTTTTTCTTAATTCTGATTGCATATTAGTTTCCTTACTATGCTCTAAACTATTAGGGAGTATTCTTCTAAATAAAGTGGGTGTATCTGAATCTTTTATTTTATTATTATTTCTTTTCAATCTTTCTTTCAAATCATTATCTCCTGAAATTCTAAAATTATCATATCCATTAATATCAAGAAATATTTTTTTATCCATAAATACTAAACCCATAGTAGGAATAACTCTACTCTCATTTAATATATTAGCTTTGGGGTATACTACATTATAATCTTTCAAGAATTTTATATTATATTCAATATGATTTTCTTTCATAATATCATCTGAATCAAAACGAGTAAAATAATTAAATTTACTTTTTTCTATTAAAGAATTACACAATATATAAGTACCTACATTTTCCACTGAATAATAAACATGTAAATCTATATTATTATATTTACTCATAATGGATTTAACTTTATCTAATGTCTCCTTACAACCATCAATGCCTAATAAAACTTCATATTTCAAATTAGTTTTTTGATTAGCAACAGAATCTAAACATTCTTCAATAAAATCTTGTGTATTATAAGCTGATATAATAACACTAATACCATCTATAATAGAAGGTTCTTTTATTGATTCTGTTTTTGATTCAATATTTATTTGTTTATTTTTAATTCCTTTTATAATCCCAAATTTTCTACCATCTTTACTTGTATGTAACCAAGATTCTCTACCAATTTTACCTGTTAAACTTGTTAATAAATACATTTCATCATTTCGATTAGCATCATTAATTATAATAGGGAAATCTAATGAAAAATTAGACATCACATCTAAGAATTTAGATCTATTTCCTAAAGCACTTGGTGGTCCATCTATGATTAATAAGTCAATATTTTTTGGAATTTTATCTAATATTTCAGATATATTATAAAATCTATTTTTAATTTCAGCTTTTATATATGTGCTATTGAAACAACCAATCCAATTAGGATCATGCTCAATACTATACATTTTATATTTTTTAGAAAGTTCTTCTGTTCCATATCCACTACCTAATTCAAGTATAGTAGAACCTTCCGATATATTAGTAAAAATCCACTCTTGTGCTTCTTTAGGAAGCATCCACTTATTATTTTTTATAATCATTATTCCTTTTCTTTTTTATATATTTATAATTTTAATTCAAATAGTATATAAGTTTCAAAAATATTATAATATATTAAATTTTCTCATTTTATATTCTCTATTTCTTTGTATATATTTATTATAATTTTCTTCACTACCAAAAGCTGAAATTAATTCTTGTTTACTAAGTTTAGTTTCAATTTCTATTAAATTCTTACAATCAATTAAGATATATCTACCTATCTTAGATACATTAGGTATACTTAAATGTGATAACTTTGGACATGAAATATAACTTTGAAGATACTCAACATTTTTTGGTATTATTAAAGTATCCATAATATTGCAACCCAAAAAAGCCCATCCATCAATTTCAGTCACAGAATCAGGTATTTTTGCATATATAAGAGATGATTTAACTCCAATTAATCTTCTACCATTTTTTGATAATCTATAATCCATCTTTCATTTTTTTTAATTTATAATCTCTATTTCTTTGTATATATTTATTATAAATTTCTTTACTACCAAAAGCTGAAATTAATTCTTGTTTACTAAGTTTAGTTTCAATTTCTATTAAATTCTTACAATCAACTAAGACACATTTACTTATCTTAGATACATTAGGCATACTTAAATGTGATAACTTTGGACATGAAATATAACCTTGAAGATACTCAACATTTTTTGACATTATTAAAGTATCCATAATATCACAACCAAAAAAAGCCCATCCATTAATTTCAGTCACAGAATCAGGTATTTTTGCATATATAAGAGATGATTTAACTCCAATTAATCTTCTACTATCTTCTGATAATCTATAATCCATCTTTCAACTTTTTAATTTACAATCTCTATTATATTGGAACATTCGCAAATACTATGTTATAAGTAAGATGCTACGTTCCCGCTTCGTTTGACAATTCTGTTTGAAAAGAATTAAAAAAGCCCACCACACTCTTTAATACGATTTTCTGCTATTTTACAATACTCTTCGATTATTTCGCTTCCAATATAGTTTCTACCTAATTTACTTGCTACCAATCCAGTAGTTCCACTTCCCATAAAGGGATCGTAAATCAATGCTTCTTTTTCTGAAAAAGCGTTTATCAAGTCAAAAGGTAATTGTTCAGGGAAAATTGCACCGTGAACATCAGATACTTTTTTACCCCTGCCAATTCTCAAAATATTATTCATTTCACCTCTTTTGAATTTAGCATTTTGTATTGCTCTGCCTGCTCTCTTATCATCCTCTAATATCAATACTATTTCATAACAGCTATTTAAAACCATTCCATGCATTGCAGGTTGTCCATTTCCTTTATCCCAAATGATAATATCTTTAATATCCTTGTTAAAGTCACCAATGATTTTAAAAAACGCTTCTTTGCTTCCAGTTACTATTTGAAAGTTGTAGCAAACAATTTTTGATACTCTCAATAGTTCAGTCAATACACTGCTATGAAATTCGTAAAAATCATTTATCGGTAAGGCATCGTCAAAATACTTATACTTTTTGCTAAAATGTTCACTTTTTTCCCTTGTAGTATATTGTCCATTTCTTATACGTAATCGCATATTATACGGTGGTGATGTTACCACTAAGTCCACAAACTTATCAGGCATTTTAGCCATTGTTTCAAGGCAATTTTCGTTATATATTTTATTTACTTCCATTCTTCTTTTTTTAATTCTTTTTATTTTGTATTTTAATCTCTATTATATTGAAACTTTCGTAAATACTACATTAGCCACAAACACTACTGAATCGCTTTTAAATAACATTCTCGTATTACTTTGGCATCCCATAGAGCATTGTGCTTTTGACTTCTCTTAATCATTCCTGCATACTCCTCACTGTTTACATCGGGGTCAATTCCTTTTACCTTAAATAAAGTACATAGGTCAAACGGTATGTAGTAGATTACCTTCGGTATATTGAAAGCGTGTCCCCAAATTTGATTAAACAGAACCCAATCATAAGATAGGCAGTCGCTCCAAATTTCTACATTTTCATACGGCTCAATAAACCCTTCAATCGCTTTTCGTAATTGCTCGGTGTTTATCGGGTTGGTATTGTGTAAATTTGCTATCACATTATCCTTTAACCAGTCGTCAATTTGTATTTTGTCATAGTCATTTAATTCGCAGTAGAGTTCTCTGCCATCTTCAGCAATCATTCCAATGCTAATCAATGTAGTATCCTGATGTAAGCCTGTAAACTCACAATCCATAAAAATTTTAGTTCTTTTCATTATTTATCTTTTTTAATCGAACCCCAACTCTTGGAGTTCTTTAATTTGTTCTAAACTTAATACTTGTTCTTTTATTTCCATTGTTGTATTTGTTTTGTATTTTAATCTCTATTATATTGAAACTTTCGTAAATACTACGTTATGTGTAATTTTAAAACGACCCTGCACTATCTTCAAAGCCTCGTTGAAAATAGTCGACAAGCATAAAAACATCTTTTTCTGACACATCTGTAAAACATGGAATTACTGGGTAATCATGACCACTATGTCCAGAATTTACTGAAACATAACTTTTTATTACCTGAATACCACACAAGGTTTCCTCATCCCACCCCCAATCATTAAATCTATCAGCTATAATTAGCAAATAATTGGGTGTGTAGTTCATTTTTCTCAACCCAGAAGCAACAGCTTCAATAAATTCTCTTTTTGTCATTTCATTTGATTTTTTTAAATTTTCTACTTCTTTTCTGTTTATCATAATTCTATATGTTTATTATAGTACTTGTTCTTTTATTTCCATTGTTGTATTTGTTTTGTATTTTAATCTCTATTATATTGAAACTTTCGTAAATACTACGTTGGTGGTAATACTAAATACCACATCGTTGACAGGCAATATCATAATATTTAGGCTCTTTTTCGATACCTATAAATTTACGGTTAAGTTCTTTTGCTCCTAAACATGTTGTTCCACTTCCCATTTATTTGTTGTAGTTCCAAACTACCAGTAGGGCAAATCACACAACACCATATCAATGCTTTTGTCAGCAATATATTTCATTGCTTCCAAACAGTCTGCATTGACAAGTGTATTCGAGTGCAACTGCCCTACGGATTCCAATTGTTTAATATTTTCGTAAATTATCATAAATAGTAATTTATATTTTGTTTCATTTTACTCCAAAGTTCTTGGTCAATATCAATCTTTGCCCTATTTTCAAACCAGCTAATAAATTGCAAATTATTAATTAACAAACTTCCACCGTTACATTTTGCTTCTATATGGTCAAGTGACGGTTTAATCCATTTATCGTTTGTTTCAATCCACTTATAATACAACTCATTAAATTTGCTATCAGCATAAAATCGCTCAATAAATTGGATATAAATTTCAGTATTAAACCCTTCGCAATCTCTTTTTCTACTTAATGACCTATTCAGATATTTGAGTTTTTCAATGTCTTCAAATTTAGAAAGCCATTCAAGTGATACCTCGTATTTTAAATGAGCTTTCATGTTTTTTAAATTATACTCTCTTGTCATTTTTAACCCTTTATTCCAGCATTTTCTACCTCTTGAGGATTCCGATTGCTTTTTCCTACACTCTTCAGTATAAGGCTTTAATGTTTTTCTTTTTGTTATTTCAATACCATTTCTGACTAAAATACGCCTAATCATGTGATGATTAGAATTGAAAATATCTGAAATATGCCTTAATGTATGCCCACTGTTATACAGTTCAATTATCTTTTTCTCATCCATACCATTTACATTTAGAATTTATGCAAATATACAAATAATAGTTGGGATATACAAATTATTTAAGGCAAGTCTGCCAAAATCAACTAAACCGATTTATCAGGTATAAGAGGTAAAATATCCATACAATCTGCATTGATTAAAGCACTGCCACTAACATCAGTTTTGTGCAATGCCGAGTTTAGTGCTAATTTGAATTTTTCATTTTCTATTATCATAAGGTTATATATTTATTTTTTATACACCATACTAAAGTCTTAAATAAATTATTAATAGGTTCTTTTTCCCAAGTATAAAATATAGTATCGAGTCCTTCAATCATAGAGTATGTACAATACTCTGAATTTACTGATAAAAAATATTCTTCTTTTATTATTACAGGTAGTACACTAATTATATCCCCAATAGTCATAGTACTATATCTTTCGATAACATTATCATCTCCAAATTCTGGATATAATTGCACAAAGGACGAGGAAACAACATATTGTTTCTTATTTATAGTAGTATTTATTTCTACACTTGCATGTTTGTTAACATCAAACCCTAACTCTCGGAGTTCTTTAATTTGCTCTACATTTAATATTTGGTTTTCTAATTCCATTGTTGTATTTGTTTTAATTTTAATTCTGTATTATATTGAAACTTTCGTAAATATTACATTGTGTGCAATTAAGAAAGCACCACTATTTCAGTTCCGTATAAATGAACACAAAACAAACCATCTTGAACAATATCATTTGTCCCTATGTCTTTAAATTTAAACCCCCATCGTTCATATTTCCATTGGCGACCATACCTATCGGATAGACTTTTACCTTCATTGTCAATTAACCAATTGACAAACTCTTTCACTGAATTAAATTTTATTTGTTCCATTTCTTTTGATTTTTAAAATTTTCTACTTCTTTTCTATTTATCATAAGGCAATATATTTATTTTTTATACACCATACTAAAGTCTTAAACAAATTATTAATAAGTTCTTTTTCCTGAGTATAAAATATAGTGTCGAGTCCTTCAATCATAGAATATGTACAATATTCTGAATTTACTGATAAAAAATATTCATCTTTTATTATTACAGGTAGTACACTAATTATATCTCCAATAGTCATCATTGGAAATAAAGGAGCACCACCTATATAAAAATCATCTTTTATTATTATTTGTTCTCCATTTGATTTTAACGAAGAATGTTTGTTAACATCAAACCCTAATTTTTCGAGTTCTTTAATTTGTTTTATACTTAATATTTGTTCTTTTATTTCCATAATTATTTAATTTATATTTACGTGTATATTTTTCATATCGTTTTCTAATATAATTAATATTTAGTTTAAACCAAATTTTACATGCTCTATCCCTTACTTCTTGTTCTGTCATGCCATATTGAAAAATACCACTATATTCATTATCATCATATCCAATAGTCATACCTGTTATAGTGTCATAAGATTTTGTAACACTATAAATATTAATAGCATTTCTTCCTCTTTCTCTAAGTTTTATTAAAAGTCTTGTTTTCATAATATTTTTATTTGTTTATACCATAATGTTATCTTCTTCATTACCTCCTAACATTAATAATCTAATTGCTTCATCAATTATTAAACCTAATGTTGTTGAATCTGGTGGTGCTAAATATTCACCATGACTATTTCTTCTCCATTTTTGATAATATCTTAAATATTCAATAACTTCTTCCTTATTAAAGGAATATTGTAATACTGGTAAATCATAATCTTTAATTAATAAAGATGCCATTTCATCACTTGAAAATTCAAAATCAATAACATATCTTTCACTAATATCACCAACAACTTCTTGAAATGATAAACCATAACCCTTTGGTGTTTTCCACCACATCATAACAAAAGTGGAATTACTAAGTCTATCTAAACATTGGTAATAATTCATTGGTAAAGTGTTATCACCTTGCTTAAATTTTTTTTCAGAGCAATATTTGTTTGCTGTATTAAATATTTTTAAGTACTCTCCTTTATCTTTTATAATTTGCATATTCTTAAATTTATTAATTTATATTATTTTTGTATTAGCCCCCAAACGCAAGAATCATAATGTTTTTTACCATTTCCAGATTCAAAAATAAAATAAAAATCTTCATCTGTTATTTCTAAACCTTTAAGATAATAAACCTCATCATCTATTTTTTTAGAATAATCTTTATTATCTAATATTTCTTTTCTGATGCATTCAAGAGTATCTTTATTTTTACTGAATTGTTTAAAATATGATTTATCTAAATCTTCATAAGGTATACTTACTGATAACCATATTTTTAACAAGTCATTGTGTTTATGATATTTACGAAAATAATCTTTATGATATTTTCTAAATATCTTCTTAAACTCTCTTAAATCTTTACAATGTTTTGGTTTTATTTTCATATTGTTACAATTTTAATAGATGAATCTTTTCACATAAATACATTCTACTTTCATATTACTTGTAAAAATGTTTTATTTAATAAATATATTGCTCCTATTAATAATATAATGATTATAATAAATAATATAATACTACATCCTTTATTTATATCATTATTCATATTAATTTTGAATTAGTTGCTTAAAATACTCATTTAATTTTTGGGAAATGATTTCAGCTTCTACTTCAGTACGGAAGTAATTACCAGAATTGTAATTATCATTATCCATAGGGTAATCATGATCATCTTTACTTTTATCGGAAAAAAACCAATCCTTTATATTAAAATTTACAAAGTAATATAACTTATCCTCTTCAGCTCTCCATCTCTTATGCTTTTGTCTTTCAGGTAAATTATTAAAATCGATTACATCATAATTGTAATCATCTTGGTAATGGAGTAGTTGAGGATTTTTACATTCATGAGTATAACACCCATTAATTGTGTATGATTTTAATCCTGACTTAAACTCTACTGATAATCCATAAACAATATTTGATGAATATACAATATCTTGTACTACTCCTACTTCTTTTTGTAGTATATCGTAAACTTTATCATTTATTCTAAAATCTTGTGTGTTGTCTTTTTTAGGATATTTTTCAAAGAAAAGGTTAAAGTCTTTTTTATTAATTACTTCATGCCAGAAAAAACCACCTTCTTGAGTTTTATCCCATGAAAAACCTTCATTAAATCGTCCTGTAACAACTCGTTTTTCAAAAATAGAAATATCTCTTTGATTGCCTTGTTCTTCTTGACAATCTAAAATGCGAGCTATTATTTCTTTTGGAAAACCTTCTAGTTCTCCTTTTTCTAATTCTTCTTTTTTCATTTTATTTTGTTTTTTAAGTTTGATAATAAAGTACATACGCACAACACGTGGTGTAATTAATTGCCATTTCGTGGGTATGTGAAGCATTGTCGCCCGCAATCGGCAACTAACCATACCACCAACGTTATGTGCCAAGGCTACAAGAAAAAGACGAAGTGTCTATGAATCGAACTGCATTGCTCGGAAGTTCAACTATTTCTCCATTTAGTTTCTCGACAATAGCAACAACAGAAGTAATAATACCACTGTTGCATTCTTCGCTCGAATTAATCCATTGGTGAAATAACCCAGACTCTGAAAATTCTTCTGAATAGCAACCAGTTCCCGCAATACGTTCTTTTTTTTCAAAGAACTCTCCTTCACCTGTTATGTTGAACTCAACAGGAATCCATGTTTTAAAAATAACTTTCCTCATTTTATTTTGTATTAATTAATTAATATACAAACAGTTATGCTCAAAAACTAACATTGTAGCATCTCTCCCATGTTCAGAAGTATTACCATTATATCATGTAAGCTTTTGAAAATAATCTTTATTTATTTTTGTGTTTTCATAAAATACCAAATTCTTTATTAAACTCTATTATTGCTTGATAAGGAGTTTTCCCAAAACCTGCAATACCTTCTTGTAAATCTCCTCCATAAAGGCAACAATACATATCACCATATTTAAAAACTCTACATTTTAAGGCAGAAATTATCCTTAATTGATTAATGGTGTACATATTTTGCTATTAATTCCATTTTGTTTATTATTATTTGATTTATCCTAAAAGCATTTCTTCATATAAATATATGAATTGTTTTCCTATATAATCTGCAAGTTTTTTATCTTTTAAACAGAAGAGAACACCGAAATACGTAATCGCATTCGCAGGTGAATTATTCGAAAACGAGAACCCGATACCTGTCTCTGACTCGTAAAAACAACAATACCATTTGCTTTGTTTAATTTTGTTAAAATCAGGTTTCCACCCCTCATTAAGAGCTTCTATGATTATCTCAAGTTTTCTTCTCGCAATTTCACGAGGGTATAAATTATTTTCATCAAAGTGGTCACGTCTTAATACTTCAAGAGCATCTTCATAAGTTTTCACTCTATCTATAATGCTTATTGGTTTAAGTTCGGGAAATAATTCCTCTAACTCTAATTTTCTTTCTAATGTTGCTTCTTTATGAAGTAGTTTTGCTTCATCTATGGAAAGGTTTAATGTTATTTTATTCATAATTTTATTTGTTTTATATCCTTGTCTTGTTTATTTTTATTTGTTAATAATTTTTACCATCCTATTCTTTTAGAAATTTCAGATGTGAAACCCCCAAAATGCTTAAAGAGTCTATCTGAAAAATATTTTGCAGCTGGATGTCTTCCATCAAGCCATTTTTGATTACTTGTTCCAAACCTCCAAATGCTACACATTTCTTCATGACTCAAAGCATCTATTTCTTTTTTGTCCTCTTCTGTAAGCTGTTCTGTACTCATTATTTTTATTTTTCAATTGTTACTTGTAAATTATATTTGAATTCATCTCTACAATTCTTTTTTATATCCATAGAACTATTTTAAGGTTTCATCAAAATCTCTTCTACATTGATGTGTTTTCTTTATTAATTCCATTTGTTTTATTCTCTATTTAATATGGTTAATTTCATTATCTATAACATCACTACTGGTTACATCAATTATTTCACATTTATAATTATAAGCATAATCATCTATAAATTCATCTAAACTAATTCCATTAGACTCAATTTTTTTTATATCATCGTCAAGAATTTCAAGTAATATTTTTTCTGTTAAAGTTTTTGCGAAATGCCTTTCTAATTTTATTTTTTTTGACATAATTTTATTCATTTCTTTTTGTAATGGGATTGATAACTCTCTTGTTTGTGACCATTCATTTTTACATAGAGTATTTGATTATTTATTTCATAATTCCTATTAATAATATTTCTCCTAATGGGGATGGTTTATGAAATTTTTTGGAGTTAGGATATCTACCCTCAAACCAAGTTGAGGTTAATGGTCTCCAATCACTTTCCCACACATGACCAGTTGTTTCTATTAGTGTATTATAAATTAATAAGCAATCTTCTGCTTCTTTTTTATAACATGTTTTTACTTGATTATTTATTTCAGTTAATAACTTTCCCATAATAATTTTATTTTAATTCGATAGGTCTCCATTTAATAGGATCTGGAGACATAATAATGTCTGTTCCACATATAGAGTAATATTCATCATTACCATCCGAAACTCTCGCAACTACTGCCTTGTATTCTCCATTATCTGCTAATACACTTTGGTAATATTGAGGTGATTCATCTTCTATACTTATCCACTTTTGAACAATTTCTGCACCTGCCTTAAATGCTTTCTTTACTGCTTCCTCAGGAAATGTTATCCAAGTAGAATTTACATAATTTAATGCTAATTCTTCTATCATTTCCATTTTAATATATTTTTTATTTGTATCCATTTTATTCTTCTATTTTAGAATTTTTATTTTTATTATTGATATAATAAATTTGAGTTTTTAATTTTTTAGACTTAAATGAATAATAATATTTTTTTCTTTCATTTTGATCATCATATTCACTTGATATCAAACTTTGTACTTCCTCTATGGTTTTTATATTTCTATAAGTAAAACACTCAATCCAATAAGGTATACCAAATAAACCGAGTTTTTTTTCAAATACTAAAAAATATTCATTATCTTCATATTTTTTAATTTTATATCCAAATGTAAATATACTTGACAAATGATCAAAATATACATAATTAAAAAATATAAATGTTATTACACAAATTGATGAAAATGTCATATACTCATCAAAAAGATATCTTATCTTATGTAAAAAATTAATTAATACATATATAGATCCTATCATTCCAGTAATAACAAATATCTTAAATAACCAATATAAAAAAAATTCTTTATAACTATCTTTTTTCATAATTTATTTATTTTTTATTAATAACACAACACTATCAATATGAATTGGTTCCCATGTTGATAAAATAACCATATCATTGATTTCTGATTTTGCTTTCACATATACAGTATCCCCTTTATATACTATTTTAGTGTCTTTTAATATTTCGAATTTAGTATTGAAATTTTCATCAATTTTACTTTTTTGGTACTTAATATAGAGACTTAATATACTTAATATAATTACTATTGAGTTTAATATAATTATAATTGCAACTATCCATCCTTTATTATCCATAATAATTTATTTTATTTATTTTTCAATTTATTAAATTTAACACATATTCTACTATTTTATCATAACCATCTACATTTCCATCTACTTCTATATAATGATTATGAACTTTATTTTCTAAAAAATCTCTCAATTTATAATCAATTTCATTTGCTTCTTCTTCAGTTTGGTGTCTGCCATTATGATTATATTTTTTTATACGCTTTATAAAAAAATTGTGATTCACCCATTTATATTGATCAAACTCTTCTATCAAAGCATCTACTAGTTTTACTTTTTCTGGTGAATATATAGCTCCCAATACAAAAGGAGAGTCAGTAATTATTATATCTACCTTACCATAACAACGAGTAATCTTAAACATCTGTTTACCACTAACATACATTTGACATTTGAATACCTCTTTATTATTTTCCCATACTTTATCCTTTGCAAATTCAGATACATATTCAGCATCTACTCCAGCTAATTTAAGCTTAGCAAATATATAAGCAGCACCAGTGGATTTACCAGAACCAGGTCCACCAAATAGATTAATTATTTTAGTTTGTTTTTCTTGCATAATAAAATTAATCTAAAGGTTGGATCTCTGTACCACCATTAATATTAGATACTACAAAATATCTTTTAGATGTTTTTGTATCTTGCATAATAACATAATAAGAAGAAGCTCCAGTTGTTGGAACTCTACTGCTCTCTAAACATTTCATCACCTTTGATGTGGTAACTTTTTGTTGGACCTTAGTATCATGTGATATTTTACTATTAGCATTATCTATACAACTTATTAATATAATGTTTATCAACATTGTGATGACAATAATTCCAAATGCTTTAATTAATTTTCTTTTCATTTTATATTTTATTAAATTATTTTTACTTTATTTCTCCACTAATTATGATATTAGTATTAGAACAATTATCATTTTAATTATAATATTCATATCCTTAGTAATGAATTTCCATATTGTTTAATTACAATGCAAAAGTAATAATATTATTTGATATAAAAAAATAAATAATGTTAATTATATGTTAAATAAACAAAGTGAACACATAATCACTATAATAATTATATTAATATAATTAAATTATAATTTTTCAAATACTCTATCTATTTTTGAGTTTTTCTAACTAAATAATCAACCAACATAAATTCTATCTTCCACAACTAATAATAAACTTCTAATATTGGATATATTACATGTTTTTATATAATTATTATCTTTTAGAAATTCAATAAAATAATCCATCATAAAATTTCTTTTAATATTTTATTTCTTTTATATTGCTTATAATAATTTTCTTTTTGTAGTAACCATTTATCATCTATTATACTCCAAAAATCATAACCATTATTTGTTTTATACCACACAAATGAATGAACTAAATAAAGTTCATCATGTATTGATAATAAATCTTTTATAATATTTGAACTATAATTTTGTTCTTTATAAGCTTTCATATAATCATTATAAATACTATTATCCTTTATAAATTGAATAAACATATCAACTTTTACATTATTATCTAACATAAAATTTTATTTAATATTTTATTTCTTTTATATTGCTTATAATAATTTTCTTTTTGTAGTAACCATTTATTATTTATTATACTCCAAAAATAATAACCATTATTTGTTTTATGCCACACAAATGGATAAATTAAATAAAGTTCATCATGTATTGATAATAATTTTTTTATAATATTTGATTTATATTTTTGTTCTTTATAAGCTTTCATAAAATCATCATAAATACTATTATCCTTTAGAAATTTGATAAACATATCAACTTTTACATTATTATCCATCATATGATTTCTTTTAATATTTCATTTCTTTTATATTGCTTATAATAATTTTCTTTTTGTAGTAACCATTTATTATTTATTATACTCCAAAAATCATAACCATTATTTGTTTTACCCCATGAAAATAGATGAATTAAATAAACTCCATCGTGTGTTGATAATAAATCTTCTATAATATTTGATCTATAATTTTGTTCTTTATATGCTTTCATATAATTATCATAAATACTATTATCCTTTAGAAATTGGATAAACATATTAACTTTTACATTATTATCTATCATAATATTTTATTTAATAATTCATTTCTTCTATTTTGTATATAATTATCTTTTAGTAACATCCATTCATCATCAATTTTACGCCAAAATGTAAAACCTTTTCTTGTGGAAACCCATGTAAAACTATCTGATAAATACATACTCTCATATGTAGATGATAAAAATTCCATAACATTTAATGTGTTTCTTTCATTTGCTTTATATTCCATAATATACTCTTCATAGATATTATTATCTTTCAGAAATAGAATAAATATATTTACTTTTATATTATTATTGATCATATAATTTTATTTTTTCCATTTTATTTATATAATACTTTTTCTATTTCTAATTCCTCTGCTCCATAACATATAGTAGATATAAAATCTGGTGAATTTGAATAGAATTAGTATTTTCATTAACTAAAATCTTATATATTGTATACTACTATTTTTCACATATTAAGTTATTTTTATGTTTAATAATACATTATATAATTAATCCTTCAACATTTAATTCTTTTCCTATTAATATAAAATATAAGTTTTGAAGTTTATGTAGAGAATTAATTTCAATAGTAAAACCATTTAATTTACAATACCATTTGTGTTCATAGATAAATATATCAAAATAATGATTACTATTAGGTATATTAATAGAAAATATATTATCTTTTTTAATGAAATTTAATTTTAATAAAATTTCCTCATCTAATATTAAAGGATTAAATGTCTCCTTTTCAATCCAAGTAATTTCATCACCTATTTTTACTTGAATCCCTTCATTATCAATTTCAATTACTTTTGAAATTGTATTATCTTCTGTAAAAATTATTACATTACCAATTCTTAATTCACGTGTATTTATCATATTAATTTATATTAAAAGTAAGTAATAATAAATATTAGTGTTTCATATAATGTATCAATTAATTTATCTTCTGTAAAAAATACATAATAATTTGATTCGTTGGAATAATATACTTCTTTATTATTTAACAGTAAAGTGTATATACCATTATGATATTTTGTATTAATATTTAATTCATTTGGTAATATATCTATTATATCACCTATAGATAAAGTAGGAATACATTCTATTTCTTTTTTATCATATAATTCCTTATTGAAAATTGTCAAACCCATCTTATCATTGTCAGGATGTTTAATCCAACACATGCTTGATTTATCAACTATATCAAAACCTAATTTATAAAGTTCTGATAATTGTGATAAACTTAATACTTGATCTATTAATTCCATATTTTATTGTTTTATTGTTTTATTGAATAAAACTTCATTCAATTTGCAAAGATATAATTAAAATTTTAATTATCCAACTAAAATGGAAAAAATGATTAAAACATTAATATTTACAGAAATTAAAATAGAAAGAAAATAAAAAGATTAGATAGTGGATTAGAAGATACTCAGATATAATAAGAATTAAATAATGGATTAAAAACAGATTAGATAGAGAATTAGAAATAGATTAAAGTTAAAATAAATATAGTACAAATTTTTATTATATTTATACATTATTTAATAATTTTAACTTTTCTATCAAGTCTTAATTAAGAACATATTTAATTACTTTATATGATAACTTTTCTTCAAAATTTTGGTAATTAAATAAAATGTTGTATTTTTGCAAAAATTAGAATAGAAAATGGACATAATAAAATATCAGAATTATTATGTGAAACTTATATATAAATAAACTAAAAAAGAAAAGAAGATGGCTTATAGAACATATTTAGGTAAAGTATCTAAGAAAGATTATGATAAATATCATAATATGACCTTTGAAGAATTAAAAAAATCAATAGGGAGAAAATATGAAGATGGTAGTGTTTCTATTTTTTGGGATTGTTTAGATTCTTTTGAAAAAATATCAGAAATCATCATTAATAATGAAAGAGAAATTTTAAGTAATCATACAGAGGATTTCTTTATAAACTATAAAGATAGTGATACAACATTTAAGGTAACAGATAATAAATTGTTTTTAGAGGCACTTATACAAGATAATAAAAATACTATATTGAGTTGGTTTGATAAAATTAATAATGAAAAGAATAATGATAACTTTGATAACTTGATATATAATTTTAATAGTAACTATCTTGAAATATCAAATGAAATTTCAAAGTCTAAATACTTATTAATGGATGTCTCTAATAGAGAGTATACACATTTCAATTATATCTACCTATTAAAAACATTTGATTTTGAAAATGAAATGTTAGTTTATATAGGATATTAACAATTACAAAATAAAAGAGATGAAAGTAAAATAATTAATTGAACAATTACAAGAATTTAATCTATGAGCAGAAGTTGTTACTTGAAGTAACAATTATGTGTTAAGATATTCTTTTTTTCTTTTTCTATATCGAGAAATAGTATTAATTTTGCATTGTAATTAATTGATAAAACAATAATAAAATGAAAAATCAAAAAGAAATAATAGATTTTTGCAAAAAAATATCTATTACAGAAAATCAATTTTACGGAAATGAAGAAATTAAAGGAGATTTATATTTAAGTTCTTTAACTTCAATTCCAGTAGGTTTTAATCCTGCTGTATGTGGAAATTTATATTTAAACTCTTTAACCTCAATCATTGAAGAATTTAATCCTATAATAGGTGGTAGTTTATATTTAAGATCAGTAACATCTATACCTGAAGGCTTTAAGCCTACAATATGTGGTGGTTTATATCTAAACTCTTTGATCACCATACCTAAAGGATTTAATCCTACTGTTGGAGGAAGTTTAGATTTAAGCTCAGTAACTTCTATACATAAGGGTTTTAATCCAACAGTAGGGTGGAATTTAGAATTAAGCTCTTTGACCTTAATTCCTGAAGGATTTAATCCTACTGTTGGGGGATGTTTAGATCTAAACTCTTTAACCTCTATACCTGAAGGTTTTAATCCAACTGTAGGATGGAATTTATATTTAAGCAATTTAACCACAATTCCAGAAGGATTTAATCCTATTGTTGGTGGAGACTTATATTTAAGGTTTAATTCTAAACGTATAAATAACATACCAAAGGACTTTATATTTTCGTGGCAAAATGGTAAATATATTTTGGTTGATAATATCTTTTGTGAAGTAATTAGTAAAAAAGGAAATGTCTTTACTTGTAAAAAAATAAATAAGGACCA
>JALOAD010000057.1 GCA_023228995.1 Candidatus Muiribacterium halophilum
TCAATAAATGTAGATACTGAAACTGGGAAAATATTATAACACGGGGGTTTCAAAGAAAGATTTTAAGAATACTTCACACAGGCAGATTTCACTTTATACAAAGGAAATTTCATGGATATAATAGTCAAAGCAAAAGTGGACTTTTCAGTCGCTGAAAGAAGTGGAAGTAGAACAGTATCAAGAGAATTCTCAATTGAAGGAGACAATCAGGTACCAATAATGATAGTCAATGAAGAAGATAGAAGGATAAAAAGAATACCCTTAGTGGATGGAAGTCAGATTAGGAACAATTGGGGGTCGCAATTGGGGGTCAGACCTGTGCAGACTGTTGAAAAATGCAGTTTTCTTTTTTCAAAATTAACTTTAAAAATAAACAGCATGGTCAGGCCGACCTATGTAAGCTAAATTTAGAGCTCGGCACAGACCCTATTTTGTATCAATCCTTGATTTTTTAAGTTTTTCAACAGCCTACACAGGTTTGACCCCGATTTTGTTTTTTTTGCATTTAAAATTTCCTTTTACCTCAAAATTACTTTAAACTGTATTAGATTATAAAAAAAATGGAGATATTTATGAATATTAAAAAAATTGGAATTCTATTAATTGTTATTATTGCTTTGTCTTTGGTGGTATTTGTGGGAAATAAAAGCAATAAAACAGATATTGTTGAAAAAAAAGCAAAATTAGCTGTTGTTGATGTTATTGATGTAAAACCAACTGATATTACTCAAGTTCTTGACCTTACAGGAAGCGTAGAACCTTATCATAATGCATCTTTGGCTTCTCCTGCTGAAGGTCCTGTTGCTGAGATTAAAGTTAGAGAAGGAGATATGGTTAAAAAAGATCAGGATATTATTATAATTGGTAGAACTCATGGTATTGATGCTCTTATTGCATCTTTAGAAGAAGAAATGCGTAAAGAAAAAAGTAATTTGGATAGAACTGAACTTCTTTATAAAAATAATGTTCTTCCTGCTGAAAAATATGAAATTGCTCGTGCTAGTTTTGAAAAAGTAAATGCAGCTCTTATTAAAGCACAGGAACAATCAAGAGATTATATTATAAAAGCTCCATGGGATGGAATTGTTGAAGAAATTCTTGTAAAAGAAGGTGAATATTTAAGTCCAAGGCAAAAACTTGTTTCTATTTATGAACCTCAAACTTTGATTATTAAATCTACTGTTTATGAAAAATATGCTATGGATATTAAGGAAAATATGGAAGTTAATATTGTTTTAGATGCTTATAATAATCAAAAATTTAATGGTTTTGTCAAAAAAGTATATCCTTATCTTAATAATAAATTAAGAACAAGACCTTTTGAGGTTGATATTGAAAATGATATTGTTCTTTTACCAGGTATGTTTGCTAGATTATCAATATCTTTAAAAGAAATTAAAAATACTGTGGTTATTCCTTCTGCTGCTGTATTTACTGATAAAGATGGTGATTTTTCAATATTTACTGTTGAAGACAATAAAGCTGTACAAAAAAAAGTGTATAAAGGTATAGAAAATGGTGCTGATATTGAAATAATTAAAGGTTTAGTTTTTGGTGATAAAGTTATTGTAAATGGTATTGATGGTATTAAAAATAATTCACCTGTTAAAATTTTAAATAAACAAGCTAAAATCGGAGGTGATAAATGAGGTTAACTCATTATTCACTTTATAAAAAAACTGCTTTATCTGCAATTATACTTCTTCTAACAGTTGTTGGAATTTATGGTTATTTTGGTATTCCAGTTGATTTTCTTCCTAAAATTACCTATCCAGTTGTAAAAGTTCAGATAAAATGGCCTGGTGCAACTCCAAATGAACTTGTATCTGAGGTTGCAGAACCGCTTGAAAAAATTATTTCTACAGTTGATAGGCTTGATTATATTGAATCTTCAAGTGTTGAAGGTTTGTATTCTTTAACTGTTTATTTTCAATATGGAAGTGATATTGATATAGCTTTTCAGGATGTTTTAGCAGCTATGACGAGAGCTAATTCAAGATTGCCTGAAGATGTTGATACTCCTTATGTTTTTAAGGCAGATCCATCACAGCTTCCTGTTACTCAACTTATTGTTAGTTCTGATATATGGGATGGAATAAAACTTAGAAGCTGGGTTGAAAACTGGTTTGAAAATATTATTCTTGGTGTTAGAGGTGTTGCTGGTACTGAGATAATTGGTGGTAAAATTCGTGAAATAAAAGTTGATATTGATACTGAATCTTTGGAAAAACATGGTCTTTCAATTAATTATATTATTAAAAGACTTCAAGAAGAAAATATTGAACAGGCTGGGGCTAGGCTTATTATTGGTGATAAAGAGATTATTGCAAGAACTCCTGCAAGATATTCAAGTATTGATGATATTAAAAAAATCCTTCTTCTTGAAAGTGATTTTCATAAAGTTTTGCTTGAAGATATTGCAAAAGTATCGGATTCTTCTGAAGAATTAAGAATGATTACTAGAATGAATGGAAAAGAATGTGTTAAAATTTCTATTCTTAAAGAAGCTTCTGCTAATACGGTTCAAATTGCTGATAGTCTTTCTCTTAGATTAAAAGATATTAATTCATCACTTCCTAGTGGTATAAAAATACAATCTTTTGAAGATCAGGCTATTTATGTTAGGCAAAGTATTAATGGTGTTAAAAATGCAGCTTTTAGTGCTTTAATTCTTCTTGTTATTGTTGTGTATTTTTTTCTTGGAAGTATAAGACAAGTATTTATAATGCTTTTTACACTTCCTATAACTATAATTTTGAATTTTGGTCTTATGAAAGTTGCTGGATTTTCTCTTAATATTTTTTCACTTGGTGGACTTGTTGTTGCAATTGGAATTGTGCTTGATAATTCAATTGTTGTTTTAGAAAATATTACAAGATATAGAAAAGAGCTTCCTGATGCTGATAATGAGGAAGTTTGTTTTAAAGCAACTTCTGAAGTCGGAATTGCTATAATTGCGTCAACTATATCTTTTCTTGCTTTATTTTTTCCATTTCTTTTTGTTGAAGGTTTAACAAGTTTACTTTTTAGAGAACTTATACTTGTTATTTCAGGAATTGTTGTTATAAGTCTTTTTATGGCAATTACTGTAACTCCTATGATTTCATCAGTTTTTATTAAAAAAAAGAAAGCTGGAGAAAAAAGTAATTTTTCAGACAATATGTTTGATAAATTAGGTGTTTTTTATAAAAAAATTCTTTATAAAACAAATTCATCACCTGTTTTTACTATATTATTTTTTGTTATTTTAACCTTTTTTTCACTTGTTTTATTAAGAAGTACTGGTGGAGAGTTTCTTCCAATGATAGATGATGGAAGAATAATGATAAAAGTTAGAATGCCAGCTGGAACTTCTTTGAGTGTAACAGATAATGTTTTAAAAAAAATTGAACAAAAGATTAAAGATGAAAAAGTTATATATAATTATTTTTCACTTTCTGGTGGTCAATTAAAAGGTCTTACAACTTTTGAAATGACAAATGAAGGTGAGATTAATATTCAGATGATTGATAAAAAAAAGAGAAATATTTCAACATCTGATTATGTTAATAAACTTAGAAGTATTACTTCCAAAATAAATATTCCAGACTCTAAAATAATGGTGAGACAAGCTGCAATTAAAGGTATTATGGGTAATAAAGGTTCTGATATTGCAGTTAATATAAAAGGTCAAAAATTAGAAGTTTTGAATAAATTAGCTCAACAAGCTGTTAAAGAAATGTCAACAATGGATGAATTACAAAATGTAGCTTTTTCTGTTAATTCAACAAGACCTGAAATAAAAATTCATATTGATAGAACTCGTGCTTATGATCTTGGAATTACAATGGCTGAAATTAGTACTACAGTAAGAAGTCTTGTTCAAGGAGCTAAAGCTACTGACTATCGAGAAAATGATGAGTATTATGATGTTGTTGTTAAAATTCCTGAAATTCTTTTAAATTCAAGAAAAGATATTGAAAACATTATTATTACTAATGTAAAGGGAATTCCTATTAGAATTAGTGATATTGCTGAAGTTGTAATGGATGAAGGTCCAGTTGAGATAAATAGGGAAAGTCAGATAAAACAGGTTTCTATTGAATGTGATATTACATCAAATGATCTTGCTGGAGCAGTTGAAATATTATCTTTAAAACTTGAAAAACTAGATTTACCAGCTGGATATGAAATTAGTTATGGTGGAAAGGTAAAAATGATGGGCGATATGAAAAAAACTGTATTTACTGTTATGATATTTTCAATATTTTTCTCATTTATAGTTTTAACAGTACAATTTAATTCTTTAAAATTACCATTTCTAATTATGATAAGTATTCCAGTTTGTCTAAGTGGTATTGTTTATCTTTTGTATTTTACAGGAATACCTTTAGGTGCTACAGTAATAATAGGTCTTTTAATAGTAATATCAGCAAGTGTAAATGATGGAGTTCTTCTTATAACTTCTAGTGAAGATATTGAAAAAACAAACAATTTAATTCCATCAATTGCTATAATCGATGCAGCTGTATTGCGTTTAAGACCAAGGCTTATGACTACTTTGACAACAATGGTTGGTTTTATTCCTCTTGCAATGAATCTTGAAGAAGGTGGAGATATGCTACAACCTATGGCACTTGCTGCAATCGGTGGATTAGGTATGGAAGCTTTAGTTGCATTGTTTCTTATGCCTTGTCTTTATATTATAATTAATAAAAAAAAGAGGTAAAGTATGAGAGATTATAAATATTTGTTTGGACCTGTTCCATCAAGAAGATTAGGTAGTTCTCTTGGTGTTGATGTTGTTCCTTTAAAAATTTGTTCTCTTGATTGTGTTTATTGTGAAGTTGGTAAAACTACAGATTTAACAGTTGATAGAAAAGAATATTTCCCAACTGATATAATTGTAGAAGAAATCAAAGATTATTTAAAAAACAATAAACATCCAGATTATATAACATTTTCAGGTTCTGGAGAACCAACACTTAATATTTCAATTGGTAAAATTATTGATTTTATTAAATCTGAATATTCTCACATTCCAATTGCAGTACTTACAAATGCAACTTTACTTGGTGATAAACATATTCGTAAGGAATTATTAAAAGCAGATCTTATTCTTCCTTCACTTGATGCTGGAAGTAAAAAAGTATTTGATAAAATAAATCGTCCTTGCAATAAAATAGATTTTGATAATTATATTGATGGGCTTATACAGCTTCGAAAAGAATTTAAAGGTAAGTATTGGCTTGAAGTTTTTATTTTACCTGAATATAACGATTCTGCTGAAAATTTAGAAGAGATGAGAAAAATAGTTGAAAAAATCAATCCTGATTCTATACAATTAAATACTCTTGATAGACCGGGAGTGTTAAGTGATATTTATCCAGCTTCAAGAGAAATGCTTGAAAATATCAAAAAATCATGGAAATTTGATAATATTGACATTATTTCAAGAAATAATTCTAATTCCAAAGTAAATATTGTACAGGATAATGTTGATGAAACTATTTTATCTACAATAAAAAGAAGACCTTGTACTTTAGAAGATCTTGAAGAAATATTAGGCATTCATAGAAATGAAATAAATAAACATCTTTCAATTCTTGAAAATAACAAACAGATAAAAAGAAATATTCAAAATAGAGGAATTTTTTATTCAAAAGCATTGTAACGAAGTGTTACTGTTTAATTAAATTGAAATTTTGTATCATATAGATAAATGGGCAATGGAGGAAATATGAAAAAATTTTTATTAGTTTTTATAATGATTTTGAGCTTTATAACATTTATATGGTCAGATACCAATAGTGACAGAAGAGATTTTCTTGAAAGTGTTTGGACTGATAAAAATCAAGCAGTTAGTATTGAACAAGTCTGGGAAACTTTATCTCAACAAGAAAAAGTTATGTTGTCTGCTGCATTAAAACAGATGATATTATCTCAAATTCCAAAAGATGTTTTTGAAAATCCTGATAATTATCTTTCAGCAGTTAAAGATGAAGAATTTAAGCAATATATAAAGATAATGTCTAAAGTTGTATTAAATTCAGATCCTGCAAAAATTGCAAAATTGCTTGAAACTATTGATAAAGATCATATTTTAATTGCCGATCCTGCAATTTTTAAAGCTGTACATGAATATTTAGGAAGTGGATTTACACGAGTTGGAAATGTTGAAAATACTCCAGCTTTTATAAAAGATGATTTTTCAACAGTAGGAAGTTTGAGTTTTTTAGATGAAAACGATTCTATATTTTCAGATGAATTACCAAAATCAAAATGGAATAAGGTAAGTGGTAATTTTTCACAAGAATTAGGTAAAATGTCAAATCTTATAAATATTCCTGATGCAACAATTATAAATTCAATAAGGTTAGCAGATGTTCTAAATCAGATTTCAAATCATGATTCAAATGGAGTTTACTCAGAAGTTGTTTTTAAAACTGATTCTGCTAATTATACATTAAAAAGACCGGTAGATCTTATAAATGTACTTAAAGTTAGTGATGAATATGAAACAGTTGCATTTGAAGTTAGAATGGGAGTTGATTATGGCGGATATAGTATTAAAAAAGGTAGTGAATTCTTATCTCTAGAAATACCAAGTTTTGTAACAACTCAAATAAATAATAAAAAAGTTTTATTTCCTTCAAATCATTCAGAATTTGTACTTGCAGTTTATAAAAAAGGCAAAAAAGTTCCTACTGCGTTAGTAAAATGGTATATGGGAATTCCTTCAGATAATAAATTACATCAAGGAACAATATGGAAACCTGCAATATGGACTCATTCAAATTGGACTGGAACAAAAATAGTTTCAATTCATGATGAATTGATTGATCAGAGAAATCTTGTACATTCTGCTATGTATACTATGAAATTATACAATAGTATTCAAAAAGAAAATAAATTTCCAATGAATGGATATGGAATGCTTGCGGTATGTAATGATTCAGTATCGATTATGAGAACAATACTTGGTGATTCTCCAATGACTTCAGGATTTCCAAATTTAAGATCTTTAAAATATGATTCATTGTATGCAGATACACTTGAAAAATTTGGAGGCAAACTTAGATTAAGCATGGGAATTCTTAATGTTCCAACCGATGTTTATCCAGAAAAATACAGAGAAGCAGCAAATATAAGCAGATTAGCTTTAAGTTTTCCATACAGAAATGAAAAAAATATTATTGGTTATTCACACAGAGAAACTTATGAAATGTTAATGGAAATAGATTCTTCATTTGCTTCAAAGATAAAATGAGTAATTTAAATATAAAGATAATTACTGTGGATTCTGCAAGAAAACCAGATTTTCTTGCAGAACATGGTTTAAGTCTTTTAATTGAATACAATGGTAAAAAAATTCTTTTTGATTCAGGACAAGGTTTAGCAATACAACATAATTTAAAAACTCTAAATATTAACACAGATTTTATTGATATATTTGTATTAAGTCATGGTCATTATGATCATTCTGACGGATTTGTTCATATACTCGATAGTATGAAATATAAACCTTTTTATTTGCATGAAAAATGTTTTACAAAAAGAATTTCAAGTAATAGCAATAGATATACAGGAATAAGTCAAAAACTTAATAAAGAAAATTTAATAAAAAAAGATATATTATTAAAATTCACCCAAAACTTTACAAAAATATACGATAAAATATATTTAACTGGTGAAATACCTCGTAAATATGAAAAAAATTCAGGACATATAATGTCTGATAACAGGGTAGATATCATGATAGATGATATGGCAATGGCAATTGAATATAAAAACAAAATAGTTATAATACTTGGTTGTACACATTCAGGAATAAAAAATACAATTGAATATATTAGAAACAATCTAAAAAAACCAATTTATGCAATTATAGGCGGAACACATTTACTTCACAAAAATGAAGATGAACTTATAGAAATTTCCCAATATATAGATGAACTTGATCCCGAATATTGCTATTTTGGACATTGTACTGGAATTGATTCATATTCAATACTAAAAAAATATATGAAAACAGATATCAATCATCTATATGCCGGAGATATAATTGATCTATGACTGTAATTCCTGTGGAAACGGGAATCCAGCTATTTTTATGGTTTGTGGGGTTTATAGGGTTTTAATCCTACTGACTTTTTAACCCTCTCACTATCTTCATTAGATGCGTCAACATCGCTAATATCAGCTTTTCATATAATGACAAGCTGTACTAATTGTGACTTCAGTCACGCTAATGTTTTTCCTTACACCATTTCACCACAAACGTCTAACTTAAAAACAGTGAATGGTGAGAAGAACTGTCATCTGATTTTATATATGTTATAATTATTAAAATATAATTAAATTATAAATTGGAAAACATTATGAAAAATGAACCAGGAAATAAATTTGAAATATATAAAACAGCAGATGGTGAAACACAAATAGAAGTAAAATTTACAACTGATACTGTCTGGCTGAATCAATATCAGTTAGCTCATCTTTTTGATACTGATAGAACATCTATTTCAAAACACATAAAAAAAATATTTGAAACTGGAGAACTTGAAGAAAATTCAACTTGTGCAAAAATTGCACAAGTTCAAAAAGAAGGTCAAAGAGAAATAAGAAGAGAAGTATTACATTATAATTTAGATGTAATTATATCTGTTGGATATCGCGTAAACTCCGTTTTAGGAACCCAATTTCGTATATGGGCAACAAAGCTATTAAAAGATTATCTTACAGAAGGTTATGTCATTAACGAAAAACGATTAGCTCAAAAAAATCAGGAGATAAAAGTTTTAAAAGATGGTATCAGTATATTAAATCGAGTAATTGCTAAAGAGATTGAAAATGCTGAAAACAATTCTGAATGGCTTAATTTATTTTCAAAAGGACTAAAATTACTTGATGATTACGACAATGGAAAACTAGATCAAAAAGGTAAAACTTTTGTTGAAACTGTATTTCCTGATTATGAGGAATATATCGAAATGATTAATAAAATGAATTCTGAATTCAAATCAGATATATTTGCAAAACCTAAAGATAAAAGTTTTAATAGCTCAATTAATCAAATAAAACAAAGCTTTTCTGGAAATGAACTTTACCCTTCAATCGAAGAAAAAGCAGCAAATTTACTATATTTTATTGTGAAAAATCATTCTTTTGTAGATGGCAATAAAAGAATAGCAGCTGCATGTTTTCTCCTTTTTCTAGAAAAAAATAAAATGCTTCAAAAAAATAATAATACAATTATTAGTAATGAAACGCTTGCATCATTAACACTTTATATTGCAAATAGTAAAGCCGAAGAATCAGAAACAGTCAAAAGACTAATTATAAGTTTACTTAATCGAAGTAAAATGTAATATAAAAAAGTTTGTCATCCTAGTTACGATTCTGAGCCTGGATCTGTTCTTAGAAGCCGTGAAGTGGTGAAGTAGTGAGATGGTGAAAGAGAAAAGAATGTTGTCATTCCCGCGAATGCGGGAATCCAGTTTCTGCTCTGTACTTTACAACACCATCTTTGCACTGTCATTACTGATCAGTTCAGCAATCCATGTTATTGCTTTGTCAACTCGAAGATTTTTTGGTCCGTGTACTGAATTTAAAAAATATTTTGTTTATCTAATATATTGAGAAAACCCTCTTTATTATTGTATAATATTATAATGTGTAAATATCACTTTATTTTATAATCTAATTTTCTTTGATCAAAAAAATCATAAAAATCTGTCGACCTTCGGTAGTGTAAAAACTTTGGGGGGTCGACAAATAAAACCTAAAGATGACATGGTTTTAACTTAAAAAAATGTTATTATTTTAATAGTTGGATTTAAAAATGGCTTGAAACAGATTATCTGCTTAAATATTTCATTAATTCTGAAATCCTTTTATTTTTGGAAATGCTTTTTTTAAATAATAGTAGAATTAATAGATATTGATTTCAGAAATTTTTAAAAAAGTAATTTTTGCTCTAATTGCTAATTTTTCATAGGTGATATCGATTTTATGAATTTTTATCTTGTACTTTTTAGTATTTTCAATTACAATTTTTATCTTAGACTATTTTTGCTTTTTCATTTACTGAAGTAAGTATTTTTTTTGATAAAATACTTTAACTTTACTATAAAAATAGTTTTTTTGGCAACAAAATAGTTCAATTTGGTATGTAATTATATAAATTTAATTTCAAAAAATAAAATTATAAACAAGGCGTATATAATGAAAAATGAAAAGCAGATTGAAGATTTATTTATAAATAAACTACAAGATCTTAAATATACATATCGCAAAGATATTAAAGATAAAAATTCACTTGAAAATAATTTCCGAGAACATTTTGAAAGGCTTAACAGAGTTAAATTGAGTGATTCTGAATTTGCTCGTCTTAGGGATGAAATTATTATCTCTGATGTTTTTACAGCGTCAAAGACATTACGAGAAATAAATACATTTTTTAGAGAAGACGATACTCCTCTTCAATATACTCTAGTTAATATTAAAGATTGGTGTAAAAACAAATTTGAAGTAATTAATCAACTTAGAATTAATACTGAAAACAGTCATCAGCGATATGATGTAATTATTTTAATTAATGGGGTTCCAGTTGTTCAAATTGAGCTCAAAACACTTCAAGTTACACCTAAAAAAGCGATGGAACAAATTGTAGAATACAAAAACGAACCCGGAAATGGTTTTACGAATACTTTATTATGTTTCATGCAACTTTTTATTGTCAGTAACGAAAGTAATACATATTATTTTGCAAATAACCATAAAGAACACTTTGCATTTAATGCAGAGGAAAGATTTTTACCAATTTATCAATTTGCTGATGAAATTAACAATAAAATAACACATTTACATGATTTTGCTGAAAAGTTTCTTCCTAAATGTACTCTAGGTCAAATGATAAGTAGATACATAGTTCTTGTTGCTACCGAAAAAAAATTATTAGTTATGAGACCTTATCAAATTTATGCAGTTAAAAAAATTGTTGATTGTATTCATGAAAATAGAGGCAACGGATATATCTGGCACACGACTGGTTCAGGTAAAACCTTGACTTCATTTAAAGCTTCCACATTATTAAAAGATAATCCTGATATTGAAAAATGTTTATTTGTAGTTGATAGAAAGGATCTTGACAAACAGACAAGAGATGAATTTAATAAATTTCAGGAAAATTGTGTTGAAGAAAATACAAATACTGAAACTCTAATTCAGAGGTTATTATCCGAAGATTATCGTGATAAAGTAATTGTTACAACAATTCAAAAACTTGGACTTGCTTTGGATGAAAATAATAGAATTAATCAAAGAAGTAATGAAAATGGATTATTAAATTATAAAGAACGATTGAAACCCCTCAGTAATAAAAGAATTGTTATTATTTTTGATGAATGTCATCGTTCCCAGTTTGGAGATAATCACAGAGCAATAAAAGAATTTTTTCCTAAAGCTCAACTTTTTGGATTTACTGGGACTCCAATTTTTGACATAAATGCTAATTATAGGCAAATTGATGGCAATATAAGTTCATATAAAACTACAGAAGATGTTTTTGAAAAATTACTTCATTCATATACGATAACAGATGCAATTGAAGATAGAAATGTTCTTCGGTTTCATATCGATTATTATACTGCTGATGATAAAAAATATATTAAATATCAAGACAAATTCGTAAAAAGAGGTGTTATTGATACAATTTTGGATAAACATGATTATGCTACCAATCTAAGAAGATTTAATGCGTTTTTAGCAACATCATCAATTAATGATGCTATTGAATATTATGAAATTTTTAAAGAAATGCAGGAAGAACGTCAAAAACAAAATGAAAATTATAATTCTTTAAATATAACATGTGTGTTTTCTCCACCGGCAGAAGGTGTTCGTGATATTCAGCAGATTCAGGAAGACTTGCCACAAGAGAAGGCTGACAATGAAAGTGAACCAGATAAAAAAAAGGAAGCTTTGAAAAACATTATAGACGATTATAACCAAAAATATGGGACAAATTTCAGGTTGAATGATTTTGATTCATATTATCAGGATATACAGAAAAGAATTAAAGATCATAAGTATCCAAATTCTGAACATTCACACAAAAATAAAATTGATATTGTAATAGTTGTTGATATGCTTTTGACTGGATTCGACTCAAAATTTCTTAATACTTTGTATGTTGACAAAAATTTAAAATATCATGGCCTGATACAGGCTTTTTCAAGAACAAACAGAGTATTGAATGATACAAAACCTTATGGGAATATTCTTGATTTCAGAAGGCAAACAACAGATGTGGATGAAGCAATAACACTTTTTTCAGGTGTCGATAGTAAAAGAGCTAAAGAAATCTGGTTGGTTGATCCAGCACCTGTCGTAATCGAAAATTATAAAAAAGCCGTATCTGCCTTAGGTGATTTTATGGAAGAAAAAGATTTAGTATGTGAAGCTCACGATGTTTACAATCTTCAAGGTTATACTGCAAAAATTAATTTTATAAATAGATTTAAAGAAGTTCAAAGATTAAAAACTCAACTAGATCAATTTACAGATTTAACGGATGAACAAAAAGCTGAAATAGAATCACTTTTATCAGAAGATAAATTACGTTCATTCAGAAGTTCTTATCTGGAAACTGCAAAAGAATTAAAAGAAAAACAAACTAAAGAAGGAACAAAAGCAGATGATGTTTTTCAACAACTTGATTTTGAGTTTATCCTATTTTCTTCTGCTATAATTGATTATGATTATATAATGTCTCTTCTTTCAAAATATACTCAAAATGAACCAGAAAAATGGATAGTAAATCGAGAACATTTAATAAAAATGTTGAATTCTAATTCAAATTTAATGGATGAACAAGAAGATATTATTGATTATATAAATTCTCTTAAAGTTGGTGAACCATTAAATGAAAAAGAAATTAAAGAAAATTACAATAAATTTAAAACTGATAAAATTGTTAATGAAATTAATCGAATTGCATTAAAGTATGAATTAGAGACTGATAATTTACAGAATTTTGTAAATGAAATTCTTAATCGTATGATTTTTGATGGTGAGAAATTAAATATTTTAATGGAACCACTTGACTTAGGTTGGAAAGAAAGAACAAAAAAAGAATTGAATTTGGTAGAAGATTTAATTCCAATACTAAAAAAAATGGCAAATGGACGTATAATTGCCGGTCTTGAAGCTTATGAATAATATAAATAAAAAGAAATTAGTACCGAAATATCGTTTTTCTGAATTTGAAAATAGTGGAGAATGGAATGTTAATTCACTTAAGGATTTAGCTAAAAGAAAAATTAAAAGAAATAAAAATATTAATTTGAAAAGAGTTTTATCAAATTCAGCTATTGATGGAATAATTGAACAAAATAATTTTTTTAAAAAAAATATTGCTAATGAGAATAATCTTGAAAATTATTTTTTAGTAGATAATGGTGATTATATTTATAACCCACGTATATCAAAAAATGCACCGGTTGGTCCGATTTCAAAAAATAAAATTGGTAAAGGTATAATGTCCCCTTTATATTTAATATTTCGTTTTAATATTGAACAAAATGATTTTTTTGAACATTTTTTTAAAACCAATTATTGGCATAAATATTTGAATTATAAAGCAAATAGGGGTGCAAGATATGATAGATTGAATATAAGCAATGAAGATTTTTTTAATATGCTTTTACCATATCCAGAAGAATTGGAGCAGCAAAAAATTGCTGATTGTTTAACTTCCCTTGATGAACTTATTGAATTAGAAACACAAAAATTAGAAACCTACAAATTACATAAAAAAGGACTTATGCAAAAACTTTTTCCAGAGGAAGATAAGACAGTCCCTTCTTTACGCTTTCCAGAATTTGAAAATAGAATGGAATGGAAAAATATAATTTTAAGCGATTTATTGAATTATGAAAGACCAGAAAAATATATTGTCAATAATACTGAATATAATGGTGAAAATGTACCTGTGCTAACTGCAAATAAAAGTTTTATACTTGGATATACTAATGAAACATATGGAATATTTAAAGATTTCCCTGTAATCATATTTGATGATTTCACTGTTGATATGAAATATGTAGATTTCCCTTTTAAAGTTAAATCATCAGCAATAAAAATTTTAAAAATAAAACAAAAAGATAATATTAAATTTTTGTTTGAATCAATGAAAATGATTAATTTTGATGCAAAAGAGCACAAAAGGTATTATATTTCTGAATTTCAATATTTTTTTTTAAAAGTACCTGAACCAAAGGAACAACAAAAAATCGCTGATTGTCTAAGTTCACTTGATGAACTTATTAATGCCCAAAATGAAAAAATAGAAAATCTGAAAACTCATAAAAAAGGTTTAATACAAGGGTTGTTCCCTACTGTTGAGGAGGTGGACGAATGAGCATAACCGTTCCATCAACATTCGATAAAGAAGATTTTAAGAAGCTTATCAACAAGAAGCTTAATAACGATAATTTCCAACAATATAAAAAACTGTTTACTGACAATTATTTATGTTCAAGAGGTGAGGAACAATACAGATTGAAAGAGGGATTATCTGATGAGCTGCTTGTAAAATTGGATTTTGTTCTTAAGAGAATAGTAAAAAACAAACAATTTGATTCGTTAAAAGATATAGCCATGTTTTTAAGAATGCTACTTGAAGAGAAGAAATATATTGTATTGTTTGCCTATAATGGCACAGGTAAGACAAGGCTTTCTGTGGAGTTCAAATCTTTGGGACAGCAGATTATTGAAGAGACAGACGAAAAAACTGCTGATACATTATATTATAATGCTTTTACCGAAGATCTTTTTTATTGGGATAATGATTTGAATAATGATACTGAACGCTTATTGAAGTTTAATAGTGGCTCTAGATTTTTTGCTGGATTAAGAGAATTAGAAATGGAAAATCGAATACGACCATTATTACATAGGTATGCTGATTTTGATTTTTTTATTGATTATGATGAAAAAACTGTAAGTTTTTCTAGAAGTTTAAGAGTTGATGAAGAAACAATAAGAATTGATAAATTAAAAATATCCCGTGGCGAAGAAAATATTTTTATATGGTGTTTTTTTCTCTCAGTTGTTCAATTAGTTGTTGATAAAGAAGAATCTTATGATTGGGTAAAATATATATATGTTGATGATCCTATTTCTTCTTTAGACGATAATAATGTTATTGCAGTTGCTAGTCATTTAGCACAATTAATGAAAGGTAAAGATTTAAAAGTAGTTGTTTCATCACATCACACTTTGTTTTTTAATGTTTTATGTAATGAAATTAATAAGGCTGGACAATTATTTTTGCAAAAAAATACAAAAGATGAGACATATATAATGAAAGATACATCAAAAACACCTTTTTTTCATCATGTAGCATTGTTAAAAGAGTTAAAAAAAATTGCAGATTCAGAAAAAATATATACATATCATTTTAATATTCTTAGAAATATATTGGAAAAAACAGCGTCTTTTCATGGCTTTAGTCATTTTTCTTCTTGTTTAAGAAAGGAAACTGAAGAAGATGAACCTGTTAAAAAAAGAATATTAGATCTTTTAAGTCATGGGAATTATTCTTTGTTTGATCCTAAAGAAATGGTTCCAGAAAATAAAGAACATTTTATAAAAACGTTAAATAACTTTTTAGAGGATTACAAATTTAATGAAAAAATATTTGAAGAAGAGCAATTTCTGGAGGAGCAATAATGACTGATGCAATGCAAAAACAATTAGGTGCAACTTTATGGAAAATTGCCGACCAGTTACGTGGAGCTATGAATGCAGATGATTTTCGTGATTACATGCTTTCTTTTCTATTTTTAAGATATCTTTCAGATAATTATGAAAAAGCCTCTCAAAGAGAGCTTGGAAAAGATTATCCAAAACTTAAAGAAGATGATAAAAGAAATCCTCTTTCTGTATGGTATGAAGAAAATAAAGATGACACAATAGAATTTGAAAAACAGATGCGACGAAAAATTCATTATATTATAAGACCTGAATATTTATGGAGTAGTATTTATGAATTAGCAAGAACTCAAAGTGATGATTTATTAAAAACTTTACAAGCAGGTTTTAAACACGTTGAAAATGATTCTTTTGAAAGTACATTTCAAGGGTTGTTTTCTGAGATAAATTTAAACTCAGAAAAACTTGGAAAAAATTATACTGCTCGTAATGAAAAACTCTGTAATATTGTTAAAAAAATCGCTGAAGGTCTTTCAGATTTTTCAACAGAAAGTGATATTTTAGGTGATGCTTATGAGTATCTTATTGGACAATTTGCTTCAGGTTCTGGGAAAAAAGCTGGTGAATTTTATACTCCTCAGCAAATTTCAACAATATTATCAAAAATAGTTATATTAGATAATCAGGACCCGAGTTCCGGAAAAAAGAAAACATTAAGAAAAGTGTTTGATTTTGCTTGTGGTTCAGGTTCTTTGCTTTTAAATGTTAGAAAAAATATTGGAAAAGAAAATATTGGAAAAATATACGGGCAGGAGAAAAATATTACAACCTACAATCTTGCTCGAATGAATATGTTACTACATGGTATGAAAGATTCAGAATTTATTATACATCATGGGGATTCACTTGTTAATGACTGGGATATTCTTAATGAAATTAATCCATCAAAAAAGCTTGAATTTGATGCAATTGTAGCAAATCCTCCATTTAGTTATAGATGGGATCCTAAGGAGTCGCTTGCGGATGATTTTCGATTTACTAATTATGGTATTGCACCAAAATCAGCTGCTGATTTTGCTTTTTTACTTCATGGATTTCATTTTTTAAGTGATGAAGGCACTATGGCAATAATATTACCACATGGTGTGCTTTTTCGTGGTGGTGTTGAAAAGAAAATCCGCACCAAATTACTTGAAGATGGAAATATTGATACTGTTATTGGATTGCCATCAAATCTTTTCTTTTCAACAGGAATACCAGTATGTATATTGATTTTAAAAAAATGTAAAAAATTTGATGACGTTTTATTTATTAATGCAAGTGAATATTTTGAAAAAGGAAAACGACAAAATAATCTTTCAGATGAACATATTGATAAAATTGTAGATACATATCAATACAGAAAGGAAGAGAAAAGATATTCACGTTGTGTTTCAATGAAGGAAATTGAAAAAAACGATTTTAATTTAAATATTTCTCGATATATTAGTACATCTTTACCTGAACCTATTGTTGATGTTTTAGAAGTTAATAAAGAATTGGAAGAAATTGAGAAGAAAATATTAAAAGCAAAGCAGACACATAATGAGTTTCTTAAAAAACTTGGATTACCAAAATTGCCTTGAATGGTAGCAAACTATGAATAATTTAAATTATTTTTTTGATTATGGAATAAATGGACTTTTTTTGATTATATTTATCTATTTGTTTAAAGTGTATATTCCTAAAAAAACAAAATTTGATTTTGATAAATTGATGCAATTACAGGACTTTGTCAACAAAAAAGATCTTGAAGAATTAAAAGTAAAATTGTCGGATTTAAGCTATAAAAATCAATTAGATATTTCAGATGAAAGAAAAGTTTTAAATGCCTTAATGGCAGATATCGGTGAACTAATTTTTTTATATTCATATGAAGATTGTGGATATGAAATTTTTTATGACTATTTTGAAGATAATATTGAGCAAATAGATGAAATTACATCAAATTTACAGAAGAAAAACTTTCAATACAAAATTAATTTAAATCCAGAAATTGATTGTTTGATTACAAAAATAATTTCAAAATCATTTGAAATATTGAATAGATTGGATTATGACAAAAATTATGATATTGATAAAAGTAAAAATGTTGTTAAGCGAAAAATCAATACTCTGAGAAAAAAATATAATAAATTGCTATTTTTGATAAAAAAAGAATCAAATTAACAAACATTAAAAGGATATTTAATTAAAAAAAATCGATATATAAATCAGATGGGGTCAGATACTATGATTAAAGTCAACTGAAAAATCAGCTTTATTTTTAAACATAGAATAACTGATCAATATTAATTTTCTCATACATGCTATTATTGCTACTTTTTTCTTTTTATTGTTACTTAATAATCTTTCATACTGTTTTTTTAATAATTCATTATATCTGATAGCATTCATAGTAGGAAAATATAATATTGTTCTAACTCTTTTATTACCACATTTACTTATCTTTTTTCTTCCTGAGACTGAAGTGCCTGAACTTCTTTCAACTACATCTAATCCTGCTAATGCTGTTATTTGCTGTCTGTTTGCATTTGTATATATTTTGAAAAATGTTAATAAATATATTGCTAGATATTGAGCAATTGAAGATTTTTTTGTATTAAATTCTATCTATGATAAAATATATTATTATTAAAATTAATATATTTTTGAGTTTTTTTAAAAAGGAGGTTTTTTTGGGAAAAAATGAACCAAAAGAATTTTTTATATTTTTAGATGATGAAATTCATAAAACTAAAACTAAAACTGTTAGGTATTATACTTCATTAAACGATTTAGAAAAGATTGGATTTAAAACAGAGACTGATTGGATAAATGGCAAAGAAGGTTCGCAAGATGGATATATTTTTTTCGATTGTGAATTAGTAAAAAAATATACAGGAGAATTTAAGAAAGATTTAAATACAGCCTGGTTTCCAAAACATGGAAAAAAAATAGGGGATAATACTTTTTTAATTGTTTTTGATTATAAAAATCCAGATGAAAAACATCCAGTTGAAAATAAATATAATTTTGTTGAAAATTTACCATATTATGTTAATTATATTATTGGTAAAAAAGATGATGGGGAGCAAGGTGATATTGAGACCATTAATTTTTATAATGTTTTGAATAAAAATAAAAAACTTTTTTGTTTAGGAAAAAAACTTTCTAAAGATTCTTCCTTTGTTGATAAATTCAATAATGATACTGTTATAAATTTTTTTAAAGAATTAAAAAAAATGGGATTCGTGCGTGTCCCAGATAAAAATACAAATGAAGATAAAAATTTATTGAATATCTGGAATAGATATGAACCTGAAAAAGTGAAAGAGGATATAAAAAAAATTGATAATGTAGAAAGTATTAAACAAATCACAGGTGAAGAAAAGGAAAGATTGCAAAAATATAGAGTTAATCAGGGATTATTTAGAAAAAAACTGATTAAAGGCAGGATTAACAAGGGTACTGTTAAATGTGATTTATGTGAAATTGATATTCAAGAATTGTTAAATGCCAGTCATATAAAACCATGGTCAGAATCTAATGGTGAAGAAAAATTGGATATTAATAACGGCTTATTATTATGTCCAATTCACGATGCTCTTTTTGATAAAGGTTTTATATCATTTGAAGATGATGGGAAAATAGTAATTTCTAAAAAAATAGAGCAGGATAAATACAAAAATTTTTCTATTAAAGCAGATATGAATTTAAAAAAAACAAATAGTAGTATAGTTAAATATTTAAAATGGCATAGAGAGAATTTATTCATTAAACCATGAGTGTCTCTTTTCGACATTGTGTTAATTATAAAATATGAGATTCCACTTATGAATGTAATAAAAGAGGTCATAAATTTGGTAAGACCAGACACTATTATTCTTTTACCAATATAAGTTTGTTCCTTTTCCTTAAAAATATGAACATTATGAAAGTTATAATCGAATCAATTGCCATTCCAACACCAAACATTATAGCTATTTTGTTTAATGAAGGAACAAAATAATTCTGTTTGTATGCTATGAAAAGACCGCCATAAAAGAATGTATTTACAATGAGTGATTGATATAACATTAAATCGGTTCTTCCGAGTCCATAAAAAATACTATCTACAACATTATTAAATGCAAATATTATATAAAAAACAATTGATATCTTAGCAATAAATACAACATTGATAAAATTTTCTACATTCATAAATTTCCCAACAAATAGGTTCCAAAATGGAATGGTCAAGATCCATAATCCACAGACAATTCCTGTAATAATCATATATGAAGGAAACATTTTATCTACATTATTATGATCTTCGGCTGAATCTCTTTTAATTAATTCTCCTAAAGCCATTATTGGAAGAAGTAACCATCCCCATATAAAACTATTTGCAACCCAGAAGGTTCCTTGTTCCTGAACCATATTTATCATCCTAATTATCATTAAAGTAAAGGCTGCATTCCTAACAAAAGATTCAAGACCAGATAATCCACCTATTTTAAACCAATCTTTTTGCCATTTAAAATCATTTTTTGTTTTATTGAAAAGGTATATTTTTTCACTTTTTAGAAATTTTATTCCTGATATAACTAGAAATATATTAACTAATATATTTCCAATTGCTATTCCATTAACTCCAATATTTAAAGAAAAGGAAAGATTACTAACCAAAAATGTATCTGAAAGGATTGTTAAGATCATTTGAAGTCCAAGCAATATAAGAAGTTTTTTATTTCTGTTAAGTAGTATTAAAACTATAGAAATAAATTTAAAAAGAACAGATATTTGAATTGCTAGTGCTTCAAGCCTTATATATGTAACAGTTGCAGCCAAAATTTCTTCTTTTTGTCCCATAAATCTTAAAAGAGGTTCAGTAAATGTTATCATAAATATAGTCATCAATAAAAAAACTAGGAATGATGTTATTAATCCAGTTTTAACTCTATTATTTAAATCTGATTTATTTTCCAGACCTTTACTTATTAAATAAAACAATGGAAGAATTAATGCCTCTTGAACTACTTCATAAAATATATTTACCCAAGCAA
>JALOAD010000058.1 GCA_023228995.1 Candidatus Muiribacterium halophilum
TGAAAAAAATAACTATTTTTTACCTAATTTCGAGAATATTCAGGCAGATGAAGATCTTTTAAATAGTTTTGATGTAGATAATATAAAATTTGAAACTCTTATGTGGCAAACAGGCTATTTGACAATAAAAAATCAGCGAGAGTCAATAAGAGGTATGATTTATGAATTAGATTTTCCAAATAAAGAAGTTCAGATATCCCTTATGGGAGCTATTGCAGATTATATAACAAATAACTCACAGATGGTAACTCAGCTTAATAATATTTATGAATATTTATCTAAAAGAAATACTGAAGGATTTGAAAAGGAATTAAAAGTATTATACTCATCAATAGCAAACAATAATTTCACAAAAAACAACATTGATAGATTTGAAGGATATTATGCAAGTGTGTTTTATGCGTATATGAAAGCACTTGGTGTAGATGTGCAATGCGAAGTAGCAACAAATAGAGGAAGAATTGATGCAGTGATAAAACTTCCTGAAACAATTTATATAATAGAGTTTAAAATTGATAAAAAAAGTTCATTAGACCAGATAAAAGCTAAAAAATACTATGAAAGTTTTTTAAACTCTACAAAAACAATAATACTCTTAGGCTTAGAATTTTCAACAAAGGAAAGAAATATAATTAGTATGGAAAGTATGGTGATTAAGAAGCAGTAAGATTGCCGTAGGCAATAGTAAGCGAGAATGGAAGTTGCTGTGAGCGGATTATAAATAATCCTAGTAAGCGAGATATGAAATCTCTAGTAAGCGGGATACTAAAGTATCCCTAGTAAGCAGACTCTAAAGAGTCTTAGTAAGAGGTTTTAAACTAGACCGAAGGTCTTTACTAACCAGCAAAGCGAAGTGCTAGCTGGTAAAACCATATAAAATGGTATTTATTCTATTTTTTAGAAAAAAATTTTAATTTTAAAAGTCTGGAAATTCTTCAAAATATTTTTAAAAATCTTTGGATAATGATATAATATAAGAAATCTAAAATTTGAAGGTTAAAATATGTTAATAAATCCTATAGAAATTATTGGAAACTGGGATAAAGGATTTGTCCTAGATAAACATATATCAAAGAGTGAATTTCTTGGAAATGATATTTATGGATATTCTCAATTTAAAACAGAGCGGACTAAATTAGGAGAACTTGTATATCAATTAAAATATCAAAATAATTTTTTAGCTTTAGATGAAATTATAATTATTATAAAAAGTTTTTTAGACAATTGGAAAGAGCTGAAAATGGTTGATATAATATTGCCAGTTCCATCATCAAAAATCTGACCATATCAGCCAGTAAATGAAATATGTAAAAAAATTGCGGAATATTTAAATATCAATACTACAGATAAAGTATTAAAAAAAACTTCAAATGAAGAATCAAAAAACATGAATGTAGATGAAAAAAAAGTAAAAAATACAATTATTGCTCTTAAAAAAGCAAATAAAAGGCACAATATTTTGTTAGTTGATGATTTATTTGAATCAGGTGAAACTTTAAATGAATGCACTAGAGTTTTAAAACAAGACGAATTATTAAATAAAATATATGTTTTAGCAATGACAAAAACGAAGGATTTAAAATGATAAAAGTTTTTATCGCAGGACCAAGAGCTGTTTCTAATTTAGATGAACTTGTTAAAGAAAGGCTTTTAAATATATTAAAAAAAAATTTTAAAGTAATAATTGGTGATGCGAAAGGTGTTGATAAAATTATACAAGAATATTTTTTTTCTTTAGATTATAAAAATGTGAAAATATATGCTAGTAATGGAAAAGCTAGAAATAATATAGGCAATTGGGAAGTTGAAAAAGTAAATGTAATAAACGGTTTAACCGGGTTTGATTTTTTTGCAGCAAAAGATAAAGAAATGGCAAATGTAGCAGATTATGGGTTTATGATATGGAATGGTCAAAGTAAAGGAACATTAAACAATGTTATAAATTTATTAAAACAATCCAAAAAAACTTTAATGTATTTTATTCCTGAAAAAAATTTTTATTGTATAGATAAAATTGAGGATTTAAAAAAAATTATTTATAAATGTGATAGCAAAACCAAAAAAATGTTTGAAACATTAATTTCAACTCAAAAAAAGCCATCAATTGAAATAAAAGAACAATTGTTATTTGAAAAAACATCATAAAGTCTTACTAATTCAACCTCTTAAACTCTATAACACTTTAACTTTTTTTATTTTTGTCATCCCGGTACGATTCTGAAATTTTGTCATCCCGGTACGATTCTGAAATTTTGTCATCCCGGTACGATTCTGAGCCGGGATCTGCGTTTGTTTTTAACCCTATTATTCCAGTGAATGTGGGAATCCTTAAAGCAAAGCATTTTTACCACGGATAGCACGGATAAAGCTGAAAATTATTGTGAGCGGATTATAAATAATCCTAGTAAGCAAAATACTATGTATTTTTAGTAAGAGGTTTTAAACTAGACCGAAGGTTTTTACTAACGAGCAAAGCGAAGTGCTAACTGGTAAATCCATATAAAATCGTATTTATTCTATTTTTTAGAAAAAAATTTTAATTTTAAAAGTCCAAAAAAATGGTATAGACTAAAATTGTGATTAACAAAAAAACTGGCTTTTTTAAACCTATGAATTAACATTATTAAAAAAAATTGATATAATAGAAACAAAGGTAAATAAATATTGGAGAAAATCATGTGTAAAGTCATTTCATTATATAATCATAAAGGCGGTGTAAGCAAAACTACAACAACCTTTAATTTAGGTTGGGCTTTAGCAGATTTAGGTTGTAGAGTTGGCATGGTAGATTGAGACCCTCAATGTAATTTAACAGCATTAACATTGGGTTTAAGTGAGTATGATGATTTTAATCAATTCTATAATACAAAAGGAAATGAAGATATTTATGAAAACCTTCAATCAATTTTATCTGGTAAAACAATAAATATTGAACCAGTTAAACTTACTAAAACAAATAATGAAAATTTATTTTTAATAGCAGGTAATATTAGATTATCAGATGTTGATATAGAATTAACACTAGGTTTAGCAAGTAATAAATTTACAAGTTATGCTAAACAATTTGTAGGTGCGTTAAATTCAATAATAAGAGAAACTGCAAAAAGAAATGAATTAGATTATGTTTTATTAGACATGAGTCCAAGTTCTGGTGGTATGAATAGAATAGTTTTGATGGGTTCGGATTTTTTTATTATACCTACTTCACCAGATTTTTTTTGTTATCAAGCAGTTCAAGGATTAGGTAAAGTATTACCTGAGTGGAATGATTTAGTCGAAGAATTTAGAAATCCAATAATAAAAAATAGTTTACCAAAAACACCGCCAAAAATGCTTGGGATTATTTCACAAAAATATAACCGATATAGCAAAAAAATGGCTAAATCTTATAGTGATTGGACTAATAAAATTCAAAAAGCATCTTATGAAATTTTAGCAGAAAATCTAAAAAAATATGATATGGTTATTTCTGTAGAAAAATTTAAAAAACATGTAAATGACACTTCACCATATAATATAATAAATGTACCAGATTTTCAATCTGAAGTCCTAAACTTTTTTTATAACCTTGCCAAAAAAGAACTATTATGATAATAATAATAAAGAAGTAAAAATAGATGAAGTGCGAATGAGTGAAGTAGTGAAAGATAGAAGCTTGCGAAGTAGTGAAATGGGAAAAGCTGTAACAAAGTGACAAAAAAAGGGTCAGATTTTTAACCCATAACCCCTTAAACACTATAACACTTTAACTTTTTTTATTTTTGTCATCCCGGTATGATTCTGAAATTTTGTCATCCCGGTACGATTCTGAGCCGGGATCTGCTTTAAACAAACTTTGTTTGTCAATGAAAAATTTATGCTAATTTTTTTACAGGAGAAAAAATGGAAGATAACAATAAAAAAGAAGAAGTGAATTTACAAAATCAACAAATACATAGACAATACATTGATGATGATGAAATAGATTTAGGCGAATTATTCAGAACATTATGGAAGAACAAACACATAATAATAATATCAACAATAATATTTTTTGTAATAGGACTTCTCTACACATACAAATTTGTGCCAAAATATGAAGTAAATTATTTTATAAACAATGGAATATCAGGATACAATGATAAAGATCAACCAATACCAACATTCAATTCAGAAGAACTCAACAAATGGCTTGAAACCGGCAAAAGCTATGAAATACTCAAAGAAAAATATAAAAAAACACCAGGAGTAAAAGTAGAATTACCTAAAAATACAAACTTCATAGAACTCAAAACTTTTTCAAATGATACACAGGAAGCAATAAACTATTTAAAAGACACAACGATATTAATCAAAGAATCACAGGACTTTGACTACAAACTTGAGAATTCAAAACAAGCTTTTGAACTAAAAATCAAAGAAATAGAAAACCAGATACTCTCAAAACAGATAGAACTTGATAATTTCCCAAACCGAATAAAAGAAATAGATAATGATATAAACAAACAAGAAGAAACAATAAAAGTAATACAGGACAAAATAACCGAAAAAAAAGAAACATTAATAAAATACAGGAAAATATATGATCTAAACATACAAGAAAGAAAAAATATAGAAAACAATTTAACAAATTCAATAAATTCAGCATCATCATTGTCATATCTTTTATACTCAAATCTCTTACAATATAATCTCACACAAAATGCAACATTAACAGATGCAATAAATAATTACGAAAATACAATAAAAGACTATGAACTACAAAAAAGTGAAACACAAAAACAAATAAACAATCTTGAAATAAAAAAAGAAGAATTAAATACAAAATTAAAAGCAAATTTAAAAATTCAATTAGATAATTTAAAAAACAGACTGAAACTTGACAAAGATAAAGAAAATTCATTAACTTTATACAAACAAATAAAAAATAAAGATTACAGATCTGAATTTAATAAAAAAGTAATCATTACATTATTATTAACAATATTTGTCGGTGGATTTTTTGGGATAGTATTAATATTTATTAGAAACTTTTTTTCAGCTTTAAATAATAAGATAGATTAAATGTTAAAAATATTACCAGATAATTTAAAAACTCTTTTAAATCATAAAGTAGTAAAAGCGGGAAGTTGGTATACCCTCACCGAATTCTTCCTCAAAGGCGTTGCTTTCCTAACAATCCCCATCTTCACCCGATTATTATCCACCGCAGATTATGGAATAGTAGCTCTTTATCAAGCCTGGGTTAGTATTTTCACAATTTTAATTACTTTAGATTTGAAGGTTTCAATAGGCAGGGCAAAATTTGATTTTAAAGAAACATATAATCAATATGTATCCAGTGTTGCCTTTTTATCTTTAATAATATTTTTTATTTTTTTAATTATTTTTCTTTTATTTACTCCAAATTTTCTTAATTTAACGCAATTATCTCCATTTTTATTTTTTCTTATGGTTTTTCAAGCATACTTTTTATTTATACAAAACTATGCAATTAACAAATTTAGATTTGAATATAAATATAAACTGGTATCAATATTGAGTATACTGGTTGTAATTTCTGGTATTTTATTCTCCATATATTTAATAATAAATATATTTGAAACAAATAAATATTTAGGACAAATTTTAGGTAAAAGTTCTTTTATAATTTTTGGGGGATTTTGTTTTTTACTATATCTTTTTTATCAAGGTAAAGAATTTATTAACTATAAATACTGGAAATATGCATTAGCTTTGAGTATACCTATGGTTTTTCATAGTATTTCTAGAATAATCAATGATCAATTTGATCGTATATTGATTAATAAATATGTTGATACTTCATCTACTGGTATTTATAGTTTTGCGTATAATATAGGAGTTATTGTAACAGTTTTATTAGCAGCCACTGCTCAAGCTTGGGTACCATGGTTTTATGAAAAAATGGAAAAAAAAGAATATTTAAAAATCAAGTATAATGCTAATATATATAGGAATATATTTACTTATGTTTATGCTGGTATTCTTTTCTTAAGTCCTGAATTAATAAGAATTATGGCTCAGGAAAGTTACTGGCAGGGTTTGAATTTAATCCCCTGGATATTTATGGCAGGATATTTTAATTTTATGTGTAATTTTGAGTTAAATACCCAGTTTTTTATGAAAAAAATGAGTTTGGTTTCACTAGGTACAATTTTATCTGCTATTGTTAATATCATATTAAATATAATTTTTATACCTAAATATGGTTATGAAGCTGCTGCTATAACTACTGTTATTTCTTTTTTATTTCTATTTCTTTTTCACTATATAATTACAACAAAAATATTAAAAAAAGTTATCTATGGAATTAAATTTCATTTAGTATCAATTTTCTATGTTTCGACTATAACCATTTTATTTATACTATTTCAAAATCTTCTTTTTGCAAGATTGATTTTAATAATAATATTTTCATTATTTTTTTTCTTTTCTTTAAAATCTTCACTTGCAAAATCTGACTAAAAATTATATAAATATATTAATAATTTAATTAAGTATAAAAAATAAAAAATCAGGAGTCAGAATGTTAAATAATAAAACAATATTAGTGACTGGTGGGACAGGCACTTTTGGACAAAAATTTACAGAAACTATTTTAAAAGAATATAAAATTAAAAAATTAATAATTTTCAGCCGTGATGAATTTAAACAATATGAAATGGCAAAAAAGTTCCCCGAAAATAAATATCCAATAAGATATTTTATTGGAGACATACGAGATAAGGAAAGGTTATATAGAGCTTTCTCTGGTGTGGATATTGTTGTACATGCTGCTGCAATGAAACATGTACCTGCTTGTGAATATAATCCATTTGAAGCAGTTCGTACAAATATAATTGGTGCTCAGAATATTGCTGAAGCCGCTATGGATAAAGGTGTAGAAAAAGTTATAGTATTATCTACTGATAAAGCAGTTTCGCCTGTAAATCTCTATGGAGCTACAAAGCTAGCTATGGAGAAAATATTTATTGCTTCTGAAGCTTTAGTGGGATTAGGTAAAACAAAATTTTCTCTTGTCAGATATGGCAATGTTGTTGGTTCTCGTGGCAGTGTAATACCATTTTTTTTAGATTTAAAGAAAAAAGGTGTTAAAGAATTCCCTATTACTGATGAAAAAATGACTCGTTTCTGGATTTCTATTGAAGATGGAGTAAAACTTGTTTTACATGCAATGGAAAACGGTAAGGGTGGAGAAATATTCATACCTAAAATTCCATCAATGAAAATGACAGATTTAGTGGGTGCAATAGATCCAGAAGCAAAAATTAAATATATAGGAATAAGACCAGGTGAAAAACTTCACGAAACTCTTGTTTCAGAAGATGAAGCAAGACATTCGGTAGACATAGGTAAATACTATGTTATTTACCCTGAATTCATATATAAAACCGGGTTAAATGATGATTATATGAAATATCCAAAACTTCCTGAAGGATTTACTTATCGAAGTGATAACAATAAGGATTGGATAACCCACGGAGGATTAAAAGATATTATTAAACAAAAATTTGGAGAATATTAATGTCTAATTTTTATCCTTATGGAAAACAGAGTATTGATGAAAAAGATATTGAAGCTGTAATTAATACTTTAAAATCGGATTTTTTAACAACAGGACCAAAAGTTAAAGAATTTGAGGACAGGATTTGTGATAAGACAGGGTCAAATTATTGTGTGGCTGTTTGTAATGGTACTGCTGCTTTGCATATTGCAGCTATTTCTCTCTTGAATAAAGGTGAGAAAGTCTTGACAACACCAAACTCTTTTCTTGCGACTTCAAATGCAATAATATATGCAGATGCGGTACCTGTGTTTGTAGATATAAATGAAGATGGAAACATAGATCTTGACGAATGTGAAAAAAGAATAAAAAAAGATAGAGATATTAAAGCAATTTTTGGAGTTCATTTTTCAGGTAACCCTTTAAATCAAGATAAGCTGAGAATCTTAAAAGAACAGTATAAAATAAAAATACTTGAAGATTGTGCTCATTCTTTAGGAGCAAGTTTTAAAACTGAAGAAAATACTGTTGTCAAAGCTGGAAGTTGTAAGTATTCAGACTTATCAATTTTATCTTTTCATCCGGTAAAACATATTACATGTGGAGAAGGCGGGGCTATAACCACGAATTCAAAAGAATTGTATGACAAGATGATGATTTTAAGAACTCACGGAATGCAGAAACATGATTTTAAAAACGAAAATATGGCATTTGATAAATTTGGAAATGTAAATCCATGGTATTATGAGATGCAGAATATTGGATTTAATTACAGAATTACAGATTTTCAATGTGCTCTTGGTATATCACAGCTTGAAAAGTTGGATAATTTTATTGAAAGACGACGAGAGATTGCCCAGTACTATGGTAAGGCATTTGAAAATAATGAATATATAAAACCTTTATACAAATTTGATAAAGGTTCTGCTTATCATTTGTATGTTATAAAAATTGATTTTGAAAGAATTAATAAAACAAGAGCGGAAGTTATACAGGAACTAAATCAAAAAGGTGTTGGAACACAAGTGCATTATATACCAATAAATAAGCAGCCTTATTATAAAAATGCAGGATATGGTAAAGAAAATACACCGGTAATGGATAAATATTATTCAGAGTGTTTATCAATACCAATGTATCCCGCATTAACGGATAATGATTTAAGTTTCATTTTAAAAACAATTAATGAAGTGGTAAATATTAAATGAAAAATCTGGCAATAATACCAGCAAGAGCTGGGAGCAAAAGAATACCAAAAAAAAATATAAAACACTTTTTAGGTAAACCAATAATAGCATATTCAATAGAAAATGCTTTAAATTCAGGTTTGTTTGATGAAGTCATGGTTTCTACTGATTCAGCGGAAGTAGCTAATATTGCAAAAAAATATGGTGCAAAAGTGCCTTTTTTAAGAAGTGAAAAAACATCAGATGATTATGTAGGACTATTTGAGGTACTGGCAGAAGTTATAACAGATTATAAGAAAAATAACATTATTTTTGACAATTTCTGTATGATCCTTGCAACAGCTCCGTTCATAAATAAAGAAATGATACAACAGACTTATCATAAATTAATCGAAGAAGATTATGATACTGTATTTCCAGTTGTCAGATTTTCATATCCTATTTTTAGAGCTTTGAAGATTGAAGAGAATAAAATAAATATGATATGGCCTGATAATCTTAAAAAAAGATCTCAGGATCTACCAGCGGCTTTCCATGATGCTGGACTTTTTTACTGGGGAAAAGTCGAAGAGGTGCTGAGAAAAAAAACTTTATTTACAGATAACAGTTTTGGATATGAGATCCCTGAAAAAATAGCACAGGATATTGATACAGAAGATGACTGGGAAATTGCAGAAATAAAGTATAATATACTTAAAACACAAGAAAAAAAGGTTTTTTAAGATGAATGCTGTTATTTTAACTGAAGGCGGAAGAGAAAAAGGATTTGGACATATTACGAGATGTATTGCATTGGCTCAAGGTTTTAATGAATTTTTTCCTGATGTTAATGTTCATTTTATAATAAATTCAGATAACTCAGTGGAAAAATTATTATCAGAATTTGAATCAGTTGAATATTTTGACTGGATTAATTCAATAGAAAAAATATATGAAAGAATCACAAATGAAACAATAGCAATTATTGATTCATATTATGCTCCTTATGAATTGTTGAATGATATTTCAGAAAAAGCTAAAATTTGTGTTTATATTGATGATTACAATAGAATTGATTACCCAGATGGAGTTATTGTTAATGGAACAATAGGAGCAGAAAATATTCCGTATAATAAAAGAGAAGGTCAAAAATATCTTTTAGGGATAGATTATGCATATCTTCGAAAAGAATTCTGGAATGTTTCTGATAGAAAAATTAATAAAGAAGCAAAAAAAGTTTTAATTACGTTTGGTGGTATAGATAATAGAAACCTAACTCCAAAATTACTTAAAGCTTTAAATTCTAAATATACCGAAATGGAAAAAATAGTTGTGATAGGTAATTCTTACAGTAATATTGATGAAATAAAAAAATGTGTAGATAATAAAACAGAGTTGGTTTTTAATGCAGATGCCGAAAAAATGAAAAATTTAATGATTGATTGTGATTTTGCTATATCATCGGCAGGTCAGACAATTTATGAACTTCTTGCAACAGGAATTCCATCAATAATTATTGGTGTAGTTGAAAATCAAAAAAGCAATATTGATGGATTAATAGAGAATAAATTTTTAAATTTTGCAGGCTGGTGGAATGAAAGTAATTTAATTAATAACATTTTGAAAATAATCAATGAAAGAGATTTCAATTATAAGAAAATCGAGTTTTCTTTTGTTAATAATTTAAAAGATGTAATTTATGATTAATATTTTATATTTATCAAATAACCCAATTACACATGACTTATATTATCAAATTAAGAATCTGGGTTATAATATATTAATTTTTGATAAAAAAATTAATATAAATTTTTTATTAAAAAATAACATAAATTTTATTATAAGTTATAATTATAAATATTTAATAAAAAAAGATATTATTGATTTTGTTAAGGGTAGAATTATTAATATGCATATCTCATATTTGCCATGGAATAGAGGGGCAGATCCAAATTTTTGGAGTTTTATTGAAAACACCCCTAAAGGAATCACTATTCATCAAATAAATGAAGGATTAGATACTGGGGATATTATACTACAAAATCAGGTTGAGTTTAATGAAAATATTGAGACATTAAATTCAACATATATCAAATTACACAATGAAATTCAAAAATTGTTAATTAATAATTTTTCAGATATAATTAATATGAAAATTAAAAATAAACCACAAATAGGTAATGGTTCATTTCATTATTCAAAACATTTTTTGGACTTTAAAAATTATATTGGGAATGAAATTTGGTTTTTACCAATTGTTGATTTGAAAGAAAAATATAAATTTTATAAAAAGGGAAATTAGGTGAAAAAAACATTAATAATCGCTGAACTATCTTGTAATCATAACGGGGATTTTGATATTGCAAAAAAAACCATAAAGGGAATGAAAGATTCGGGTGCAGATGCTGTAAAATTTCAGACATATACCCCAGATACCATTACAATGGATTGTGATAGTGAACTATTTAAAATCGGTGGTGGAACTTTATGGGATGGAAAGACTCTTTATGAATTATACAAAGAAGCATATACTCCATGGGAATGGCAACCAGAATTAAAAAAATATGCTGAAAATTTAGGGCTTATATGTTTTTCAAGTCCATTTGATAAAACCGCAGTTGATTTTTTAGAAAAATTGAATGTTCCAATGTATAAAATTGCATCTTTTGAAATAACAGATATTCCATTAATTGAATATACAGCTTCAAAAGGAAAACCAATTATAATGTCAACTGGAATAGCAACCTTGCCTGAAATATATGATGCTGTTGAAGCATGCAGAAAAGTTGGAAATAATGATATAACCTTATTAAAATGCACATCCACGTATCCCGCGCCACCAGAAGAAGCAAATTTAAAAACAATACAAAATTTAGCTGAAACATTTGGTGTAAAAGTAGGATTATCAGATCACACTCTTGGCTCAGCGGTAGCTATAGCTGCTGTAACATTGGGTGCAACAGTAATTGAAAAACATTTTATTTTAGATAAAAATTTAGGTGGACCTGATGCAGCTTTTTCAATGGAACCAGCGGATTTTAAAAAAATGGTAGAAGATATTAGAACAGTTGAAAAAGCATTAGGTAAAGTAAGTTATGAAATAAGTGAAAAAGTCGAAAAATCAAGAGTTTTTAAACGCTCATTGTTTGCAGTAAAAGATATTGAAGCTGGTGAAGTTTTTACAGAAGAAAATATAAAATCAATAAGACCAGGATATGGCTTGTCACCGAAGTATTTAAATGATATATTAGGTAAAAAAGCAAAACAAAAAATAAAAAAAGGTGAACCAATAAAATTTTAGATTATAAAAAAATCAATGGAATAATATATCATAAAAGGATAATTTAAAATGATTTTGTCAATTAACATAAAAATCGATAATTTTGATAAAAAAATTGTTATAGGAAATAATAATATATTTATATCGTTAAAAGTAGATGAATTTTATTATGAGGATGATAATAATATCTTTGTTTTGGATACATATCATTATTTTAATGGAAATGATAATTTTAATAAAACTGTAAAAAAAGTTATAAAAAAAATAAATAGGAAAGAAACCTTTTTAATAAAATTGTTATCAAGCAATTATTTTATTTTACACATAAATAAAATAAACATGAAAATATCTTTATATAGAGACCCATCAGGTATAAAAACGGGATATTATTTTAATGATTTTTGCAACAAAAAGTTTATAGCAGGAAATAATATGCATGAAATTGCTTTTAATTTAAATATAAAAGAGTTTGATAAAAAAAATATCTATAAGTTTTTATATACAAATTATTTATTTGATGGTGATTCTTTTTATAAGGAAATATTTGAAGTTAAAATAGGAGAAATTATAGATTTTTATTTTAATTATAAAAAACTTAATAAAAATAAAATAAAATTGCCTATAATAAATAAAGAAAATAAAGAATCTATTGAAGTAAATAAATTGATGATAAAAAAAAATATATTAAAAGTTTTCACAAATTCTTTTTCAAAAAGAGAAAATATAATTTTTTTATCAGGTGGTTTAGATTCTAACATTATGGCAATTAATTTGAAAAATATATTATCAGATTTGTCTTTAATTTCTTTTTTTGTAAAAAATACTGATGAAAATGAAACTCCTTTTGCTTTAGAAGTTGCTGATGAATTAAAATTACCGATAAAAATTTTTGAAAAAAATCCTGAAGATAAATTGAAAAATCAATTTGAGATATTCTCCTTAAATATGAATTTGCCTTATATTGGAACTATCATATTTAGCAACATTGATGGTGGTCTAAACAAAACTTATTATATGGGACAAGATACCAGATTACACACCCCTGATTTTAGTATTATTGATTATATTGCTTTTTTATTAAAGTTTGATATAAAAAAATGTAGATTTTTGAAAAAGGTCCAAATAAAACTCATTTCATTATTAAATAAGTTTAAATCTGATAGAAAAATCAGAGGATTAATAAAAGTATTTTATTTACTCGATTTTAATGATTATTTAGAAAAGTATTTTTTTAAACTTGACAAAAATTACTATAGTGATTTAGGAATAAGCACTTTTTATTACGATGATGTTATTAAATTTTATAAATTAAATAAATCGATTTTAAAAAAATCAAATCGTATTATTTATAATGAAGTTGTGAAAATTAAGTGGAAAGAACAATATATCAGTGATATTAGGTATATTCAGGATATGGCAAAGTTAAAAAAAACTTACATTGCATTGCCTTTTTATGATTTTTATTTGAATGAATTTTTTAGTCAAATTCCATTTAAACAAGCAGGAAAATTTTCCATAGGATTTGGTAAATTTAACAAAATCCCTAAAATTGTAAATAAATTTTTATTAAGAAAAACTTATGAAAATGATGTTAATAAGAAAATATTATTTCGTGATAAAGCTGTTTCAAATACAACATCATTATTATTTGGTGGGGATTTAGGAAATGTTGTAAAAAATATATTATTGTTAGATTTAAAATCCAAAAATAGTTTTATAAAGAAATATAAGCTTAGTAAATTTGTTTATAGATTCATAGAAATGAATGTTTATAAAAAGAAAGATTCCATAGTGTTAATGAAAATATATAATATAGCTTCGTTAATTGTAATTTATGAGTGGTTAAATAATGAAAAATAACCCATTAAAATTTTTTTATATTTGTTTAATATCTATTTTACCAATTTCATCAAAATTTAGGACTTTTTTATATAAATTAATACCAAATTATAAATTGGGTAAAAATAATAGAATTGGTTTTCTTTCTTTTATATTTGCGGAAAAATTAAAAATATATGAAAATGTAAATATATATTCTTTTTGTTTAATTAAATCGAATTTTTGTGTTTTTAAAAGTGGTGTTATTTTGAAAAAATTTGTGCAAATAAAAAATGTAGATTATTTATTTGTTGGAAATGATTCTGTTCTAAATCAATTTGTAAATGTTTTTGGGCCGAATTGTCTAGCGAAAATAAGTAAAAACAAATTATATATAGGAAAAAATGTTGGTATAAATAACTGTATTATGGATTTGGTAGATAATATTTATATTGGTGATAATGTTGTATTTGCCGGTAGAGGAATTCAACTTTGGACTCATACTTTTGATTTAGGTAGAAATAGATTACAAGGGAAAATTAGAATAAAAGATAACTGCTATATTGGTTCTAGGTCAATAATAAATTTAGGAGTAAAGATATGTAGTAATGTTGTTTTGAAAAGTGGAGCTATAGTTAATAATAATATAATTAAAGAAGGTGTTTATGGTTTTAAAGATATTGAAAAAACTGGGGAAATTCGAAAATTTGAGGATTTAAGGTTTAAAATGTTATCTAAAATAGATAATAAAAAGATTTTTAAAAAATTATGAATAATAACCTTTCTTCATTGGCGATAGGTTCATTTATATGTAACATATCAATATTTTTAGTTTCATTTTTTAGAGTAAAACTATTTTCAACTCAATTTACAATTGAAGAATATGGAATTTCTACAACTATTTTAAATATTTCAAATGTAATTTTTTTAATTTCCACATTTAATTCAACTCAATATTTACTGAGAATAGGTAATAAAAATGTTAAAAATATAAAAAAATATTCAAATTTAGTTTTTATATTTTCTTTTATAATAAATCCTGTTGTGTTCTTAGGTATGATTTTTTTATTTAAAGATCTTTTTAGTTATTTGAGTTTAAATTTGTCGATAGTTTTTTTTTTATATACTATTTTGTTTGCATTCGCACAAATTCAAAGGGTTTATGATTTTTTGTTAGAAAGATATAATTTCTATTTTTTTGAAACTTTTTTTATAGTTGCATTTCCCGCTATTTTTAGTTTGTTTATATTTTTATTTTTTAAAAAGATTGATTTAAAAGATTACTTGATTTCTTATTTATTTACGCAAATAATAATTATATTTTTTTATATTAAATTAAAAATAACTTTTTTTGAAATCAATAAAAGTTACTTTAATTTTAAAGTTATTAAAAAGTTTTTTTTAAGTTCTTTGAATTATAGCTCATGGCTGATTTTTATGCAATTAGGAGAGAAAGTATTTGTTTTGTCAGATAAATTTTTTTTGATGAAATTTTTGGATAATCCCGTGGTGGGTATATATTCATTAGCTTTAATACCGTCATCAATTAGTTATGCGATGATGGTTGGTATGTTAGAAGTATTAAAAAACAAAATATTTAAACGAAAAATTGATAAAAGTATGTTGAAAAATATCTTGTTGATAATTGTCCTATCATATTTTTTTATTACATTTATAATATTATATTTTAAAGATTTTTGGATTAAATTTTTGTCTGATGATAAGTATAATATTTATATTACTATTGATTTAATATTTGTATTAATGATGATGTCTTTTTTTCACACCATTGTCATATTCTTTTCATTAATTTTACAGAGAAAATATGAAACTAAAATAATTGGTTTATCATATTTAACTGGTATTATTTCTAACTTTGTGTTAAATTATTTTTTTGTAATTAGATTTGGATTAATTGGTGTTTCTTTCGCTAGCTTAATGTCTATTATAATTGTATTAATTGGTATGCTGATTTTTGGGAACTCAAGGAAAATAAATTAAATGAATATTTGTTTTGTTGCGAATCATAGAAAAACAATTTTCTTTCATAAAATAAGTCAAGAGTTAGAAAAAAAGGGGATTGTTGTTTATTGGATTACAGTTAATAAAAAAAATTTCAATTTTTTAAATAAGAAATATAAAAAAGAAAAAATATTATACATAAGTAAAAATATAAAAAAAAATAATATTGTTGGAGAGTTTAAGTTAAATGAAATAGTGGCTAATGATAGAGCTTTAAAATATAATATAAAAGAAGGTCTTTTATTTCTTGAAAATATACAAAAACCTGTATTAAATTTTCTTATAAAAAATAATATAAAGAAAATATTTGGTGAAAATACTTGGGCACATGAGATTTTAATAAAAAGGATTGCAGAATCAGAGAATATAAATTATTTATTACCACATACTATTAGAATTCCATATAATAGATTTGGGTTTTTTAAAGATGAATACTATTCAATTTTATTAGAAAGAAAAAAACATGAAGAAGATTATAAAAATGTTGATTTTTTAAAAAAACCGGATTATTTGATGTTGAATGATAAAAAAATAAAAAAAAACAAAACAATATTTTCAAATTTTAAAAAAATCTTTAGATTTTTGTTTGATTATTATTATGACAAATTTGATCCAAATTATTCGGGATTTTATAATAAAATAAAAGAAAAATTTGCTGAGAAAAGAAATCGATTATTTTATAAATATATAAAAAAAACTTATATTGGTGAAGAATTTCTTAAGACTAATAAGTATATTTTTTTTGGATTACATAAACAACCTGAAGCTTCAATTGATGTGATAGGAAGATATTATGAAGATCAGTATAAACTTATTTATAATTTATGGAGAATATTACCATCAAATTATTTTTTATTAATTAAGGATCATACTAATGCAATAGGAGATAGAAGTTATTCTTTTTATAAAAAAATAAAAACATTACCCAAAGTTATTTTATTAAATGAAAAAATGGATTCTCACTTGATTGTACAATATTCTCAATTAGTGGCAACCGTTTCTGGAACAATAGGTTTTGAAGCTATTTTAAGAGATAAAAGAGCAATTACATTTGGACCGGTATTTTTTAGTAAATATACAAATTGTTTACAAATAGGATTAGATGATTTAAAAAAATATACTTTAAAAGATATAATTGATAAAATTGATAGAATTCCTAATGATATTGAAAAATTAAAAAAATATCTAATTTGTAATTCCTTTGAAGGTATAATATCTGATCCTGATGCAGATGAAAGATGCATAGAAAATAAGAATATAAAATTCATTGTTAATTCAATTTTATATGTTTGTAACAATTGTGAAAGCAAATATTGAATATTAAGAAGGGAATTTTAAATTTGAAAAATTTTATTTTTTTAAAACTTATTTGTTTTATAAGTGTAATTATATTTTTTATTCTTAGTTTTGTTATTTCAGAATCTTATATTTTTTATTTTAATTTATTTATAATAAGTATATTTGTTATATTTTCTATATATATATTTTTTTTTAAATCCTTTTATTTTGTTTTACTATATCCTTTTCTTTTTTCTTTTTTCTTTGTAGGAATAAGTTGTTTTTTAATTGAGTGCGAAAATTATATTATTGAACAAACGATATATGGTTTTACCACAGGTGCTACAATAAGAATGTTATGCTATAGTTTATTTTTTTTAATTTTAATAATTTATATAACTAAAATAAAGTTTAATAAAAATGTTTTTTTTTTAATAAACAAACAAAATTACTTATTCTATTTCAATATTATTTTTACTATTTGTTTAATATATTTATTTTTTCCTATATTTAAGCATGGAAGTGCACTTTCTTTAGGAGTTAATCGTTTTATTTATAAAAACTTATTTTTTAGTTTTTTTTATAAAAAAGTTTTATTGCTTTGTATAAATATTTTGCCAATAATTGGGATTAATTTATGTTTTAAAAAAAAGAATAATCGGATATATAGTATTTTACTTTTTTTATTTTTTATTTTACTTAATATTTTATTGGGAGAAAAATTTACTCGTTTACATTGGTCAATATACTATTTTTTTTGTCCTTTTTTTTTAATGATTACATTTCGTAAGAATTTTATTAATTTTTTAAACTTAAAAATAATTATAAAAGTGGTCTTGGTTGTTACTATTTTAAGTTTATTCTTTTATAAGATAATTTTTTTTCATTATAGAGCAATTAATGATAGCCAACATAAATTTTTCTTTCATAGAGTGGTATTGCAAGGTCATGTATATTGGAAAATAGATTATTTGAATTTAATAGAAAAAAATTTTATTAAAATTGATAATCGTATTCTAAATGAAGCAAGTGTATCTGATTATTGGAGTGGGAAAAAAGGATTGCCGTATTTAATGTATGAGGTTTCTGATGATAATTTGGTGGATGAATATATGGAAAATAAAGTGAATTTTACTATGGGATTTCCTGCAATTCTAATACAATATTTTGGTTTTTTCGGAACTTTTTTTTGGTTAATTATCTTTAGTTTATTTTTGGGATTTTACTATAAATTTTTAATTTTTAGTTTAAGGAAACTTAATCTTTTACTATTATTTTTTATTTATAGATTTGAATTAATTATTCAAGATATTTTTTTTAATGGGAATTTATTTAATTTTTTTTCATTAAAGTTTTATATATTTTTATATATTTTTTTCATATTATTTTTTGTAAATAAAATATTTTTTAAAAGGAAAAAAAATGTATATAGTAAACTGTAGATTTCTTACTCAAAGATTAACTGGAGCTCAAAGATTTGCTGTTAATATTTGTTTATATTTGAAAGAATTTTCAGATGATTTTATATTTGTTAGTCCTAAAAAAATACTCCATCGAGATATAGCGGAAAAATTGGAAGTAATTAAAGTAGGTTTTTTTTCAGGTTACTTGTGGGAACAAGTTGAATTACCTTTGTATTTAAATAAAATAGGGAATCCAATTTTGCTTAATTTGGTAAATTTGGCACCTGTATTTTATAAGAAAAATGTAATAACTTTGTTAGATATTGCTTGGTTACATTATCCTAAATCGGTTTCAAAAAAATTTTATTATATATATAAGTTTATAATTCCTATTATTATAAAAAAATCTTTGCATATTTTTACAATAAGTAATTTTTGCTTAAAGGATATATCGTCCAGTTTTTTTGTAAGTAAAAATAAGATCACTAAAATTTATTGTGGTGTTAATCATTTTGATTGTTTTGTTCAAAAAAAAATGGATTATAAAACTGAAAATGAAAAATTTATTTTAGCAGTTTCATCTATTCAGCCTTATAAAAATATAAATAATTTGATTGAAGGAATGAAAATATTAAATAAAAAAATTAATATTAAACTTTATTTAGTTGGCAACAAGAACAATAAGGTTTTTAATAAAGTTGTTATAAAAGAATATGATTTTGTGAAATATACTGGGTATGTAGATGATGAAACCCTGATTAATTACTATAAAAATGCTGAATTATTTATTTTTCCTTCTTTGTTTGAGGGTTTTGGAATACCTCCATTAGAAGCAATGTCATGTGGTTGTCCTGTTCTAGCATCTGATTTAGCTAGTATTCCAGAAGTTTGTGGAGATGCTGCTGTTTATTTCGACCCTTATAATATTGATGATATTGCTGATAAAATAAAAACAGTTATTGAAAATGAAAAATTACAAAAAGATTTGATAAACAAAGGATTTGAAAACATTAAAAGATTTAGTTGGGAAAAGTCTGCAAAAAAAATATATAAAACTATAAGAGAAATAAAATTATGAAATTTAAAATTATTATACCAACATTTAATGCTGGTGATCAATTAGAAAAGTTAATTGTTAAAATACAAAAGTATAAAGATGATTTATTTGTAATTGATTCTTCTTCTACTGATAATACAATTGATATTTTAAATAAACATAAGATTAGTTATAAAGTTATAGATAGAAATGATTTTAATCATGGTAAAACTAGGAATTTAGCTGGAAAATTATTTGATTGTGAATTTTTGATTTATATAACACAAGATACTATGTTTATAGATTCTTCTTCAATTGAAAAAATTATTAATGTTATGGAAGATGATTCTTCTATTGCTGCGGTATATGGAAGACAAATTCCTTATGAGAATACTAATTTATTTGGCAAGCACCTTAGAAAATTTAATTACAAAGATTCATCATATACTAGAGTTATAAGTGATAAGGTGAAATATGGTATAAAAACAGCTTTTCTATCGAATTCATTTTGTGGATATAGAAAAAAATGTTTAGAAGAAATTGGTTGGTTTAAAGATGATTTAATATTGGGTGAAGATATGTATGCTGGAGCTAAATTTCTTATGTCTGGTTATAAATTATCTTATGCATCTGATGCTGTAGTCTATCATTCCCATTCTTATAGTATTGTTGAGGAATTTAAAAGATATTTTGACATTGGTGTATTTCATAGAAAAGAAAATTGGTTATTAAAAGAATTTGGTAAAGCTGAAGGTGAAGGTAAAAAATATGTTGTTTCTGAATTTAAATATATTTTAAATAATAAGAAGTTTTATTTAATTCCATCTTTTTTTATTAGAAATTTTATGAAATACTTAGGATATAAATTAGGTTTTTATTATTATATATTTCCAAACGCTTTAAGAAGAAAATTAAGTATGACAAATAAATATTGGGAATAGAATTTATAAAATGTACTGTTTGTTTATAATGGCTGAAGAAATAGGACCATAGTCTTAATTTATAAATCCATGTATAATAAAATATATGGAGGAAAAGATTATGAGTAAAAAAGGAAGAAGAGAATTCAGATCTGAATTTAAAGCAAAAG
>JALOAD010000007.1 GCA_023228995.1 Candidatus Muiribacterium halophilum
GCTTTTTCTATATATTTATATTTTTTTAAGAATTTTTCTTTATCTTTATCCTTTAAAAAAACATCTATCTGTTCTCTGTAATAATCTGTTATTTTAAGTCCAAATTTTTGTATGTATTTTTTGTGATATTATTCTTTGAATGTTTCTTGATATAAATCAAGTTTAATAATATATGTTTATATTGTCAAGAGTTTTGTTTTAAATAATTAGAAGTTAAAGGGTTAGTTGAGTTTGTAGGGTTAAAACACAAGAAACAATTAGAGATTAGTGTGGCTAAGCCACAATATTAACAACTATCAAACAAAATGTTTGATAGTTTAATTAGAAAATCTTGTAAAGCAATTAAAAATTAGTATGACTTCGTCAAAATTAGCGATGCTTCAAATCTAATTAGAAGTACTTTTAGAAAATTAAAAACTTTTTATCTTTATCCGTGTAAATCCGTGCTATCCGTGGTAAAAAATTGTTTTTGCTTTATACCGTTCTTATACGCTCCATATACCGTTTTTATACGCTTCACATACCGTTATCTCTATATCTGTTTTAAAATAATTTTTTAAAAAAATCTTTAGCTTTATCTTTTAATTTATCAAGCTCTTCGCTCTTATTTTCTTTTATAATATCTTTTAATTTAGATTTTAAAATATCATCAATATTACTCTTTACATCAGGTTCCATTAAAGTTCCAGCAATCTCAAGTTTAAAATTATCTTCTGTTGATAAAAATTTATCAAGATTGTTCTTTTTTATAAAAGGTTCAAGAATATCAAAATTTACATCAAATTTCATTGAAGTATCAATAGATACATATCCATCACCATTAACATTCACATCAGAACCAGTTCCTGTAATTTTGCCAAAACTTATTTTTTCACCTTTTAAAAAAACATCAGCTTTAATATTTTTCATAGGTAAATCTTTTAATGTATTACTTGAAGATTTGGCAAGCAATTTATCAATAAACATTGTTTGAAATACTGCTTTAGAAAGTTCTACTTGTCCTTTTCCTTCAAAAGTACTTATATCAAAATCTTTCCCTGTCATATTAAAAACACCTGATAAATCACCATAAACTGTGAATTTAATAAGTTTATTAATTTTAAAAAATTCTTCAGCTGAAATTGAATTGATTTTAAAATCATTTACCATAGATAATTCCGATAAATCATTCAATACTGTATTAATTTCAAGAGAACCATTGAGAATATTAGCATTTCCAATTATATAAATCTTATTATCTGACATTGAAGCTTTTAATTTCATATTAGAAAATGGAAATTGAACTTTTTGTCCTTCTGTTGTAAAAAAAAAATAATTCCCAGAGGGAATATTTAAATCCGATTTTATCAGAATTTTTGGACTGCTAATGTCTGGAATTTCAAAACTCCCTTCAAGCATTGATTTTTCAATTTGAATATCTTGTCCTTCAAAACCAAATATAGATAAAATTGAATTTTTGTATATTTCTGTCTTTATTTTACTTTTAAATTCTTTAAAATCTTTAAATATTCCATTTAATGTAATATTTCCAAGTAATTTATCTTTTGTTGCAATTGAAACAATATTATTTTCAAATATTATATCTTTATCTTTAATAAGTATTTTTTGATTATTCATGCTGATTTTGAATAAATTATACTCAATTTCTAATTTTTTTATAATAATTTCTGAATTATGTGAAAGTTCTTTTAAAAAAATAAAATCGCTTTTTATATCCAATAAAAGTGAATTAATTTTTATCTCATAAGTATCTATAAAAGGAGAATATAATTCACTATATTTTATTGCATTTATATTTTTTAATGAAAAATCACCTTTTATACCATTGTCTGTACTTTTTATATCAAGCTTTAAATCTTCTCCTTCAAAAAGTTTACCTGAAACAATAGCTTTTAAAGGTTCTATATTTAAATTAACATCAATGTCACCTGTTACAACAGTATTTTTTATTAAAGGATCTTTATAGGTTACATTTACTTTTTTTGCATTTATATCATCAATTTTTATATAATCTGGAAGAATATTTGAATTCTCTGCTGCATAGATTTTATTACCTTGAAAAATATCTAAATTATATACATAATTTTTAAATTTCTGAAAATTAAATGTTGAATTAGAAAATCTCTGAATATTTATATTTATTTTTTCAAGAATTATATCTTTTATAATAAAATTTCTTTTTAAAATTTGCGAAAAAGTATAAAAACACTTTATAGAGCCGGCAGTCAGAAATATACTTTCTGACTGCGGTTCATTAACTTTTATTTTATTAATAGATATATTTGAAAAAATATCTGTTGAAATGCTTTCAATTGAAACTTTTGTATTTAAACTCTCACTTGCATATTTTTCAACATCTTTTGAAAATTTATTACTTAAATAATAACCTGCTGAAAACTTTATAACAGTTATAATCAAAATAATTGATATAATTATAAAGATTGTTTTTTTCACACTTTCTCCTTGTTAAATAATGAAAAGAACCATTCTCTAAAATCTTCTATTATTATAAATGTAACTGGAATAAATGTAAGTGTCAATACTGTAGCAAACATAAGACCACCAATAACAGTAACTGCTAAAGGTTGGAAAAAATCAGACCCTGCACCAATTCCAAGTGCTAGAGGAACCATTCCCAGCATTGTAGTCATAGTTGTCATTAAAATAGGTCTTATTCTAACAAGACCTGCTTCCATTATAGCATCATGTCTTGAAAGCCCTCTTTCTCTTCTTCGCTGATTAATATACTCAATAAGAAGAATACCATTATTAACAACAATTCCTGCAAGCATAATTATTCCAATTATAGCTGTAACAGAAAACGATAAATTAAATAAATTTAAAAACATTACAACACCAATTATTGAAAGAGGTATTGTAAACATTATTACAAATGGTTCAAGAAGTGATTCAAACTGTGAAGCCATTATCATATAAACAAGAAATATAGCTGCAATTAGGGCAAGTCCTAAATCTCCAAATGCATCTTTTCTATCAGCTTCTTCACCACCAAACTTATAAAAATATCCTTCTGGAAGTTCATAACTTTCAAGTATAGGAATTAAATCAGCAACAATAGCTCCCATTGGTCTGCCAAATAAATCAGCTTCAATTGAAAGTGTTCTTTTTTTATCTTTTCTTATAATAGTTGTATAACCATAATCAAGATTTATTGCAGCAATATCAGAAAGAATAATAGTTTTACCTTTCAAAAGCATTCTCATATTTCTGATTTTTTCAAGATCATCAGTCATATCATCATCAAGCTTAACTCTAATATCATATTCTTTGTCATTTTCCTTAAAAGTGCTCGCAATAGAACCATATATATATGTTCTTAATTCATTAGCTACTTCAGCAAAACTTATTCCAAGATCTCTAACTTTTTCTCTATTGATTTCTATTTTAACCTCAGGTCTACCCTGAGATACGCCAGAATCAATATCTTTAAGTCCATTTATATTTTTTATTTTATCAGTTATATCAAGACAAATATTTTCAATAATATCAAAATTATCTCCAGTTATTTCTATTTTAATAGGTTTACCTGAACCACCAGGTCCCATTCCTTGAGTAGAAAAGGTCATTTGTTTTAAATTTGATATATTTTTTGTTTCATTTCTTAATTTTTCAATAAATTCATCAGTTGTTATATCTCTTTTGTCAACAGTAACCATTTTAACTTTTATTGTTGCACTACCAAGTGATATATCAGTAACTATTTTTTCAATTATACCAGGATTTTCTTTTGTACCAACATATGAAAAAAGTCTTTTTTCAATTCTTTTAACAACTTTATCAACTTCCTCAAGCTTTGTGCCTTCTATAAGTTCACATTTTATTGAAAATTCTCCTCTATCCATTTTTGGAAAAAATTCTGTTGGAGGAAACATTGTAAGAGTAATAGCAAATATAACTAATATTGCTCCAAAATACATCCAAGTATTTCTTTTTTTACTTATTATTCTATTAAGATTTTTCTCGTAAAATCCTTTGATTTTTCTTAGAACTGGACCTTCGTCTGTTGTGTTTTCTTTTATTTTAAGAAATTTTGCAGTCAATGAAGGAATAACAGTAAAAGCTACAAAAAAAGAAGAAATAAGTGCAAATATTATAGAAAGAGCCAAATTAAAAAATATTTCTCCAACCATTCCCGGAACAAAACCTAATGGTAAAAACACAGCTAGAGTAGTAAGTGTAGAAGTAAGAACTGGCATTACAACCTGATCTGCTCCAAATACTGAATTTTCAACTGCTGTTTTATCTGTTTTTTTCCTAAAAAGTCTATATATATTTTCTAAAACAACAATTGAATTATCTAGAAGCATTCCTATACCAAGAGCTAGTCCACCCAAAGTCATAAGATTTAGTGTTATACCTTCTTTTAAATAAAGTAAAGAAAATGTTGCAATAATTGAAACTGGTATGGTAACTGCAATTATCACGGTACTTCTGGCATTTTTCAAAAAAAGAAAAAGTACAATTATTGCAAGTAAACCACCTGTCATTGCATTAGTTGTAACCATATTTATTGAATCTTTAATAAAATCTGATGAATCCTGACCTATTGTAAATTCAAGATATGGATATTTTATTTCAAGAGTTTTAATTACTTTTTTTAATCCATCAGAAACACCTACAGGATTTTCACCAGTTTCTTTTTTAATAGATATTGTAACTGATGAATTATTATTTATTCTTGATTCAGAAGATATATCTTTAAATGTATCATTTACTTCTGCTACATCTTTTATAGTAATTATTGCTTCACCTTTTTTCTTAATTGTCAGGTTTTTTAATTCATCAATAGAAGCAATTTGTCCTTCTGCTCTAATAAGATATTTAAATTGACCTTCTTCCATATCGCCAGCTGGTATATTTCTATTACCAGATGATATAGAAGAAATCACATCATTCATAGAAATTTCATATCTTTCAAGTTCTTTAAGATTTACATTAATATGAATTTCTCTTTCTAGTCCACCGCTTACATCAGCAGTTGCAACACCTTTTATTCTTTCTATAACAGGTTTTATTTCATCATCAATCAATGATCTCAATGTAATTAAATCAATATCATCTGATGATATTGACAAAGAAATAATCGGCATAGAATTAATATCAAACTTTGAAACAGTTACCTGTTCTACATCAGCCGGAAGTTTTCTTCTTGCTGTATCAGTTTTTTCTCTAAGATCAATTGCCCCAAAATCTATATTTTCTCCCCAGTTAAACTCAACAATTATCTGAGAAAAACCCTCTAGTGAATAAGAAGTTATCTGCTTAATATTACCTACAGTCGCAATTTCATCCTCTACAGGTTTTGTAACAAGATTCTCCATTTCCGTAGGATTAACACCAGGATATATTGCCTGTATAAAAGCTACAGGAAAATCTATATTTGGAAACAAATCTATACTCAAACCATTTAAAGCTAAGTATCCAATAAAAAAGACACCTACTACAGCCATAAGTACAGTAATTGGTTTTTTTACTGCAATACCTGATAAACTCATTTTATTCCTCCGATATATTTATCAGGCTGTTTTCTTTTAATATAGATTGACCTGATACAATAATTTCAAGATTTTCATTCATGTCAGTTACATATACTTTTTCTTTATCTTTTGCTTTGATTTTAACATCAATTTTTTTAGCTTTACCATTATTGTTTACAAATATAAAATAACCATTTGCATCATAAAGAAGTGCATTATTAGGTATTAATAATACATTTTCATAATAATCAATATAAATAAATCCCTGTGCAAATGAACCTTCAATAAATCTATAATCTTTATTATCAAATCTTATTTTAACAAGAAAGTTTCTGGAATTTTTATCTGCAGCTCTATTTATTGCAGATACTTCACCTAAAAGCCCTTTTATTTCAGCTTTCGAACCAATTTTAATAGAATTTACCTGTTCAGCTGAAATATATGTTTCAACATCTATTTTATCTATATTAAGAACTCTTCCAAAAACAAAACCAGGAGATATAAGTTGACCTGGATTACCATTTCTATCAACTACTATTCCATCATAAGGAGCTTTAATTTTTAAAGATTCAAAATCTCTTTTTGACATTTCATATTGAGCTTCAGATTGAATAAGACTTTCTTGAGCTCTCTGAAAACTATTCTTCACAGAATCAAAAGCTTTATCATTTATTACTTTTTTTTCATAAAGAATTGCACTTCTATCATAATCTTTCTTACTTATATTGTAATTTGTCTGAGCTGATTTTAAACTAGCTTCAGCTTTTCTAAACTGCTGAGTATAATTTACCTCATCAAGTTCTACAATAATATCTCCTTTTTTAACATTTTGACCATTTTCAACATAAAAAGATTTTATCTTTTCACCAATTCTTGAGCTAAGTATATATTCTTGCATAGCTTTAACTTCACCATTAAAAACAACTTCATTTCCAATATTTCCTCTTTCTGGCATTTTAACATTTACATTAATCTTTTTTTCTTCAATTACATTTATGTCTTTTTTTGTAATTTTATTTTTTTTAGATAAAAAAACACCTAAAACAACTAAAATAACAATTACAACTCCTGCAAACACCAACTTAGCATTACCTTTTTTCATCTGAAAGCCTCCATAATTCGTCTATGCTATTTATATTTTTATATATATTACCTAAATTAATTCTTTCATCATAATATGCTTTTAAAGAAGAAAGCTGATTGTTAGTCATAAGTATTTGAGCATCAATAAGTTCAATAACTCCTGCATCTCCAGCTTTATATCTTTCAGATACAAGTCTCATATTTTCTCTAGCATGTGCAAAAGATTTTTCAGAAGCTTCTGTTCTCCATACACTTTCTTCATAAGAGGAAATATTTTCTCTTAAAACTGCTTCTTTAATACTTTTTTGATAATTATAATTAATATCCGCCGTTTTAAGAAGATTTTGAGCTTGTTTTATTTTAAGACCTGTTGTTCCCTGATCATATAATTTTTGAGTAAAAACCATAGATATAGAATAATCATTATCTTTAACAGTTAATGGTGAATCTGTATGATCTACTTCAGTTTTAGAAACATTTAGATTAAAATCAGGATAAAAAGCATTTTTTGCTATTTGCATTGAATCGCGCATTAAATCGATATCTTTTTTATACATTTTAATATCAGGAAGATTTTCAAGATTATTGTTTACAATATTTTCAATATCAAATTTTTGTGATTTAAATTTATATGCAGGATCAATTCCATATTTTGTAAGATCTCCACCTGTTTCAAGAAACATAACAACAGCATTATATAAATCCCTATAAGAATTATTCAAAAATGCGTTTAAACCAAGCATAATGTTTTTTAATTCATTTTTTGTCGTTTCAAACATTATCTCATTATTGATTTTTTGAGCTTCTACTCTTAAAACATCACTTTTTAACCCAGTTCCAGCTTCTACATTTATTTTTGATATAGAAAGTAATTCTTCTAAAAGTTTAACATTAGTTCTATGAACTTCAAGTTCATTAACTTTTCTTACAATTCTAAAATAATAATCATAAGAAGTAAAAATAAGATTATTCTTAATAGTCTGATATTTTAATTTATCTTTTTGAAGATTCAAACTAGCTATACTATCTTTAAACTTATCAGTCATAAAAAGACCTGGAAAAGTTTTTGAAAGCCTTAATGAAAAAAGCCCATTTTCTTTGGCAGAAACTCCTGGATATTTATCTCTTGTCTGAGAATAAGACAAAGAAATATCTGGAAACCCAGTTTCATTTGATTTTATTTTTCGAGTCATAATTGAATTTTCAAGTAATATATCCTGAATTTTAATATCAGGATTTAAATCCACTGTCATATCTAAAAGTTCCCTTAGACCAAATGAATTAGCAGAAACACTTAAACACATAAAAATTATAACTATTAAACTTAAATTTTTTTTGATTTTCACAATATTGCCTCCATTATTTTTTAATTCCTTTAAATATCAACATAAATATTTCTTCACCGTATTTTTCCCATTCTTCTATATTAAACATTCTTTTATCTGCATCAAAAAAATGATTTTCAAAGAAAATTCCTCTCAATACACTTAAAATATATGCAGATGTTCTTTCTTCGTCAACATTTTCACAAAAAATATTTTTATTTTTTCCGTCATATAATATTTTTACAAGAATATCTTTAATAGTTTTTTCAAACCTTTTCATATTATATAATTTTTCTTTATCAGCAATAAGTTTATTCTGAATAATGTCATGTACTACTTTTAAATAAACCTCCTTTTCAAGTGCAATTTTTACATTTGTCATTATAAAACTTTTAAGTTTTTCCACAGGATCAGCTATAACATTATCTGAATCAGACATTTTTTTTATAAAATCTTTTATATAATATTCTATCATCTCAACAATAATTGATTCTTTGTCTGGAAAATATGTATAAAGATTAGCTTTGCTCATATCAAGTTCACTTGCTAGTTTGGACAAAGTAACATTAGCAGTTCCAATTCTATCGCATAAATCAATATATTTTTTAAATACTCTTTTTTTCAATTCTCCTCCTTACCGACCATTCGGTCATGTCATAATATCATAGTCATAAATCCAGTGTCAACATACAATTTGAAATTTTTTTTATTGAAATATTAATACAGATATTATATAATGACTTTATGGAAATTAATGTTAAAAAAAACGGAGATATTTTTGTTGTAAAACCTTCTGGGAATATGAATTATGAAGATATAAATATATTTTCAGGTGAAGTTGTTAACCTTATACATGATAACTTTCAACCAAAATTTATTTTTGATTTTGGTAATATGGCTTATATAAACAGTGCAACAATCGGTAAATTTGCAGCAATATTCAAACTTATTAATCACGCAAAAGGTGTGGTTATATTCTGTAATGTAAGACCATTTGTAAAAAACATATTAGATATAACAAAGCTTTCTACAGTATTTGATATTTGTGATTCACTTGGTGAAGCTATAGAAACTGCAAAAAAAAGATAAAAAGGATACATTTTGAATAGTCGTGGCAGAATAAGACAATATGTTATAAAAAAATCAGCCTTTATTTTTCCTACAATTTTAGGAATAACTTTTCTAATTTTTTTACTTATGAATTATTCAGCATCAACTTCAACACAAAGCGAAAATATATTTTACAAAAACATATCTGGGATTACTAATATTTTAAAAGAATATTTTGAATGGATAAAAAATGTATTTACTCTGGATTTTGGTAAATCTCTCAGGGATGGAAGACCTGTATGGGATAAAATAATAGAAAGACTACCTGCAACACTTGAACTTAATGTTTCTGCTCTTTTAATGACAATAATTATCGGCATACCTCTTGGCGTTTGGCAAGCGTATAGAATTAATTCCAAAGTAGATAAATCTTTAACTATTATAACTTTTATATTTTATTCTATTCCAGCATTCTGGTTAGGTCTTATACTAGTTATTCTTCTTGGAGTAATATTGCCAGACATTACAAAAGAATGGTTTGGAATTTCTTTAGGGTTACCAACTTCTGAAAGAAGAAGTCTTAATTTCATACTATATCCTAACCGTTATTCATTTTTTCAAGTTTATTGGGATAGATTCTTACATATTTTAATACCAGCATTTACATTTTCAGTAGTAAATATAGCAACAATAGCAAGATATGTTAGAGCAAATATGATTTTGGTATTAAAAGAAGATTATATTGTAACAGCTAGATCAAAAGGTTTATCTGAAAAAAAAGTACTTTTTAAACATGCACTCAAAAATTCAATTATATCAACAGTTACTTTTATTTCGTTTTTAATACCATCCATAATAGGATCAAGTTTTATTATTGAAGTTGTATTTTCATGGCCAGGAATTGGTCGACTCGGTTATAATTCAATACTTGCAAGAGATTATCCAGTTGTAATGGCAATTGGACTTATAATAGCTATAATAACATTGTTTTCCAATCTTTGTGCTGATATTCTCTATTATTATCTTGATCCAAGAATAAGGGTTAAAAAATGAGAAATAATATTTTACTTTTAATAATATTATGTTTTTTAGGAATTCTTTTTATAACTGGTATTTTTTTAAGTGAAAAACAATATAATTCTATTTCAATAATACATAGATTCAAAGCTCCTTCTACAGAATTTCTATTTGGTACAGACGCTTATGGACGAGATATTTTTTTAAGAACATCAAAAGCTCTTTTTAATACTATTAATTATGCTTTATTAGCATCTATAATTGCTATTTTTATAGGATTTTTATTAGGACTTATAGCTGGTTATTCCGGCGGTATAATTGATTTTGTAATTCAAACTTTAATAGATGTTATGATGAGTTTTCCAAGCTTTTTTCTAATACTAACAATTATTGCAGCAATGCCTCAAAATGGTTGGAATGTTATAATAGCAATTGTATTATCAACCTGGCCAAATATAGCAAAAATAACAAGAGCTGAAATCTTAACACTTAAAAACAGAGAATTTATATTAGCAAGCTCAACTATAGGAGCTTCTTTTATAAGAATTGTATTTTATCATATTGTTCCAAACTGTATAAATTCACTTATAATAACAGGAATTTTTAGTTTTGGCGGAGCAATATTAACTGAATCATCATTATCATTTTTAAAGCTTGGTATAAATGAAGATATTCCAACTCTTGGAAATCTTATTTCTGGAGGAAGAGATGTTCTGCGTTCATGGTGGATTTCTACTTTTCCAGGCATTGTACTTTTTTTATTAATATTTTCTGTAAACCTAGTTGGCGAAAGGATAAGAGAGTTTTTCGATCCAAAAAACTAACCGGTTACCTACAAATTCTAATCTGTTTTTGAATTCTAGTCGATAATTTTAGCATAGAATAACAGGTGAAAATGTTAAATGTTTGGCATCCCCCCCTTACAGCCATGTAAGGGGTTTTTTTTATCACAACTTTCAAACATTTAACACTCGAACATTTTTATCTGTTTTAATCACTTTATTAATTTTTTTGCTTATTATATAAGCTATGTATAATTTAAAAATATCAATAGGAATAAATATAAATACTATAGAAGCACTTTTTAAAAAACTCATATTTGAAATATAAGATAAAACTGTTATTCCAAATAAATAAAAAAAAGGAAAAACAATAAGTAATTTTAAAAATGTATTTTTCAATGGCAAAAATAAAGACAATGGAAACAATAAAAATCCTGTTAAAAATCCAGCAGTCGGAGATAAAAAAGGTGCAATTCCGCTCATGCCACCAGAAAACATAGGAAATCCAACTATTCCTAATAAAAGATAAAAACTAATACTTAATAAAGCATTAGTTGGAGTAAGTATAAAACAAACAAGAAATACAAAAAATATCTGCATTGTAAATGGTATTAAAGGAGTAATAGGAAAACTCATAAATATTCCACCTATACCAATTAGTATAGACATCATAATAATAATTATATATTCTTTTATTTTTAAATTCATACAATTAAATTGCTTTTAATACGCTTACTGTCTCTAAAGCTGTTAATGCAGCCTCAAATCCTTTATTGCCCGATTTTACACCAGCTCTCTCAAGTGCCTGTTCAGTATTATCAGTTGTAAGAACACCAAATATTACAGGAATATCAGTTTCAAGCCCTACATATGCAATTCCTTTTGAAACTTCAGCAGAAACATAGTCAAAATGAGGTGTATTCCCTCTAATAACGGCTGAAAGTGCAATTATTGCATCATGTTTTTTTGAATTTGCAATTTTTTTTGCTATCAAAGGAATTTCAAATGCTCCAGGAACTTTTATCAACTGAATATCATGTTCATTAACTCCATTTCTTATCAATCCATCAATTGCACCTTTAATTAGTTGTTCTACAATTAAAGAATTAAACCTAGAAGCAACTATAGCAACTTTTACATCCTTGCCTTCATAAATACCATTGATTTCTTTCATAAACACTCCTTGTTTTCAAATTTACTTTTTATAATAAACACATTTTTTATAATGTATGGCCCATTTTCTCTTTTTTTGTTTTCAGATATTTTTCATTTAATTCAGATTTTCCTACAATAATAGGTACATTTTCTTTTATAGTCATTCCATATCCTTTCAAACCTATTATTTTTTTTGGATTATTTGTCATTAAACGAATGTTTTTTATCCCAAGAAAATTTAATATCTGAGCTCCAATTCCATAATCTCTTAAATCTGCTTTAAATCCAAGTTTTTCATTTGCTTCTACCGTGTCATACCCTTTATCTTGAAGATTATATGCTTTTATTTTGTTTAAAAGACCGATTCCTCTCCCTTCCTGTCTCATATAAACAATTACACCTCTACCTTCTTCATTTATTTTTTTCATTGCATACTCAAGTTGTTTACCACAATCACATCTTAAAGAATGAAATGCATCGCCAGTCAAACACTCTGAATGAACTCTTACTAATATATTATCATCTTCATCCCAAACACCTTTCACAAGTGCTACATGATGTTCGCCATTGTGCATTACTTCAAAACCAAGCATTCTAAATTCTCCAAACTGAGTTGGCATAATTGTTTCATCAATAAATCTAATTAACTTTTCTGTTTTAATTTTATAACTTATAAGATCCTGAACAGTAACTACATCTATATTATATTTTTTGGAAAATTCTTCAATTTGTGGCATTCTAGCCATTGAACCATCTTCATTCATAATCTCACATATAACTCCAGCAGGAAAAAGCCCAGCAAGCTTACATAAATCCACAGATGCTTCTGTCTGTCCTGCTCTAACAAGAACACCTCCTTCTTTTGCTTCAAGAGGAAAAATATGGCCAGGTTTTACAAAATCCTCTGAAGAGGAATCTTTATTTCCTAACTTTCTTATAGTAACTGCTCTATCATATGCTGAAATTCCTGTTGTCACGCCATCTCTAGCTTCAACACTTACAGTAAATGCAGTTGTGTAGGGAGATGTATTATCTTTTACCATTTGTGGTATTTCAAGTCTTTTCAGATCTTTTCTTTCCATAGGAACACAAATAAGACCTCTTGCATTTTTTGCCATAAAATTAACTAGCTCTGTTGTTGCATATTGAGCAGCAAACATTATATCACCTTCATTTTCTCTATCTTCATCATCAACAATAATAACCATTTTTCCATTTTTAACTGCTTCTATTGCATTTTTTACTCTTTCAAACATAATTCCTCCAAAAAACAGGTTTTTTATTACATATATCCAAGACTATTTAAATATTCGATAGTAATATTATTATTTTTATTAGAGGTTTTTAAAAACATATCAAATTCAACATTTATAAAATTTCCTGATTTTTTATTTTTAAAGTTTGTCCTTTTTAATGTTTCTGGAATAATAGATATTTTTACTTTTGAATAATCATAATCTTGTACAGTAAGAGAGATTCCTTCAATAGCAATTGAACTTCCTTTATTTAAAAAATTTTTATATTGATAAGGTATATCAAAGAAAATGTTATATCCTTTTATATCATTTGAAATATTCTTAATCTTTAAAAAACAGTCCACATGTCCAGAAACAATGTGACCATCAATTCTGTTTCCAACTTTTAAAGCTCTTTCAATATTTACAATATTTCCTGTTTTTAAAAAATTTATACTTGTTTTTTTTAAAGTATCATTCATTATACTGAAAACTACAACTTTAGCATTAATATATTCAACAGTTAGACAAACACCGCATACTGAAATACTATCGCCTAATTTAATTTCATTATAAAAAGACGGACTTTCCAATGTAAGTCTGCTAAATAATCCAATTCTAACAAGACTTTTCACCATTAATGTCTCTTCAATTATTCCAGTAAACAATTTACACTTTCTCCAATATAGTTTAATAAAATATCGTCTTCTATAATTTTATGACCCAAAAATTTAAATTGAGTAAAATTATCTATATCCACATATTCTTGTCTATCAGAACATGAAACTGAATTTTTATCTCCTGAGATTATAGGTGCAATATATACAAATATCTCGTCAAGAAGTTTTTTTTTCAAAAATTTCCCTAATGTTTTACCTCCACCTTCTAACATAAGAATTTTAACATTAAATTCTATATATAACACTCTTAAAATATTTTTAATGCTGAAATCTTCTAATTTTCTTATTATTACCCCATTATCTTTTAAAAAAAGTTCCTTTTCGCATTGAAATGCTTTAGAAAAAATTATCGTTGAAATTTTCTTGGCAGTTTTAACTAAATTACAATCAGTTTTTATACTAAGATCTGGATCAATTACAATTCTTTTTAAATTTTTACTTTTCTTAAGTCTGATATTCAACATAGGATTATCATTCAACACAGTATTTATTCCCACCAAAATACCATCTGCAGAAAATCTAAGATTATGCGAATGTTGTCTTGACTGATTATTAGTTATAAATTTAGATTTGAATTTATAATCTGCAATTTTTCCATCTATAGTCTGTCCCCATTTCCCAAATATATAGGGTCTATTTTTTTTATGATTTATAAAAAAAAATCTATTAAGTAATATACATTCTTTCCTTAGTATATTTTTTTCAATAATTATTCTATTTTTTTTTAATTCATTATCAGAATATATTACAGAATCTATATTAGGATCTTCTATTCCATATATTACTTTTGATATTTTTTTTTCTATAATTATATCAGTACAGGGAGGAGTATTTCCGAAATGGCTACAAGGTTGGAGATTAACAAAAAGAGTTGCTCCTTCATAATTTCCAGGTTTCATAAGAGCTACTCTTTCAGCATGAAAAAATCCGTTTTCTCCATGAAATCCAGTAGATATAATTTTATTATCTTTAACTATAATACAACCTACAAGCGGATTTGGAGAAACAATGCCCTGACCATACAAAGCTAAATCAAGACATTGTTTCATATAAAATTCTCGAAAATCACTATACATATAAAAAACTGTTGTAAAAAACAACACCCTTTAGACTTTAACTTTATCTTAGCTATTTTTCAATTGTTTCTACATTTGCTCTTGGTACTATTAATGTTTTCCCATCTTCAAGTTCAATTTCAACAACTCTAACTTTTGTCTCAGATTCTACAATTGAAAGTTCTACAGGAAGAGATTTAACTTTTACTATTTCTCCAAAATGAGGATCTCTTATAAGTCTTACATTATCTCCAACACACATTCCAATAAACTCTTCTTCACTACAAACAGTTTTTTCTTCTTTAGGAATAGAATCTATATTTGAATTAGTGACTATTATTTCTGGTCTCATAACTCCAGCTCTAATCTGAGTAGTTCCATTTATTGATGCTTTTTTTCCTTGGTTTTTTTTCAATAAATCAAAGGTTTTTTGAGCCATTGCTATTTCACCAAAACCTTCGGTTGTTACTAAAGTTATACCTTTTTCTTCATGACCTGTTATTGCAACTCCAATATCATATCCTAAAAAATTCTTAAGATCATCAGCATCAACTCCGCCTGAAATTATGCCTTTTACCCCAACTTTAATTGCTTTATTAAGAGCATCTGTGGTGACTTTAGAACCACCTACTATTATTTTGCCTTTCATTGTTTCATCTATATTAGAAGCTTCAAGTTTATCTTTAATATCTTTTACAGCAATTACAAGTTTTCCTTCAGTTTCTCCACCAATACCAAATATACCCTGAATAAACATAGCATTTGAAGTAATTATAACACCTTCTCCAGATAAAACTTCTTCTACTATTCCATCAATATAAGCATTTAATTCAACAGGAATAGGCTTTAATCTTATTATAACCTGACCAGTAATATTAGATACACTTTCTATAACACCGCTTGCTGGTGCCAATACAGGAGTCTTAAACCAGCCAAAAAGGCCTCTTGACTGAGCTATCATTTCTCCTTTTTCTACAGATTCACCTTCTTTTTTTAACATTAATTCATGTAATTCTTCAGGTGCTATTGACAATATATTAACAACATTCAAAGGAACAACATTTCCTGGAAGTTCTGTTTTTGCAACTATATCTTCTGATTTAACTTTATCTCCTTTTTTTACAAGAATATTGCCTTTTAAAGGTAATCTTCTCTCCTTGATAACAACTGTATTAGGAGTAACTTTCAATCCTGGTGTATAAGCATGTGCCATTATATTCTCTCCTTCAATCTATATTATCTTTCAAAACCTGGATAAAGACTCATTTCTGTATACCATTTTTTTAAAGATTTTATTCTTTCCTCACTTGATTCAGGCAAGTTAAATGGTCGTCTTCCCCTTGTATCAACAATAACTCCAACTGTTCCACCATGTACTTTGGAAACAACTTCATTTCCTTTTCCAGCACCCATATCAAATTCTTTTGTAGGTATAACAGTAATTGAAGCTATTTCACAAATTCCAAGTGGAAATACTTTTATTTCTCCAAAAGGAATTGATGCTTTTTCTTCTTTTCCATCTTTATATTTCAAACTAACTTCAACACAAGGTTTTCCATATTTGGAATTACCAACAGGTGCAACACAAGTTCCAAGATATATAAGACAATCTTTTTCAAATACCTGAGTCGCAGCTTCAGGATGAACTTCTGATAAAACTCCAAGCTGTGGCATCATAAATATTGAATCTACAGTTAAAGTAGTTATACCTTCAGGCAAAAATGAATCAATAAGCATCATAGCTGACTGATTTCTTCTTGGAGCATGTGATAAAACTCCACCGCTTCCAATTATCATATCAAGATTTATCATATTAACTAAAGTTAGATTTTCTTCTTCCTGACAAAACATATCAGATACTGTTCTTTGTTTTTGAACACCTTTTAATCCAACAGCAAGCGATTTATGTTGTTCAAATGAAAGTCTTAAAGCTTCTCTAGCAATTGCCTGTTCAAACATTAATTCTTCAAGAAGAGAAGGAATTGTTGTAGGTCTAATCATTTTATTTTTAACTTTATTTCTTAATTCAGCCTCATCCATTTTAAATGGAATCCATCTTAATACATTATCAAGTCCTGCTTCTGTAAATACATTTGATATTGAATATGACATGCCAAGATTTGCAGAAACTGTTCTATTAAAAATAGTTCCTTTTTCATTTTCAGCTTCATCTGATTTAAACACAGAAAACACATCGGTTGTAGCTCCACCTATATCAACACCAACTACTTCTATATTATGTATATCTGCAATTGTTTCCATAATTTTACCAACAGCTCCAGGGGTAGGCATTATATCAACATCAGTCATTTTCATAAGTTTTTTATAACCAGGTGCCTGAGCCATAACATGTTCAAGAAACTGAACCTGGATTTTAAGTCTTGAAGGCATAAGATTTTCTCTTTCCATTGTAGGTCTTAGATTATCTGTTATATCAAGAGATACTTTTTCTTTTAAAATTTCTTCTATTTCTCCAATCGCATCTTTATTACCTGCATAAATTACTGGAAGTTTATAAGAGCTTCCTAGTCTAGGTCTTGGATCAGCTGCTGCAATTATTTCACCAAGTTCAGTAACATGTTTTATTGTCCCACCATCAACTCCACCAGATAAAAGTATCATATCTGGTCGAAGGTTTCTAATTCTCTGAATTTTTTCATGAGGTCTTCTTCCATCATTATTGGCAATAGTATCCATAACTATTGCTCCAGCACCAAGTGCTGCTCTTGCAGCAGATTCAGCAGTCATTGATTTTACAACCCCAGCAACCATCATCTGCAATCCACCACCTGCTGAACTTGTAGAAATATATAAATCTATACCTTTTTCATCTGTTTTTTCCTTTATAAATTTACCATTTTCAATTATTTTTATTCCTCTAAGTTCTTCAAGTTCAGTAACTGCATTAAGAACTCCAGCTGTAACATCTTCTACAGGTGCTTCAACTGTTGTTGGTGCTTCACCTCTTGTTACAAGTCTATACTCATCTCCCTGTTTTTCAATAAGAATAGCCTTTGTAGTGGTTGAACCGCAATCTGTAGCTACGATCCTAGTTATTTTATTTTTATCAAACTTTGCCATTCTTCACTCCTTTTTGTTTTTCTCTTTCTATTCTTTCAATTTCTTTAATTACAATCTCAATACCATCTCTTTCTTCAAGTATTTTTTGTAAAATATCATAGCTTTTAAAACTTCTAATAAGACTTACAACTGGTTTAAAAACAAGCATTGCCTGACTGCCAATAAAAGAAAGAGGTCTATATGCTTCTAAAAATAATATTGCTGGCACTGTCATATTACGATTTACAACCATGTTTGCAAGTTCTGTAATAGTTTCAAGTTCTTTTTCACTTATTTTCATTTATTATCCTATCAAGAATCTCTCTTATTTCTGAAATATCCTCTTTTTTTATAAACAATCTTATTCCTCTAACTGTATCTTTTACCATTGTACTTAAAAATAAACCATTTTTCCATTTTTTTATTCTATAAAACCTTGTCAAATCTATTTCTTTTTTTTGAAATACTCCTGAAACCGTTATTTTTTTATCTTTTTCAGATAAATCATAATTAAAAGGAAAATAAACTTCTTTAAAATATATTATTACAAAAACAGAAAAAAGAAATACAACTTTATTGGGAATCCAGAATGAACTTAAGTAAAAACAAAGTATCAGCATCAGAGTAACTGATACTGATACTAATAAATTTTCTTTTAAAAAACTATATTTCCACTTAATATTTTTTTTTTTCATTAAGACATTATTCCGAGGAATTTTTCAAGTAAAAACTGTACTCTAGCAATAAGAAGTGAAATTCTCGCCATTACAGTAAACCCGAAAGACGCTCCGAAACTTATCATAAGAAACCATATACCAAGTCTTGCTGTTTTACCTATTACACCTTTGTGTTCTGCTGAAAAGAAAAAGTAAAGCAAAGATGATAATACAGATACAACATATATAAGATTGAAAAACGATATAGTGAAATCAAACTTACCATCTACAAGAAACCATAATGGTTTTTGAAATGCAATACCATATATTTGTGAAATAATATCACTTTTAATAACTGCTGTAATACCAAGTCCAGCTCCTACACCAACGGTAAAAGAAAGTGGATATCTTGCCATCCAACTATGTTTTCTTGAAAGTTTTGTAAGCATTATAATTCCAAGTATTAAAGGAATTATAAGTAAAAGATTATAAGGATTATCTTTTACTGCTCCAGTTGATAATGGAGTAACTAATTTAGGAACAAGAACTTCATGATAAGTTATTACAACATAATAACCTGCTGATGCTCCTACAAAAATATGTTCGGCAAGTTTATATAAAGGATTATCTTTAATTAGAAAACTGAATATTGCTAAGGTCAAAATTGCTGCGACCCAAATTCCAGGATCATTTGTAATTGTCATTATCCACCCCTTTTATTCTTTTATAAAATATTTTTCAGTAATATAAACACCATTTCCAAGAAGTATGAAGAAAATTATAACAAGATGTGCATAAGACTGTGGAGTCATACCCTTGCTAGCTTCGCCTTCATAATAATTAGTTGCAGCTTCAAATTCAGCAGCTCCTGCAAGACCTGCAAGAAGTCCTGAAAGCTGTTTTGAGGTAAGATATGGGAGAAATTCAGGAGCTGATACAGCAGTAACTCCAGAAAGTACTTTCACTCCAGTAGGACCATTACCATAAACTACCCACTCTTTAATTCCCATATTCCCTGAGGAAATGGTAAAAACTGCTGAAAAATCTTTTAAGTTTTTAATATTTCTAGTAATAGGATAATCTAAAACAGATTTATTATTTAAAGTATCTGTTTTTACAGTTTCTTCAAAATCATTGACAATCCCTTGAATAACAACAAGACCTCCAACTTTATAACCAATATCAAGATAATCAACACCATATTTAATATCATCATAAATTGAATAAAGACCTTTTACATAGTATTTATCTTCATTATTCAAAATTGATTCTTCGCCCTGATTATTATCACGGATAAATATATATTTATTACCTCTTTTTTCGATTTTTTCTTCAGCACCTGATCTTTTCTTTGATATAACATATACATTTTTCCCTTTAGACATAAGCTCAATTGCTTTTTCTCTAGGTATATATATTCTATCATGATTCAAAGCGCTTTCTATAAGTTTAGAGCCAAGTGGCCACAATGCCATAGTTACAACTTTAATATTATTATCAAAACAATATTTCATAAAAGCAAGCGTCATTGGTTGCAACTCTGCCTGTGAACCTGGATCATAATCAGCTGACAATAAGACTGTATCATTAGATTTAAGTTCTTTAAGTACAGATGCAAAATCATCTGTCATAGGAGAAGGTTGAACAGGAAATCGCTGCCCTGTTATAGTAGGAAGTATTACAGCTATTGCCATAAATAAAAATATAATCCTTCTATCTAAAGTTTTTAGGAATTTTAATATCATTCTTCACCTCCAAGATAAGTCTTCTCAATTCCGAGAATAATCTTGAGAGAAACAGATACAGCCCCAAGTGCTGCACCAATCATTATCGCAGATTGAGCTGAAGCTGCCGGATATGCCATTATCCAATTTGAAATTAAAGGTATTTTTCCCCATATCATAGCACCTACCGGAACTCTTCCAAGCATTACTATAAATGCTGCGACAAGAAGAAATGTTGCTTCTTTTGTTTTTGCTCTAAATGCTCTAAATGCAGCTGATGCAACATAAAAAGCAAGTAATGAAAACATAGTTGATGAAAGAGGTCTTAGCATATTTTCAAACATCCATGAATATGTTGCACTAGTATCGTCTACAAGCCCTGAAATTGTAATTGTTAAAAAACTTACAATTAAAACTAAACTGTAAATTGAATCTTTATTAAATCTTCTAAGTTTGTAAAAATTTACAAATAAAAGATTAAAAATACCAAGAAGTAATGCAAAAGCTGCAATAATACTTACCCAGTTTAAAATTCCCGCCTGAAATTTTTTGACTGATTCTATATCCTGATTAAGAAAGTAAAATACAATCATAATAACAGCAGAAACAAAAGTTATAAAAATTGGTATAGATCTTTTCATATTATATTTTCTCCTGTATTTTATTCACCTTTCATCCCGCTTTCCAGAACATTAAAGGTTTTTCCTAAAAGACCTTCTGAACTGTCATTTCCAGACGAAATATTCATATTGTAGACAATATTAAATAGTATTAATAGTATCGTTACTACCATAATTGCTAATTTTCCCATATCCTGACCTTTAAGAGAACCCTTTGATCTTGGATCATCTGAAAGATATGCACCAGCTGCATAAAGTTCTTCACCAATAAGAGTATAATCACAAGCTGATATAAAAAATGGTATCTGTGAAGGTATTGCAGTTCCTGCAACCTGTATTGCTCCAACTGCATTTCCTGTTTCTGCAAGAAGCAAAGATTCAGCATAAAATCCACCAAGATAAAAATTGGCAGCAGGTTCTTCTCTAACCATATAACCGTTAACTCCAGCTACATAACCAAACTGATCTGTTGTTAAATACTCGACCATATTTTCATTAAATGCATCTGGTCTTCCAGCAGCAAGATATGATTCTTTGACAACTTCCTGTGCTGTTGAAAACACAAGAGGATCTCGATTTGGAACATAAAGATCTGTCTCATAACATGCTGTTTTTTTTGCAATATGTCCTAAAATTGAAATTGAAGCTAATGTCTGAAGATCACTTATTTCCATGATTCCAGGAACATATAAAACTGGTTTTCCCATTTCAGTAGCTCTCCCGAGAGCATCATCAATAGCATTAAGACCTGCTATTTTTCTAATGAAAATATACTGTCCTTTTTTTGCTATCTGAATACAATACAAAATCAGACCGCAAAGTATAATAAGACCTAAAAGAACTGGGATTCTTGAAACTTGAAAAAAAGAATTGCTAATTTGTTCTTCTGCTTCAGTCGCAAAAGCCGAAGAATAAAACCTTAATTGAAACAAAGAAAATAATAATACTTTCTGCTTCATACTCACCCCTCTTATTATTTTTTATATATGCGAAAAAATATATCAGATTTATCGGAAAATCACAAATTCAATTTAGCTTAAACAAGCTTTGCAACCAATTGTTTTATATATTTTCAGCACTTTCTGTCAATTGACTGATTTATACTTTAAATATATAATGTTTTTATGGCAGATAAAGAATTTATTGTAAATAGCAAAAAAGATTATATTGAAACAATAATTCCTTTAAAAAATATTTTCTCAAGAACATTTATAATGTCTTTAATTCTAATATATATATTATCACCTGTTGATTTTATACCTGATGTATTTATTCCTTATGGATTTCTTGATGATTTAGTAAGTCTTTTTTTTCTTTTTAAAATTGGATTGAAAACTTGGCGTGAAAACAAAAGAGTTTTTTTTAAAATTTTTTTATTTCTTTTTTTATTAACAATTTTTTTAATAATAACAATTTTATATTTTTTCATGAATTAATTATTTAAATAAAATATATAAAAAAACTAAAGTAAAATCAGTGAAGCTGTGACGGATAGAGCGTGACATGTCATTTTATGACATTAGTGACAAAAAAGCTGTCATCCCGGTACTATTCTGAGCCGGGATCTGTATTAAAAGCAGTATGAAAGCGTATGAGAACGGGTATGTGAAAGCGTATGAGAACGGTATGTGAAAGTGTATGAAACTGGTATAAAAACAGTGTTTTTTTCAACTAACAAATTTATCATAAAATGATAAAATTGTGCTAACTGTATTAACTATTCGCAGGTTTTTAAGCTTAAAGGATTGTGGATTAAGGAGTATTCTTTTGAAACATTATGCATTTAAAATAAGTTATAATGGTCGATTTTTTCACGGTTCACAAGTGCAAAAAAATGTTTCTACTGTTCAAGAAAAACTTGAAGAAGCACTTTCTTATATGACTTCATCTCAAATTAAAACTTATTTTGCTTCAAGAACAGATTCAGGGGTTCATGCTTATGGTAACTATGTAAACATTTCAACCGATATACCTGTTCCGCCTGAAAGATTTTATGACTTAAATAGAAAGATGAAATATATTAATATTGAAAAAGTTTTTGAAGTTGATGAGAATTTTTCTGCAAGATATTCAAATTATGGTAAAACTTATATGTATATAATTGATAATTCTCCCTCAAAAAACCCATTGGAATCTGATTTTTGTTGGCATATTGATAAAAAACTTGATATTGATGAAATGAAAAAAGCTTGTAAATATTTTGTTGGAGAACACGATTTTGTAGCTTTTGGAAGAAAAAAATTTAAAGAAGAAAATACAATTAAAAAAATAACTAGATGCCGATTGGTCACCGGTTCAAACAAAATATACTTTTTCATCACAGGAAATGGTTTTCTTTACAATATGATAAGGATTATGATACACTCACTTCACGCAGTTGGAAGAAATAAAATATCTTCCAATAGAATTAAAGATATGTTAGAATGTGGCAACAAATATAATATACTTGGTAAAGCCCAACCCGGTGGTCTTTATTTAGTGAATATCTATTATAACAAAGAAATGAACCTTATCAGGAGGAAAGATGAACAACAAAACATTTCTTCTAAAAAAAGAAGAAGTTAAAAGAAAATGGCATATTGTTGATGCTCAAGACAAGACTTTAGGAAGACTTTCTCAGAGTATTGCAAGAGTACTTATTGGAAAACATAAAGTAACTTATACACCACATACAGATGATGGCGATTTTGTAATTGTTCTTAATGCTGACAAAATAACTTTAACAGGTAATAAAGTATTACAAAAAGAATATTTTACTCATTCAATGTATCCAGGTGGTTGCAAAATAGTACCTTTTAAAACTATGCTTGAAAAACAACCTGACAGAATTGTTAGACATGCTGTTTCAGGAATGCTTCCAAAAAATAAATTAAGAAAACATAGATTGACAAGATTAAAGGTTTATACTGGTGTTGAACACGGACATCAGGCTCAAAAACCTGAAAATCTTGAAATATAAGGAGGACTATTTTATGGCAACATCTATTGCATTAGGTACTGGAAGAAGAAAGACCTCCGCTGCAAGAGTTAGATTAATTAGAGGAACTGGTAAAATTGAAGTCAATGGTAAAGATTTTGTTGATTATTTCCCTAGAGAAATAGTTAGAAGAATGATTGTTGAACCTTTGAAACTTATAAATAGTACCTCTGTTTATGATATCTTTGTAAATGTTAATGGTGGCGGAATTTCAGGTCAGGCTGGAGCAGTCAGACATGGTATTTCAAGAGCTTTATGCGAAATGGATATTTCTTTCAGAGGAACTCTTAAAAAAGCAGGAATGCTTACTAGAGATTCAAGAATGGTTGAAAGAAAAAAACCTGGACAGCCAAAAGCAAGAAAAAAATTCCAATTTTCAAAAAGATAATCTCTACGATAATATCTACAAAATTTTATATAAAAAAAGCCCTCAGTCGAGGGTTTTTTTTATTTTAAGTTTACAAATCGAACATTTTTGTTTAAAACAAGTTTAAAGTTTTTCCCACTTCACCATTTCACTCTTTCGCTTGCTTCTCGTCTTACTATTATTTAACCACCAAATTTACAAGTTTGTTTTTAACATATATTTCTTTTAAAATAGTTTTTCCTTCTATATGTCTTATTGTTCCTTCACTTCTTTTTACATAAGCTTTAACTTGTTCTTCACTTGTTCCATGATCTACCATTACTTTATCTCTTAATTTTCCATTTATCATAACAACTATTTCTAATTGAGCTTCTTTACAATATTCTTCGTTATATTCTGGCCATTCTGAATTAAAAACTGAATCTTTAAAACCTAATTCTTTATATAATTCTTCACTTATATGCGGAATAAACGGAGCCATCATTTTAACCATTTTTAAAAGAGTTTCTCTTATTACAAATATATCACCTTTATCTGGTGATTTTAATTTACTTATATAAGGATTGAATAAATTAAAAAACTCCATATAAGAAGATACAGCAGTATTAAACTGATGTTTTTCTCCAATATCTGTATTTGCCTTTTTTATTGTTTGATGAAGTTTTCTGTATACTGCACAAGCTTTATTATTTAAATCTGCAAATTCGACTTTATCACAATTATTTTTATAATATTTTATTCCAGTTTCATATATAGAATATACTTTCTTTACAAATCTAAAACATCCCTGTATTCCGTCATCAGACCATTCAATATCTTTTTCCGGTGGTGCTGCAAATAATATAAATAATCTTGTTGTATCTGCTCCATATTTTTCAATAGTATCTAAAGGATTTACAACATTACCTTTTGATTTACTCATTTTGAACCCATTCAAATTCACCATTCCTTGTGCAATAAGCTGTTTAAATGGTTCGTCTTCATTTACAATATCTAAATCTTTTAAAACTTTTGCAAAAAATCTTGAATAAAGAAGGTGAAGTATTGCATGTTCTATACCACCAATATATTTATCAACAGCATGCCAATAGGAAACTTTATCCTTATCTATAGCCTTTGTAATATCTTGACCTGTAGGATATCTAAAATAATACCATGATGAACATATAAATGTATCCATAGTATCTGTTTCACGCCTTGCATTTTCTCCACATTCAGGACATTTGCAATTAACAAATTCTTCACATGATGCAAGTGGAGATTTACCTTTAGCCTGAAGATTAACTTTTGATACATCAGGAAGTTTTACTGGTAAATTTTCGTCTTTTTCTGGGACAATACCGCATTTTGAACAGTATACAATAGGAATTGGTGCTCCCCAGTATCTCTGCCTTGAAATAAGCCAATCTCTTAGTCTAAAATTTTCACATTCACCACCAAAATAATTTTGAGCAGCTTTTTTAGCAATTGCTTTAATACCCTCTTCCGATGTCATTTCTGAAAACTCACCTGATTCAACCATTATTCCTTTATCTGTATAAGCTTCATTCATTTCTTCTAACTTAATATTTTTTTCTTTATTCTGTATAACTATTTTTATTGCAAGATTATATTTTTTGGCAAATTCAAAATCTCTCTGATCATGTGCTGGAACAGCCATTACAGCTCCTGTTCCATAATCTGATATTACATAATTACCAATAAGAATAGGAATTTTTTCCCCATTCAATGGATTAATAGAATTTATACCAAGAGCTATACCTTTTTTTTCAAGTTCATCTGACATTCTTGATCTTTCATCAGTCATTAATGTTTCATCAATAAAATTCTGCACTTTTTCTTTATCTTTTACATTAATCATAAGTTTGGATACAAGTTCGTGATCTGGGGCAAGCACAATATATGTAACTCCAAAAACAGTATCTACTCTTGTTGTAAAAACTTTTATTATTTCATCACTTTCTTCAACTTTAAAATCGATTTCAACTCCAGTAGATTTTCCAATCCAGTTTGACTGCATTGTTTTAACTCTATCTGGCCAGCCAGGAAGATTATCAAGATCTTCTAATAGTCTATCAGCATAATCTGTAATTTTAAAAAACCATTGTTCAAGATCTTTTTTTCTTACATCTGAATCACAATACTCACATTGACCATCTTTAACCTGCTCATTTGCAAGAACTGTTTCGCATTTGTCACACCAATTAACTTTAGATGTTTTTTTATAAGCTAATTTATTTTTAAAAAACTGAATAAATAACCATTGAGTCCATTTATAATAATCAGGAAGACATGTAGTAACTTCTCTTGACCAATCATAAACAAAACCAAGTTTTCGCATCTGTTCTTTCATCTGACTTATATTTTTTAAAGTCCAACTATCAGGAGCTGTACCTCGTTTTTTTGCAGCATTTTCAGCAGGAAGACCAAATGAATCCCAACCCATAGGAGAAAGAACATTATAGCCTTTCATATTATAATATCTAGCTAGAAGATCTCCTATAGAATAAACTCGAGTATGTCCCATATGAAGACCATCTCCAGAAGGATACGGAAACTGAGTAAGAACATACATCTTTTCTTTATCTTTATCTTCTTTTACATATAAAAATTTATTCTCTTCCCAATTATCCTGCCATTTTTTTTCTATAATATTAAAATTATACTCTTTTTCCATATCAAATCTCCTTAAATCTTATACTGTTTGATTTTATCGTTAAATAGTACAAATAGTCTTAATCAAAGTCAATTAACATAACTTTAGTTATTTTACAACTAAAGTTGATGATTAGCAGTATAAAACCATAATTAGCAACTTGTTTCGCTAATTGTGACTTTAGTTGCACTAATTGCTTTCCTCTACTTCACTATTTCACACAAAATTGTTACCTGAACATTTTGATTAACCATTTCGCCCGTTTTTTTTAATATTTATCTAAAATTCTTCTCCAAACTGAATCTGGAGCTTTAACAACATTATAATTAATGTAATTTATTGCACTTTCTTCATCAAGATATAAAGTATTTTGACCAATTTTTTCGCATTCAAGCTCACCATAACTCATATCTTCTTCAGGATTTTCAGAAACATCCATTAATTCACCCATAAGACCCTCATCTGAAAGAAAAAGTTCAACAGCAAGCTTTTTTCTAGCTTTTAATTCATTATTACTAATTATGGTGTTTTTAATATCTTCAATTTTAAAATCTTTAAAATTTATCAAATTATCTTTTATAAATAATGATAAAGAAAAAACTCTTTCATCCTTGAGCTTTATTAAAATAATAAGTTCTTCAATGTCACTTTTTTCATTAATAATATTAACAAAATAATGAGTTTCAGGAAAATCACCCGGATAAAAAGAAACAATAGTATCACTGGAAGCCTCAACAACTTTAATTTGTTCTTCTGATGAACAAATAATTTTTAATAAAAAATAATTTTCTTTCCTATTTTTTCTCAAAACAAAACTTATCATATAGCCCCCAAGACTTAATAATTTTTATTATTTTATCATTATTTTAAAAAAAAGTATAAAAATAATGAAAACCAGCAAATAGTTAATACAGTTAGCACAAATTTATCATTTTATGATAAATTTGTTAGTTGAAAAAAACACTGTTTTTATACCAGTTTCATACACTTTCACATACCGTTCTCATACGCTTTCACATACCGTTCTCATACGCTTTCATACTGCTTTTAATACAGATCCCGGCTCAGAATAGTACCGGGATAACAGTATTTTGTCACTAATGTCATAAAATGACATGTCGCGCTCTATCCGTCACAGCTTCACTGATTTAACTCTCAACCCTTTCACCCTTCACTTATTTTCAATTATCCTTTTTGTCTTTTTACACAACTTCCTCTAATTTGACAATATAAGCAATATATAATAATATTTCCACAACATTAATAAAAATATCTTTTCGGAGTATATTTTTTATGGAAATTAACTTCAAACATATTGAAGAAGAAAATATAGTTATTGTTTTTCCATCTGGTTCTTTTGAAATGGAAGATTCTGCATACTTCGAAAAAACAGTTTCTGATATTATTTCTGAAACTAAAACCAAAAAACTGCTTTTAAACATGTCTATGCTTGAATATCTCAATTCAACCGCATTAAATCTTTTTATTGGTGTTTATAATAGATTGCTAAAAAGTGGCATTAGAATAGTGTTTTGCTCTCTTTCAAAACCAGTAGAAACTTTATTTAATATAACTTCTTTAAAACTTCTTGTTCCAATATATCCAACCGAATGGGATGCAATTCAATATTTAAAAAAATAAATTATTTTTTTTAATTTTTTTTATTTTAAATGATTTTTTTACTATAAAGACCGATGACCCTTTTTTTAAAAGTATTTATTTACAATATATACAGAGTCTCAAATGTCGTTTTTGTCGTTTTTCCTAAAACTGAACAATGTTGTTGACAAATTGTTTTTTAGTATTTATAATAACATGTATAGAAATAAACAAAAATTAAATCCAAGGAGGATTCATATAATGAACATTGGTGAAGAATTGAGAAAAACTAGAAACTTAAAAGGTTATACTATGAAATACTTAGCTGACAACGCTGGTATATCACAAGCTCTTGTTTCACAAATTGAAAGAAATGTAGTAGATCCATCTTTAAAAACTTTAAGAGCTATACTAAGAGTATTGGATACTGAACTTGCAACTTTCTTCCTTTACGATTCATCAACTCCTGAAGTTGTATTTGCTAGAAAAAACAGAACTAAAATGCAGTTAAAAAACCCAAAACTTATTGCTGAAAATCTTGTTGATCCTACAATAACAAAAAGAATGCAGCCTTTAAGACTAATTATACCTAACAATGAAGCTTTTACAAAAAACGATTATAAACACACAGGTGAAGAATTTGGATTTGTACTTACTGGAACTGGGACAATCAAATTAAAAAACAAATTAAATGATTATCACATTAAAGTAGGAGATACTTTCTATATACCTTCACATTTATTTGACAGAATTGAAAACAATGGAAAAGATGATCTTGAAATTATATGGGTAGCAACCCCTCCAACCATGTAATATTTTTTTTAAAGGGCTTCTTCGGAAGCCCTTTTTTTTATTTCAACGAAATTTTATTTCAACGAAATGTTATTTCCAGGAAATACCCCAAACAGGAATATCCTTCTCAATATTAACCCAGAATTCCTCACCTTTTTTTAGATAAATATTTTGAGTATTAGGAAAAACTAATCCAGATATAGAACCTTGAAATCCAGCAACAATATAACCAATACCACCCATAAGAATATTTAAATTAGGTCTTGTCTTCATTTCATATTCTTTTTCAAAAAAAATACTATCGCCATACCATGTAAGAACACTTTTTATTCTTCCAGATATTTTACCATTATTCAAAAGACCTTTTCTTTTTTTTAATTTAGTAATCTCAAGAATACCCTTTAAACCACTTGGAAGAACAAGAGCATTTTGATAATAATAATCCTCAGCAACTTCTATTTCATAATCTCCAACTTCATCAATAGCAGAGTGAATATTATCAAGAAGTCTAAATTTCAATTTAGTATTTTTCTTTAATCTTCCATTAACATAATCAATATGAGTAGTATCTGAAAAATAAAATTTTAAAATTTTATCAATTCTCTTAAATCTAGAATAATAAGGAAATATCTCCCCCCATGTTTTCATTTCAATATTATTTATCTTTTTCCCATAATCAACTTCTGTCACTTTACCAAAAAGCCTCCACTCAACAAAAACAAGTTTTGTAAAAAACTCTCTTTCAAAATCCTGACAAAAAGTTTTTTGATAAGAAAAGGAAAAAGCAATAAAAAAACAAAGTGAAAAAAAAGAAATTCTTTTAAAAACCATTTTATTAAAGACGCAATTTAATATGAAGTTTATTCTCATTTATATTTTCCAAAACTATTTTATAAAAATTAGTTTCAACAATATTATTATCTTCATAAAAATTAACTTTTAAAATATCAGCAACAGCAACAGTACAAACAGGAATAGCAAGTTCAGTATCACCTTTTCTAAACCATGTCTCAAATCTGTAATCAGTCGATTTAGAAAGATAATAATCAACAAAATCTTTTTCAAGATTAAGACTCCAACCCGCAGGTCTTGGAAACTCAACTTCAACTCTAATATCATCTTCACGACTATATAAATAATCAATTGGTATTTCAAGCTTAAAATCATAAATATCAATAACAGTCTGTGTAGAATCAAGCATAGAAGATCTATCAACTTCACCAGTTATAGATGTAATCGGTGTACTTTGATCAGTCTTTGAACAACCAGTTAGTGTAAACAATAAAAAAATATTAAAGCATAAAATTATAATTTTCTTCATAGTTAAATTATCGGAATATAAAAAATAATGATGAAGTCAAACCGGTACACATTACATTAAATTTTATCTATTAAAATACATTTCTCTAATTGCTTCTTTTATATTAAACTGATTTCTTTCTTTAAAATCAGCATTTATCCGCATTATTTTTGTCTTTTTATTTAAAATACTTTGTTTTTGTGAAATCTGTTTTTTTTTCATATTCACCCCTCTTAGGATTTTAATGTCTTAAAAATATCCTCAACTTCTTCTCTCATACCTTTTACTCTTGAAAGAAGTTTTTTTGTATCAAATTTATTTTTATCAAAATAATTCCATATATTAGAATCAAGTTTACTATTAAAATCTCCAGAATTTCCAATTTTGGAAAGCTTTATAATATTATCCGAAATATGACTTATACCAACAAGGTAAGTTGTTTTACCCATTATAAATTCATTAATCGGTGGATTATGATGAGAAGCAACAACAAGTTTTATTTTTTTAGGAATACTCCATTTTTCACAAAGCCATCTACCAACTTCAGCATGATTAAATTTGAGCAATTTATTTTCAGCTTCAAAAAAAGAAATTTTTTCTCTTTCAACCTCTGAAAGAAGTCTTGTCATCAATGTAGGCATATAAACAGCATAAATTAATTTACCTATATCATGCATTATACCACTTACCCAAATATCCTCAGATACATCAACCTGAAGAATTTCAGCTACAATTTTATTCAAAAATGCAACAGCAAGCGAATGTTTCCAAAAATTTTCAATACTAAATTCAAATTGACTAAAACTATCAAAACTCTTAATAACAGATACACCAATTATAATACTTCTAACCTGATTAACTCCCAATCTCATAATCGCATTATCAATTGAAGTTGTCTCGGAATTACCAGCATAAAATGCAGAATTTGCAACTCTTAAAAGCTTTGTTGTAATTGCCTGATCCATATTTACAGTTTCAGCAAGTTCTTTTACAGAAAAATTAGGATTATTAACTGTTTTCAGAAGTTTTGCAGCAACAATTGGAAGTGTAGGAATATCATCGATTTTATCAAGAACAGATAATAATTCCTCTTTTGATAAAACAATAAGATCTTCAAAATGGAAAATATTCATAATAATAAATAACCTCTCTTTTTAAATATTAGCATAAAAAAAAATTAATTGCCATATGAATCCTTTCATATCGTTAAATATTAAAAATTCAATGATTTTATTATAGTATTTTGATTTATTATAGTATGAAATTGAGAATTTTCATTATCAACAGAATCTATCCTTTTATGAACACCAATGCTTTTTTCTCTTAAAAGAGCACTTTGCATAATAAGTTTTGAAACCTGATACATATTCATAAGGCAAAGATTTTCTTGATCTGATGGAATTAGCGTATAAATATTTTGCTTGTCAATATAATCCTTTAAGATTAAAAGTCCTTTACTGTTTCGTTTAATGCCAATATATTTTTCATTCATTTCTTTAAGTTCATTTTTTTTAGAAAAAACATCAACATTGTATTTAGCAGTTTTAATTTTACTAGTTAAAATATTAATTTTATCTATTTTATTTATTTCAACACTATTAGCTGATGAAATACCATATACAAGACATTCAAGAAGAGAATTACTAGCAAGTCTGTTTGCTCCATGAACTCCTGAAGCTGCACATTCTCCGCAAGCATATATATTATCTATATTTGTTTTTCCATTATTATCAACCTTAATACCACCAATAAAATAATGACAAGCAGGCCTTACCGGAACAGGTTGTAATGCAATATCAAAACCTTCATTTAGACAATATTGATATATATTTGGAAATCTATTTATCAGATAATCTTTACCAAGATGTCTAACATCAAGATAAACATTAGAAATATTATTTTTTTCCATATAATCTGTAATACCTAAGCTAACAATATCTCTAGGTGCTAATTCTGCCTTTTCATGATATAGCCCAAGAAATTCATTTCCCTTATTATCAATTATCTTACCACCTTCACCTCTTAATGATTCAGATATAAGAAAAAAATTTTTACCAGCACAAAAAACAGTAGGATGAAATTGAATAAATTCCATATCACACAATTCTATTCCAGCTCTCCATGCCATAGCAATTCCATCTCCAGTCAAAAGAGTTGAATTAGATGTTGATGAAAATAATCCTCCAATACCACCTGTAGATATAATGAAATTTTGAGAATTAATCTCTTTAACATCATTATTTTTATTAAAATAGAAAAGCGAATATATATTATTATATTTATCTTTTGAAAAATCACATGCAAATCCTTCAATAAAATCAATATCGTGACAATTTTTTCTAATATATTCTGAAAGACCTCTATGAATCTCCCTACCGGTAATATCACCTATATGAAGCACACGATCATAACTATGAGCAGCTTCTTTTGTTGGAATATCATTAAAAAAAACACCTTTATTATTCAACCATTTAAGAATATCCTGAGCTGAATGTATTAAAAAATGAGTATTTTCTATACAATTAAGATTTTTTCCAGCGTTTATTGTATCAACATAATGACTTTGAGCTGAATCTTCCTCATATACAGGAATAGAAACTCCACCTTGTGCTTTAAAAGAATTATTTTCTTCTTTTTCCTTTTTATAAAGAACAGCTGTTTTAAAACCCCTTTCATATGAAGTTATTGCAGAAGAAAGTCCGGCAATTCCACCACCGATAACCACAACATCATACATAATTACCTCTTTATAAAATAATATTTATATTTTATTCTGAAAGATATTCTGATACATTCACAATATCTCTGTTTACTTTATCAAGTGCTCGATTTATTTTATGAACTAATGCATCATCACCCATAAAAACTCTTTTTATCTGCTGAAGAAGATCAATAACCTGTCTAAAAAGCCTTATTATATCACCTTCTGAAAGATGTGTAAGATGCAGAATATCTTTAAATTCAGCACCATTACTCCAAGCATTTGCAGGAGCAATAACATCAAAATAAATAGATTTACTTGGTTCAAGCCCTGCTCTAACTTCTTCTTTTTTTATAGCCTCGACAATCCATTTAGCTCTTTTAACTTTATTATACATATTATTTCTATCAATTCGTGTATTATAATCTTTTTTTGGATTAATTTCATATATCATACAAGCACAAAGAACATTTATTTCATCTTCATTATAATCATGAAAAATTCCTTCCATAGCAAGTTCAGTAACCATAAGTTCATATCCATATATTCTTGAACCAATCTTTCCTCTACCTGTTAATTCACCATTTTCAATATAACCTGTTTTTTCAAGAAAATTATATTTTTTAAGAAAAATCTGAAAATGATCTGGACTCGCTGCTCTTCCATGTTCTTCAAGTTCATTTATACGCTTATTATAATCTCTAACTTTTGATGCAAGATTTTTACATTTTTTTTGTTCAGGACAATCAGAGCATTTTATATTTGAAAGTTTTTTAGTAGCTCTATTAAGATTTTGTTTTACTTTAGACATCTCAGATGATAGTTTTTTATATAATTTTCTGCTCAAATTACCGCTAGCAAGTCTTTCTTTAAGAACTTTAAGTTTTATAGTAAATCTATGTTTTTTTCTAAGATTCGCACTATAAGACTTCCATTCTTCATAATCAGAACAGGCAATCTTTGTTTTAGTATCATCAAGAACTTCTTGTTTTTGATCAATTTTTTCTTTTAACTCATTTTTTTTAGAAACACTTAAAAACTGAGCAAAACTCATTTTCAAAATATCTTTTATCTGTTCAATCTCATATTGATCTATAAGATTAAGAACAGTATTATAAGATAGTTTAAACTGACTTTCTAAAGGTTCAAGTTTTGTATCATCAAATATTCTTTCAAGTTCATCATATTTAAGAAATGAAGATTCTACAACAGATACAACATAACCTTGCTCATCAATTCCTCTTCTACCTGCACGACCAGCCATCTGATAATATTCATTATTTTTTAAATATCTAAATTCAATTCCATCATATTTTTCTAAAGATGCAAAAACCGCAGCTCGAGCAGGCATATTAACACCAACAGCAAAAGTTTCTGTAACAAAAATAACTTTTAAAAGTCCCATACCAAAAAGTATTTCAATAACTTCTTTAAGAACAGGTAATATTCCTGCATTATGAACTCCTACACCATTCATAGCTAGTTTTCTTAAAAGCTCTACAGTTTTAATGCTTGTAATATCATATCTTTTTATAACATCTGAAAAATGTTTTGAAACAATCTTTTTTTGTTCTTTATCGAGAAAATCAAATTCTTTAGCAACTTCTTTACCATATTTAAAACAACCTTCTCGTGAAAAAACAAAACATATTGAAGGAAGAAGATCTTTTTTTTGCAAAACATGTACAAGATCTGAAATTCCTTTAATATTAAAATTTTTAGCTAATTTTTGAACACTTTCTTTTGAATTTTCAGCAAGAAATTTATCAGAAGGTATAAGTCCTGATTTTTTAGTAAAAACATTATGATATAAAGGAACAGGTCTATCAAATTTTTCAATAAGACTTACTTCATGTTTTTTAATATCCTGTATCCAATCTGCAAGATCTGATGCATTAGGTATAGTAGCCGATAAACAAAGGAATCTCATCTGAGGAAGTGCAAATATAACGCTTTCTTCCCATATAACACCTCTTTGTATGTCATTTATATAATGAATTTCATCAAATATAATGTATTTTACATCTTCTAAAAGTTCTTTTTCTGCAAAAAGCATATTTCTAAAAATCTCAGTTGTCATAATAAGAATCTGTGCACCATTATTTATTGATATATCACCTGTAAGCATACCAACTTTATCTTTATATATTTTAGAAAAATCCCTGTATTTTTGATTACTCAAAGCTTTAATTGGAGCAGTGTAAATTGCTCTTTCACCCTCTTTTAAAAAATTATCCAAAAGATATTCTGCAATAAGAGTTTTTCCACATCCTGTTGGTGCTGCAACCACAACACTTTTACCAGCTTTCAGATCATTTACTGCATTGACCTGAAAATCATCCATTATTATTCCTTTATATTCCATTCATCCTACCTTTTATATTTTTTATTTTTATTAGAAATTTTAAATTTAAATTTAATAAAGTCTCATAGTTTCAACATTTGTATAATAGAATTTTATTATTTCCTTATAATTCAATCCTTTTTTTGATAAACCAATAGCTCCCCACTGACATAAACCAACTCCATGCCCAGAGCCATGTCCTTTTATTTTATATCCATCATAACGGATATTATTTCTTTTTTCTTCTGATTCAAGTAATATTTTTTTTATAAAATCTTTTTTTTCACTCTTTAAAATTGTATTTATTTTATCAATTTTTTTAGATAATTTCGCAGAATTACCTCCAAAACCATATATTTCAAACATAGTACTCCATATTCTTTGAGCACCTATTTCAAGCCTAAACTGATTTGCAGAAACAAGACATTCTCCCTTCTCACCTGTTAGCATTATAGACTTAGCTCTTCCAAAAGAATCTGATTGTTCGACATTTATCCTAATTATATTACCAATATTAAGATTTCTAAATCTTTGTGAAAGCTCTGACATAGATAATTCAAATTCCCAGTTAGCTCTTGGAGATTCTTCACAAAAATCACACCATCTACCTCTTGTATAAGGTATTTCACTTCCAGTTGTCCAAGCAGTTTCATTATCTGTAGTTCCACCTCCACAAGCAGAATGATGATATGCTGAAATAAGTTCATCAAGATAAGTTATTACAATACCTCTTGTACTGTCAACAGCTTTAATAATATTATCACTTTCTGTGTTAAAACCTCTATATACCTGACAATGAGTCGTAGAGCAAACATCAAAACCATTTTGACCATGTTTTTGAAGGTTTTTTAAAGCATAAGTTCTACAAACTACCGCAAGAGTTTTTAAAGCTTCATCAGGAGATGATTTTAGCATTTCATTAGCTAATACTCCATAAAGATATTTTTCAATATCAAGAACATTTACAACATTAAAACCTGAATTATTATTTATTAACCTAATTATTCCTCTATATTTAAAATCATCAAGTTCTATAAAATCACCAAAAGCTGGATATAATTCAACATAATTGTTTGAATAATTTCTTCCACCAATATTAAGGTTTTTCCCAGAATTCCTGACAACTACTTCATTACTAAAAACTTTAACCTTGACATTATCTATTCTAAGTTCAATACCTTTATCACATTTAAAAACAAGCCTATTTTGATTTTCTAATATTCCTACTCTTATAATAGGAGTTTTTGAATATACACTAAAACTTAAAATAAAAACAATTAATATAAATAACAGTTTTTTATATATCATTTATATCTTTCTTCTTCACTAAATATACATCCGCAATAACCTTGACTGTATAAACCTTTTTCCTTTACAGCATTATTATTGTAATCTTCTCTCATATCGTATGATAAAAATTCAATATTATGTTTTTTAGAAAGTAATTCCCCATATTTATTTATATAATCATAATCTTGATTAGGAGAAGTTAGAAGTGTTGTTGTAAAAACATCAAAACCATTAGCTTTTGCAAATTGAACAGTTTCATCAAGTCTCCACTCAATACAACCATGACATCTAATATTACAATCTGATATTTTATTTAAAAACTCCTTTACATTGTAAAAATTATTATATTCTGATTTTATATTTTTGTTAATTAAAATTTTTCTTAAAACTTCCCTTCTTTTTCTAAATTCTTTAATTCCATTTATATTAGGATTAAACCAATAAACAGTTATATTAAAACTTTTTTCAAAATAATTTAAAAAATTCTCCAAACATATACCACAACAAGCATGAATTAGTAAATTAGGCTTTTTTATATTTATTTCACCATTATTTGGAAAAATATCTTTTTGCTGCATCAGTAGCTGTCCTCCCTCTTGGAGTCCTGCTTAAAAAGCCAAGCTGAAGAAGATAAGGTTCATAAACCTCATATATGCTTCTTGACTCTTCACCAATACTCATAGCAATAGTATCAAGACTAACCGGACCAGAATTGTATTTTTCAATAATTGTATTCATTATTTTTCTATCCATATAATCAAGTCCATTATTATCAATCTCAAGAATTTCAAGAGTTTTTTCCACAGCTTTTACATCAACTATATCATTACCAGAAGTTTCAGCATAATCTCTAACTCTTCGAAGTATTCTAAGCGTTATTCTTGGAGTTCCTCTGCCACAATTTGCCAGTTTTTCAGCAGCGTCATTATTAATTTTTATACCAAGTAAATCTGAATATCTTAATATTATTTGTTTCAATGCTTCTTTTTTGTAATAATCAAGTCTTATATGAATGCCAAACCTATCTCTTAATGGAGAAGAAAGCAATCCCGACATAGTTGTTGCACCAACTAAGGTGAATTTTTTTAAAGGAAGTCTCATAGATTTAGCAGTATTTGCCTTACCTATAAGAATATCAAGTTTAAAATCCTCCATAGCTGAATAAAGAACTTCCTCAACACTTCTATTAAGCCTATGTATTTCATCTATAAAAAGCACATCGTTTTCTTGAAGATCTGTAAGAAGTTTTGCAATATCTCCAGTTTTTGTGAGAGTAGGACCTGATGTTATCTTAATAGTACTTTCAAGTTCACCTGCTATAATACTTGCTAAAGTTGTTTTACCTAATCCTGGTGGTCCAGAAAAAAGTATATGGTCTGGAGCATCTCCACGATTTTTTGCACCTTGAATAACAAGAGAAAGTTTTTCTTTATTAGATTTCTGACCTATAAATTGACATAATTTTTGAGGTCTAAGATTCAAGTCACCTTCATGATCAATTTCAGTAACTTTTTGAGGACTAACTATTCTATTTTCATCTTTTTTTTTACCTTTAAAACTCTCTTCTATCATTTAATATCCTTCTGTTAGACTACATTTTTCAATGCAAATGTCATAATTTTTTGTTCATCTTTTTCATCTTTAAATTCTTTTTCAATTTTTTTTATAACATTTTTTATATTTTTATCATCAAAACCCATATTTTTAAGCACATCTTTTACATAATCAAATTCAGATGCAACACTATTACTAATTTTATCGTCATCTATATCATCAAAGTTAATTTTACCCTTTAACTCAAGAATAATTCTCCCAGCACCTTTTTTGCCAATTCCCGATACTTTTGAAAGTGCTTGAATATCACCTTTAAGAATTATATTAGCAAAATCATCAGGTGTGAACATATCCATTATATTAAGAGCAGTTTTTGGTCCAATTTTTGAAATAGAAATAAGTGTTTTAAAAAGTTTCAACTGTTCTTCAAGAGGAAACCCAAAAAGTTCCATATCGTTTTCTTTAACAGAAAGATAAGTAAACACTTTTATTTCTTTGTTTAAATTCAAAAGATTAATTTGACTCGGAACCATACCAATATCATAACCAATACCATTACATTCAACAACAATTTGTTTTAAACTTTTATCTGTTAAAATTCCTTTAATATATCTATACATAAAAAAACCTCGATTTTTAGAAATGTTTTATTTTAAGACTTAAAGACTCAAAGTATTAATATGTGTAATTGAAATCGCAATAGCATCGGCTACATCATCTGGTTTAGGTACACATTCAAGATTGAGTAATTTTGTTACCATTTCCTGAATATCTTTTTTGCTTGCTCTTCCATAACCTGTTATAGCTTGTTTTATCTCTAAAGGTGTATATTCTGATATTTTAAGCCCTGCTAAAACTCCCGCAAGAATAATAACTCCTCTTGCTTCAGATACTGCCATTACAGTTGTCGCATTTTTAAAAAAAAACAGTTTTTCAATAGCAAGTACATCAGGAGAATACTTATTTATAATAAATTGTATATTGTCAAAAATCTCTTTTAATCTAACTTCTTTAGTATTCTCCTTAGAAGTTGTAATTTGTCCATAAGTAATTACACAATAACTATCTTTTTTTTTTTCAATAACAGAAAAACCCACAATAGCAGTACCTGGGTCTATTCCAAGAACCCTCATTCCTCAATCATTTCCATTATATCATCATCTATATCAAAATTTGCATAAACATCTTGAACATCATCATCATCCTCAAGATGGCTTATAAGTCTGAGAACTTTTTTTGCTCCATGTTCATCAAGTTTAATATAAGTTTGAGGAATCATTGTTATATCAGATTCTTCCATTTCAATTTCTTTATCTTCAAGAGCTTGTCTTACAGTTTCAAAATCTGAAGGGTCTGTAATTATTTCATAACTTGTTTCATCAGTCTTAATATCTTCAGCACCATTTTCTAAAGCAATTTCCATAAGTTTTTCTTCATCAATTAATGATTTTTCAATACTTATATATCCTTTTTTATCAAACATCCATGCAACACAACCGTTTTCACCTAAATTTCCACCAAATTTAGAAAAAAGATGCCTAATTTGAGCAGCTGTTCTGTTTTTATTATCTGTAAGACATTGAACAATAACCGCAACACCTTCAGGACCATATCCTTCATAGGATAATTCAAAATATTCTTCTCCATCTCCGCTACCAACAGCTTTTTGAATTGCTCTTTTTATATTTTCATTAGGCATAGAAGCTTGTTTTGCTTTTCCAATAGCAAGCCTTAATTTTGCATTACTATCTGGATCATCACCACCTTCTTTTGCAGCAATAACAATCATCTTTGCTATTTTAGAAAAAATTTTGCCAATTTTTTGATCTTTAGCACCTTTTTTATGTTTAACCTTACTCCATTTATTATGTCCTGACACAAAGCCTCCTTTCAGCCTTTAGTTCTATCATTTTAAAGAAAATTAAGGTTTTTTTCAACAACGATTCATTCTACACTGTTTTTCTGTACAAATAATATACCTGTATACCAGTATTAAAATATAAAATAAAACCTTATTGTGTTTCAATCATACTCTTTTAAATTGTTTTATAATGCTTAATAGTTTGATTTAGCCTTCTATGTATGCTATTATTAACGAAAATTTAATCGATAGAATGGGAGGGTTTTTATGCAAGGAAGTGTTAAATCAAAACTTTTTACAATTTTGTTTGTTTTTATAATATCATTTATTTTTATTAATATTGTATTTTTCAATACTATTAGCTTATTAACTCAAAACTCTATTTATATTGATAACAACAACAATACTGAAAAATTTTTCTTAGAAAAACTAAACGATCATTATAAATGGTCAAATGAACTTTTAAACCATATAAATCATTTAAATTCAACATCAAATGTACAGCTCGATTATAATAAATGTTCTCTTGGTATTTTTTTAAATAGTAAAGAAATTGAAAATTTAAAAAATAACTTTCCAAAATCTATTCCTTATATTGAAAATATAAAAACACCACACAAGAATTTACATAATTCTGCCAAAAAAGTTTATAATGCAATAGATCTTAAAAGTCATAAAGATGCAATGAAAATATACGACTTAGAAGTAGAACCTAATCTTTTATTAATAAGAGAAAACCTTGCTAATATTAATAAAATACTATCTGATAAAAATCATAAAATTTTTGAAGATAATCTTAAAATGACTGAAAGTAGAAAAAATTTCATTAAAACTCTTACTTTTTCAATATTAATTGCAACATTCTTACTTGTATATTACTTTATTTCTGATATAACAAAAAGTATTAAACAACTTCATGAAAATATAAAAAGCATTTCATCTGGTGATGGAGATCTTACAAGAAGAATAAATTGTAATGGAAAAATCAAAGAATTTGCTCTTGTTTGTGAAGATATAAACAGTTTTTTTGAAAAACTTCATAAAATAATTGGAACTATAATTTTATCTACTGAAAAAATAGATAATGTTAAATTAGAACTTTTTAAAATAATCGAAAATTTAAAAAAAGGAATTACAGAAGAAAACAAATCTGTAAATTCAGTACATTCTTTAAGTAATGAGCTATCACTAATGTCATCTAATGTTTCTGAAAGTATGGAAAATCAGGTATCATCAATTAATTCAACAACAGCAGCAGTAGAAGAACTTGCAGCTTCAATTGAACAAGTATCTAAAAACTCTGATGAAGTATTTGCAATATCTCAAAAAACTTCTACAAAATCCCAAGAAAATTCTAATCAAATGAAAAAAACATTAGATTCAATGGATACAATTAGACAAAATTCAGAACAAATTCAAACTATTATAACTGTAATTACAGAAATTGCAGAACAAACAAATCTACTCGCATTAAATGCAGCAATAGAAGCTGCAAGAGCAGGTCAACACGGTAAAGGATTTGCAGTTGTAGCAGATGAAGTTAGAAAACTTTCAGAAAGAACAACCACTTCAGCAAAAGAAATAGAAACTCTTATAGAAAAAGCAGTAAAAAACATTAAAGACGCTTCTATACTTGCACATAATTCTGGTGCAGGAACACTTGAAATACTTGAAGATATAAATAATGTTACTCGACTTATATCTGAAATAACTTCTGCAACAAAAGAAGAAAATGCAGCTAATTTTGAAATAGTACATTCAATGGAACAGCTTAGTAGCATTTCAGACACAATTAAAAATATTTCATCAGAACAGAATACAAAAACTATTGAGATAAATAATTTTATTTCTGAAATATCAGAAATTTCAAATACAACAGTCTATATTACAGACAAACTTTCAGAAGCATCTGAAACAATAAACAAAAATGTTGAAGATTTAAAAAAAATTGTATCAACATTTAAAGTTTAATATTAAAAACAGTATAGAAACCGTGGAAGAACCGGGAAAATCTGGGGTTCGGGTTTCAGGAAAAAGTATTTATGTTATAATTTCTATAGTTTTCTCTTCTCCAAATCTCTGATCTACATAGCATTCTACATACCATTCTTTTTCAACTTGAGTTCCAATATATGGAATTCCTGTCCACCCCATTGCATTGACTTTTTTCTTAAAACTTGTAGTTTTTGTCGGTCCCCAAGTAGTAGTATAAGTCAAGGTAATTTTTTACACAATATTCTCAATGCTATATTCCTTTATTTTAGGAAAATAAATAACAATTAATATTAGTTCAATTGCATTAAAAAAACCTAATATCCAAGCACTAATTTAACTAAAAAAAGATATTAATTTTAGAAAGGTGCAGACAGAATTAAAAAAAAGCCCCGTTGAATCTCGGGGCTTTAAATAAAACTCTGAGGGGTTTCAGTTTTATATCAATTCAGCAATATCTTCATCAACACTTTTTATACCAGCAATACCAAAGTTTTCAACAAGAACATTAACTATATTTGGTGAAAGAAAAGCAGGAAGTGTTGGTCCAAGATGAATATTTTTAACACCTAAATGAAGCAATGCAAGAAGAACAATTACAGCTTTCTGTTCATACCATGCAATATTATAAACTATAGGTAATTTATTGATATCATCAAGACCAAATATTTCTTTAAGTTTTAAAGCAATTACAGCAAGTGAATAAGAATCATTGCACTGACCAGCATCAAGAATTCTAGGAATTCCACCTATATCACCAAGTGCAAGCTTATTATATCTATATTTAGCACATCCAGCGGTTAAAATAACTGTATCATCAGGTAGAGCCTGTGCAAATTCAGTATAATAATTTCTTGATTTCATTCTTCCATCACAACCAGCCATAACAACAAATTTCTTAATAGCTCCAGATTTAACAGCTTCAACTACTTTATCAGCTAGAGCAAAAACTTGATTATGAGCAAATCCTCCTACAATTTTACCATTTTCAATTTCAACTGGAGATTTACATTTTTTAGCATGTTCAATTATCTGAGAAAAATCTTTTTTTTGTCCAGGTTTTCTATCTGGAATATGAACACAACCAGAAAATCCCGATGAACCAGTTGTATAAATTCTATTTTTATAACTTTCTCTTGGAGGAACAATACAGTTTGTTGTAAATAAAACAGGACCATTAAATGATTCAAATTCTTCAGTCTGTTTCCACCAAGCATTTCCGTAATTTCCAACAAAATGTTTATATTTTTTAAATTTAGGATAATAGTTAGCTGGAAGCATTTCACTATGAGTATAAACATCAACTCCAGTTCCTTCTGTTTGTTCAAGCAATTCTTCCATATCTTTAAGATCATGTCCTGATATTAAAATCCCAGGATTTCCTTTTACGCCAATATTAACTTCAGTTATCTCAGGATTGCCATAACTTTCAGTATTAGCTTTATCAAGTAAAGCCATAGCACTAACACCAAACTTACCAGTTTCAAGCACTAAAGCTGTAAGTTCATCAGCATTAAGACTATTATCAAGAGTAGCTCTCATACCTTTATACATAAACTTAACAACATCATTGTCATCATAACCTAGATTATCAGCATGTTCTGCATAAGCTGCAATGCCTTTAATACCATAAATCATAAGTTCTCTAAGAGATCTAACATCTTCATTTTCAGTACTTAAAACTCCAATGTTTTGAGCAAAATCATCATATTCTTCTTTAGAAACATTCCAAGTAGCTGCTTTATTATCAGAAAATTTCACATTAGGAAATTTACTTTTTAATTCATCTCTATACTCAAGAGCTTTTAAAACTCTTTTTTCAAAAACATCTTTATCAAAATTAGCATTGGTAATAGTTGAAAATAAACTTTCTGTAAAAAATCTATCAATTTTTTTTAAATCATAATTATTTTTTCTAGCTTCTTCTTCAAAAATTGCAATACCTTTCAAAGCATACAGAAGAAGATCTTGTAATTTTGCAACATCTTCGGTCTTTCCACATACTCCTCTAACTGTACAACCTTTGTTTCCTGCTGCTTCCTGACACTGATAACAAAACATTCCCATAAATCCTCCATTTTTTTAAAATTAATAAAAAGCTAATTAGCACTGCCATATGGCAGCAATTATTAAGGCTTTGCCATGATATGACCTCATCACTAATTAAGCGCAAAGCACCGCTAATGTTTTTATCACTCCTCTAGTTCTTAACTCTATTCCAATTTTAGATTATTTTTTTGATATTGTATGTAACATTTGTTACAATTATTTAAACACCACTTATATACTAGGAGTTTATATGTTTAGGACACTGGTTCGAAGTTATATATTCAAAAATATAAGCCCTGAAACGCTTGAAAAAGACTTTGAAAAAATAAATTACAAAATAGTAAAATACACAAAAAACTCAATAATAATGTATAGAGATGATAATTGTAACAGTCTAGCAATACTTATTTCAGGCAATATAAAAACAGAAATGCAAGATATAAACGGAAATATAATACCATTTGAAAAATTCACTCCTATTTCTGTAATTGCACCAGCGTTTTTATTTGGTATAAACAACAAATATCCGGTAGATATAATATGTGAAAGTGAAAATTCAGAAGTTTTATTTATATCAAAAGAAGATGTTATAAAATTAATGCATAAAAACAGCACATTTATGGTAAATTACATAGATGCAGTTTGTAATAAAGCATATTTTTTAACACAGAAAATAAGTTTTTCTTTTTTTTACAAAACAATATCCCAAAAATTTGCAAAATATCTCCTACAAAAAAAAGACGATAAAAAAGAATTAATAGAAATGACAGAAACAATACAAGAAATAGCAGATTTATTTAATGTAACAAGACCATCCCTATCAAGAATAATCTCTGAATTTGTAAATGAAAAAATAATACGCAAAGAAAAACGAAATCTCATAAAAATTTTAGATTACAACAAACTCATACAAAAATTAGATTAAAATATAATAAAAAAAATATTCCACAAAGAATGAATTATTGAAGTATAAACAACATTTTTTTTCTTCAGATATACAATATTTAAGATTACTGCCAGAAAATAAAGTTGCATATAATTTATGATATTTTTATTTGCATGAACAAGTAAAAATATTATGGGTGTAAGTAAAACCAATGCTAAATAATTCATTTTATCTTTTAATCCATCAAGTATAAGCTTTCTGAATACCAATTCTTCAATAATTGGTGATATTAATACTATAGTTAAATAAGATAATAAATAACTTTTTTTTGTTAACAATGTAAGGATAAATACAATTGAAAAATAAATAAAAAATACTTTATTAAAATAAAGCTTTTTCAAGTTTATTTTTAAATCAAATATTTTTTTTAATATCAATATATCTATTACGAATATCATATAAAACAACAAATAATAGAAACTTGAAAGAAATGCTTTTTCCTCTAATAAAATATTACAAATTGAATTTTCAAATCCAGGAAATATATCTGTAAAAAAAGAAACAATTTCTTTGTAATCATACGAAATATAAAAAAAAGAGATATTAAACATTATAATATCTCTTATCGAATACATAAAAATATTTAACAATACAAAATATCCAAGTTTTCTATAAATTTTTTTAAATCTAAATAAATAAAACAATGAAATAATAAAAATATTAATTTGAATTATCAACAAAATTAAAGAATTTAATCTTAAACTATAAACATGAAAAAAAGCCGAGATTTCTTTTATAAATCCAAATATTACACTATAAAATATATAATATGTTATATTGAACAAAATATTATTTGTATAAATATTTATTCCAGAATACCCCGGTATATAATTAAAAAAATCATTTAATTCACCTTGAATAACTAAGGCTAAAAAAAATAAGAATAATATTAAAATTATTCCTTTATATTTTATGACAACCATAAGCTGTACCTTCTTCTGAATTAAATATAACAAAATTATTTTTTGAATATTCATCTTCTCTATCTAATAAAAATATTGAATTGGCTTTTTTTATAATATTTATATCTTTTTTAAAAACTTCATTATTTCTTTGTAAAAAATTTACTATGATTTAATCTATCATAGTTTTCTTGATTTCATTTGAATAATAATTACATAATTTTTTATTTTTTAATTCAAAGCTTTCCTTACCCTTATTTTCCAAAAAAATATTTCCATAATCCAAGCTAAAACTAACAGTATCGTAAGCAATAGAGTTAGTTACAAAAAATAACATCAAACTTAGTAAAACTAATACACTTTTTTTCATAAACCTTTTCCTCCATATATTAAATATGGTTATATTATGAAAGTAGTAGCAGTATAAGTCAAATTGTTTTTTTTAATACAACAAATATTGTTGTACATAGAAAATAGGTTAAAATTGTTTAAAGCAAATCCCGGTTTAGAATCATGCCGGGACGACATTATATTGATTTTTGTTTATTTAACTACAGGACTCAATTAGCGATTTTACAACCAACCTTTATTTTTTAAAACATCGTAAGCCAATTTAATCTGCCTTTCATTGAATTGTTTTTTATGTTCATTCCAGTTATATATATATTCAATAACATCATCAACATCTCTATAGCTTTCTTTTTTAACAGTCCAGTGAACTGTTGATAATAATTCGAGTCCAAAAGGTGATTCAAAACCTTCAACTAATTCTGAAACTCTATTAAAGTTATATTTCATACTTTCATTTTCAGATAAAAAATTAGAAGCTTTTTTGAAAGCTTCATCAACCAGCTCTAATTGTACATCTGGTTTATTTTTGCCATCAGCAAAGCCTAAAATATAATGACCTTCCATTTTATTCAACACAGCTCTTAAATTATCCGCATAAGGTCCATAAAAATCTTTTACATATTTTAACTTTAAATCTTCCCCACTTTCCTGTAAAAAATATAACAATTTCTGAACTTCCAGCAAAGTAATAAATGGATCCATAAATGCTGCTAAATAACTATTTATCAAAACAATCAATACTGCTCTCCCCGGAGTCATATTTGGGATTTTTTTTTCTTTAACCATATCTTTAGCTTCAGGGGATCCTATCGGTTCAAAAACAAATATATTTACATCTACCAATTTTTCTAATTTTTCTTCAATTATTTTTTTCACTAACTCCCATTTTAAACCACCAAGACCACAACCTAATGGCGGAATTGCAATAGAAGTAATATTAAATTTTTTGATAATTCTTACTAGATCATTTAAGCCATTTTCAATATATTCTAACTTGCTTAATTCTTTCCAATGTTTTTTTGTAGGAAAATTTATTATAAATTTTGGATTAAAAACATTCCTAGTTTCATAAACAAACATTTTACCCGGAACTATTTTTTTTTGCTTACACTCAAATGAATACATCTTATAATTATCTGGGAACCTTTTCTTAAATTGAAGAGCTATTCCTTTACCCATTATACCAACACAATTTACAGTATTAACTATAGCTTCTACATCCTCTTTTAATAAATCACCTGCTTTATATTTTATCATTTCAATATTTACCCCTTAATAATACCACTCTTTTCTTATTTTAAGATTAGGTTTATTTCTACATGATACTAATATTTTCGTTATAATTTCAAATTCATTCATTGAATAAACACCTATTTCTTCAACTAAATTCCAAGAAAATTCATTTTCTATTAAAAATTCAGCTTGTTTCTTATCCCTATTTTGATTCCATTGATTACTATTAATTGCATTCCAATCTAATTTGTTAAAATTTACCGGATTAGAGTAATCTTCAAAATAATTAGATCCTGCATTAGAACATGTAAATGCCCATCTCAACTTGTTTTCCTTAGCATACTCTAATGTTTTCTTTAAATCTGACACCAAATGAATAATCGGTTCTTGTCCACCTTTATAAGATAGCTCGGGATGATTCTGTTTTGAAAACATATACAACATCACAGACCTTGGACAAAAATAAAATGGAACACATTGACCCACATATAAATCTTTATGAGATTTCAAAGGTATCTTTAATCTCCTATCTTTGATGGATTGCATTCCAATATTAGTAATTTTATGATTTGTAACATTAGCATAAGAAAATATTTTTTGATTTTCAATAATAGATTCTAAATTATTATAATGTACTATATGATATATTTTAGAATTTTCTGGAATATTATACATTTATAAATATCTCTCAAGCATTAATTGATACTTCTGATTATACATCACAATCCATAGAAAAAACAACAAACATATTTTACTATCAAAAACCTTAACTATCATTATATCACATAAAAATTTTAGATTACAACAAACTCATACAAAAATTAGATTAAAAATCTTAAAAATACAATATTCCATTACTGTCCAAGAAAATTTTTATAAAAAAAAAGGTTCATTTCTGAACCTTTTTTTTAACATCCTTTAATTCTTTCAATCTTTCACTAATTCTTAATTAGATGCGTCAGCATCGCTAATTGTGGCTTTAGTCACGCTAATGCTTCTTTTTTTACATTCAACTATACATTCGAATCTCTTTTTGTGTATTTTGTGTGAAGCAGGTGATGAGATTTTTCTCCAAGAGGTTCTTTTAGAAACTCTTTATAAAGAGTATCTATTGCAGGATTTTTATGGGATTTTCTTAATTCCATATTACAATCCTCACAATAAATTGCATCCATTCTAGCTTTTCTTTTATCAGGAGATGTTGGTCTTGGTTGTCCGCCACCACCAATACAACCACCAGGACAACACATTATTTCAATAAAATGATAGTCTGCTTCTCCTGCTCTTATTTTATCAAGAATTTTTCTTGCATTTGAAAGACCATTTGTTATAGCTACTTTTACATCAAGATTACCAACTGCAACTGTTGCTTCTTTAACTCCTTCCATTCCTCTAACCATTTTAAGATCTATATTTTCAAGTTCTGTATTTGTAACTACTTCATAAACTGTTCTTAAAGCAGCTTCCATAACTCCACCTGATGCTCCAAATATTGCAGCAGCACCTGTTGAAATTCCTAAAGGAGCATCGTATTTTTCACCTTTTATCTCAGCAAAATTAATACCTGCAATTTTAATCATTTTTGCAAGTTCTCTTGTTGTAAGAACAACATCAACATCCTGATAGCCTGAATCTTTCATCTCAGGTCTATTACACTCATATTTTTTTGCAGTACATGGCATTATCGAAACTACTTTGACTTTAGATGCATCAATTTGAGCTTTTTCAACATAATAAGTTTTTGCCAATGCTCCAAACATCTGCTGAGGAGATTTACATGATGATACATTAGGTATAAGATCTGAATAAAAAGTTTCCATAAACTTTATCCACCCTGGTGAACAGGAAGTTATCATAGGTAATGTTCCATTATTTTTTAGTCTATGCAAAAGTTCATGTCCTTCTTCTATAATTGTAAGATCTGCTGCAAAATCTGTATCAAAAACTTTGTCAAATCCAAGTTTTCTTAATGAACCTACAAGTTTTTCTGTAGAAAGATAACCAGGTTCCATACCCATTTCTTCACCTATAGAAACTCTAATTGCAGGTGCTGTCTGAACAACAACATGTATATTAGGGTCTTCTATCCAATTCCATACCATATCAGTTTCATCTCTTTCATGAAGTGCTCCTGTAGGGCATACTGTAATACACTGTCCGCAATATGTACATGTTGTTTCATGAAGTTTTTTATTTCCAGTAGGTAGAACTAGTTTTTCATAACCTCTATTAAAAAATTCAAGTGCATTAACAGACTGAACTTCCTGACATGCACGCACACATCTGCCACAGTTTATACATTTTTGATGTTCACGAACAATTACACCACTTTCATCTTCTGTTTTAAATGCTGGTAACTCATTTGAAAAATATATATCTGTCATATTAAATTCAGCAGCAAGTTTTTGTAATTCACATGAATTATTTCTTTCGCATACAAGACAATCCTGAGGATGTCTTGAAAGAATAAGCTCAAGTGCCATTTTTCTTGCATCTCTGACTTCTTTTGTATTTGTTTTTACTTTCATTCCTTCATTTACTGGATATGCGCATGATGGTTGAAAAGTTCTCATTCCCTCAATTTCTACAACACAAAGTCTGCATGAACCTTCTGGTCTAAGATCAGGATGATAGCAAAGTACTGGTATTTCTATTCCAGCCTGTTTGCATGCTTCAAGAATTGTATAGTTTTCTGGTACTTGATATTCCTTACCGTCGATAGTTATATTAATATTCTTCATTTTTTACCCTCCTTAACACCTTCCATCATTTCTTTTTCAAAATGTGTCATTGCATCTAAAAAAGGATTAACAGCTGCCTGTCCTAAACCACAAAAAGATGCATTTTTCATAACTTTACAAAGATCTTTCATTTTAGAAATATCACTTTTTTTCCCTTCTTTTTTGTTTAATTTTTCCATAAACTGATAAATTCTAAAAGTTCCTTCTCTGCAAGGAGTACATTTACCACAAGATTCATGCTTAAAAAACTTTGCAACACTTTTTAAATAATCATTAATATGAATATCTTCAGATACAAATAAAATAACACCTGAACCATGTGTAAGATCTGATGATGCAAGAGTATTAAGATCTAATTTTATATCAAAATTATTAAAAGGAACAATATTTCCAGATGAACCACCAATATGGGCAAATTTGACTTTTTTACCTGAACGGGTTCCTTTTGCTATATTTTCAAAAACTTCTTTAAGAGAAATTCCCATAGGAACTTCTATAAGACCTTTTTCATTTATATCACCAAGAATTGTAAATACTTTAGTCCCAGCACTTCCTTTAACTCCAAGTTTTTTAAACCAATCACTACCATTAAGTATAATCTGAGGAATATTTGCCAAAGTTTCAACATTATTAACAATTGTTGGTTTTCCAAAAAGTCCGCAAACAGGAGGATAAGGTGGTTTTAATCTTGGCTCACCTCTTTTGCCTTCAATTGATTCAATAAGAGCTGTTTCTTCTCCACATACATAAGCTCCACCACCAAGACAAACTTCAATATTAAAAGAAAAATCTGAATCAAATATATTTTCACCTAAAAAGTTATGTTCTTCTGCATCTTTTATAGCTTTTTTTATTCTATCTATAGAAAGTTTATATTCACCTCTTACATATATATAACCTTTATTAGCTCCAATTGCATAAGCACATATTGCCATTGCTTCAATAACAGCGTGTGGATCTCCTTCCATTATTAATCTGTCTTTAAATGTTCCAGGTTCTCCTTCATCTGCATTACATATAACATATTTTTGACTTGATTCAGTATTATATGTAAATTCCCATTTTTTTCCTGTAGGAAATGCAGCTCCACCTCTTCCTTTTAACTCAGAATTTTTTACAATATCAATTACTTCTTTTGGAGTATTTTCATTTAATACTTTTCCAAGAGCCATATATCCATCTTTTGCTATATATTCAATAATGTTTTCAGGATCTATAGATCCTGCATTTTTTAAAACTATTCTAACCTGTCCATCAAGTAATTTTTCTTGTTTTCCTGCACAAATATCTTTTTGAGAAGATTCTATAGCCATAAGTCTTTTTACAGGACGACCTTTTATAAGATGTTCTTCAACAAGTTCTTTTATATCTTCAGGTTTAATTCCGGTATAAATAATACCTTCTGGATAAATTATCATACTTACGCCGTTATAACCTAAACTTCCTGTTTCAACAATTCTAATTTCATTTACAATATTTTTTTCTTTAAGTTGTTTTTCTAAAGTATCTCTTACACCTTTAGCACCTGCAAGAAGTGATGGTGTATCCATACCCAAAATAATATGCGATCTGTAAAATTTCATATCTTCCCCCTAAATTATTCGTATTTTGCAATTATATCTTTTACCATTTCAGGTTTAAGATTCCCATGTACATCTTCATTAATCATAACTGCCGGTGCAACAGCACATAAACCAAGGCAAGCACAGTGTTCAAGGGTAAACTTACCATCTTTTGTTGTTTCACCAACTTTAATGCCAAGTTCGTCTACAAAACTATTAATAACAGCTTCTGCACCTAATACATGACACGGACATGATTCACACATTCTTATTACATATTTACCTCTTTTTTTGTTTGAAAACATAGTGTAAAAAGAAGTAACACCATACAATTTGTTTAAAGGTAATTTTGTGTAATCTGAAATTTTTTTCATACAATCATCACAAATATAATTTTCTTTACTACTATTTTGGATCTTATGAAGTATTTCCATAAGATTTCCTTTTTCTTCTGAATATTCTTTGAGAATTTTGCCAACATCAACATTGCAACAAGTCATAGTTTCCTCCAAATTCCCTAATACAGGGATAATGTTTTTGTATTATTGTTATATTTTAATATATAAATAAATATTAATTATGCTAGATTAAGAACTGCGACATCATGCAAGACAAAAAGGGCAGATTTCTCTGCCCTTTTATATTTTATTTTTTTAGATTTTCATAGTATTTCTGTTGTGTATAATGAGTATGCAATAACTCATGAGCTTTATGACCATTAGGTTCTCCAAGAAATTCCTTATATAGAACCTGAATTGCAGGATTTTCATGTGATTTTCTAATAGGCATATCTTTATCACCTTTATAAATTCCTTCAATTCTCTGTTTTCTGATTTCAGTAGTTGTTGGTATTGGCTGTCCGCCTCCACCTATACACCCACCAGGACAAGCCATTATCTCAATAAAATGATAATCAGCTTCTCCAGCTTGAACTTTTTCCATAAGTTTTCTTGCATTACCAAGACCACTTGCAACAGCTACTTTTACATCAACTGGATTACCATCAATTTGTGTACTTACAGTAGCTTCTTTAAAACCATCAAGTTTAAGTCCTCTAACTCCTACATAATCAACATTTTTTATTTCATGACCTTCAATTACTTCAAGTGCGGTTCTTAATGCTGCTTCCATAACTCCACCTGAAGCTCCAAATATAAGTCCAGCTCCTGTTGAGATTCCAATAGGATCGTCTGGTCCTTCATCAGGAAGATTTAAAAAGTCAATTTCAGATTGTCTTATCATCTTTGCAAATTCTCTTGTAGTTATTGCAATATCAACATCTGAATATCCATCTCTTCCCATTTCAGGTCTCTTTGCCTCGCCTTTTTTAGCAGTACATGGCATAACAGATATGCTTACTATTTTTTTAGGATCTAATTTCATTTTTTCAGCAAAATAAGTTTTTACCATTGCACCCTGCATCTGTTGAGGAGATTTGCATGTTGATAGATTTGGCAGTAAATCTGGGAAAAAAGTTTCAATAAAATTTACCCAGCCTGGTGAACAGGAAGTTATCATCGGTAATGTTCCACCGTTTTTAACTCTATTAATAAATTCGTAACCTTCTTCCATAATTGTTAAATCTGCTGCAAAATCAGTATCAAAAATATGATCAAAACCCATTCTTCTCATAGCTGCAAATATTTTGCCAGTTACTATTGAGCCAGGTTTTAATCCAAATTCTTCTCCTAATGTAACTCTAACTGAAGGAGCAACCTGTATAACAGTTATTTTATCAGGATTATAAATTGCATCCCAAACTTCATCAATGTTTTCATTATCTTTAAGTGCTCCAACTGGACAATTAAGAACACATTGACCACATCCAGTACATACTGAATCTTTAAAAGGTAAATTAAATGGAGTTCCAACTTCGGAATCAAATCCTCTTTTTTGAGAAAAAATAGCTCCAACAGTCTGAACTTCATTACACATAGTTTCACATCTTTTACAGTATATACATTTACTTCCATCATAATTAAGTTGTAAAGTATCGTTATCCTTTCCTCTTGAACTTGTTGCTCCTCTAAAAGGAACAATATCAACTCCAAGCTCTGCTGCTAATGTCTGAAGTTCACATCTTGTATTTCTTTCACAAGTAAGACAAGCTGTTGGATGATCTGAAAGAATAAGTTCTAAAACAAATTTTCTTGTATCCCTGACTTTTTTAGTATTAGTTTTTACAATCATACCGTCAACAACAGGTGTTGTACATGAAGCCTGAAGTTTTGGATTACCTTCTATATCAACCAAACACATTCTACATGCACCGATTTTTTGTATTTCAGGTATATGACAAAGTGTAGGTATTTTAAGTCCAATCTTGTTTGCTGCTTCGAGAATGGTGCTCCCCTTTTCAACTTTTACATCCATTCCATTTATATTTATATTTAACATGCTAAGAAGCCTCCTATTCTACGGTTATAGCATCAAATGGGCATTTATCATAACACATACCACATTTAATACACGCAGTCTGATCTATAATATGCATTTCTTTTCTTTCACCAGAAATAACATTTACAGGACAAGCTCTTTTACAGACTCCGCAACCTACACATTTTTCTGTAATCTCATACTTTATAAGTGCTTTACAAACTTTAGTTTTACATTTTTTCTTTTCTATATGTTCAATATATTCATCCTCAAAATATCTTAAAGTAGAAAGAACTGGATTTGGAGCTGTTTGTCCAAGACCACAGAGAGCAGCTTCTTTTATGTTTGAAGCAAGAATTCTTAATCTGTTAAGATCTTCCATTTCTGCTCTTCCTGAAGTAATTTTTTCAAGGATTTCATACATTCTTTTAGTACCAATTCTGCAAGGTACACATTTTCCACAGGATTCATCAACACAAAACTGCATAAAGAATTTTGCAAGATCAACCATGCAAGTATCTTCACTCATTACAATAAGTCCACCTGAACCCATCATAGTTCCAAGTGTTTTTAATGTATCAAAATCTACTTTTATATCAAGATGTTCAGCTGGAATACATCCACCAGATGGTCCACCTGTCTGAGCAGCTTTAAATTTCTTACCACCCAAAACTCCGCCACCTATATCAAATACAATTTCTCTTAATGAAGTTCCCATTGGGACTTCAACAAGACCTGCATTTGTAATATCACCAGCAAGAGCAAAAACTTTTGTACCAGGATTTTTTTCAGTACCAATTGTTCTAAAATGTTCCCATCCATGCTGAATTATATAAGTTATATTAGCCCAAGTTTCAACATTATTGATAACAGTAGGTTTGTTAAATAAACCTTTAACTGCCGGATAAGGTGGTCTTGGTCTTGGCTCGCCTCTTTTACCTTCAATTGATTCAATCAAAGCTGTTTCTTCACCACAAACAAAAGCTCCAGCACCAATTCTAACATCCATATTAAATGAAAAATCAGTTCCTAGAATATTTTTGCCAAGAAGTCCATATTTTTCAGCCTGTTTTATTGCTAAATTAAGTCTTTCAATTGCCAGAGGATATTCTGCTCTACAATATACATAACCCTGATTAGCCCCAACAGCATAACCAGCTATCATCATGCCTTCTATAATAAGATGAGGATCTCCTTCAAGAACTGATCTATCCATAAATGCACCAGGATCACCTTCATCCGCATTACAAACTATATATTTTTGATCTCCTTCAGATTTAGATGTGAAATCCCATTTAACACCAGCTGGAAATCCTCCACCACCTCTACCACGAAGACCTGATTTTTTAATAATATCTATAACTTCTGACTTGCTCATTTCAAAAGCTTTTGCACAAGCTTCATAGCCATCTCTTGCAATATATTCTTCAATTTTTGTAGGATCAATAAATCCACAATTTCTTAGAACTATTTTTTTTTGTCTTTTAAAAAATTCTATTTCATTTATTTTTTTAATTATTTTTTCATCAGGAGTCTTATAAAGGTATTTTTCAACAACTCTTCCTTTAACAACATGTTCTTCAACTATTTCAGCCATATTTTCAGGTTTTAGTTTTTTATAAAAAACACCCTCAGGATATATAACAGCTATAGGTCCTAATTCACATGCTCCCATACAACCTGTTTCAAGTACCATAATTTCATTTTGCAAATTATTTTCTTTTAGAGCTTTTTTTAAAGCTTCGCTAACTTCTTTACAACCTGAAGTAATACAACCAGCTCCAGCACAAACAAGTATATGCATTCTATATAAAGACATTATTCAGCCTCCTTTTGTCTGTAACCTGCAATGATACCGTCAATTTCTTTAGGAGAAACTCTCTTATAGATATCAACATCATTAATAGTTACGACAGGAGCAAGAGAACATGCACCAACACAACGAACTGTTTCAAGTGAAAAAAGTCCATCATTTGTTGTTTGTCCGACTTCAATACCAAGTTTGTCTACAAAATTTTCAACTAATTTATTAGCTCCACGAACATAACAAGCTGTTCCTGTACAAATCTTTATTACATATTTTCCTTTTGGAACCATAGTAAAAAAATGATAAAATGTTACTGTTCCATATACCTGCGACAGAGGAATATTCAAACCATCAGAAATTCTTTTTTGAATATCTGGTGTCAAAGCTCCATAATGCTCTTGGACAGAATGAAGTACATTTATTAGTATTCCTTCCTTTCCACGGCTTTCTTCGACTATTCTGTCAAGTACAGAATAATCAATACAGTTACCACATTCACATGCCATATTAAGTACCTTCCCAGTTTATTTTTCTTCAGATGCAAAAACCATATCACCGACGACATTTCCATTAATAACATGTTCTGCAACTATTTTTTTAGCTCCCTCAACTGTAACTTTTTTATAAATTATTTTTTGCCCGTCTTTTTCAACTTCTACAAGAGGTTCCTGCTCACAAAAACCCATACATCCTGATTGAGCTACAATAATATCTTTAAGATTTCTTTTTTGTATCTCTTCCATAAAAGCTGTTGTGACTTCTCTTGCACCAGCTGCAATACCACAAGTTCCCATTCCCACTGTGATCTTTGCACTTGCCTTTCCCTCTCTTGTTTTTAAATCATCAAGAGCTTTTTCTTTAAGCTTTCTAAGTTCGTCAAGTGTAGTCATATTAATGACCTCCCAATCTTTTTTAATCCGGATAACAAATCCACTTTCAGTGCTTTCTGGACATTCATGTCATTTAGTGGGACAACATCTAATATTGCTTTCCATTCTCTAGTATCTATACTGTAAATATTATTATCTACTTTATAGATAAAAAGGAAATCAATATGTGGATTAAGAACGATAAGAGTATGGATCACAGAAACTATATCTCCAATAGGAGGTCTATCAATATGTGAATGTTTCATGCTAGCTTTTAATTCAGTTCCCTGCCCAGGTTCTGATGTTATAACCAGCTCACCTTCACATAAGTCTGTGATTTGTTTCACAAACGGAATTCCAAGCCCAACTTTTCTAGTCTTCCGAGTTGTTATAAAAGGGTTTGTGATTTGTTTCACAAACTCATCGCCCATGCCCTTGCCATTATCCCTGATTACCAATGAAAGTATATCATCTTTTATATTTTCGTCAAGTATGATTTCTACAAAGTTAGCTTGTGCACTAATTGAATTTTCTGCAAGGTCTAAAATGTTAAGTGAAAGTTCAGGCATCATAAAAGAACACCCCATTTTTTATGTTTTTTAAAATACTCTTTATGTTTTTTTTAGCTTCAATAAAAAAATACCGGCGACCAATATCTTCCAAAAAATGAGCATCAGAATTTCTAATTATTTTTTTATAATTTCCTGTGTTTTCTTTCGTAAGTTCAAAAACACATTCTTCCCAAACCGGGGGAATAAAACCCAAGCTTGCCAAAACTGAAAAATAAGATTTATCAACATGAGCAAAAAAATACATTCCACCAAGTTCATTAACTTTCGTTATAAGTTCATCAACCGGTATTGTAGCCTGATTTAAAAGTTTTTTTTCAAATTTAATTATATTTTCATCACCATCTACTTCAATCTGATATCCCATTTTATCTTCGTTAATATTAATAGGCAAAAGCTTTTTATATAAAATATCTGATAAAATTTGAGCTTTTTTAAAATCAGGAAAAAGTGTAACAACATGAAATTCTTCTAAAACAGTAACTTCAATACCTGGAATTACAATAATTCCATTTTTTTTGCCTATTTCAACAGCAACTTTACAATTATTAGCACTATTATGATCTGTTATTGCAATAATATCTAATTTTTTTTTAATAGCTTGCTTAATTATTTTAGAAGGTGACATTTCAAGCGAAGCACATGCAGACAATACACTATGTATATGCAGGTCTGCTTTCAATCTACTCATATTTTCCAGAAACACCATTATTATATAATATACCAGCAGTTTCAAAAGCAGAAAGCTGGGTAACACCAATTATAATATTTTCATCACAGGATTTTTCAATAGTCTTTTTATCAGGCATTCTGTTGTTTGCAAGAATAATTATAGAAATATCTCTTAGCATAGCTACAGCAATTACATTTTCATGAGCAAGTATTGTAATAAGAGCAGATTCTGATGGAGCATGACCCATTACATCTGAAAGCATATCCGAAACATATCCGAATTTAACATCACAATCCTCAAAATCACCAGTCAATATTTTTAAATTCAATTTTTCAATCATTTCAGATATTTTCATATTAACCTCTTTTTATTTTTTTTTAAAATTATCATTGCTTTCAAGCTCATCTTTAATATTTTTTATTTTTTGTTTAAGAATAAATATACAGTCAAATTTACTAAGTTTTCCTTCAAGAACAATATCTTCAGCTAAAGCACGACAAGTAGGACAACCACAAATACCACAATCAATACCTGGAAATTCTTCTGTCAACTGATCAATTTGCTCTGATTTTTCCATAGCTTTAATAAGATCTGTATCAAGTTTTGATATATTACGAGGTTCAGGTTTTTTTTCCAATAGGAAAAAATCCATATTATATTTTTTAATAATCTTTTCAGGGTGAAGCTGACTTATTTTCAATTTTGTAGCTAATTCTTTTAATCTTATCTTAGCTAAAAATTTATCTGTAGGAGCAAGTACTCCGCCAACACAACCTGGAATACACGCTTGTGCTTCAATAAAATCAAGATTATTAAATACTTTTAGACCGATATTTTCAAAAAAAGAAATTACATTATGAATACCAGCAACAGCAACTTTCTTTTTAACATGAGCACTTTGTAATTCACCTTCATGAACACCCCATATAATACCCATTTTACCAGCATGTTCAAACTTCTTTATTTTTTTTATATCTTTTAAAACACTCATAACTCTGTCATATATCTCTGTCATAGAAAACACACCTGTCACAGGAGATTTTTCTTTTCCAGCTGGTTCTTTTACAGCAGTAACTTTTGCAGCACAAGGTGATATAAAAAAAACTCCAACTTCACTTTCTTTAGCCTGTTCTTTTTCCATTACAAGTTCTTTGGAAATTTTTGCAGCAATATCCATAGGAGGTTCAAGCATAGCAATATTATCAACATATTCAGGAAATCTTGTTAAAATAAGTCTTATTACTGCCGGACACGCTGAAGATATAAGAGGTTTCTTTTTTGTTTTTTTAAGATATTGTTCTGTAGCAAAATTTACAAGTTCAGCAGCTGCTGCAACTTCAAAAATATATTGAAATCCAATTAAATTTAAAGCTGTATAAACTTTATCAAGAGAAATTTTATCAGAATCAAACTGTGCCATAAAAGAAGGTGCTGGTAAGGCAACTCTATATTTAAAGTTTTCAATCATTTTAAAAGGACTAGTAAGAGCATATTTTGCATCAGTAGGACAAGTTCTTATACATTCACCACAATCAATACATCTTTGTTCTGATATAACAGCTTTACCATCTATAACTCTTATAGCTTCTGTAGGACAAGTTCTTAAACAATGCGTACAACCAACACAAAGATCTTCTTTTAACCTGACAGAATGAAAGTATTTATTATTTTTTCTTCTTATGTTTTCTGCCATTTTCACCTCTTATCTATATTATAGAATCCTCTGCTGATTTAAAGGATTCTAATATTATGTAAAATTAATGATAAATGATAATTTTGTACCTTTTTCCACCTCAGTATGCAAACTTATTTCATCAGTATTTCTTTTTATATTTGGAAGTCCCATACCTGCACCAAAACCCATTTCACGAACTTTGCTTGAAGCTGTAGAAAACCCTTCAGTAAAAGCTAATTCTACATCAGGTATTCCAGGTCCTTCATCCTGAACTGTTACTCTTATCTGCCCTGGAACTATTTTAAACTCCATTTCACCTCTATAAGCATGGGCAACAACATTTATTTCAGCTTCATACATTGCAATAGCAACTTTTTTTATTATATTTGTAGGAAGTCCCAATTTTTTTAAAAGTTTTTTTACATCAGAAGAAGCAAATCCAGCTTCTGAAAAATTCCCCCCTTCTATAATATACTTTCTATCCATTTTTGGATTTTTCCTTATTGCATTCATCTTTTATATGTGAACACAATTTACCTGCAACTTCAAACATAGCTTCTTCTGTTCTCAAAAGAGTAATACCATTTTCCTCAGCAAGTTCAATAAGCTGTCTATCAATAGTTTTTCCCCTTACTATGACAACTACTTTAATATCAACCATCTCAGCAGTCCTAAGGGTTTGAGAATTAGATAATGCTGTTATAAGCACAGTAGAATCACCTTCATGAGTAAAAGCTAAAACATCACTCATAAGTTCAGTACAACAGAAATAACATATTTCCAGTTTTTCAGGAAAATTTTCTGTAAGCACTTCTGCATTTAAAATATTCTTTAAAGTTTCTAATTTAATATTTGTGTTTTTCATCAGCAAAAAATATCCCTTTCCCCTTTCTGAGTTCTATCAAGCATTTTTTTAGCATTTTCTTTATCTTCAATTTTTGCAAACTTTTCAAGTTCAGATTTTATAAGAGCTTCACCGATTTTTCTAGTTTCTTCAGAAGCATAATCTAAAAGATATTCTTTAAATGTAGCAAGAGCATTTGGTTGACAAAACTGTTGTATTAAACCAGGTTTTGTTATTGCCATGAAATCAATACCAGTTCTTCCTTTTCTATAACAACCTGTACAAAAAGAAGGAATAAAACCCGCTTTAGAAAGATCTCTAACAACTTCATCAAGAGTTCTAAAATCACCAACAGCAAACTGTTGTTCATCAGGCATATTATGTTCAGCTTCTTCATAACCACCAGGATTTGTCTTTGAACCAGCAGACACCTGAGATACACCAAGATGAATAAGTTTTGCTCTTAATTCTTTTGTTTCCCTTGTAGTTAATATTATACCAGTATAAGGCACCGCAAGTCTAATTATAGAAACAAGTTTAGCAAATTCTTCATCATTAATAGGATAAGGAACTTTTCCAGCTGCCGGTGCATTAAGAGCAGGTTCAATTCTTGGAACTGAAATTGTATGAGGTCCAACTCCTATTGTTTTTTCAAGATATTCGCAATGAGATATCATAGCCAGCACTTCATATTTATAATCAAAAAGACCAAAAAGAACTCCAGCACCTAAATCATCAATTCCTGCTGAAAAAGCTTTTTCAAAAGCAGTAATTCTTGTTTCATAACTACTTTTTGGTCCTAATGGATGCATTTTTTCATAAGTTTCTCTATGATAAGTTTCTTGAAACATCTGATAAGTACCAATGCCTTCTTTTTTTATCTTTGCAAAATCTTCAACAGTTAAAGGGGCAACATTAACATTAATTCTTCTAATCTGATTTTTAGCATCTTTAGATGAATAAACAGCTCTTACAGCTTCTGCTACAAAATCAGCATTAGCATATTTAGGATGTTCTCCACAAACAAGAAGAATTCTTTTATGTCCCATTTTAGTTAATAAAGTTGTTTCTTCTTTTATTTCATCGATTGAAAGAGTTCTTCTTTTAAGTTCTGTATTTGAACATCTAAAACCACAATAAAGACAATCATTAACACATTCATTTGTAACATACATCGGAGCAAATATTACTATTCTCTTACCATAAATCTCTTCTTTAACTTTTTTTGCACAAGACAATATATCAGATACAAGTTCTTTATCCTGAACATTTAAAAGAGCTGCTACCTCTTTAAGACTAAGTCCTTGTTTTTGAAGAGCTTTGTTAATAATACTTTTGATTTGAGAAACAGAATAATTTTTTGTTTCCTCAAGAAGAGTAAAAATCTTTTCGTCATTAATTATTTCTTTAAACATGCTTTGCCTCCGATTGACTAAAAAATTGTTTTTATATACTATAACTTTAACATGAATTTAAAAAAGACGCTTAAATATTTTGACATAACCCGTTTATACAAATATATAAAATTAAAAATCCATCGTCATCCGGCAACCCCTGAAAATCTTGCGTTAAGCATTGGTCTTGGTGCATTTATAGGAGTGTTGCCAACTTTTGGATTTGCAATAGGTCTATCGATTTTAGCTGCCTTTTTTTTAAAACTTCCAAAAATCCCATGTTTTTTAGGCACTTGGGTTGCAAACCCATGGACTACTCCTATATTTTATACCTTAAGTTGGAAAATAGGAAATTTTTTTTTTAAATTACCAATACACGATATAGCGAAGGAATTTCAAAGAAAAAATATAGCCGGAATATTCAACGATTTTCATAAATTAAGTTTATTTATAAAAAATTTAATAATTCTTTACAAACCACTTTTACTTGGAGGAATAATACTTGCAATACCAATATCAATATTTTTATATTATTTTTCATTAATATCACTAAAGAAATTACAAAAAAGAAAAAACGATAAACTCCAGAAATTCCTACCATTTTAAAATTGCGAATAGCGAAATAGTTTTAAAACTTCCACTTTTGTCAATTTTTTAATTTTTATTTAATCCTCTAATTCAACATTGCTACTATACGCTTCTATACGCTTCACATACCGCCCTTATACGCTTCACATACCGCTTCTATACTGCTCTTCTCAATCTTTTTTTAATTCAGCCAAACTCGCATAAACAGGCAATCTTAAAGCAAGAAGACTCTTCAAAGCAGGAGTTGTCTTTAAAGGCTTTTCCGCTCTATCAATAACACAACATATACCCTTCACTTCAACATTTTTCTTTTTAAGAAAACTCTGCATTTCTTTAATAGAATTCCCTGTACTAACAACATCATCAACAATAATCACAGAATCGTCTGAATTAAGCTCAAAACCTCTTTTAAGAATCGGGTTTTCTTTTTCATCTTTTTCAATATATATATGTTTTATTTCAAGTTGTTTTGCAATTTCTTGTCCTAAAACTATACCCGAAGGAGAATTAGAAACAATTGCTGTAGCATCTTTACCATAATACTTTGAAGATAATTGTTCTCCAAAATCAGAAGATATATCAGGAAATTGCAAGGCTTTTCCTAATTCTATATAAAGTTTTGACCATTTACCTTTTCTTAATTCAAATTCACCTTCTAAAATTGCATCCATGCTTGTAAGTAAAGCCAAAACTGCTTCATCTTGCATATATATCCCCCATTTCATTTTTTATATCTAAAATTACTTGTTTTATATCTTTAGCATTGTATATTGGTCTTCCACAAATTAAAATATCAGCACCATTTTTTACAGCTTCCTTTGGAGTAGCAACTCTTTTTTGATCATCTTTTTCATTTGTATTCTGCCTTATTCCAGGAACTATTGTCAAAAAATCATTTCCAAATTTCTTTTTAACCTTAATTACTTCTTGTGGTGAACATACAATTCCATCAAGACCGGAATTGTAAACTAGTTCTGCAAGAATATCAACTTGTTCACCAACATTACAACTATTGAAATTCAAACTTTTTAAAATATTATTGTCAACCGATGTAAGCATTGTAACACCAATAACCTTACAATTTGGGTTAATTCCCTTTATACTATCTTTCACAATTCCCATAGTATAGGAGCCACACAAAGCATGCAGATTTATAATAGATACAGGGAGTTTTGCTATACTTTCTATAGTTTTAATTACAGTGTTAGGTATATCATGAAATTTAAGATCAAGAAATACTTCACCAAATTCAGCAACTTTATTTACAATATCTTTACCACATGAGCAAAAAAGTTCTAACCCAATTTTATAACCATCAATATAATTTTTACTTTTTTGACAAATTTCCAAAGCTTTTTCTTCATTATCAAAATCAAGTGCAACGAACAATTTTGCCATATAATCCTCCTGATAATAAAAACACAAACATTGAATTGAACTATTTTATTTTAACAAACAGATTAAATTTTTTACAGAAAAAAAAAAGCCCGGAAATCCGGGCTCGTTTTTATATAAATAGAGGATATTATTTATTAACCTTCAACTCTCTTAATTATTCTTGGTGTGATTAGAATAATAAGCTCACTTGTTGACCTTTGTGTTCTCTTTGATGAGAAAAATTGTTTGAAAAATGGAATATCTCCAAGAATAGGTATTTTATCTTCAGAAATCTGTGATGTTTCCTGAATAAGTCCACCAATAAGGATTTCTTCTCCATCTTTTACAGTAACTGTTGTTTTAGCATATCTTCTTTTAATTATAGGATAATCTGAAACTGATGAATCAGAACCAGGTTTCTGGAATGTAGCGTCTGATACTTCAGGTTCAACTTCCAAAGTAATATAATCACTGTTATTTATTCTTGGAGTAACTGTAAGAACAACTCCAGTATCTTTTTCTTGTGGGGGTTGATTAACTCCACCAGTATATATTACCTTATCACCAACCTGCACTTTAGCTTCAATGCCATTACTTGCAATTATCTTAGGGTTTGAAAGTATTTTACTATCTGTAAGTTCAGCTGATGCTTTTAAAGCAGCATTATAATAAGTACCTTTTCTAAAGAAATCACCCATTGCAAAACCGGGAGCAGTTTCTCCAATAGCCGAACCATAAGAATCTGAAAACGGCTGTTTTTTAAACATTTCTGATATATTAACTATATCTCCAGCTTGTCCGCCATTCACACCCCAACCCCATTTTAGCCCAAGGTTTTTGATGTTATTTGTAGAAACTTCTACAACTTTAGCTTCTATCATAACCTGTGGAACTGGAACATCTAGTTTTTTTACAAGATCATCTATTTTTGACAGAACAAGAGAACTTCCAGTAACAATTATTGTGTTAATTCTGTCATCTGCTGTAACTTCAATCTGTTCATCTTTTTTCTTGAAAATATTCTGAAGTATCTGAGCAACATCCTGACCTTTAGCATTTTCAAGTTTATAAGTCTTATTAAAACCAACATCAAAACCATCTGAAAGTTTTGTTGGCTCACCAATAATATAAGTATTATCTTCTTTTCTTATTGTATAGCCATTTGTTTTTGCAATTAATTCAAGAGCTTTTTCATAATATACATCCTCAAGCTCAAGAGTAATTTTTCCTGCAACACTTTTTTCTGTAATAAGATTAATTCCAGCTGTCATTGCAATTCCTTTAAGAAGTGTTTTGATATCTCTATCAATAACTCTTAAAGTTACATACTCGCTTTTTGCAAATGATGACACAGACATCAAAGCAATAAGCAGGATCACACCTAATATCCTTTTCATTTAATTACCTCCATCCATCGTTAATGTTCTTCTTTCACCATGATGCTGATAGGATACAACCTGCACACTATCGTTTTCTATTTTCATTACTTTAAACTTTCCATTTGGGTCTTCATCGCCTTCAAAAAGCTCAAGAAACTGGTCATCTAAAGTAATCATGCTCAATTTTCTATCACCCGCCTGAATAACTCCTACAAGTTTAAGATTAAGAGGAGGTATAGTCTGAGGTTTCATTTCCTGCCCATCTACCACCGTTATAGGGATTCTCACCTTTGTAATTCTTATAATAAGAGGTTTAAAAGGGTCCTTATGCTCTTTATCATCCGAAGGATCATCATTAAAGTACTTAGTTTTAATATCGGCAGAAATCTCGAATTTAGCAATATCTGCATCTGAAAGATCAAAATCCTCTTTTTCACCACTACCCGGATCTGATGTTCCTCCAAATGAAGCTCCAGTATCTACTGTATTATTTGAAGTTCCAAAATCACCATCATCATCCCAAAGATCGTCATTAAAATCAAAATCATCCTGAGCAAGGATAAATTTTGAATACCCAAAAAACAGTGTCATGGATAGAATCAGCCCGAATATCAACATCAATGATGAAAGCCGGCTTTTTCTTCTAATATAGCGAACACCGTTGTTTGTCACCATTTTTCTTTTGTTTTCATTAGAAATTCTGAACACTGAAACCACCACCTTTTTTAAAGATAAAGGAACTTGCTCCAAGATCCATTGAGATTTCCTGCTTTTCTTCTTCATCATCTCCACCTCTAAATGAAGTTCTTGACGAAAATGAAGAAGTGTTTTTTGCAGTACCCTTATGAGGCTGTAGAGAAAGTTTTCCTTTCCTGGCATTGATTAATTTTAAATTTTCAAGCCTTGCTATCATTCTTCCCATATTATGATATGGACCTGTAAAATTGAAATCCATAGGAAGTTCATCCCAATACTCAGCAGAAAAAAGTTTATTTATCTTAATCTCGTTAAACTCAACTTTAGCCTGTTTAGCATAATTTCTAACAACTTTGATAAGATCAGGAACGCTCATATTATCCGAAGTAATAACAGAATTCTGTATAATATCAAACTCATTTTTTGTCTTTTCAAGCAATACTTGCTTATCCTTAATTTCTTTTTCTATCTTTTCTTTTTCTTTAATATCTCTTTCCAGCTGAGATATTTTTGATTTAAGACTTTCTATTTCATCAAGTCTTGGTTGATTTTCAAAAATATGCCAGTATCCGAAAAGTCCAACACCCAATAGTATAATAACGACTATGGCAAGGAGTTTATCATTCATTTAATCACCTCACATTTTTTCCTTTTTTATTCTACAGGTGATCTCAAAGTGATAAACAGAAACATTTTTTTGACCATCATCCATTGCACTTTTTGAACCACTTGCTAAATTAACTTCGGAAAAAGATTCATTTGCTTTTAATTTATCTATAAAATTACTTAAAACACTCCAATCATTTTCAGCAACACCAGATATATTTGCCCTGTAATCTGAATTAACATTTATTCTTGTAAGCCAAACTCCGTTACCCTTAGAAAAAGATGTAACATCAGAAAAAGCTTCAAATATTTTCGCCCATGCAACAACATCATCACCAGTAACAATACTTCTTACAAGATTAATCTTTCTTTTATATTCATTTATTTGAGATGTTATTTCATCTCTTTCTCTTTCTTTGTTCGCAATTTCTTGTTTTTTAAGACTTTTTAGTTTATTAACCTTAGTCTCTAAAACTTTTTTATCCTCATCTAATCTTGGTAATTCATGTTTAAAAAGATAAAAATACATAATACCGATTATTGCAATTCCAATTATAGGTATAAGAGGAATTTGAGGTATTTTAATACCTTTCTTTTCAGGCAATAGATTAATTCGAATTAAAGTATTCATTTTCTTACCACCTCCCTTAAACCAAGCCCAATTGCAGCAGTAAGTTCTTGTTTATACTCTTCAAGCTCATCCATATTAGGAACACTAACTCCCAGATCAACAAACGGATCTGCAAATTCAACTTCAATACCTAATTCATTTGCAAGAAAAGCATCAATATTAGGCAATTTAGAAGTCCCCCCAGTAAGGATAATCTTATCAATCTGCTTTTCTCTTGACTGGGCTTTAAAAAAGTCAAAAGATCTTCTTATTTCAGACACAAGTTCTTCAATAATAGTATTTATAACATCTGAAACTTCATTTCTGTCAGATTCTTCTATTGCAACTCTACCTTCTTCTTTTTTAATATTTTCAGCCTGTGAAAGTTCAAGTTTGAGAACATCCTTAATAACATTGCTTATATTATTCCCCGCAATATTAACATTTCTGTGAAAATCAAGAACCCCTCTTTTAATTATATCAATATTTGTGGTGGATGCACCAATATCAATAATTGCTACAATTCCGTCAGGATCAACCTGAGCACTTAAAGCATTTAATACTCCAAAACAGTCTACATCTACAACTTTAAGAGTAACACCGGCATTTTTTAATGTAATCTGATATGTATTTAATATTTCTTTAGGAGTACACACAAGAAGAATATAATTCTGCGAACCTTCTTCTTCTGCAATCTCACCAAGATTAAAATAAGATATCTGAACCTCATCAATACTGTATGGAATATACTGCTCAGCTTCAAACTTTATCGCTTCTTTCAATTCATCAGCAGCCATTACTGGCATTTTAATAAATCGAATTATAGTATTTTGCGACAAAAGTCCACCTACATAAGTAGAGCCTTTTAATTTACCTGCTTTAATGACATCTTTTATAGTATCTGTCACCGCAGCTCCATCCACAATATTTCCTTCAACAATTACACCTTCCATAGGCAGATGTGCTATGCCGAAACCAGCTAAAACTGGCTGTTTACCAAGTTTAAGCATTACAATCTTTACTGCACTGGAACCTACATCAATTCCGATTATACTGTTTCCACCACCAAATAGCATAAATAACTCCTTCTCAGACTGAAATTTCAAAAATGCTTGTTTTTGTTATCGGCAGCTGATATTCTGTTGATTAAATAATTTTTTTAGATAATAAATTTTGTTTTTTACCGCCAGACACAAAGGAAAAAAATATGCCTGTATTTACCCAAAAATTAGAAAAAACCGACTTTCCAAAGCTTGAGCAATATTTAATAGAAAATAATTTTTCTAAAGAATCTATCGGACAATATCAACTTTTTTATTATAAAAATATAAATTGCACTGTAATATTATACTCTTCAGGAAAAGTTGTTTTTTCTGGAAAAAGTCCAGAATTTCATTTTGAAAACTGGAATAGTACCGGTGACCCAATAGAAACACATATAGGTTCTGATGAAGCTGGAAAAGGTGATTTTTTTGGTCCTCTTGTAGTATGTGCTAGTCTTGTCGATGAAAAAACAGGATTATATATTAAAAATATGGGAATTACAGAAAGCAAAGGAACTTCATCTGAAAAAATATTTAAAATGTCACAAGAATTAAAAAAAATAATACAATTTGAAACAATTAAAATAAATCCACCAAAATACAATGAACTTATAAAAAAATTCAAAAATCTCAATAGCATGCTAGCATGGGCTCATGAAAAAGCAGTAAACACACTTGCAGAAAAAACCAAATCAAAAGCAGATATAATAATAGATAAATTCGCATCAGTTAATATAAAAAGTTTACATGGCAATAAAATAATAATGGAAACTCATGCAGAAAAACACATTGCAGTCGCAGTAGCATCTGTAATTGCAAAAGCTGAAGTATTATATTGGTTTAAAAATACATCAAAAGAAATTGGAATAAAAATTCCTTTAGGTGCAACAAATGTAAAAAGCACAGCAAATAGTATAATATCCAAATTAGGCAGAGAAAAACTTGATACACTCGTAAAAACACATTTTAAAACCTATAAAGAGTTGAATTAATCTGATTAAATAGAAAAAGCAGTATAAGAGTATGTGAAGCGGTATAAGAACGGTATTTTTATTAAGTAGAAATTATTTTTTTTATTCCATTTATTAATGCGTTAAAACTTTTTGATTTATTATTTTCTAAATTTAAGTATTTAGATATTTTTCTAGAACCTATTACTTTTTGATATTGTTCTTTTGTTATGCTTTTAAGTACTCTGGCAGGATTTAATAAATTATCGGGATTTCTAAATTTTGCTTTATAACTCTTTGTTTTTGCTAAATTTGCTATAGAATATGCATTTTCTACAGCTTGTAAATCACCTAAATAAAATGTTTCTAATTCATGACATGCTATTCTTATTAATACTCTTTCAGATTTGCCTGTATTATTAACTTTTTTTCGTAATCTATCTTTTAAATTTATACAATTTGATTGGTCTTGATCTCTTAAGATAATAAAAAATGTATCTGGAACAAGAAAATTTTTGATTTTTGATTCGAGATTTCTATCAAGATCTTGTTTTCCTTCAAAAACTATGAATTTAATATCAAAATCTTCAGATGAAAAGTTAAGTTTATTAAAAAGATTAATTAACATCTCTTTTGCTGAAAGTTCTTCTAAAAGAAAAACTATTGTTCTCACAACGGATCTACTCCACCAAACAAACCTTGTTTCCACAAATAACCCATTTTGTCACCATTTTCCATATAAGCTTTGATTTGTTTATCTTCAGAAGCTCTAACAATTTCGGTATATCCATTTTTCTTTTCAAGCCAAAAAACTTCTTTAAGTTGAGTAGCATTAAGAAAATCTGGAGAATGAGTAGAAACAAATACCTGACTTTTTCGATTAGAATAGCTTCTAAATTCCTCAGCTAATTCCAAAAGTAAAGTTGGATACAATTGATTTTCCGGTTCTTCAATACACAGCAAAGGATAAGGATTTGGATCATATAATAATACTAAATAAGCAAGCATTTTTATTGTACCATCTGATACATATTTTGCCAAAAATGGATCTTCAAATGATTCATCGTGAAATTTTAGCAAAACTCTCCCTTCTTCCGTTGTCTTAGCTTCAACATTATTGATTCCAGGAACTCTTCTTTTTAAAGTCTCAATAATTTTATCAAAAATTTCTCTATGCTGATTATATAAATACTGTATAACAAGTGATAGATTCTCACCTTCTCTCGAAAGATGTTCAGCATAACCAACTTCCTGTTCTTGTCTTGATTTATTGATATGAAAATCAGATACATGCCAGTTTTCAATTAAATTCCCTAATGCAACTACAGCTGGAAATTTTTCAAATTGTGATAATCCTTTTATAGCTAAAATATCATTAGATTTTAATTTTTGATCTTCTCGTTTTAAATCATTAATATCTTCAACTTGTTCAAGTTCATTTGTTACAGCGTTTCCTTTGCCATCAGAAAAATCAAGAAAATGCCATGGAGTACCTTTTCTACCCCTTCTGTATTTAAGAATTTCTCTTTCAATAAAAGCTCTATTGTCTTTTTCATTTATTTTCAAAAAATATGTTATAATCGGACTGTTTTTTTCTTCTCTAAATTTAATCTCTAACTCTATTGGACCGCATGAGTTTCTAGTTTTCACTTCTTTAAAACCTCTACTTCCCCCTAGTTTTATAAGTGCTGTATTAACATTACTGGTAAAAGCATCTTTAAGAAATCCAAACACATTGAATATTGTACTTTTTCCAGTACCATTCGCTCCTACAATAACACAAAAATCAGGTATGTTTTCTAATTTTGCATTTTTAAAAGCTTTAAAGTTTTTTATATGTATGCTTTCTATTTTCATAATTATTCCTTAGAAAAAATAAAGAGAATTTTATTTATTTTTCATAAGTTTATATTTTATACACAAAATCGTCAAATAACAACATTGTTTTTATTAATTATTAATTAGATGTAAAGCATTATTAATTGTGACCTCTGAACAATTATACTAAATTTTTGAAACAAAAAAAATTAATTACTCGCATACCACCTTTATACGCTTCATATACTGCTTTTATAATACAGATCCCGGCTCATAATCACACCGGGAAAACACAATATTGATTTTTGTATTTAATCAGAGGACTCAATTATCAACTTGTTGCACTAATTATTTTTAACATTTCTACAAAAAAAAAGATAAAGCAGGTTACCCTGCTTTATCTTTTTGAGTAAATATTTTAGAATCCTAGTTTATCATCATCATTTAACGGTAAAATTGTTTCTCCATCTATTTTATTCTTTTTCTTGTAATTCTTATTTGTTTTATTACTGCTATAATTTACTTTATTTTTTTTTTCACTGTTTTTTTTTACTGTAACTGTATTTGATGACATGACATTTTTATTTGAACCATAAACTATTCCTGAAAGCATATCAACAACTTCTTTCATCTGAGCTGCCTGTCCTGTCAATTCTTCACTTGCTGCTGCTGCCTCTTCAGAGTTTGCTGCATTTGCCTGAGTTGCTTTTTCAAGTTCAGATACTGCAACATTAATCTGATTAATACCTTTATTTTGTTCATCAGAAGCTGTAGATACTTCATTTATAAGCTCACTTACTTTTGTAACACCATCATTTATGCTTAAAAGTGCATCTGATACTTCTTTTGCAACTTTAACACCGTTTTCAGAATTTACTTTACTTTCTTCAATAAGTGCAGCAGTGTTTTTAGCAGCTTCAGCACTTCTTTGAGCAAGATTTCTAACTTCTTCTGCTACAACTGCAAAGCCTTTTCCAGCTTCTCCAGCACGAGCAGCTTCAACTGCAGCATTTAATGCAAGAAGATTAGTCTGAAAAGCTATTTCATCAATAGTTTTTATTATTTTAGCAGTTTCATCTGAAGAATCTTTAATAGAATTAATTGCTTCCATCATTCTCTTCATTATATCCATACCTTTTGCAGAATTATCTTTAGCTTCACCACTCATAAGATTAGCCTGTCTTGCATTTTCAGTATTTTGCTTTGTCATAGACGATAATTCTTCCAAAGATGCTGAACTTTCTTCAAGTGAAGAAGCTTGTTCATTTGCAACCTGAGCCATTTCCTGTGAAGACTGACTAACCTGATCAGCAGCTGATGCAACTTGATCTGAACCAGAATTAAGATCATCTATTATTCTTATTACAGGAGTTGTTATTCCTTTTGCAAGAAATAAGGCAAGTCCAATTCCAAATATTACACCTATACTAAGACCAATTATCATTATATATACAGCAGAAGTAAGTCCTGCTGAAGATTCATCAGTAGCCTTAGCTGACATTCGTTGCATATTTTCACTTAAATTTTGTGCTAATTCAATAATTCCCGGATAAATATTTGCTCTAATTTCTCCTAGATTTCCAAACTCAGCCCATAGATTTTTAACAAGCTCTATATTTTTTTTATATTCATTAGCACTAGCCATTATATTATTAAGTTGTCTTATGTTTTCATCTCTTATTGTGTTTTTAATTAAATATTCAAGAAGTGGATTTATATTTTTAAATATTTCATCTGTTTCACTAATTATTTCAACAGATTTAGTTTCCATAGCTTTCCAAGCTGTAATTCTTGCTTTATTACCAAGATCTATAATTGTATTGATTGTATTAATCTTTTTAAGTCTTTCATCAATTACATCTCTACCTAATTCATTTTTAAATAAATCATTCATAGTTTTTAAATAAAGATCACAATTTTCCATATAATTAGTCGCAGCATTATTCATAACTTCCTGTGCTTTTTTTAGATTCTCTGAATTTTTTATTGTTGTTTCAATAGCATCACTATATTTGTCAAAATTATTATATAAACTCTTTATATCACTTTCAGCATTTATACCTTTAGCATTTCTGATTATTTGTTCAAATTCAGAAACAGATTTTTTAGTAATTTCAACACCTGTTTTTCCTTTTTTTATATAAGATTCATCTTGAGTAAAGGCAAAATATACTACATTATAAACTGTATTCCAAAATTGATTTATTGTATCTGATGTGCTTACCATGCTAGGAACATAAACTTCTTTTATTTCTTCAGATATTTTTTTTGCACTATTCATATTTACAATAGCAATTGTTCCAAGAATAACAGCAATCATAAGAACAGCAATAAATCCACTTAAAATTTTTGCACTTAATGTCATATTTTTCATATTAATCCTCCAAAATTCCTTTTATTATTTCAGAATCACCCGATATAAGTCTGTCAATATCAAGTAGAATTATCACTTTTTCATCGATTTTCCCAACTCCTTTGACAAAATTCATTTCCTCGTCTATGCCAAATTGAGGTGGTGTTTCTATATTACTTTCTGATATATCAATTACTTCTCTTACTTCATCAACAATTATTCCTTCTTTTAGCTTATCAAGCTGAATAACTATTATGCAGGTTTTTTCAGTATCTTCAGTAACATCCATATCAAATTTGTTTCTCAATTCAATTACAGGAATAACATTTCCCCTTAAATTGATTACTCCACGAACATAACAAGGAGCTTTTGGAAATTTTGTAACATTCATCATTCCAATAATTTCTTGAACTTTAAGTATTTCAATTCCATAGATTTCAGAACCGACTATAAAAGTCAAATACTTGCCCGCCATCTGACTTGTTTTCAATGGTTTTGCCATACGCCCTCCTATTATATTATTATATTATATAATATATTTATATTACTATCTATTATATATCTATGTCAACAAATACAATAAAATAATTATAGAATTAATAAATAAGGCTAATGTCTGAAAATTTAAAAATTGTAAGACTTATAAGAGAAGTATAAGGGCGGTATAGATGCGGTATGTGAAGCGTATAGAATCAGTATAAAAAATGTATGTAAGGCATATGAAAGATGTATAAGAGAAGAATAAAGCAATAAAGTTTTTATACTCTCTTATACGCTTTTATACGCACTTATACTGCTTTTATACGCTTTTATACGCTTTTATACGCTTTTATACGCTTTTATACGCACTTATACTGCTTTTATACGCTTTTATACGCTTTTGTACGCTCTTATACTGCTTTTATACGCACTTATACTGCTTTTATACGCTTTTATACGCTTTTGTACGCTCTTATACTGCTTTTATGTTTTAAGCTTATTTTTCTTTACTGATGGAAATAAAATATTATTAAGTATTAATCTATACCCTGGTGAATTTTTATGAAGTTCAAGTTTTGTTTCTTTTTCGCCTACTAAATGTGCATAATCTTCAGGATCATGTCCGCCAAGAAATGTAAAAGTACCTTTACCTCTAATTCCATGAATGTATTTAACCTGATTATCATTTAAAAATCCTAATACAAGCACATCAGATTTAACTGTTTTTTTATTAAATGCTGTGGTTTGTCCAAGAAAATCTTTAATTATTCTTGTATGATTTTGTGTCAATATAGCTGCTGTTCTATCAAATTTTGCAGCAAATTCAAATAATCTAAATGTTTTTATACTTGAATAAGCATTTTTTACTTCAATATCTATATTAGAGAACTCATAAATATATGGATTAGTTATAATTTCAAAATTTTCAAATGCAAAACAAGTTTTAAAATCTAATTTTTCTTTATAATCAGGATCTATTGGAGTTTCATCTATTTCAGGTGCACAAATATCTGTATTTAGTGTAGCTAAAGCTATATCTAGTGTATCTGTAGATGCACACATTGCAAATAAAAATCCACCTTTTTCAACATAATCTCTTATAATTAAAGCTATGTTTTTTTTAAGCTCAGGAACTGATTTAAAACCATATTTAAAAGCTCTTGCTTTTTCAATTTTATATTTTTCTTTATACCAATCAGCTGTGCCATAAGAAGCGTAAAATTTGCCCATTTGACCTGTAAAATCCTCATGATGAAGATGTAACCAATCATAATCAGCAAGTTTTCCAGCTAATATTTCATCATCATAAACTTTATCATAAGGGATTTCTGCATATTCTAAAGCCATAGTAACAGCATCATCCCATGGATTTGATGTATCTGGTGTATAAACTGCAATTTTTGAAGGTACACTAATTGATTCTTTAGAACAATTTGATTCTTCTAAAATACTTTCAATTTTAACAACATCTTCTATTGATAATTCATCAAAAGATACTTTAGATTTCATAATTATATCTTTAACACTATTATCTCCTTCAATTAAAAAAGAACCGCCTCTATAATTAAGAAGCCAGCTTATTTCAAAACCTTTCTCTACAAGTGTATAAACTACTCCATAAGCTTTAAGATGATCATTTTGTACATTATCCATGTAAATAAGATATGGTTTTGCATTTATTACAATCAAAATGCTAAACATTAATATTATAAATTTAATTTTCAAAATTGTAATTCTCCTTTTCAAAAAATAAATCAGCTATTTTTTTTTCTATTTCTTCCCCATTTATTATTATTTTAGCAAGTTCTAATTCATAAAACATATTTCCTGCTCTTATATCCTGCGATAATTTCTTTTCATTAATACTTTTTACACATAAATAAAGAAAATCTTTTTGCAAAAATAATTTTTCATATAAATTCAAACAAAGTTCATATTCTTTTTGATTAAAAAACAAAACTGCAAACATTCTCAAAATATTGAATTGTTCATCAACTAATCTGTATTTAGTAGCATTATCTAATTGAAAAGTATTTTCAAATAACACTCTATAAAATTCAATTCCTTTAAATTGTTTTGTATCAGAAACATAACAAACTCTTTTAATAAATTCTTTTACTACATAATTATTAGCAATATAATTATCAAATTCAGTTATTTTTATTCTTTTTTTTCTCATTATAAGTTCAAAAATATCAAGATTTTCTAAATCACTCTCTGTTGAATCAAGCATTTTTTCAAGTTTTTCAAGTGTAAAATAATCTAAAAGACTTTTAATTTCTGAATAACTAACTTTGTTTATATCAATAATTTCAGCATATACACTGTGAGCTTTGACAGAATTAACAAACATTTCAATTATATTAGTGTTTTTATATAAAATATCAAGAGCATTCTGATAATCTGCGCTATAATGATAAGTCTTAGCTTGAAGAAATGCAGAAACATTCTCAAATAATGAACTTTTGGCAAATTCAATTGCCCAGTTGATATTTGACTTTAAAAGTGAATTGATTATATTTTCAATTTCATAATTTTGTAAACTTTTATCTTTATATGATTTTTCAAGTTCTAAAAAAAGTGTATTATAACTCATGCTATATCTATAAACATCTACAAGTTTATAAATAATATTTTTATCTTTTTCATAATTTTTTATACTTTTAATTATACTAATTATTTCATCATTTAGTGAAAGTGAATTTAACAAAGAATAATGTGTATTAAGAAATTTTTCAGGTAATACTTTTTTTCTCTTTTTTTCAATTTCTTCTTTCATTTGTGTTATTTTTTGAAAATTAAAAAGAATTCTTATATACCTTTCAAAATCACTATCCGAACCATTATCATTATATAAAAGTTTTGCATAATAAATAGCTTTTTCAGATTTTTTCTTTTCAAGAAATAAAACCATTCTTATTTTATCGCTACTTGTCATTTTATGGAAAATTTCATTTAATTTGTTATCTGATATATTGCCATCATTTACTATAAAATCAAATAAAAAAACATCAAAATTACGATTAAGAAGTTTTTTAGTTTTTTCAGAATCAATCTCAATAAGTTTTTCAAAATAATATATATCACTATAAAAAGTATATAATCTAAAAAGTACTTCAAATAGCTTTTCTTTATCTTTTTTATATTCTAAAATAACGAGTAATAATTTATCTTTTCCAGGTCCATCGGGAAACATATTGACTATAATTTCAGCATTTTTATAATCTTTTTTTGACAAAAATATTTTAAAAAGATTATCAAGCACATTTATAGGAGTGTTTTCTCCAACAAGTTTTTCATAATAAAATTGAGCTTTATCATAAAATCCCATAATAAAATAACTATCTGCTATATATTTTAAACATGAATTAACTTTCAAATTATCTTTTTCATCAATAATTGCCATTTTAAATAATTCTATAGCTTCTATATAATTTTTATTTGAAAATGCTTTTTCAGCATTATTTATGTAATTTTGTGAATAACAAAATAATATATTAAAAACGCTAAATATAAGAAATAAATATTTATAAACCATTCATATAATCCTTTATAATTTTTTCAAAAAACGGAGATACTTCAGGGAATCTTTCTGGTAGGAAAAAACTATCTTTTTTAAGAGATTCTCCTTTATTTGTTATTCCTTCTTTAATGTCAAATTCATCTTCTGATTTATAAGCTTTATAATCATCTTTATCTTTTTTTTCTTCAAGATTTATAAGAATTTTTCTAAATTTTTGCTTTAAACTCTCCTGAGTATTTTTCAATTCTTCATCTGTAATATCTCTTTCTATCATTTTTCTTTCCAATTCAGCCATATCACCAATTATTTCACCTAAAGCATTGTCCATACCACTTCCCATAAGTTTGCTTACTTCTTTTCTAATTTCAGACTGCATTTGAGCAAAATAATCCATAAAATCATCAAGAGTTTTTTCACCATTCATATAATCCATAATTTCCTGACCAAGCTGTTGTTGTTTTTTTTGCATTTCTTTAATTCTATCCATCATTTCAGATAAAGCTGTAGAATCTTTCATATTTTTTAACTTTTCATAACTTTCAAGAATATAAAGACTAAGAGAAAATAATTTTTTTTCACTAAATAAAAGATAAGAATCAATTCTTGAACCTTCTTTTCCTCTTTCCCAAACATTATCTATATAAATATATACATCATAAAACTCTTTTATTTTTGTAGAATCAAGTATAAAACTATCTTTAGTTATTTCTTCAAATATTTTTACAATTTTATTTATATTTTTTTTAATTAGCGAAATATCTTGTGAATATTCATATATATCTTTACCAGAACTATATCCATAATTAACTTTATTAACAATTTTTAAAGAAGAAAGTGTAATATCAAACATATTTTGAAGTTTACTTAATAATTCTTTTTTTTCTTCATTTTTTCTATTTTCGAAACTTTTTTTCTTATCATTTAAAAATTTATCAATTTTTTCAACAATAATTTTCCCTATTTTAATAGATTTATCTTTATCTTTAAAAACATTTTCAGCAAAATCACTGAAACTTTCAGATATTTCAGAAATTAAATCATTTTTACCATAAAAATCTTCAACATATAAAAAATCTTCTTTAATCTGTTCAATATTAATCTTAATACCTTTTAAAATACCAAAATCAATAGTTTTTATATTTTCAAGCATTAAAACAGCTTTAAGAGTTCTGTCTTTTAAATATTCAAGAAGCTCTATCATAGCAGCTTCCTGCTGATCTTTTTTAGCTTTATCAAATAAATTAAGTGAATTTTCAAGAGATTTTGAAAGTTTTTCCATATCAGTCGATTCAGCAAAACTCTTCCATGAATCAAAAGACATATTTTGATTTTGTGATATTTTAGCAAGTTCTTCCATAGTATTTCTAATATTTTCAGACATAAGTTCTCTAATTGTATTTCTTAATTTTTCAATTTTTTCAAAAAGTTGAGAAGCTGCTTCGTGTTTTTTTAAAAATTCTTCAGTTTTATCAAGATCTTTTAATACTTCAGAAGATCTTTCATAAGCATTATTAAGATTATCCATAATTTTTTCAGCTTCAAGAGAATCTTTTTGCTCAATTTCACCTGAAGATATAAGTTTTTCAGATAATTCAGCAATTCTAGCACTTTCCTCTTTTAAAGAATCAGATATATCTTTTATACCTTGTTCAGCTTTTTCTGCACTATCATAAGTTTGTTTTAAAACATATATATCATCTATTAAATTAAAGGTAAATATTTCTGACCCTATTTCAGTATTTTTATCACTTACAAAAATCTGAAACTTTCCATTCTTTTTAACAGCAAGAGTTTTTTCCTCAATTATTGATGTTGAATTATATTTTGATATTTCCTGTTTAAACTCAGAACCATCAATATAAGTTATTTCAAGTCTTGAACTTATAAGTCCAAAATCATCTTCAGCAGTAAATTTCAAAGGAATTAAAAGTTTTTCAATTAGAAAATCTAACTCTGTCGGAATTATCACAGTTATTTTTGGTGGATTATCAACAAGGTTTTTAACACTAATATCAATAAAACAAAACTGTCCATAAATATCCTCAACTTCAATTTTATAATTGTTTTCTTTTGAATTAATAATTCTTATTTGATTGGAATTAGCATATAAAATAATATTATCATTATTGCTTTCATTTTCTGAAATTTTAAATTGTTTTATTTTATTATTAAAAGTAAATTTACCAAAAGCTTCAGACCCTTCTGGGATATTAAGATTTTCACCTGAAAAGTTTTTTTCAATACTCCCTGCATATTCAGGATATTTTATATTCCATGAAATATCAGTGTTTATAAGAGGATATATAACTTCAACCGAATAAGTATCTGTAACAAATGAATTGCTTGAAAAATAATACTGTATTTTATCTACAATTTTGTATTTAAATTTTTTATTTTTATCAAGCTTAAAAGTATTTTTAACATTATTTTGAATTATATTAATATTAAATTCTTCTTCTTTATTTGAATTAATTCCAAATTCAATTTCAGATTCAAACAAAACAACAGTATTTTTTGGAGAAACCTGATAAAGAAAAGGTATTTTCTCAACATTTTTATATTCTTTTGAAAGAGAATTCCCAAAACTAAGTATTAATGCAATACTAATTAAAATTATTATATTAAAATAATTTACCTTAAATTGATAATTTTTAAAATAATCTGAATTTCGTTTTTTTTCAGCCTCAATAAGTTCTGAAGAAAATCTATACTTTTTACTTTTTTCTTTATCTAAATAAAGATTAATTATTGAATAATTATGTGGAATAAACTTTTCAATATTATTTATAATACTTTTTTTATTAAAAAAACATTTATTTTTATAAAAAAAATATAAAAGATATAAAAATGAAATATATGAGTAAATTGAATTAATATTATAGAAGTTGCATAGATTTTTTATTATTAAAAGCAATATAAATGTAAATAAAAATCCTTCAACAGACTTATATATTATAATATTATCTATAAATTTATTTATTTTTTTCATGTAAACCTTAATCCTCAAAAAATTTAAATTAAAAATGTTCAGTGAACATTTTTTTGCGAAATAGCGAATTAGCGAAGTAGTGAAATAGATTTAAAGCTTTTCCCTTTCCCCAAACCCCGAATCCCGGACTTTCCCTACTTCTTAATTGTTCTTCCCATTTCACCCTTTAACCCGATTAACGCAACTAAAGTTGCAATTAGCGACAAACAAAATATTCACTAAATATTTGGTTTGTCTAATTAGGTGCAAAGCACTGCTAATGCTTTTTATCGCTTCTATCTTTCACATCATATCGATAGGATCTACATCTATTTTAAACCTTATTTTAGGGTTTTTACTTTTTATTTTTTTAATAACTTCATAAACTTGTTTTCTATTATTATTAATTTTAAACAATATATTATATCTAAACATTCCTTTAATAAAAAAAACAGCAGCTTTAGCAGGACCTAAAAAATACTCCTGACCAATTTCCAATTTAAGCATAGAAGTTATATCAGCAATACTATTTTCAAGGAAAACCTTATCTTTATAAGTTAATACAACTCTCACAAAAGAAATAAATGGCGGATATTTCAAAATTTTTCTTCTTTCAATTTCTTCACCAAAAAATCTTGGATAATTATGATCTTTTGCACATAATATAGCATAATGATCTTTTGCATAAGTTTGTATAAATACTTTACCATCTCTTGCTCTACCTGATCTACCAGCAACCTGAGATAAAAGTTGAGCAGTTCTCTCAGCACTTCTAAAATCAGGAAAATCTAAAATAAAATCAGCCCATAAAACACCAACAAGTGTAACATAAGGAAAATCAAAACCCTTACCAATCATTTGAGTTCCAATAATTATATCAAATTCTCTATTTATCATTTTTTTATAAAAATCAGAGTAAAAATTCTTTGAAGAACTAGTATCTCTATCAACTCTAATAATTCTAGCCTTAGGAAATAAATCCTGAATTTCCTCTTCAATTTTTTCAGTTCCAGAACCCATAAATTCAAAATCCTCACTATTACATTTTTCACATTTTTTAGGAGGAGTTTTCCAAAAATCACAATAATGACAAATAAGTTTATTAATTTTTTTATGATAATTTAAAGTAATATCACAGTTTTTACATTTAATAACTTCACCACAAGATTTACAAATTTGAAATGATGAAAAACCTCTTCTATTATGAAATAGCAAAACTTGTTCTTTTTTTTGCAAAGTATTTATAATTTCTTCATGCATTTTTCTTGAAATATTCCTTGAAACTTTTTTTTCAATCGCCATATCAACAAGAAAAACATCAGGCATTTTTCTACCATCACCTCTCTTATCAAGCATAATCTTTTCATAATCACCAGACACAGATAATTTAAAACTTTCAAGAGAAGGTGTAGCAGAACCAAATATAACTTTAACATTTTCAAGCTCACCACGCCATTGAGCAACCGTTCTAGTGTCATAACAAGGATTATCCTGCTGTTTAAAAGTACTTTCATGCTCTTCATCAAGAATAATAACTCCAAGATGTTTTGCAGGTAAAAAAACAGCTGACCTTGTTCCAATAAGAAGATCTATTTCACCTTGTCTAAAAGATTTAAGAGCATAATTTCTTTCACCATTTGATAATTTAGAATTAAAAACAGCAACTTTCTCTCCAAATCTATCGGTAAATCTCTTAACAATCTGTGGAGTAAGTGCAATTTCAGGCAGAAGATACAAAGCCTGCTTATTTTTTTGCATAAATTGTTCAATAATAGTGAAATAAACTTCAGTTTTTCCAGAACCAGTAACACCGTATAAAAGAGAAGTTTTTTTATCTGTATTCATAAATTGATTAATAGCATTATTCTGATTAACATTAAGAAGTATTTTATTTTCAGGATTAATTTCAAATATTTGCTTTTTTATTCTAACATCTTTATAAGCACCAGCAACAGTATGAACTGCTTGTCCATAACCAGAAAGATAATACAGCCATATTCTACGAGCTAATTCAAATTGAATTTCAGTCATTCTAAAATATGGTGAATAAAGTTCTAAAATTTCTTTGATTTTAGAAATATCATCTATACCATCAGGATTTTCTTTAACATTAAGAACTATACCAGTCATGTTTCTACTACCAAAAGGAACTTTGACTCTATCGCCTTTTTTTATAAAAGAAAAGCTATGAGGAACAGAATAAGTAAATTTTCTATCAAATGGTAAATTAAATAAAATATCTGCAAACATGTAAAGCATTATAACAGAAAATTAATAAAACTGTTATAGGGTTGAAGAGTTAGTAGCGGTTATTGGGTTTCTAGGGTTAAAACACAAGACACTATTAGAAATTAGTGTGGCTAATCCACATTGTGACTTCGCCAAAATTAGCGACTGCTAAAGCAGTCTAATTAGAAAATCTAAAGCTCTGTCATTCTTTACCTGTTCAGGAATCCATGTTTGTTTTTCTTATAAAACACAGTATAAGAACGGTATATGAAGCATATAGGAGACTTTCTCCCATTCCAACACCTTCCAGATTATGTGGATTTATCATTGGTATATTTTTTATTTTTCTCTGAATCTACCTTCACTTGTTATTTTACCATCTTTAAACTGAGAAAAAACTCTCGGAAGTATATGTTCCACATTTCCATTTTCTGCATTTACCATAATGCAAACTGTTGGATACATTAATTCATCATAATTTTTTCCCGGTATTTCATAAAATCTTTCATCTTTAAATTTAAAATTTATATGCCATATTAATTTTGGATATCTCGGAAAATATTTTTTCCATAACTTTCCTATAAAACTCTTATTATAATCTCTCATATAATCTATATATGTGTACATTATAAATGGTTCTTTAAAATTTGTTGTCTGACCAAGCCAAATCTTTCCATTTACTTCTCCAGTATCTGTTCTACCTAAATATTTAAAATATTTCCCTTCAAAAAATACTGGCATTTCTTTTTTCAATGCATTTAATGCAATTTCTGTTGCTTTTTCCCTTGAAATTGTCTGATTGAATTTTTTCATAACCGGATAGTAATCTCGTAAAATAGATATTTCTTTTATTCTTCCATCTAAAAACAAAGTTACTCTTATTCCTTCTATTGATGGATATCCTTGATAATATTTTGAAAATTTAAAAGATATTTTATTTATAGAAGTTTGTGTATTTTCATTATATTTTGAAGACTCATAAAATTTAAATTTTTTTCCTATTTCAATATTATAAAAATCTTTAATAACTTTTTCAGTTAATTGTAATAATTCTTCATCTGATTTAATTGTTTTTTTTTCTTTTTCATTCAAAAAAACTATATTATCTTTATAATGAGATTGAAAAGAATAAAATTCATCATTTTCTAAAAATTCAAATACAAAATAATCATTGTTAATATGAATGGAATGCCAATAAATTTTTATATCCCGATGTTTATTTTTTTCTTTCCCTTCAAATCTTTTTGTTATCTGTTTATATTCTAAATTGTATTTTTCAAAAATTTCTTTAATAAATTTCTCTTGCTTATTTTTATCTAAAGAATAAGATATAAATATAAAATTGAGCAATAAAATATATATTAAAAATTTTTTCATTATTTTACCTTCAATGATATATCTTTATTTTTTTCTATAAATATTTTTTTAGTAAATGGATTTATATTTTCATCAAAACATTCTCTATATGCATTTTTTAATGCTAAATCAACTAAATAAAAATCATTTGTTTTAGGATCTATTTTATTACACAATTCAAAAAACTTTTCTGCTAAATTTGATGCATCTACAGGATTTACCTCTTCTTTCCAGCCAATATATACATCTGTTTTTATGTGTTCCAGAAATTTTTCATAGAAAAATTCTGTTCCTGTTTTACATCCATTAAAAAAAACTACTTTATAATCTGTTTTTTTATTGATAAAACTTTTATAAGTAACATAATTAGGATTCTGTTTTATAAATTCTTCATGAGATATATTAAATTTATTTGAAAAATATGGCTCTTTAAATAACTTTAAAAAACCTATATCAACAGGATATAATCCCTCAAATACCCGTTCAACATCTCCATGACTGAATGTATATAATATTGAAAGATTTTCAAGATTATTCTCAAATTCTCTTTTAGTCGGACTTTTATCTATTTTAGCAGAATATCCAAGATTAATAATATTCCATACTGAATTCATAAATCTATATAAAGAAGGTGAATATCCCGGTTCCAAAAACCCTCCAAAAGGTCCCCATGCTTTTATCATATAAGCGTCTCTTATACCATTTCCAATTTTCCTTAATAGATTATCATATTTTACATACATATTATAAGATTGAATTGCTACAGGATCCCCAGCAATTGTTGTAAACAGTAACTCAACTAATTTATTCTTCAGCATTATACTATCATAGCTTTCTTTTGCACCTTTAACAAAACTTATAGGTTTGGATATGTAATGTTTTCCTTCTAAATACATTTTAATTAATTTTGAATTTCTGTTTTCATCATTTCCCATAAACAATTCAATTTTATTTTCATCATCTAATTCTTTTTCTCGTGAAGCTATAACAATACTTTGTTGAACAGGTTTTGGCATATAAAACTCAACAGCTCTTCCATCTTTATCTGTTCCTTCATAAATATAACTGTTATTTTCAGTTTCTTCTGCTATTCCTGAATATGTTTTACCTGTTTCATTATCCGAGAAGGAAAATTCAAATTCATCTTTTACATTAACAGAATAATTTGTCAACAATTTAAGATCCACAAATATCCTGTTTTCAGACACATTACAATCTCCACTTGTAATTCCTTCTAAATCCTCTGGATTTATCATTGGTATGTTTTAAAAACCACCGATTATCTCTCCTGTTTCGCAGTCTATGACTAATGTCATTACCCAGCCAGAATATCCTCTGATATCAAAACTAAAAGCCCAAGATAACCTAGACTCTTTCTCTTTTGGAAAATATTTATTTGAAAATTCTTTCATATAATAATAAATTGGATTTGTCATTTTGTATTTAAAATTATTTCTGTATGCATAAATTGGATTTGTCATTTTGTATTTAAAATTATTTCTGTATGCATAAATTGGATTTTTGTTATTTAAACCTTTAAAATATATAGTATTGGAAACATCATCTATTTCTTCCAATTTTATGTCTGATAATTTAAAATATAACTTCTTTGTTAAAAAATCATAAGCAATATCCAACGCATCTTCCCTTAATATTTTCATTTTTCCACTATACTTATAATCAACACCGTTATATATAGTATAAAATCCTTTGAATTCCCCATCTTTAAAAAAATCAATTGAAAAATATTCACCTAAATAATATTTTCCAGTATATTTATGAAAAATAAGATTCCAATAATATCTTTTAGGATCTATATCAGGCATTGAAATTATAGAAGTCAATTTAAATCGACTTTTAACATGATCTTTTCTGAATATCTCTATATATTGCCAAACATTTTTTATAATTTCTTCTTTATCTACTATTCTTATATCTTCATTATAATCATCGAAATTTTTATCAAAAGAAAAAATCAATCCATTTAAATCTGCGGTAAGAGAATATTCTTGATTATTTTTATCATTAAATACTATATAATATCTTTCACCAACATATTCTTTTTTTTCAAACATATTAAAATGTTCAATAGCAAAATTTTCTATTTTTTCACCGGTTATTTTTTCAATTGCCTCTTTATTAATGGATAATATTTTATCTATTAAACCTATATTTTTATTTATTAATTCTTTGTCGCCATAATTATAAGCCAAAACATTAAAAATCAAGCAGTTAATTAAAAGTAATAAAAATATTTTAATTCTCATTTATCTTTAATTTTATATCCTTTGCATTTGTTTTTTGTATAAGTCTTAATTTGCCAATTAAATCTGAATTTCCTTTTATTAATTCAAAGTAGGCTCTTTTTATAGTATATCCACTATTTAAATATGCAAATAATATTTTTGATACATTTATAGAATCTCCTGAATTAGGCTTATCATTCCAACCAATATAAAAATCAGTGTTAAAGACTTTTCTATATTCTTCGCCTGTATCATAATTGATTCTGTTATTATTATTTTGCAATTTAGCACTCCAACATCCATTTATAAATACAAACTTCATATTACTTCCTAAAGGTATTTCATTCTTTTTTAATAAAAAAATATCTTCAATATCTGATATTCCTCCACCAAAAATCCCACTTTTTAATGTTAATCCCGAAATTGTCTCTATCATATTTGAAGCAGTATTACCATAAGTTATTTGCTGAGTATGTCCAAAATAATAAAAAACATCAGGTTTTTCATTCAGTTGTTCTATTACCTGATTCTTTTCAGGATTCAGATTCTTATTAAACATATATCCTAGATCAATCATCAGATTTTCCATCTGTTTAACTATAAATTGTGAGAACCAGAAGGTTGGATATGAATATATGTACAAAAAGTTCTTGCTCTTTTTAATCTCTCTTTCCAAATCATTGTATCTTATTTTCATTATTTTATCTGAATTTATATCTATTTTTAAAAACTTATAAATTTCCTGCTCCATAATTATATATTCGTCTTCATTTATATTATCCGACATAACATATCTATCAGAATAATAAATATTACCATTTTCATAATTACAAGGTATTACAATTTCTTCATTGCCTACAGAAATAATAATATTAATGATATTTCTTCTGGAAGCACTTAAAACTTTTATCTTGAATTTGGTGTTTTCAGGAACAAATTGTTTCTGATCGAGTTTCGCAACAGCATTTTCATTGCAAAACATATTACTGATAAGATATGGCTTTATATCATTCTCCTCATAATCTGGTCCCTGCCATACTGGAAAATGCAGTCTTTCTTTTTCCTGTATTTCTCCATCATCATCAAGATCATTTATTATCTCACCATTTTTTTTCACATACTCAATTTCACATGAATCTGCTAAGGAGCGATGGGTCAAACCGTCTATAGAATTACGGATTTGACCCTTTTCTATTATCTGCGGATATGGTAATGGATAGTTTATCTTAACTTCAAAACTGTCATAAGCTACATCGTTATCCGGATCATCGTCCTGATTTACCTCTGGTATCTCGGTTGCAAATATTCTTGTATCTTCTCCTGTTTCTTTTAATACAACATGATGAGATAAACTGTAATGAGGATCTAATATCATTGCTTCTATCTCATCCGCTTTATTGTCTGTATATTCAGATAAGAATTTCAATGAAAGATGTAACAGATCTCCTGCATACGGACTTTCTCCCATTCCTATCATTTCAGAATTATACGAGTTTATAATCGGGTATTGATTAAAAACCACCTATTATCTCTCCTGTTTCGCAATCAACATATACAACATAGAAATTTCCACTGTATCCAACTTTTTTTCCTTTATTTCCTAAAGATACTATTACTGCCCATGCAAGTCTTAATCTTTCTATCCCAACATCTCTATAATATCCTTTCATATTCTCTTTTTTTAATATGCTGTTTGATTCTT
>JALOAD010000123.1 GCA_023228995.1 Candidatus Muiribacterium halophilum
CGATGGCCCTGATGCCTTAGCAGGATGTCTGGAACGCTTTGCAGAATATGATACAGGAAGAAACCATGTTCGCATTCGCTCCATCAGGTTTTAGAGAATTAAGAGATAATAATTAAGAATTAAAAGGGGGTAAAATGGGAGATTCTCTTGAAATTATGAATCAAAAACACAACACTGCATTACATCAATTAAGATTAAGTTTTCTCTTAATTCTTAATTTTTAACTCATCATTAATTAAATTCCAAGTTTTTGCTTTATGGAAATAATGATCGAAGAAATGATTTTTAACAATTCAATACAATCTGGATGGATTGATTCAAAGTGTGACTCTTTCAGATATTCAGTATCCTTCAATAAACGCAACCAATATTCTGTTTCTCTGCATTCTTTATATGCTATACTGACCTTTGATAAAAAGTCCTTATCCGATTGTGCTCCTATTGCTTCTTCAATGTTTGCACCAATAGATGTACCTGAGCGAAGTATCTGCTTTGACAGAGTATGTTCTCTTTTCTCTTCTTGCAAGTACTTGTACAATTTGACAATGCGTATTGCAAAGGCATATGATTTTTCAGCTACTATGTTATATTTACTCATACACAGAATCTATTATAAAAAATGATAATTGTCAAATCAATTCTTTTAATTATTCACTTTTAATTCTTAATATGGAGAAGATATGGATTACTTTGATAAGCTAATGTTTGAGTATTACAAGGTTCTTAATAATACTTGGAAAAAAGAAATCAGAGAAGCTGCACTTTTTTCTATAAAAGCCCTTAGTGATATTCCAAAACATGAAAGAATAAACAAAAAACACATAAATGATATTCTTGAAGTCATAAAAGTCAATTTAGGAGACGATTTTGCCTCTGAGGTGGCAAGTGACACCAAGTCATATCTGAAACGATGTGTAATGCTCGGAATTCAGGATTCTGAGGCTATGTCAAAGACTAACAAGATAAAAGTTCCAACAGGTGTTTCAATAGGTTTATATGGACTCAAAGAACAAAAGATGGTTAACACCCTTACCGAGCAGAATTTGTTTTGGATCGGAAAGCATTTTGATGAGGATATTTCTAATAAATTCAAGACTACATTAAACGAAACAATCCAGTCTGGTTTTACCAGAGATATGCTTGCAGATAAACTCAAAGAACAGTTTCAGGATTTAGGAAATAAATCAGAAGTTTATTGGCAGGGCTTGGCTGAGCATACATCTTTAAAGGTCAGAGAGTTTGCCCGGCTTGAAGGTTATCAGAAAGCAGGAGTTAAGTTTTACAAATTGGTCGTTATCCTCGATGATCGAACCTCAGATATTTGCAGAGCCTTAGCAAAAGAAGATAAGCTTTATCCTTTAGATGTTGCTATAGAAGTTAGAGATAATTTATTAGATTTAGATTCAAAAAATCAGAGCCTTGAATCTGCCAGAGACTATATCAAAGCACTTGCTCCTTGGGTCTCTGAATCTCAAATTGTAAGAGATAACAATGGGAATCCAACAGGAGTGTCAGGAGCTCATACTCCCTTTCCGCCTTTTCATTGGAAGTGCAGGACTACAACATTATTATTCTAAAAGCTTAAATTTTAAATTATTAGCAACTCTCTTTAAATCTCTTTTTACTTTTCTTAAAGTATCATTATTTTTTGCATAGATTCTATCAATATTAAAAATATTGTCATTCATCAAATCCCATTTTAAAAAATTGATTTTGTGATGAATCTCAGATACTCTCTCGTGAATGATATTGTGTGTAATATTTTTTAAAATGAATAAATATCTGTACTCATTTTCTTCCTTCCAGAAATTTTCTTTACAGATACATGATAGTAAAAAAAGATCAGTAAAAACTTCATTTAAAAAATCAAAAACTTCTTGGTTATTTTTTGTTTTATCATCTGATGAATCTTCAAAATTAAAATGAATCATATTAATAGTCTTTTCGATCAGCGCAAAATATTCTAGTACTTTTTCTTTCATAATATCTTTATTATAACAGACACTATGAGAATATTCTAAGAGTTTTGGAAATTCAACTGTTATAATCTTATCGTTTATATCATAGAATGTCCTAATTATTTTATCTTTTAAACAGTCTCTAATTGGCAAAGAATTATTAGGTGTAAATCTTATACATACCCCATCATCTTTTGAATACTCTTTCCATAGTTTTCTAGAGTTTTTAATTGAAGAAAAGCACAAAAGAAAAGTATTTTTTGACATCATTTCAAAAATATTTTCGAAGCCAATTTCAATAATATCTCTTAATAATGGATTGTTTTCTTTTTTAAAGCACTCCTCATACAGAACCTTTTTAATATAAATAATCTCATTTTCATCATTGGTTTTAAATGCATCAGAAACCCAAAGTTGATTATTACTTAAAATTGAATTTGCTGCATTAATAGAAGTATAATGATATAAAAATTTTGGTTTTTCCTCTTTCACAAAATTTTTATACATTAATCTATTTAGATATTCTTTTAAAACATTAATTTCTTTATTCATACACGCTCCAAATTAATTAGGGAAACTTAGTAATACGAGTTTTCAACTTACGTCTTTCAGTGATGCGAATTTTCAACTTGTAAAAAAAAAGGATACAACTTACAAAGTTAATAAACAAAAGCAACTTACAAAGTTGCTCTACAAAGAACGCAGAATTATCCCTTCTCGATAAATTCAATTTCCTCTTCTGTCAATTCATATAGCCGATAGACCAATTGGTCGATTTGTTTTTCCTGATTACTCGTATCAGCTTTTATATTGCCTTTTTTCAAAGAGAGTATTTCATTTACAAAAGTTTCTATTTGATGAACTATTAATTGATTGTAACCTGAAATTAGAGGGATAGGAGTAAGTTCAAGAAATGCTTTCTTATATCTATATCCATTATTTCCAAGCCCTCCTCCTGAATACCAAGATTTAAAAAATAAAGTAAATGAATTTGAATTTAAAACTCCTAATAAAAATTTGAGATTACTTCCTGTAATCAAAAAGCTTGTTGCTTCAGAATAATAAAGTCCTTCTTTGTCTAAGTAAAACTGAGGTTTTTGAACAATTTCAGAATACATAATCTTCTCTTTTTCAAATTCTTTATAATATCCAATCTGATCTTGAGTCTCAAACCATTTATTACCTGTTTTTTTTCTAGATATAGTTCCGTCAGGTAAGGTATTTCCTTCTTGTTCAAGTCTTTCCTTACCAAAATCAAGTAGGTATTTCTTTACAGCAGGATATTGATCAATATCTATATGTAAAACAGGGAAAGTCGCTATTATCCACAACCCTGCCCATTCATAGCTATAGCGTTTGATGTCTCTGCCCCTTAAAATCGGTTTTAATATTTCTGCTGATTTTGGATCTTCAGCACAGAGTCTTTCTTTGGTTGGAGTATCGATTATAAATGCTTCATTGAGACCAGTTTTTATACCATAATTAATATTCACATCCCA
>JALOAD010000059.1 GCA_023228995.1 Candidatus Muiribacterium halophilum
ATATCCAGTTTTGACCATAAAGCAGGTGTTGTAGAAACAATAGGCAGTAATAAAACTTCTCAGGACTTATTAAAAGCAATAAATGATGGAAAAAAAATAATTGTTACTACAATACAGAAATTCCCTATTATTTATCAGGAAGTTGAAAAAAATACAGGTAATAAATTTGCAATAATTGTAGATGAAGCACATTCTTCACAAACCGGTACAAGTGCTCAGAAAATGAAAGAAGCATTGGCAGATACAGAACAAGCATTAAAAGAATTTGAAAAATTTGATATAAGAGAAGAAGAAAATAGAAAAGATTTTGAAGATAAATTAATAGAAGAAATAATTGCTCATGGTAAACATAAAAATTTATCGTTTTTTGCTTTTACAGCAACACCTAAAGAAAGAACACTTGAGATATTTGGACAAATACAATATGACGGAACATTTAAACCATTTCATATATACAGTATGCGACAGGCAATAGAAGAAGGATTTATACTGGATGTTCTTGCAAATTATACAACCTATAAAACATATTATAAAATAGGTAAAAATATCCCAGATAATCCTGAATTGCCAGCTTCAGAAACTAGAGAAGCAATAACTAGATATGAATCATTACACGCTTATAATCTACAGCAGAAAACAGCAGTAATAATAGAACATTTTAGAGCAAATACCAAACATAAAATTAAAGGTAAAGCAAAAGCAATGATAGTAACATCATCAAGATTGCACGCTGTAAGATATTACCATGAATTTAAAAAATATATTAAAGCAAAAAATTATGAAGATTTAGATATTTTAATAGCATTTTCAGGTACAGTCAAAGATGGTGGTGAAGAATATACAGAATCAGGTATGAATAAAACAAAAAATGGAAATAGAGTAAGTGAAAGTCAATTGCCTGAGGTATTTCATTCAGATGAATTTAATATGCTGATAGTAGCAGAAAAATATCAGACAGGATTTGATGAACCATTACTTCATACAATGTTTGTTGATAAAAGATTATGCGGTGTAAAAGCAGTTCAAACACTATCCCGATTAAACAGAATATGTAAAAATAAAGAAGATACTTATGTACTGGATTTTGTTAATAGAGCAAATGAAATAAAAGAAGCATTTGAACCATATTATGAGCAAACTTCATTAGATGAAGAAGTTAATGTTAATATGATTTATGATATTAAAAATACAATTAAAAGCTATCAAATATATAACAGTGATGATGTTGATAAGGTTAATAAGTTTTTAACCGAAGCAAAACAAAAAGAAAAACAGACTGATAAAATGCTTGGCAAGTTTACATCATACTATAAGCCAGTTGTTAAAAGTTATGAAGAAACCTTAAATGATGAGCAGAAATATGAATTTAAAAAAAGTGTAAAAAATTTTATAAAATGGTATTCATACATAACTCAAATAGTAAGATTATTTGATATAGAACTTCATAAAGAATATAACTTCCTGTATTCATTATCCAAATTATTACCAAATAAAGAAAAAGAAAAAGTCAGCATTGATGATAAAGTTAAACTTGAATATTACAAAATAGCTGAAACTTTTACTGGTAGTATATCTTTAGCAGAAGAAAAAGGTGAACTTGAAAATACTAAAACAGCAAGTAATACAGGAAAAAAAGAAGAAAAAAGAGAACTTCTTGATATCATCATAGATAACATTAATGCCAGAACAGAAGGTGATTTTACAGAAGAAGATAAGGTTATATTAAAAACAATGATGGATGAAATGGGTAAAAATATTAATCTTGAATCTTTTGCAAAAAATAATGACCTTGAAATGTATAGAAAAAGTATATTTCCAGATGTTTTTGGAAAAATTGCTCATCAATGCTATACAAATCAGATGGAAGCATTTAAAAAGCTATTTCAGAATAAAGAATTTTATCATGTAATAATGGATGAACTGGCTAACCAGACCTATAACCAGTATAGGAATAAATGATGAAAGATTTAATATTTGATTTTGATGAATTATTACTTAAAACCAGATTAGAAGATTCAAGAAAATTTTTAAAAGAATCAATAGATGCATATAGAGCAGGAGCATATCGTTCATCTATAATATCATTATGGATAGCAGTTTGTGTTGATATTGTTGAAAAAATCAAAGAATTAAAAAATACTGGGGATAAAAAAGCTCATCAAGTTTATGATGAAATTAAAAAAATTGAACCGACTGATTTAAAAGCTATGCAAGAAAAAGAGCGTGAAATTGTCGATATTGCAGAAGATTTTGGGTTTATTAGTCATATTGAGAAAACTGAATTTGTAAGATTGAAAGAAGATAGAAATTATTGTGCCCATCCATTTTTTTCTGAGGATGGTATGCAGTTTAATCCAAGTAATCTTTTGGTGAAAAGTTATATAGTAAACTGTTCAAATTTTCTTCTTGTTAAAAGACCTATACATGGTAAAGCAATATTAGAAAAAATATGTAATGAACTTGATTCACCGTATTTAAAAAGTGATATAATGATAATAAAAAGTATTATTGATACTGATGAATATCTTTGCTCAATGAATGAATCAGCTAAAAGAAATTTAATAAAAATATATTTAAAAAGGCTTTTTGATTTAGAAAAATCTGATTTATCAGAAAATTCAATAAAGTATTGTATTATTTTAGCTGTTATAAATGAACATAATTCAGAATTATTTAAAAAGATTTTTTTTGATTATATTGATGGTCTTACTTTTGAGGGGTTAAAAATATTCTATTTCATTCGTCTTATTAATATTATACCAGGGGTTATTTCAATTTTACCGTCAAAACATTTAACGATAATAAATTCTTTTGTTGACACTCATTCTTTATATGATGAAGAAAAAAGACAAGTAATAAAATTGTTATTAATTGAAATTTTAAAGTTGTCTGAAAAAATAAATAAGATTAAAGAAATTATGATTAAAAAACTCGATACTTTAAATGATGATGTGATTTTGCAAATTGTTGAGTTTGAACCAAAAGAATGGGTTAAAGCAAAGATGATACAACTTTTTATTTCATCATCATCTTTCAATTGTGCATATTTTAGAGGGAATTTACTTTTAAAATATAAAAAAGTCTTAAAATATGAAGATTTGAAATTCATTTTAGAAGGCATATTTAGTGAACAAAAAGACAATTATTATAATCAAGTATTAGGTTCTAGCAATATCGAAGAAATTTTAATTGAATTATTTGAAGCAACTATGGATAATGATATTGAAAATTTAAAACTTTGGGAAGAGTTTATAAATAAATTGCATGAAACACAATTTTTTGATTTGAGAAAAAGAATTAAAAATACCCCGCCATTTTAGGTGATTAAAAATATTAAAGGACTAATATTATGCCATTATTTAAAATACAAAAACAGATGAACTTGATGATACGAAGGGGATTTCAAGAGATGTATCAGGGGTTGGACATTTTGGTAATGGTGATTATGAAATATCACAAGAATAGTAACAGGAGATAGAGAGGAAATATTCAGATATGATTATTCCGGCAATCTGATTTATCACAAAGATGCAAATAATAATGTTTTTGAATATAAATACGATTTGAGAAACAATCTCATAGAATACAAAGATGAAGCAAAAGTAATTAAATATGTATATTTTGCAAATGATGATCTTTTTGAAATCCATTATCCTGATAATACAAAAGAACAATACAATTATAATCAATTCAGACAGATGACAAGAAAACTTGATAGAAATGGAAATGCCTGGAAATACAGATATGATGGAATGAACAGATTACATAAGATCCTGACTCCAGAAAATGATATAATAACATATAACTACAATACAAAGGGAGAACTTCTCAATATAGAGATGGGAACAGCAAAAATAATTGAATATACCTATGATAAAACCGGAAATGTTATAAATGTTACTGATGGAGAAGGTAATACTACTTCAATGGAATATGATTCATTAAAAAACCTTACATCAATAAAAGATCCTTCAGGGAAAAAACTAATAATGGAATATAACAGAAAAGGTCTTATGACAAATCTTACAGATGCTGAATCAAATAATACAACTTTTGAATACAATCTATATAATTTACCTGTGAATATAAAAAATGCTATGAATATATCATCAGAGTATAAATATAACAAAGATAATTCACTTGAGAATATAATCAATAACTCAATTCAGAAAATAGATTTGAAAAGAGATATATATGGAAACATTGTGTCTTTAAGAGATGAAGACGGAAATATAAAAGAATACACTTATGATAACAATAACAATATTACTTCCAGAAAACTTAAAAACTCAGACAAGATATTGAAAGAAGAAAATTATGGATATAATCATAACAATCAGCTTGAATATTTCAGGTCAGGAGATACTGAATATAATCTCTCAAGGGATTTCTTCGGGAATATAACAGAAATAACAGGAAAAGAGAATATAAAGCTTGAGTATACAAAAGACAATAAGATAGCAAAGATAAAGAAAGCAGATGATGTGATTGAATATATGTATGACAAAGCAGGAAGAATGAAAGAGATAAGAAATGGTGATTCAAGCCAGAGATTTGATTACAATAGTGATATGAACCTGTCATCAGTGGAAAGAGCTGGCAGAGAGATAGAGTTTGAATACACAAAATCAGGCAGAAAAGAAAGTGTTATCTATCCGAACGGTATAAAAAAAGAAATAACATATACAGCAAATGGACTTGTAAACAGCGAAAAAGTGAGTAATAAAGATAAAGAGATATTCAAAGCAGAATATGTATATAATGGAAATAACAGCCTTATTGAGAAGAAGGAATATATAGAAGATACAGTTGAAGTAACATTGTATGAGTATGATAGTCTGAAAAGACTTATAAAAGTAAAATATCCAGATAATGAGATAGAAGAATTCGTGTATGACAGCAATGGAAACAGAATGCTGTACAATTCAGTATCAAAAGGAAAGGTGAAGTATTCTTACAATAACTCAGGAAGACTTTCAAAGATAGAGACAGTGGCAGAAGAAAGAGATATGAGCACAGAATACATATATGACAGTGAAGGGAATTTAATAGAAAAGAGAGGAGCAGAAAGTCTTAGTCTGAGATATGATGATCTTGGAAGACTTATGAGAGCAGAAAAGGATGGAAACACAGTCGAATATACTTATGATGTATTTGGAAACAGGACAGAAAGGAAGGTGAGTGGAGAAAAATCAGAATATCAGAGATTCAGTTATGCAGGATCGAATATATTTGAGATAAAGAATGGAGAAAGAGTTGAAAAATATATATCAGGGCAGAATATAGATGAGATATATGGTAAAATAGAAAGTGATGGAAATGAAGAATATTATATCAGAGATTATCTTGGAAATATAAAGGCAATCTTTGATAAAGATGGGAATATGACAGATTACAGAAGATACAGAGCTTATGGTGAAGAAGAAAAAGAACCAGAGAATGGGTTTGGTTTTACTTCAAGAGAATATGACGAGATAACAGGGTTGTATTATTATAGAAGCAGATATTACGATCCAACTATAGGAAGATTTATACAGAAGGATAAGTATAACGAAGCAGGATTGCTTTCAGATAACCCCGAAGTAATCTACAACCCATCACAGTTAAATAATTATAACTATGTAGCAAATAACCCAGTGAATTATATCGATCCGAATGGAGAAGCTATATTCATCACTACTGCTACTGCAATAACAATATTGAAGGTTGTAGGAGCTGGGGCTGCATTAGGATCGGCTATAGAAGTGGTATCAACCTATTTAAAAAATATTTATGCAGATGAAAAAGATAAAAAATCCTATTTAAAAGCAGCTGCTCAAGGAGCGTTTAAAGGTGGGGTAACAACAACAGTATTAATTGCAACTGCATCATTACCAGGGTCTCCGATTATAGCTGGTATTACAAATGGATTTATTTCTGGAAATATTGATTATTCAGAAATGAAAGATAAACCAAAAAACTTTAATAACTATATTGTATATGAAATGGTAAAAGGTGGAATGTTTGGTAAAATAGGAAGTTTATTTCAAACACATCCAGTTATTGTTAGTGGATTTATAGAATCAACAAATAATATTTATAAAACGCTTGAAATAGCAGCATATGGAGATGAATTGTGTTATTAGATGAAAATATAATATATGGAAAAGCAATTAAATATAATGTTTTAAAATTTATTAATAGAATAGTAATATTTTATCATTTTATTTATATATACTTTATTTTAAATTTAGAAAGAATTACAAGTAAAGTTGTTTATAGGCTTTCTTTTGGAATATTAACTTTTTTCTTTATTATATCTATAGAGTTTTATATTTTTTTAATTGTTTATAAATTTATGAACAAAGATATAAATTTGATAAAATTTAATTTTGTTAAAGAAGGAAAAAATATTTTCTGGTATTCACTCCTATTATTTTTTATTTATTTATATTTTTTAAGTACAAATTTTAATAAAGTTGTAGAATTAAAATATTTTACAATTATTTATATAATTTTATTTGTTCTTTATATATATAACAATATAATTATTTTTAAATTAAGCGAAGATCTAAGTTTATATTTTGAAGAGTATGATAATATTGAAAAAAAGAAAGCACAAAGCATAGAAATTAATAAAAATTTAATTGATAAAAAAAACATAGAAAGAGCAAAAAAAATAAAAATTATTTGTACTATAAGCATATTAATTTATATATTTATATATTTATTTTTTATAATGATGATAGTTGATTTTAAAAAAAATCAACTATTGAATTTACAAGTAATCGTTACCTTTACAATTATTTGTTTTATGTTTGTTGTTACATATATATATAAACTAATAAATATGTTTAAATTAAAAAAAGAAAAAAAGATTGTTATTTCTAAAAATATTTTAACCTAAATTCTTCAAATGTTTTGTACTGAACTTTGTTTTAGGAAAAAAAACAAAGCAGATCTATTATTAAAACTGCTTTTCTGATGTCAGAATAATTATATAAAAATGTTAAAAATAAAGATATAGCAATAAGGAATGGATCCTATAAGACTTGTGAGAGCAGAAAAGGATGGAAATATAGTAGAGTATAGTTATGATGTATTTGGAAACAGGACGGAAAGGAAGGTGAGTGGAGAAAAGTCTGAATATGAGAGATTCAGTTATGCAGGATCGAATATATTTGAGATAAAGAATGTAGAAAGAGTTGAAAAATATATATCAGGGCAGAATATAGATGAGATATATGGTAAAATAGAAAGTGATGGAAATGAAGAATACTATATCAGGGATTATCTTGGAAATATCAAGGCAATCTTTGATAAAGACGGAAAAATGACAGATTACAGAAGATACAGAGTTTATGGAGAGGAAGAAAAAGAACCTTCAAATGGCTTCGGATTTACAAGTAGAGAATATGACGAGATTACAGGGTTGTATTATTACAGAAGCAGATATTATGATCCAACTATAGGAAGATTTTTACAGAAAGACAAATACAATGAAGCAGGATTGCTTAATAACGATCCATCTGTTGTATATAACCCATCACAATTAAATAATTATAACTATGTAGCAAATAACCCAGTGAATTATATCGATCCGAATGGAGAAGCTATATTCATCACTACTGCTACTGCAATAACAATATTAAAGGTTGTAGGAGCTGGGGCTGCATTAGGATCGGCTATAGAAGTGGTATCAACCTATTTAAAAAATATTTATGCAGATGAAAAAGATAAAAAGTCCTATTTAAAAGCAGCTGCTCAAGGAGCGTTTAAAGGTGGAGTAACGACAACAGTATTAATTGCAACTGCATCATTACCTGGTTCTCCGATTATAGCTGGTATTACAAATGGATTTATTTCTGGAAATATTGATTATTCAGAAATGAAAGATAAACCAAAAAACTTTAATAACTATATTGTATATGAGATGGTAAAAGGTGGAATGTTTGGATTTGTCGGAGGTTTTGTAGGAGAATTAGCAAGGAATAATTCTTTAGAATCATTAGAACCAATTGTTACCAGTGGATTTATAGAATCAGGTAATACAATTTTTAAATGGTTTGAAATAACTGCTCATGGTGATGAATTATGCAATTAGATGAAAAATTACATTTTAGAAAAATATTCAAATATTATTGTTTAGAATCTATGAACAGGCTAATAGTAATACTAAATTGTTTCTTTATATACTTTGTTTTAAATTCAGACAAAATTACAGACAAAGGCTGCTATAAATTATATTTTTATCTTTTCAGTGCTTTATTTTTGGTATCATATGAAATTTTTATTTTTATTTTTGAGTATAAATTTATTAAGAAGAAATTATACTCATTAGAGAAAAAGTTTTATTTAGGATATACTTATTTTATTTACATTTTATTATTAATGACTATTTGTTTATATTTCTATTTATTTTTATCAAATTTCAATACATTTACAAATTTTAAAATATTTACAATTTTATCTATTATTTCAATTTTTATCTATATAATCTTTTTTTTAATTATGTACAAAATGAATAAAGAAATTTATTTATTTTTTCAAGATTCAGAAGTAATTAAACTAAATAACATTAACAACAATGACATTGAAAATTCCAGACAACTGTTAAAGTCAAAAATAATAGGTACATTGTTTTACATGATTTTATATTTTATTTTAAATCTTCTAATATTTGATTTAAAAATAATATCTCTTGTAAGGTTTAAGTTGATTTTTGCTTTTTTGTTTTATTTTCTGACTGTAGTCTTTGTTTTTATTATTTTATATATTTATTTGGTTATAAAAAAAAATAAATTTGAAAAAGAAAAAATCTTATCAAATTACAATGAGACAAAAGATAAATGATGATAATGAAGAATACTATATCAGGGATTATCTTGGAAACATTAAGGCAATCTTTGATAAAGATGGGAATATGACAGATTATAGAAGATACAGAGCTTATGGAGAAGAAGAGAAAGCACCTTCAAATGGCTTCGGATTTACAAGTAGAGAATATGACGAGATAACAGGGTTGTATTATTATAGAAGCAGATATTACGATCCAACTATAGGAAGATTTATACAGAAAGACAATTACAATGAAGCAGGATTACTTTCAGATAACCCAGAAGTAATATACAATCCAAGTCAATTAAACAATTATGCTTATGTAGCAAACAATCCAGTAAATTACATAGACCCATGGGGAGAAGCTACACTTCATGTTTGGAGTAATAATGTAAATCACTTTAAACATGCTTCTTTAGAATTAGAAGATGGAACTTATATTAGTTTTTGGCCTGGAAATTCTAATAAAACAATTTTTAATAAAATTGAATCGTATACTGATTATAATATTAATTTTCCGAAAATATGGGGAATTGGAGCTTGGTCTGACAAAAATTTTGATTTGCAAAGTTATGATGTACATAAGGAGATAAATTTTTATTTTTTGAATGAAAAAAAAGTTAAAAATTGGTTTGATATTCAAAAAGAAAATAAAAGATACTATAAATATCCATTTATTCAATGCGCTTCTACAGTGCATAGTGCTATAATGACAGGCAGTGAAAAATTGCCTATGTTTTATTGGGAACATATTTTTGTGGATCCTAATGATGTGTTGGATGAAGTTAACTATTTAAAAAAATGGCATGGAGATTGTGATTAATGAAAATCATAAAAAAATTAATTAGTCTGTTTTTAATGATAATAATAATTATATATTTTATAAATTTCGTCAAAAAATTGCATTTTTTTTATTTAGACGAAAAAGATAGAGCAAATTATATAAATAGATTTGATAGAGAAAACAGTATTAATGGTAGAGAAATTTTTAAATTAAAAAAAAAGTATATTGAATTATTGAAAAATACTGTTAAAAATATTAATACTAAAAATACTATGGATGAATTTATAGAAATTAATGGTAGTCCAAATTTATCTGAAAGCTATGAATCATATTGGAATTCTGAAAAAAAAATATATGAGTTAATTTATTTGATATACAGAAACAAAGAAATAATGGAAGAGAAAAAATTTATTGTTGTTTTTGATAAAGATAAACATTTTTTAAAATACTATGAAGAAGAGAAACCTATTAAAGAAACAGAACAATAAATTTTCCATGTATATCACGGATAAAACTTAGAAAATTATTGTTTATGAATGAGATATATTCATAAATATTCAAAAAAGAAAGAGTCATTTACATAAATAAATTTGTGACATAATCTTTCTTTTTTTGAATAACCTTAAGATAAAACATTTAAGCTCAATAATTTTCTTAGAAGAACATAAAAAAACCTTACATCAATAAAAGATCCTTCAGGGAAAAAACTAATAATGGAATATAACAGAAAAGGTCTTATGACAAATCTTACAGATGCTGAATCAAATAATACAACTTTTGAATACAATCTATATAATTTACCTGTGAATATAAAAAATGCTATGAATATATCATCAGAGTATAAATATAACAAAGATAATTCACTTGAGAATATAATCAATAACTCAATTCAGAAAATAGATTTGAAAAGAGATATATATGGAAACATTGTGTCTTTAAGAGATGAAGACGGAAATATAAAAGAATACACTTATGATAACAACAACAATATTACTTCCAGAAAACTTAAAAACTCAGAAAAGATATTGAAAGAAGAAAATTATGGATATGATCATAACAATCAGCTTGAATATTTCAGGTCAGGAGATACTGAATATAATCTTTCAAGAGATATTTATGGGAATATAACAGAGATAACAGGAAAAGAGAATATAAAGCTTGAGTATACAAAAGACAATAAGATAGCAAAGATAAAGAAAGCAGATGATGTGATTGAATATATGTATGACAAAGCCGGAAGAATGAAAGAAATAAGAAATGGTGATTCAAGTCAGAGATTTGATTACAATAGTGATATGAATCTTGAATCAGTGGAAAGAGATGGCAGAAAGATAGAGTTTGGTTATACTGACTCAGGCAGAAAAGAAAGTATTATCTATCCAAACGGTATAAAGAAAGAAATAACATATACCGCAAATGGACTTGTAAGCAGCGAAAAAGTGAGTAATAAAGATAAAGAGATATTCAAAGCTGAATATGTATATAACAGAAATAACAGCCTTATAGAAAAGAAGGAATATGTTGAAAGTAAAGAAGAGAAGACTCTGTATGAATATGACAATATCGGAAGACTTATAAAAGTAAAATATCCAGATAATGAGACAGAAGAATTCATGTATGACAGCAATGGAAACAGAATAATGTACAATTCAGTATCAAAAGGAAAAGTTAAGTATTCTTACAATAATCTGGGAAGACTTTCAAAGATAGAGACAATGGAAGAGGAAAGAGATCTGAGCACAGAATACATATATGACAGTGAAGGGAATTTAATAGAAAAAAGAGGAGCAGAAAGTCTGAGTCTGAGATATGACAATCCTGGAAGACTTATAAGAGCGGAAAAGGATGGAAACACAGTCGAATATGCTTATGATGTATTTGGAAACAGGACAGAAAGGAAGGTATCAGGAAAAAATCCTGTAACCGAAAGATTCAGTTATGCAGGATCGAATATATTTGAGATAAAAACTGGAGATGGAGAAATCAAAGAAAAATATATATCAGGGCAGAATATAGATGAGATATATGGTAAAATAGAAAGTAATGGAAATGAAGAATACTATATCAGGGATTATCTTGGGAATATAAAGGCAATCTTTGATAAAGATGGGATTATGAAAGATTACAGAAGATACAGAGCTTATGGAGTGGAAGAAAAAGAACCAAAGAATGGTTTCGGATTTACAAGTAGAGAATATGACGAGATAACAGGGTTGTATTATTACCGCTCAAGATATTATGATCCAACTATAGGAAGATTTTTACAGAAGGATAAGTATAACGAAGCAGGACTTCTTTCAAACGATCCATCTGTTGTATATAACCCAAGTCAATTAAACAATTATGCTTATGTAGCAAACAACCCAGTGAATTATGTAGATCCGAATGGTGAGGCTGTAATGTTTCTTTTTATTGATTTATCATGGAATTTTATTATTGGGGGACAAATACAGATATCTTTTGCCATTGATCATAATTTTAATACGGATATTTTAATTTCATCTGCACCTGTTGCTGGTGCAGGGACTCCGAATATAGGCGCTAGTATAGGAGCAGGAACTTATAACAACGAGACTACAATAAGTGATTTAATGGGAGGAGGAACTGAAGCTAACTTTGGAGCGGGATTAGTAAATTCTGGAATTTCTTTTACTGATAATAATCAGATAGGATATTATGGATCCTTTGGTGTTTCAATTATTCCAATATCCGAGCATGTTCATCATACAAATACTATAAGTTTAACCGATTTTATTTCCGATTTTGTTAACTATATTCCAGATTATATATATAATGATTTTATAAGACCACATTTTTATAATAATGAAGGATGTGGTAAATGAATATAAAAAATAAAATATTTATAGATTTTTTTTTAAATTTTTTTATATCTTTTTGTATATATTTTTTTATAAAAGATATTAAATTAACAATTCTATTTTTTATTATATCTTTTTTTTATAATTTTTTTATGGATTATAGAATTCTGAGTTTCAGTGAAATAATTTCATATTTATTTTTAGAAAAATTTTTAATTTTAAGTTTTTTATATTTATTGATTATTTTTTTTAATTTAAATATATCTTATCTTTTTCTTTTATTTTATATCTTTTATTTTATTATCTCTGTATTTTTTAAAAATTATTTTCCTTCTTTGATAAAAGTAAAAATTAAAGATGAAAATTTGAAATACTTTAATGATTTAGAAAATGGAATATTTATATTAAAAGATGAAAAAGATTTAAAAGAAATTTTTAATTTTCAATGGGATAAGAATACTGAAAGTATTTTAAGACAGTTTAGTGGTAAAGAGAAAAAAATAAGAATATATACTCCATTTGAAATGATTAAGAAAAGTAATTTAAATCTTATAAAATGCAATAAAAAAATCTTTATATCTTTTGAATTTTCATTAGATTTTTTTTCTTCAATATTATTGAATAATTTCATAATTGATCATCCAAATAAATATCCAATAAATTATGAAATTGATTTAAACAAAAAAGAAATATATAAAAAATATCCAATTTTGCCTAGACCTATAAATTTTTATTTTTTTATACCTTATCTTTTGATAATAGTATCTTTTGTAATACTAAATAATTATATTTTTATGAAAGGAATTTATTTATTATTTATCTTTTATATAGGTTACTATTACATTTTTAAGTTTTTTTATAGAAATTACAGAATAAGTTTGGTAAATGATAAAAATATGATTAAAAAAATTATCTATGTTATAGAAAATAATAAGTTAATAAAAAAAGATAATATTAAATATATTATAAATCAGTCATTTATGAGTTATATTAAAATTAAATAATTCTTGTACAGAATACATATATGACAGTGAAGGGAATTTAATAGAAAAAAGAGGAGCAGAAAGTCTGAGTCTGAGATATGACGATCCTGGAAGACTTATAAGAGCGGAAAAGGATGGAAACACAGTCGAATATGCTTATGATGTATTTGGAAACAGGACAGAAAGGAAGGTGAGTGGAGAAAAATCGGAATATCAGAGATTCAGTTTTGCAGGATCGAATATATTTGAGATAAAGAATGGAGAAAGAGTTTAAAAATATATATCAGGGCAGAATATAGATGAGATATATGGTAAAATAGAAAGTAATGGAAATGAAGAATACTATATCAGAGATTATCTTGGAAATATAAAGGCAATCTTTGATAAAGATGGGAATATGACAGATTACAGAAGATACAGAGCTTATGGAGAGGAAGAGAAAGAATCTATATCCGGTTTTGGATTCACAAGTAGAGAATATGACGAGATAACAGGATTGTATTATTATAGAAGCAGATATTATGATCCAACTATAGGAAGATTTTTACAGAAGGATAAGTATAACGAAGCAGGACTTCTTTCAAACGATCCATCTGTTGTATATAACCCATCACAATTAAACAATTATGCTTATGTAGCAAACAATCCAGTGAATTATGTAGATCCGAATGGAGAAGCTATATTCATCACTACTGCTACTGCAATAACAATATTGAAGGTTGTAGGAGCTGGGGCTGCATTAGGATCGGCTATAGAAGTGGTATCAACCTATTTAAAAAATATGTATGCAGATGAAGAAGATAAAAAATCTTATTTGAAAGCAGCTGCTCAAGGAGCGTTTAAAGGTGGGGTAACAACAACAGTATTAATTGCAACTGCATCATTACCAGGTTCTCCGATTATAGCTGGTATTACAAACGGATTTATATCAGGAAATATTGATTATTCAGAAATGAAAGATAAACCAAAAAACTTTAATAACTATATTGTATATGAGATGGTAAAAGGTGGAGTTTTGGGATTTATGGGAGGGAAAATTGCTGAAACAATAACTTTGAAACTAAATTTTAATTTGCCATTTACAGGATTTGATTTTGATTCCTTGCAACCTGTCATTAGTAGTGGAACAATAGAATCTTTAAATTTAGGACTTAAATGGTTTGAAATAACTGCACATGGAGAAGAGTTATGTTATTAAAGGAAAATATTATATTTAAAAAATCTATTAAATATAATATTTTAAAATATCTTATTAGAATAATAGTTTTATCAAATTTTCTTTTTATATACTTTGTTTTAAATATTGAAAGAAATTCTAATAGGTTTATATATAGCTTTTTATTTTACACATTTACTTTATTTTTTTTTATCTCATTACAAACATTTCTTTTTTTTGTTGAATATAAGTTTTTAGGAAAAGATTTAAATTTGATAAAATTAAATTATTCTTTAGAAAGAAAGAATAATTTTTCTGTGCTATTTTTTGGGGTACCATATTTATTTTTTTTAATTACTAAATTTAAGTCTTTTATAATATTTGAAAAAAGTTTGATTTTTTCAATTGTGTCGGTGATATTCTTTTTAATTATTATTTGGAAGTTGTTTAAAATAATTAAAGATTTATCTTTGTGTTATGAAGAGTCAGAAGATATTGCTGAGAGCAAAATACAATATAATGAGACTAATAAAAAAACAATATATATAAATAATATAGAAAGAAGTAAAAAAATAATGATAATTAACATTATAAGTATATTAATTTATATAACATCATATATATTTTTAAGTATTATTTTGTTTGACTTAACTAAAATTGCTCCAGGAAGTTATCAAATAATATTCTCCTTTATAATATTTTGTGCTATTCATATTTTTACTTTCATTTATGGATTATTCCATATATTTAAATACAGAAAAGAAAAAATTAAATAAATAATTATCAAAGAAAAAGCCTGAAAACTCAAAAACGCTGACAGAAAAGTGAAAGAAGAAAATTATGGATATAATCATAACAATCAGCTTGAGTATTTCAGGTCAGGAGATACTGAATATAATCTTTCAAGAGATATTTATGGGAATATAACAGAGATAACAGGAAAAGAGAATATCAAGCTTGAGTATACAAAAGACAATAGGATAGCAAAGATAAAGAAAGTGGCTGATGTGATTGAATATATGTATGACAAAGCTGGAAGAATGAAAGAGATAAGAAATGGTGATTCAAGTCAGAGGATAATGAAGAAATAAGGAAACTAAAGAAAGAACTGGCAAGAACTCGAGAAGAGCGTGATATATTAAAAAAAGCTATAACCATCTTCGGGTCTCTAGACAGGAAAAGCTGAATATATTGAATGATTTGAAGATGGAACACAGTATATCTCTTATATGTGATGTTATTATAATAAAAAGACTTGGATATTACAGAGAGAGTATAAAAAAAGAGCGTCCCAGATATAAAACAAATATAAAACTTTTAAAGATGATCAGACAAATATATGAAGCAAGTGGAAGAAGATATGGAAGTCCGAATATTCATAGAGAAATAATAAAAAAAGGATATAAAGTGACAAGAAAAAGAATAGAAAGTCTGATGAGAAAGAATAATATAAGAGCTGAATTAGGTAAGAAAAGAAAGTATAAGAGAAATACAGCTGAGTGTTTGAAAAATGCAGAGAATTGTGTGAAACAGAATTTTGATATCAAAAAAAAGGATAAAGTAATAGTATCAGATATAACAGAAATAAAATCAGCAGAAGGAAAATCATATCTCTGCATAATGATGGATCTTTATTCAAGAAGAATAAAAAGCTGGAAATTATCCAGAAGAGCAACGGGAGAACTAGTAAAAGAATGTCTGATAAAAGCAGTAAAAGGAGTATCAGAAAAAGAAAAACTGATATTTCATACAGATAAGGGAACTCAATATACAAGTGAAGAAGTAATGAAAACTGTGGAATTATTTGGAATCAGAAAAAGTTTTTCAGGAAAAGGCAATTGCTATGACAATGCACCTGCAGAATCATTTTTTGCAACACTGAAAAAGGAAGAGATATACAGAAACAGTTATAAGACACATAAAGAATTAGAGTTAAGTCTGTTCAAATACATAGATATATTTTATAATAAGATTAGACCTCATAGTAATAATGCAGGATTATCCCCTGAGGAATATGAAATTTTAAATACATAATTTTGTATCCTAAAATGGGGGAACTCCAGGAACATAATTTTCTATATCAAGAAGATAATAGAATTTAGCTTTGGAAGTTTCATTTTTTTCATGATAACACCTCAAGATTTTATATATATATTATAACATAAATCCAATATAACACAGATAAATCCTATCTTTTTCATGGTTTCATATCTTTCTTAAGTTCTTATAAAAATTGAAGTTTTATAGAATAAAAATGAGTTAAAATTGTTTTTGCTTTTATTCAAAGAAGATAAAAAAATTATATGGTCGTGATTTTTTGAACATTGGTAATAATTTCTATTTTTTATCGAAATTTGAATATTATTGTTTTTTTCTATTTAGTAGACTTTTTCAACAGCCTGTGTGCATAACGCATAACTTGTTTGGAATGAACTTGCAAAAAATAACTTATGCTGATAAAATTAATTCATGACAAGATTATTAAGAATTCAATTTAAAAAGGTCGGTTATTATGTAATATCTCGTGGAGATCTGAAAAGATATATATTCAAAAAAACATTGCTGAATTTATCTTAAAGGAAGAAGAGATTTTTGCTAAAAAAAGAAATAATTTTAATAAAAAATAATTTTTTATTTTACTGAAGGAACAAACAAGAATAAAATGCAAGGAAATTGCTTATTTATATGGTATAAATGAGAATTCAGTGTCTTCTTTTGTAAAAAGATTGGAAGAGGAGATAAATAGAAAAATGAGTCTGAGAGACACTTTAAAGAGATTAATGCGTTATGCACAGAGGCTATTGAAAAAATCAGTTTTTCTTTTTTAAAACTTAACTTTAAAAACAAACAGCATGGTCAGGTCGACCTATGTAAGCTAAAATTTGAGATCGGCACAGACCCTATTCTGTATCAATGTTTCTTCTTTTTAGTTTTTCAACAGCCTGCACAGGTTTGACCCCGATTTACGGATTTACGATTTAACGGAAGAATAAGGAGTATTAATGAAAAAAATCTATTATTTTACTGGAACTGGAAATTCTCTTTATATTGCTCGAAAGATTGCTGATGGAATTGGTGATGTTGAGCTTGTTGCTATTAAGGATGAGATGAAAAAAGATTGTATTGTTATTGATTCTGATTTTACTGGTTTTGTTTATCCTGTTTATTGTTTTGGTATTCCGAGGATTGTTAGAGATTTTTTGGTTAAGATTGATATTAAATCTTCGGGTTATTTTTTTTGTGTTGCTAATGCGGGTGCTCCTAAGTATGTTCCGGCTAATATTATGACTGAAAAACTTCTTAAAAATAAGGGTGTTTCTCTTAATTCTGCTTTTGTTGTTGCTATGCCTAATAATTATATTCCTATGTCTGCTGCTCCATCTGATGAGCAGATTAAACATATTATAGCTAATTCTGATATAAAAATAGCTGAAATTATTGGTTTTTTAAAAGAAAAGAAGAGTGGTTATATTGAAAAAGGTTTGTTTTTTGTTCGTTTTGCTCATAAATTTGCTAATTTTTTTTATAAAAATTTGCAAAAAGCTTCTAAAAATTATAATGTGTCTGATAAATGTAATTCTTGTGGTGAATGTGCAAAGATTTGTCCTGTTGATAATATTACTATGATAGATGGCAAACCTAGTTGGGGTAAGAATTGTGAGCAGTGTATGGCTTGTTTGCAGCATTGTCCGGTTGAGGCTATTGAATATGGAAGGAGTTCGGTTGGTAAAAAAAGATATTGGAATCCTTTTGTTTGATTTTTGTTTTTTTGGTTTATAAAAAAATGTTGAAAAGTGTTTATAAATATGGAAAAAATCCGATAAATATATTATGCCATTAGTTGATAGAAGAAGTAAAGCAGATTATATTAATAAAGATAGAAAACGTATTAAATTAAGTAAGGTTGTTGATAAAAAACTTAGTTTATATCCTTGGAAATATATTTTCCAATGTTTTCTTGCTATGCTTACTATGCTTGTTGTTTTGTCTTATCTTGATTTTATTGAGCATACTGCAATTATTTCTTCTTTTGGTGCAACTTCCTTTATTACTTTTACAATGCCAAGAAGATATCATAGTGATGCTAAAAGGCTTATTGGTGGATATTTGACTGGTATTGCTGTTGGTGTTTTTTTCCATCATATTGCTCGTATTCCGTGTGTTATGGCTAATGTATGTGCTGATCATCTTTCATTTGCTCTTTTTGGTTCAATTGCTGTGTTTTTTGCTATTCTTCTTATGGTTATTCTTGATACTGAACATCCACCAGCTGCTGGTATTGCTTTGGGGTTGGTTTTAAATAGTTTTGATATTAATACTATTATGTTTGTTATTGCTGCTATTGTTTTAATTACTATTGTTAAAAATACTTTAAAACCATTTATGATTGATCTTCTTTAAGACCTTGAATTCTCTTAATTAAATTATTTATTAGTTAATATGTTGAGAGATTTTACTTATCGTATTATAATTATGTTATTATTTATAAAGAAATAAGGAGTTTTTAGTATGTTGATAAAGAAAGAACATTTTTTTAAATGCCCAAGTTGTGGTGTTAATATTCAAAAGGAATTATGGAATATTGCTGATGCTAGATTGTTTCCTGACGTTAATAAAGAGATTCTTGATGGTAAATTTAATATAGTTTTATGTTCTAAATGCAAAGTTGAATTTTATGCTGAAGTTCCTTTTGTTTATCAGGATGTTAATAAAAAACTTTTTATTACTGTTTTTCCTGAAATTATGAAAAAAGATGAGTTTAAGATTAGAAAACAATTGAATTCGGTTAAAGATGAAAAGAATTTGAACAAAGATTTGAAAGATATGATTTTTTTTGGTATTGGTTCTTTGGTTGAGTTTTTGAAATTATTGGAGAAATAGTGAAAGGGTGAAGAATCTTGTCACAAGCAACTTTTTTTTAAATTTTCACTTTGTTGTATTATGTTTCAAATACATAAATCGGGGGTGTTAATATGAAATTGAGAGATGTTGTTCATTCGGACGGTTCTAGAGAAAATTTTGATATTAAAGCAACTGAAAAAGTTTTATGGAATGTTATTAAACAAATTGGTGGTTTTGATAGAAAGAAGTTTGAAAACGATGTTATGAGTAATATCAATGAAAATTACCGTAATTTTCCTTATGAAGAAATTACTACTAAGCAGATTAATGAATTAATTATTGATGGTCTTGAAAAAGGTAAGCATGATTCTACTTTAGAAGCTTATCTTGTTTTTACTGCTCAAAAAGCTGTTATTAAAAGTCGTAGATTAACTGCTTGGGCTAATTTGGGTGTTCCTTATCCTGTTATTTTTGAAACTTCAGTTTTGTGTGGTCTTAAAGATTGCCTTACCTTAAAACAATTGAGTGAAATTGGTAAATCTAAAGAAAAAATTATCGATCTTATGCAGACTTTTGAAAATCAATATAAAATGCAGATTAAAATGGCTGCTCATAAAGTGGCTGAAAGAATTAAAGAGGGTGCGAGAGTTATTATTGTTGCTGGTCCTTCTTCTTCAAACAAAACTTCAACTACTTTGTGGATAACTAGAATGCTTAAAGAAGAACATGGAATTGATTTGAATGTTTATCCTCTTCATGTGGATGATTATTTTAAAA
>JALOAD010000060.1 GCA_023228995.1 Candidatus Muiribacterium halophilum
TTTATAGAAACTCCATCATGATTTAATTTAATTGAAAATTTTCTAACGCCTCTAAAAATTCGACATTCGACATTCCACATTGAAAATTAAAAACCTGTCATCCCGGCATGATTTTGAGCCGGGATCTTCTTTTGATTTCATTATTCAAAAAATTTCTCCTTACTTTATATTATCAATTTTTAATTTTTAATTGCTTAATTAGCTCTGTCATCCCGGCATGTTTCTGAGCCGGGATCTGTTTTTATTTTAGTATGATTTCCGGTCCTTAAAAATATTTTTTTAGAAGTGTTGACAAATGTTTAATTTATGATAAAATCGTAAACACAATTAAGGTTCCTCAGTAGCTCAATGGTAGAGCAATCGGCTGTTAACCGATAGGCTGTAGGTTCGAGCCCTACCTGGGGAGCCATTTTTTTCTTAAAAATCAGGTTTAAATCCACAAATTTCCAATCGAATACCCGGAGTTTTAAGATAATAATTGGAAAAACAAAAAAATCATTAAAAGATAAAATCATCTATTTCATTTCATTTGAGGTTTCATGGGATATAGTTTTTTCATAAAATCTTCTTTATGTTATAATAATTTTAACAGGTATTTTTTTGAAATTGAAAGTCTAAAAAAAGTGTTTGTTGATATTTTTTGTTAAATTATATTTAAAGAAAAAGGAGGAAACTTATGAGTAAAAAAAAAGCTTATGAAAAAAAACTAAAAGCTAAATTGGATGAATGGAATGCTGAAATTGATAAGTTAAAAGCTAAGGCTGATTCAGCTAGTGCTGATGCTGAATTGGAATATTCAAAGCAGATTGATGAGCTTAGAGCAATGCAAAAAGTAGCTTCTAAAAAACTTGATGAACTTAAGAAAGCTAGTGATGATGCTTGGGAAGATCTTAAAGTTGGTATTGATAGTGCTTGGGATTCTATTGGTGTGTCTATAAAGTCTGCTTTATCTCGTTTTAATAAGTAAAATATATTAACTTCCTAAAAATTGATATATTTAAGATTGTATTGATTTTAATTTACCAAATGATAAATTAATTGATTTTTATTATCAATTGATGTATAATTGTATTATGGGATATTAAAAATAGGTGTTATTTTAATGGTTAATAGATTTGTTATTATTGATAGATATTTGGATGAAGTTGCTAGTTTAATTGAAAGCAACAAATGTTTTCTTATTGAAATGGAAAAAAATAAAAAAACTATTTTAAAGTTGGGTTTTACTAAGCATAATGTTTTTGATGAGATAAAAAAATTATCATATTTAAATTATATTTCTGGTCCTGAAAGAGATGAAGATTTTAATTTAAAGGGTTTGGTTTGGAAGTTTGGCAAAAAAATCAATGAATTGGAAATTTATATAAAAATAAAGGTCGTAAGTAAGGGATTGACTTGTATTTCATTTCATGAAGCTGAATATAAAATAAATTATTTATTTAAATAAAATATATGAAAAAAGGAGAGTTTAAAATGAGTGAAAACATCAATATTTGTCCTTTTTGTGAAACAAATGATTCTCTTAAAATTATAAATAAAATTGATATGCTAAACATTAGGGGAGAAGATATCGGTGTTGATACTACTTATTATAAATGTAATAATTGCGAAAATGAGTTTGAAATAAATGATTTGGATAAATATGATTTAGCTTATAGAAAATATAGAGAAAAACATGGTTGGTTACAGCCTGAGGATATTAAATCCATTAGGAAAAAATATAAATTAAATCAAAAAGAATTTTCTGATATTTTAGGTATTGGTGAAATTACTTTAAGTCGTTATGAGAATGGAGCTTTGCAGGATAAAGTTTATGAAACTCTTTTAAGATTAGCAAATGATCCGATTGAATTTTTAAATATGGTTAGTAATTCGGATGATTTTTTGTCTGATAAAAAAAAACATTATATTATTGAACAGTTACAGGAAGAGATTAGGGATAAAAATAAAATTTTCGATATTATAAAAAAAGTTATAAAATTAGATAATATAAATGAATTTTCTGGTAATATTCCATTTGACATTGATAAATTGGTAAATTTAATTGTTTTTTTGTGTAAAGATGGTATTTTAAAAACAGTTTTGAATAAATTGTTGTTTTATTGTGATTTTTCATATTATAAAAATTTTAATTGTTCGATAACTGGAAGCTCTTATGTTCATAATCATTATGGTCCTGTTGTTGATAAATTTGAATATATTTTCGCTGGTTTAGTTGAGGGAAATTTTTTGGAGTATTCAGAGGTTATATATCCTAATGGTTATACTGGTGAGTTATATACTTCTAAAAGAGATTTTGATGTAAAATTATTTGATGATAATGAGCTTGAGATTATTATTAATATAAAAAAACAATTGGGTGATAAAACTGCAAAAGAATTAACTGAATTATCTCATGAGGAATTGTGTTATAAAAAGACAGATTTTCAAAATTATATTTCTTATGAACATGCAAAAGATTTAAATTTTTAATAAGACCTTTGATTATTTACCTTGTGAATATCTTTACAAACTCGTCCCATGTATTGGTTTTTATGAATTTATATATATTTTTGAATAGATATGCTATTGTGTTTAATTTTTCGCCAAAATATTCCTTATAACTAATATATGGGAATGGATGTTTTGTTTTATGTCTTAATGTGTAGCCGGATTTTTCAAGGTTTTTTTCAAACTGTGTATTTCCACCTAAGATTATTATGTTTTTGTATTTTTTTTCAAGTTCTATTGTATCTTTTAAGAGTATTTCATTTTTTTTGTGAGATATTTTTTTTATGTCCTCTGCACATATTTGCCATGAATGATCGTCTTTTAATATGTTTTGTAATTCATTGTAATTTTGACCTATTCCGGTTTCTTTTAATGAGTAAAAATCTGTTGCTGTGCTTTTTATGTATATTAAAATGTTTTCTATTATTAATATGAGTTTTTTAAAAAATATTTTAAAATTAGCTGGTTCAAATAATGCTAATAGATTTTTGAAAGTTTTTGTGGTTATTGTATTGAATTGTGATACATCTAAATTTGATTCTGAGATTTGAAGGTTTTGAGATTTATTTTTTTTACTTTTTATTATTCCTATTTCACGAAATATATTTTGTAATCCTGGTGATACATCTAATTTATTATTTTTGTCTGTTATTGAATCTTTTATTAGTACTGAATTTTTGTCTGAGTATTTACTTAAAAAATCTGCGTATAATTCTTCTCTTCCTATGTCAAATAGTCCGACTATGTGAATTTTATTTGCGTCTTTTGTATAAATTTTTTCTACGAGTTTTATTTGAGGTTTAATTTCAAATTTGCTTATTACATTCCAAAATGTTGGTATTGTGAGTGTAAGATATCCGTTTGATATGCTGTTTATTGATGAGTATAAAAATATAAATAATATTGTGAATGTTATTGTTATTGTCATTATTATGTTGAAAAATAAAAATGTTATGAATTTGAATGGGCTGAAAAGTTTTTTTTGATTTATATCTATTCTATTTAATACTTTGAAGGCATAAAGTCCTAAAAATATTTGAATTGTTGAGAATGTCATTCTTAATAGTAAATGCCATCTTATTTTGGTTATGAATGAAAAAAAACTTCCTAAATTTATTATTTCAAATAATTGTATTTGGGCTATTCTAAAAAATATATTGAATATTAAGGTGAATAATAGGAAAAATGCTATTGGTAAAAATATTCTTTTTGGTAGTACTGCAAAAAAACTTGCAAAGATATATAAAAATAATCCTAGTAAAAAAGTTAATAAAGATAATGAATTCTCTGCTGTTGAAAGATATATTAGTGTTTTTTTGGTAAAAAAGAATGAAAAGAAATTTAATATTAACGAAAACATTCCTGATATTATGAATATTACTATAAAGAAAAATGCATATTTTTTTATGAACAATTTTGCTTTATTTGCTGGGAATATTTTTGCGATTAAAAATAATAATGATGTCCAGAATATTCCAAGTAATGAGTATTTAATTAAATAAAGTAATGGAAGGATTTTGGGACTAAGGTTTTTTATTTGCGAACCTATGCTGAATATAACCAAGGTGAATGATAAAGCGAATATAAATAAAAAAATATATAAAAACTTATAACGGATTTTCTCCATAAAGTTTTATCGGTATTTTAAGAGGATATTTCAATATTGAGCCTTCTTGATATAAAAAAAATTTGAAATTTTTTTTTGAGGCAATTTTGGATAGCGATATTTCAATTTGCGAAATAAAAATTATCGCTTTTCATTTATTTAACAAGAAGATTTTGAGTGTATAAATATATCAAAGATTTTGATTTTTATAAAAGATTAAAAAAATATGTCTGACAGCAATTACGAGAACTCGATATAAGTTTTTCTAATTAATGGATTCAATATTTTAAATAATTATACAATTCAAAACAATTGATATCTTGGTACCAGTTGAAAATTTACATAGTATAAATTTTCTCCTTACATGTTCAGCTTTAAATTACCTCCATGTAATTTCCTTAAGATTTTCTAATGTATCTTAGTTATTTATAATTTTATTCTTTTTAACTTTGAATTTCTTTTTTGTATACTTATTGAAAATCTTAAGACAGCTTCCATAATTACGCTCGATATCAATTTTTTGAATCTATATATAAAATCTAATTCAAAAAAAAATCTACTCGGTAACTTGAGTGAACGTTGCGAAGCATTTAATATACTGTTAATGGCGAATGTGGAATTTGGAATTTTCAATGTCGAATTAAAAGTAAAATCTGTTAATGACATGCTTTTGATTTTAAAAGAAAATTGATAATATAAAAAAATAAAAAACGAAATCCCGGCTCAGAATCATGCCGGGATTAAATTACATTGTCTTTTGTTTATAAATTAGTCTTTTTAATTAATTTTTTTGTGATGATACAATATTGCCAGAGATATATCCTGTAATATTATGATTTACTGCTTCAACTTTAAACCATCCATCTATTTCTTCAATAACTCTTAATTTAGTGTTTTCTTCAAGTGCTGTTATGATTGAATATTCTTTTCCAGGACCTGTTCTTATATTAGCATATTTTGTAGTTATATATATATATTTACCTGCTTGGTCTAAAGACGGAATTGAAGGCTTTACAGGTATTATATTGTTGCCCTGTGTTTTGCTGTAAGCTTCAATCAATCTTGAAGGAGAAACTATTTTATAATTATTATCTTTAAGCCATTCAGCAAGTCGTGCAAATGATAAAGCTGATTGTTCGTGAATATCGTGCATAAGAAGAATTCCTTTTCCTCTTTTAGAAATAAGAGATTTCATTTTTTGAAATAATTCATCTGGATTTTTGGTTGACCAATCTAAACTATCAATAGTCCATCCAACAGGTATAAGATTAAGTTTATCCATTATTGCATCAAGATCGCTTTTTCTTATAACTCCATAAGGTGGTCTGAAAAAATGTGGTGTTTTATTTGTTATTGAATTTATTTTGTTTTTAACTTTGGTTAAATCAGAAAGTATTTCATCTCTGGACATAGCTGTAAAAGGACTTCCGCTAGGTGTTGCATGATGCATGCCATGTACTGAAACATCTGCAAGCTTTTTTTGTGCCAAAAGAAGAGAAGAAGTATTTGAAGTTATTGATTTACCGAGTACAAAGAAAATCGATTCATATCCAAAACTATTTAAAACTTCAGTTACCGATGCAGTTCTATTATTAATTGTAGTTGGTCCATCATCAAAAGTAAGTATTATTTCTCCAGCTTTAAGAAAGCTATCTGATTGCACAAGAAATGGAGTTGTTTTGTTTTTACCTGTCATTACAATTCTCCATAAACCATCAGATGAATCAACAGATCTTGAACTATATTCATCGCTATCAAATTCATTAGCTATTTCGTCCATTACATCCATGTCTGGTAAAGTTCTTGTGATTGATCTGTATGGTGTATTAAGTTGATATTCAAGTTTTTTGATTTTGTCGTAATATTCTATTTTTCCTGAATCTTTTAGTATTTCAATATTATAATTTATAAGATCTTTGAATTTATTAATATTGGAATTTCTTGTGCTTGAAACTTTTTCAAATAAAGTAATTGTTTTTGTTGGATTTTTTTCAATTTCGTTTTTTATTAAATTAGTTTTATTTTCGAGTTTATCTTTTACAAAATGTGCTGAAAAATAAATTTCTGCATACTCAGGAGAAGATTGATCTTCTATGTTGAAAGCTTGCTCTGATAGATAATCAAGTGTATCAGAATATCTTGTGTAATCTTTTAAAACAGTCGTTATTTCATCAGAAAATGAAAGAACAGATAAACATAGTATAAGCATTAAAATAAAAAGATTTTTATTCATAGCTTCCTCCGATTTTTAATTGTTCTTATTATAACACATTGTTGTTTAATAAAGAAGATAAATGATAAAATATAATCCAAAAATTTCGCATATATATGTATTAAGTAAACTTAAAGTATTAAAATTATTAAAAAAATTAAAATAATTAAAATATGAAAAAGTAATCGAAAAACATTAAAATTACCAAAACTACCTATTTGTATTTAAAAAAAAAGATAATATCGACTTGACAAAAAAAATTTTTTTTGAAATAATTAAACATAATGGTAGAAAAAAAGCTTGTGGAGGGAATTATGCATTTTGGAGAAAAGTTATCAATTTTGCTTAAACAAAAAAGAATGACTCAGAAATCTCTTGCAGATGAGCTGAAAGTTAATGTACAAGCAATTAATAGATATATAAAATCTAGTAGGCAACCTAGATTAGATTTTATTAAAAAAGTTGCAAAATGTTTGGGTGTTCCAGTTTCGTATTTTGTTAATGATTATGCAGAAGTTGCAGTTGATAAAGAAGAAAATAAAGTTACTGATTATACAAGACTTCGTGTTATAGGGCATGTTCCTGCTAATATGGATATTGATGATATTGGTGATTATATGGATGAAATCTATATACACAAAAGATTTCTTAAAAACCAAAAAATGGTTCATGCATTGAGAGCTAATAATAGTGATATGGCTTCAATAATAGAAGAGGAAGATTATATTGTGGTATGTGTAATGCCAGAATACAAAAACAATGATATTGTTGTTATTCGAAATAGAAAGACAGGTGAATTATGTATAAGAATTTATGTTAAAGCAGATAATAGCGTTGCTTTTGTAGCGAAAAATCCATATCTTGGTGCAATAATTGTTAGTTATAAAGAATTAATTGCTGATATTGCTGAATATTATATAGTTGGTAAGGTAACTTATCAGGTGAGATTGCACGATTAAAAAAAATTTGACAATGTTATGTTTTTTTTGTAAAATACAAACGCTATCCTAGCGGAGAGATGTCCGAACTGGCTAAGGAGCCGGACTTGAAATCCGGTACGCGCGTGAGCGCAGTTAGGGTTCGAGTCCCTATCTCTCCGCCATTTTTTTTATTCTTATAATATGTGTTTTTTTTGGAGAGATGGCCGAGTGGCCGAAGGCGCTCGCCTGCTAAGCGAGTAAACGACTAAAATTGTTTCGAGGGTTCAAATCCCTCTCTCTCCGCCACTTAAAATGTATGCGCCTGTAGCTCAGCTGGATAGAGCGCCGGATTGCGGATCCGTAGGTCGGTGGTTCAAATCCACTCAGGCGTACCAGAAATTGATTGTTATTTTCTATTCGGAGAGATGTCTGAGCTGGTTTAAGGAGCACGCCTGGAAAGCGTGTATACGGGGAAACTCGTATCGAGGGTTCGAATCCCTCTCTCTCCGCCATAAATTCAAAAAATCATTTTTTGTAATTTTTCCAATATAATTAAAAAGTAGATAAAGAAATATCAATTTATCGGACCACATGTAATTTTAAATCCTATAAAATTACATCTTACGATGTTCGACCTTGCAATACTTCCGTATATTGCATATTTTATAACGGTCTCCATAGTTCCTTAAAATTAATTTTCTTTATCTTTTGATTAAAATACAAAATCTTTTAGTGTTTTTAATTAAATTTCTATAAAGCCTGTAAGGAAGCAAAATACAAGAATTAATTTATGACAAATTTAATAAAAAATAATACAATAAAGCTTAATAGAAAAAGCAAAAAACTTTTCACAAATTTTTGCTTCTATAAGTTGTGCTATTTAATCAGAGGGTTCAATTGCTGTCAGATATATTTTTCCCTTTTAAAAAAATCTTAATAATTGTATAATATTCTTATATGATAAACTGAATTTATATAAGGATTTTTGTGAATATTATGGCTGTGCTTTGTGATGATGGTAAAAAACGATGTTTTGGTTATAAAAAAGGTCAGAAAATTTATGCTGATTATCATGATAATGAATGGGGTATTCCTGTATTTGATGATAAAAAGTTATTTGAAATGCTTGTTTTAGAAGGTGCTCAAGCTGGTCTTAGCTGGGAAACTGTTTTAAAAAAAAGAGATGGTTATAGGAGAGTTTTTTTTTATTTTGATGTTAAAAAAGTTTGTAAAATGACTGACTCTGAGCTTGAAATGATTTTAAAGGATAAGTCTATAATTCGTAATAGAAGAAAAGTTTTTTCGGCTCGTAATAATGCTTGTGTTTTTATAAAAATTCAAAATGAGTTTAAAAGTTTTTCTAATTATTTGTGGAATTTTGTTGATAATAAACCAATTAAAAATAATTGGAATTTTTCAGAAAATGTTCCTGTAAAGACCGAATTAAGCGATAAAATCTCAAAAGATCTTAAAAAAAGAGGTATGTCTTTTGTTGGTTCTACTATTATTTATTCTTATATGCAGGCGATTGGTATGGTTAATGATCATACAAAAGATTGCTGTTGTTACAATAGAGACTAGTTTTTTTGCAATTTTATATTTATAGAGCTTGATTTAATGAGCAATCTATTTTATAATCACATTGAAATTGGTTATTATTTTTAATAATCAAATTATGATTTAATCAGCAATGGAGAGATGACCGAGATGGTCGAAGGTGCTCGACTCGAAATCGAGTAGGCGATTAATAGTTGCCTCGAGAGTTCGAATCTCTCTCTCTCCGCCAAAAAAAATTATTATTTGGTCGTGCTAGCTGGGGAGATAGCGGTGCCCTGTAACCTGCAATCCGCTATAGCAGGGGTGAGCTCCTGACTGAGGCTGTTTTATTTCGAGGCAGGCTTTGTCAAGTGGTGTTGATTATCGGGTCTTATGCAACAGAAACCTATGAACCTCGTCAGGTCCGGAAGGAAGCAGCGATAAGTGGGAATTTTTGTGTGCCATAAGGATGCCTGATAGGAGCTAACTGATAAAGTATCGCTCGGGGTAAACTGTCGAAGAAGGGTGCACGGCCTTTTATACAAATAAAATGAATCTATATAGAAAATACAGACCACAAACTTTTTCAGACATGGTACAGCAGGATTTTGCTGTGCAAACAATAAAAAATTCTCTTATATCAAGAAGAGTTGCTCATGCTTATATTTTTAGTGGACCAAGAGGTACTGGAAAGACTTCGCTTGCTAAAATATTTGCTAAAGCATTGAACTGTCTTGATAATTCTACCTATGAACCATGTAATAAATGTAAAAATTGTGATGATTTTAATAATGGTAAATATATGGATTATTTTGAAATAGATGCTGCATCTAATGGTAAAGTAGATGAGATGAGAGATCTTATTGAAAAAGTAAAATATGTTCCTTCTCAGGGTAAATATAAGATTTATGTTCTTGATGAGGCTCATATGCTAACAACCGGAGCTTCTAATGCTTTTCTTAAAACTCTTGAAGAACCTCCAGCTCATGTTATTTTTATGCTTGCAACTACAGAACCGCATAAAATTCTTAATACTATTCGTTCAAGATGTCAGTTTTTTGAATTTCACAGATTAAGTATTCCAAATATTCAAAATAGACTTAAATTTGTTTGCGAAAAAGAAAAAATTAAAATTACTGATGAAGCTTTGACATATATTTCGTATATTTCTGAAGGTGGTATGAGAGATGCTTTGAGTATTCTTGATCAATTATGGTCTTTTTCTGATTCTGCAATTGATATTAATGTTATTAATAAAGTTTTTGGAACTGCTGGTTATTCAAGAGTTCTTGAATTTTTAAAAGTGGTTTCTAAAAAGAATTTTAACGAGCTTTTAGAGTGGACAAATAAAATATATGAAGAAGGTTCAGATTTTAGTATTTTTATTGAAGATTGTCTTAAAGTTTGTAAAGAAATACTTTATTATAAATGGAATCGTTCAGGAAAGATTATACCTTTTCTTGCAAATGATATGGATAAAGTAAATGAACTTTCTGAAGATTCAGTTTATGAAATATTAAAAATTCTTAATCAGGAATATTATAATATCAAAAAAAGTGAAGATCAAAAAATAGCTCTTGAACTTTGTATTTTTAGAACTTTTCAAAAAAAAGACACAGAAATACCTGAAAAAAAAGAGATTGTTAAAAGAGCTTTATATACTGAAACTGTAAAAAGTAATAAAAATGAAGATAATAAAGTTGTTGAAAATAAAAAGACTGAACTTGATGAATTAACTGTAAAAAATTCTTGGGATATTATAATTCAAAAAATTGATAATAAAAGTAAATTTATTGCGAGTTGTTTGAAATTTTCAGAAGTATCGTATAAAGATGAAATTATAACAGTAACATTTGAGAAAGAATTTGAATTTCATTATAACAAAGTAAAAAATTCTTCTAAAATAATACTTGATGAATTTAAAAATCTTTTGGGTTCATCTTTAAATCTTGAATTTAGATTAAACGAAAAAAGTATTTCTGATATTGAGGTTGATTCAAAAAAAGACGAAAAAAAAGTTAAAGATAATGATAATATGAATAATATTATTGAAAATAATGAATATCTTCAAAAGGTAGTAAGTAAAATTAAAATTAAAAGCATTACTAAAATTAAGGAGGACTAATGAGTAAATTTGGTGGATTTGGCGGTGGCGGTATGGATATGGGTAAACTTATGAAACAGGCACAGAAAATGCAAAAAGATATGGCAAAAGCTCAGGAAGAACTTAAAACTAAAGTAGTTGAAGGTACTTCTGGTGGCGGTATGATAAAAATTTCTATGAATGGAGATTATGAAATAATAGAAGTTAAAATAGAAAAAGATGTTGTTGACCCTGATGATGTTGAAATGCTTCAAGATCTTGTTGCAGCTGCTTTAAATGATGCTGTTAATAAAGTAAAAGATACAAGCAATAGTGAAATGTCAAAACTTACTGGTGGTATGAAAATTCCGGGACTTTTCTAATGTCAGAAAACCTTATTCTGAAAAGACTTGTGTCTGAGTTTTCAAAACTCCCGTCAGTTGGTAAAAAAACTGCACAAAGGCTTGCTTATTATATATTATCGCAGGAAAAAGAAAAAGCTCTCGCTTTAGCTTATTCAATTATTGATGCAAGAGAAAAAATTTCTTTTTGTGAAAACTGTTTTAATTATACAGATAATGAACTTTGTGATTTATGTCAGAATAATGGTAGGAAAAATGGTATTTTATGCGTTGTTGAATCGCCTAGAGAAATTGAAATAATTGAATCAACAAGAGAATTTTTTGGAAGATATCATGTTCTTCATGGACTTATATCTCCACTTAAGGGAATAAGCCCAAATGATATTCGTTTGCGGGAATTAATTGCAAGAATAACTAAAGAAAATATTGAAGAAGTCATTATAGCTCTTGATTTTTCTGTTGAAGCTGATGCTACTTCATTGTATATTTCTAGACTTCTGAAACCTTCAGGAATAAATATAACAAGACTTGCACCAGGAATACCTGCTGGAGCATCTTTGGAGTATGCTGATACTGCAACATTAACTCAGGCTATTAAAGGAAGAATTTCAATATGAATAGAAGTAAAATAACATTAATGCTTGAAATTTCTATAGCAGCAGCAATAGCAATAGTATTAAGTCGATTAAGAATATATAAATTACCTTATGGTGGCTCTGTAAGTTTGGAATTATTTCCAATCGTTTATATTTCTTTTAAAAGAGGAATTAGTGCAGGTTTATTTACAGGAATGCTTCATGCAATATTATCAATGATTTTTATAGAAAATGCTATAATAACATTTTTTCAACCTGTACTAGATTATTTTGTTCCATCAATGGTTATTGCAATTTGCGGATTTGGTTATAAAAAAGGTCTTTATGTTAAAGAATTTTTATTTTTTATTGCTATGATATTAAACTTTTTATCTCATTTTTTATCAGGTTTTTTATATTATGGACAATATGCTTCACAAGGACAGTCAAAATATTTGTATTCTGCAATATATAATATTTCCTATACATTACCTTCTGCTATTGCAATTAGTATAATAATTTATATTTTTGAGAGAAAAAAGATATTTGAATTTAGTAAATAAAAACCAATATATTTATGCTGTTTTATCAGTAATATGTCTTATACTGTTTTTTAGATTATTTACAATTAATAACGGTATGCTTACTGATTCTTATGTAAATCTAATAATATCACAAAATTTAGAAGAATTTTTTGTTAACACTCCATCAGGAGTTTTTAATGAAAATCTAATTTATCCTTTATTGATAAAAATTTTTAGTATAGGATTTAATCCATTAACTTCTCCTATAATTATAAACTTTTTAGCATTATTCGGTGCAAGTTGTTTTTTGTTTAAAATCTGTCTGAAATATTCTGAAAGTTTAATAGCTTCTTTTTTAACAGCTTTGTTTTTTATAATCAATCCGATTATTTTATTTTGGGTAGCAAGACCAATGCCAGATATACTTTTTTGCTTTTTTGCAGTTTTATTTTTTTATATTGCAATTTTCACACAAAATAGATTATTGAAAATCCTAGTTTTTACAGTTTTGTGTCTTATAAGAACAGAAGGAATACTTCTAATTCCTTTATTTTTTATAAATAAAAAATTTAAAACAAAAGATTTTATTTATATTGCCATATCTGTAAGTATTTTAATAATTGTATTTTTTGTATTTAATCTTGGTGGTGGAATTAATTTTAAAATTGCATTTGATAATATAAAAGATATTGACATTAAAAATAATCTTTTCAAGCATATAAATTCATTTTTTTATGTATTTCAAATTCCAGTAATGATTTTTTTGGGTGCTGGTTTACTTTATCTTTTTAAATTTGAAAAAAATAATCGTAAGTTTTTTTATATATTTATTCCTGTAATTATATATTTTGGAATGAATGTATTTTGGAAATATGTTCAATTTAGACATTATATACCTTTTATACCTTTTCTTTTAATTCTTATATGTGTGTTTTTTAAATATATGATTAAAGAAACAGAAAAATTTTCAAGACATTTGACTTTATTTCTTATACTCTTTGTTTTATACACATGTTTTGATATTTATAAAGTTAGTTATTATAGAATTGAAAATTCAAAAAATGTTATGCAAGATGTATATGAAGCTGGAATTTATGCTCAAGAACAAAATTATCCGATTATTGCAAGCAATATTAATGATGTTTTAAAATATTTTGATATTACAAATAATTTGATTATTTTTGATGATTGGGAAACTATCCTTGAAAACATTGAAAAAAACGATATATATTTTATTTTATCCCAGTATAGATTAAGTAAATTTCCTGAATTTGAATTTCTTGAAGAAATTAAGATTTTTAAATCTAATTATAAAGTTTTTTATCCATGTGTTCCGTGTGAACAGTATGAAAATACATGGAATTGGGAAATAATGAAAGGAAAACAGGTAGATTATAAAACAGTTATATATAAATTAAATCGAATTGCATTTCTTTCATTTTTTATTCAGAATGCTTTGGATTTAAAGGATTTTGCATTAAGTGCATTTTATTGTGATAAAATGCTTAATATTTCAAAAAAGCTTGATGAAAATTCATTAAAAGAAATTAAAAAAATATATTATATGGCTGCAATGACAGCTAAAAATTCTCAATCAAAGCTTAAATTTGGTAAAAAAGCTTTAAATATCAATGTTGAATCTGATATTGATGAAAATCTTGAGTATTTGTTAAATTCCAAATGAAAAAGACTATATTGTTTTATAATCAGTCAATTTTTGAAATACCTTTAAATAATATTATATTAAAAAAATTTAAAAAACTCAGTGTTAATTTTGATATTTGGATTTTTGCACAAAATAAAGATAGATTTTTTTTGAAATTTAATAATATTGCTTCATTTTTTCTGTTAAAAAGATTCAATAACTTTTTTTTAAGACATTTCTTTTTTATATTATTATCTTTTTTTTATTTACCTTTAATAATAAAAAAAAATAAAATTAAAAATATTGTTTTTCAGTCAGGTTATGATTTTTTAGTTATTTTGCTTATTAAAATTATGTTTAGAAATAAAATAAATATTATATTGGAATTTCATGGTGATATGTTCAGTGGAATGAAACATTATAATTCATTTTTTATTAAAAATTATATAGCATATTTATTTGTGAAACTTTCAGAAAAGATTGCTGATAAAAAAAGAGCAGTATCGCAAATTGCTTTAAAAAATGCTGATATTATTTTTCCGCCATATATGGATCTTGAATATTTTGTTAGGCCAATCAGTATAAAAAGAGAAAAGATAATATTTTTTGCCGGTATGCTTGAAAAAATAAAAAATATTGATTATCTCATAACAGAATTTTATAAATTTCAAAGCGAATTTCCAGATTACACACTCAATATAGCTGGAACTGGTAGTGAATTAAAAAACATTGAAAATATGGTAAAAAAACTGAACATTTCTCACAAGGTGAATTTTTTAGGAGTTTTAAAAAGAGAAAGTCTAAAATATGAGTATTATAGAAGTGAGATCTTTGTACTTCCTTCTTTAAGTGAAGGATTTGGAAGAGTTGCGTGTGAAGCTTCTGTTTGCGGATGTAAAGTACTGGTTAGTGAAAACTGTGGAGTCAAGACTTATTTTAATCACAATAATATTTTCAATAAGACAGGACTTTATCAGAAAATAGTAGATAATATCAAAGATACAAATAATATTGAAAATAAAAAAATATATAGTCTTTTAGGTGATACAGAATTTTTTGAGGGAATGAAGCTAATCGCAGTTGAATAGTTTTTTTAATCTATTGATATGTGAGTTTATATGAAAGTCTGGAGATAAATAAGTCTTAGCTATTAGAGCATTATATTTTTCTCTGCTGTTATTTTCGATTATATATTCGTATATCTGATTAATATCTTTATATATAAATGCGTTCAGATTATTTACAACCCCTGTATCTTTTATATGCTGTGTTGTGAGAACTGGAATTCCAAAATTTAAAGCTTCAAGTATAGCATTTGGACAACCTTCTCCTTTGATTGAGTTTAAAATAAAGTAATCAGCTTTTTCAAATTCAAGTATTTTATCTTTATCAAAGACACTGTCTTTAAATATTACACAGACACCTTTTTTTTCCGCCAGTCTTTTCAGATTATATTCTTCGGGACCAGTACCACATATTGTAAGTGATATTTCTTTATGTTCTGATATAAATTCAATGATCTCATGTATTTTTTTTCGTTTTATTAATCTTGATATTGTAAGAAGTCTTGTTCGGGGTTTATTATTTTCTGCTGTTTTTTTTGCAATATCTGAAACGACTGGATTAAACAATACATGAGTATTTTTTATAATATTTATGCTTTTAAGATATTTTTCCATAATATATGAAACACAAATAAATCCTGTTTTAAAAAAAGAAATTATCTTTAGTATTAATAATAAAACACCTGATTTTATCTTTGCATATAAGCTATTTTTTAAGCTGTCCTGAGAAAATTCTCTGTGATACTCACCACCGATTCTTAAAAACACTTTTTTATTTAATAATCTAAATATTATTATACTTAAAAATGTATCCTGAGGAGATGATATTGCAAATATTACAGAATCTTTTTTTATATATTTAAAACTGAAATATAAAAACTGAAATGGTCTTATAAATTTTATCCCTTTGAATTGAATATGTCTGAAAGGAAATTTTTCTTTATTTATATGATTATAGTTAATATAGCTTGAAATAAGTGTTATTCTGAAATGTTCAGAAAGATAAGGCAATATATTTTTAATATATGTCGCAGGTCCACCAATTTGAGGTGGAAAGGTTGGCGCAAGTATAATAAGTTGTTTTTTTTGTCTTTTATTCATTCTTGTATTAATATAGCATAATATTAATTTATAATAAATTGAGATCTCTGAATAAATAAAAATTTAGAGGTCTTAATTATCTAAGGAATAAAATGAAAAAGAGTTTGCTTTATGTTTTAAATTCCAGAATGCCATCAGAAAAAGGTTATGGCATTCAAACTGTCAATTCATGCAATGCTCTTTCAGAATTTTATAATGTGAATCTGTGTTATCAGCAGAGGTCAAAAAATATAGGATTTGATGAATTTTATGGAATTGATTGCGGTAGATTTAAAAAAAATCCAATATTCACAGGCGAACTGAGCTTATTTTATAATATTTCTCCGTTATTCTGGTTTTTATGTTTGCAGATTATTTTTTATTTCAGATTTTTATTTATCGAAGATTTAAAAAAATACAATATAATTTTCACTAGAGACGAGAATTGTGCATTAATCCTTGAAATATTAAAAAGAATCGGATTTCTGGAAAATACAAAAGTATGTTTTGAAGCACATACATATAACAAAAAATTTGTCTTTTTAAAAAAAATAGATTTTATTTTTACTCTAACTGATTTTTCTGGGAAAATGTTTGAAAGATTCAGAAAAAATATTTTTGTTTTACCTGATGCAGTTGATTCAAATCTTTTTAAAAAGCATAGAAAATCTAATTACTTAAGAACACGATTTAATGTTGAATCTTCAAAAAAAATTCTGCTTTATACAGGTAAAAGTATAACTTGTGGAATGGAAAAGGGTATTTTTAATATTATTGAAGCAGTGTCTGAAATTAATGATATTGTGTTTTTCTGTGTTGGTGGTCCTGATTATATGATTGAAAAATATAAAAAATATATTATTAGAAAAAATTATAATCAGGAAAAATTTTATTTTATTGACCATGTTAAATACACATTAATACCAAAGATAACAAATTCAGCTGATATTGTTTTATTATACATGCCGGATAATTTACATTTCTCTAAATATGCATCTCCTCTAAAGATGTTTGAATATTTATGTTCGGGAAAACCTGTAATATTGTCAGAATTACAAAATTTAAAAAAATTTTCAGAACTTTGTCGGGCGGAAATAAACTTTGTTGAACCGGAGAATCCGCAATTACTTAGAGAAAAGATTATTCAGATAATTTCACAATATGAACAGTATTTTGAAAATAGTCAAAAAAATATTGTTATTGCAGAGAATTTCACTTGGAAAAAACGTGCTTATCATATAAAAAATATAATTAGCAAGGAAATTTAAAATGAAAATACTTGTATATTTAATCGGATCATTTTTATTATCTTTTTTTATTCAGAAGTTATCAATAATGCTTTGTAGAAAATTTGAGCTATATGATCTTCCCGGAGAAAGAAAAGTTCATACTGAACCAATACCAAGGTTAGGTGGGATTGGAATATTCATATCAGTATTGATAATGGCATTAATAACAGGTTTATTAAAAAATCCAGAATTGAGAAAAATAATAATAGCTTCATCAGCAATATTTCTCCTCAATCTTTTTGATGATTTAAAAAAAGCCGGTATCAACAATCGTATTAAACTGGTTTTTCAGATAATAATCAGCGTAATTTTGTATTATTCAGGTATAAAGATCTCACTTTTCTTAAATAATGAGATATTAAGGTTTTTTGTTACAATATTCTGGATTACAGGTATAATGAATTCTTTTAATCTTATTGATAATATGAATGGCCTTTCTTCCGGTCTTGGAATTATATCTAGCTTGTTTTTTTCCTTTATATTTTTTCAAGAAGGAAAGATAGAATTAATGTATTTTAGTTTGGTTTTAGCTTGTTCGTTATCAGGGTTTTTAATACTTAATTTTCCAAAAGCAAGGATTTTTATGGGAGATTGTGGAGCAAATTTTTTAGGTTTTTTACTTGCGACTATTTCTATTACAGGAACTTATGTTGTTGAAACAAGACTTACAAGACTACCTGTAATCGCACCTCTTTTAATCTTGTCAGTTCCAATTTATGATACTTTGTCAGTTATTATAATTAGAAAACTTAATGGTTATTCAATTTTTAGACCAGATACAAATCATATTTCTCATAGATTAACTAAAATGGGAATTTCGCAAAAAAACTCAGTTCTTGTCATTTTTTTAATATCTGTAATTGGCGGACTTGGTGCATTGATGTTGAGAGATCTTTATTTAAAAAGTGCTCTTATATTATTATTTCAGTTGTTTATTTTTTATATTTTGATTACAATTCTCGTATATGCTGGAAAAAAGAATTAAAGTTGCACATATTATAACAAGACTCATAATCGGTGGAGCTCAGGAAAATACGCTTTATACATTAGAAAGTCTTCAGAATGATAAACAATTTGATGCTTATCTTATATCAGGAGAAACTTTAGGTCCTGAAGGTAAACTTTATCAGACTGATGAATTTAAAATCAAAAAGCTTATAGTTTGTCCTTTTCTTACTAGGGAAATTGAACCTTTTAACGATATAAGAGCTTTGATTTTTCTAATTAAGCTTTTTAAAAAAGAAAAATTTGATATTGTACATACTCATTCTTCCAAAGCTGGTGTAATTGGTAGAATTGCAGCTTTTATTTCAGGTATTCCTATTATAATTCATACAATTCATGGTCTTCCATTTCATTCAGGAGAAAATTTTTTAAGAAATTTTATATTTATAAAACTTGAAAAACTCTGTGCATATATTTCAAATAAGATTATATCAGTATGCGATACAATGACTTTGAAATTTCTTAAAGCTGGAATTGGAAAAAAAAATCAATTTATTACTGTTTATAGTGGAATGAATATTAAAAGATACTCTCCAGTTATGAATGAAGAAACAAGAAAAGATGAGAGAAACAAACTTGGAATATTTGATAAAGATATTGTATTTATAAAAGTTGCAAGATTATTTGAATTAAAAGGACATGAATATATTATAAAAGCTGCTGAAAAATTAAAAGAAGAATATTCTAATATAAAATTTATATTTGTTGGAGATGGAATATTAAAAGAACAACTCTTAAAAGAAATTAAATTAAAAAATCTTGAAAAATATTTTATTTTTACTGGTTTAGTATCTCCTGAAAAAGTACCTTTTTATATAGAGTTGAGTGATTGTGTTATACATACATCATTAAGAGAAGGACTTGCCCGAGTAATACCTCAAGGTTTTTTAATGGGAAAACCAGTTATTTCATGGGATGTTGATGGTGCATGGGAATTAATAAAAAATAAAGAAACTGGATATCTTGTAAAAGAAAAAGATGAAGAAGAATTATTAAAAGTTATTAAAGAGGTTATTAACAATAAAGATTTAGCTCTTAAAATGGCATTAAACGGTCAGAAATTATGCCAAAAATTATATTCGCATGAATTAATGGGTGAAAAAATCAAAAAATTGTATAAGAACAGTATAGAAAAAGTATAAGAACGGTATAGAATCGGTATGAGTAGCGTATGAAAGAGGTATAAGAACAGTATAAAAACGTGAAATAGTGAATGGTGAAAGGGTGAGATAGTAAAGGCTTTAAATGTTTTTCGTTGGTCCTATAATTATTCATTTTTAATTTTTAATTGATTTTATAGGTTCATGGTATTGAAAAAAAAAAGAAAAAACAATTCTTGACATAATAAAAGAGTTGTTGTAATATCAATAACACTGCCGGAAACGGTGGAACAAGAGGTC
>JALOAD010000125.1 GCA_023228995.1 Candidatus Muiribacterium halophilum
ATAAAGAAGATTTCATCAATTAATCCTTCTAATATAGATGGTATTGGTTTAGGAGAAAGCCCTGAAATATATGAACCTTTTAAAGTTACAGTGAATTTTATTACAGATTATCAGAATAATCAGAAAGATGTCATAATTTTGCAGTATATTGATGAAAAATATGGAACAGTAAATGATATAATATTATTTGAAACAGAGAATGATTCAAGAATTTTTTATTACGAGGAAGATACAAATGAACTTGATATAAGACCAGATTCAATTGAAATAAAAATAAATTATCCTCTTCCTTATCCGCAGATATTAGAAAGAGCAGGTGAAAGTAAAAGAAATATTATTTCAGAAAAAAGTGAAATTGAATACATAAAAAAAGCAGGAATTCTTTTAAATGATGTTGATGAAAATGGAAAGATAGAAGCTGAAGAGATTATAAAAGCAACTATATATAAAGCACCTGATTATACTTCTGATGAAGAAAAAGAAAAATATTACATATCAAATACATTAATATCGCAGAAAAACTGTAAATCCAGTAGTCAGAAAGAATTTGTGACAGATTTCACAAAATTTAATATTTCTTTATATGATAAAACAGAAAGAAATACAAAAAAGACTTTCACTATTGTATTTGATGGTGTGACATATGAAAAGGAAGTAGCAATTAATACTTTAAAAGCAAATTTCAAGACAGGACCATATATTGTAATTAATTCAGGTGATCTTGCTCTGAGCGAACTTATACAGATAGATGAAAAGTATTATTATGATTATAATGGAGAAAGATGCAGGGTTTTATTTACCAGTAAAACTACTTTGGATAATAAAGATATTATGATAATTTCAGATAATGTAATAAGAATAAAACCTTTTGTATCTCCTGCATATTCTCTGTACTCATATTATACAGTAGTGAAAGATTTGTCAGGAAAGAAAAAAAGAGCTGCGGATTCAGATGTACAGCAAATGTTGGCAAAATTCAGAGAAACTAATAATGCAATCAGCGAAATAGGATACAATGTCTATTCGGATGTAACTCCGACAATTGATGAATTTAAAAAACAGCTGAAAAGTAACAGCTTTGATATTTTGTATTATGCAGGTCATGGAAATATAGTAAGTGATGAACCTGGAATATATTTATTTAAGACATTAGAAAGTATAGAAGAGGATGGAGTGATCTTTCCGGGAGATATATCAGGAATGGGATTTAACGGAAAAATCAGATTTCTGTTTTTAAACTGTTGTCTGACAGGAAGAAAACTTGAAAGATTTCAGAAAGTATTTAATGCAGATTGTGCAGTAGGATGGACAGATACAATTGGATTGAATGAATACGAGGATTTTGCTGCAAAGTTAATAATGAGTATGAAAGATGGAAAAACAATAGGAGAGGTAAAAGAGTCAATATTGAGACAAGTATTTGAAGGAAAATATGATAAGGTGAAATTGACTTTTAAAGTAATAAACAATGATTTCAGTTTTGAAAATAAAGAAAATGAGAGGAAAAATAAATGAAAAAAATCTTATTTATAATTATATTGAATATGTTTTTTTCTCTTATTTTCTCAGAAGTTGTAAAACCTGATTGGGAAGAAGTGTTTGTAAAGTTAAAAGCGTTGGGTATTAAAGAAAAACCTTTAAATATAAAGTTTTCAAAAAGAGAAATGCTGTTATCTACTAGATCCTATATAAATAAGTATTGGATTTATTACGAAAATGATAAAAATATGATTATTAGCTTTTATGATTCTGGAAAAATTGATTCAATATTTCTGAATTTTGGAAAAAAAATAGGTAAAGGCAAAAAATTAAGTGAATCTGAAATGCTGAAAGCTGGAAGAAAAATAATAAATACAATAAGACCTGATATAAATAATCATGATTATTTTCTGAAGAAATTTGGAAAATATGAAAATGAAGATACTCATTTTATTTTTTATAATAAAATGAAAAATGGATATGTTGTAAAGAGTGATTGTATATATGTTGAGTTTCATAAAAATGGTCTTTTTGATACTTTTTTCATATTTGAATTCAACTCAGATTTTCCAGTAAATATCAAAGTGACAAAAAAAGAAGCGGAAGAAATTGCAATTAGATACTTTAAAGGAGGAAATTTTGGAAGTGTAAGCGAGGAAGTGTTAGAAATTTTGAAATTGATGAATCCTGAAAAAATTAAAAAACTAAGAAAAAGATATACTGAGTTAAATCTTAATTTTTCAAAACCAATAGTAGTTGTACCAAATTATTATCACTTCACAAAACCTAACAGTATTTTGACTAAAGAGTATGACCCGAAAATTAAAAATATGACATATGATGATATGTTAGATTATGTGAAAGACGAAAAATATATAACCTATAATGATGAAAAATATGGAACTGGAGAATTAAGATTGGTATGGATTATCGTTGTAGATTTTGGAAGATATTTTAATTATAGATCGAGGTGTCCTTTTTCAGCAGTATATGTTGATTGCGAAACAGGAGAGATAATAGGTGGTTTTTAAAACATACCAATGATAAATCCACATAATCTTGAAGGTGTTGGAATGGGAGAAAGGCTCCTAAGGAGCAATTAAAAATTAATAATTAATAATGAAGAATTAGAAAGATTAAAACTTTAATAAAATTTATGCTATATCAAATTTGTTTTATACTGCCTCTATACTCTTATACGCTACATATACCGTTTTTATACTGTGTTTTATAAACATAAAAGTTTTTAATTTTCTACAAGCACAGCTAATTAGAATGTCAAAATGTTCAGTGAACATTTTGTTTAGCCTCGCTAATTTTGACGAAGTCACAATGTGACGAAGTCATACTAATTAGCAACGGGTCATAATATGACATGTCATATGACTAAGTTGCGTTAATGTTTTCTGGGCCGGATTCTGTATTATAAGAGCAGTATAAGAGCGGTATGCGAGTATGTAAAGCGTATGAAAGCTGTATAGAAGCAGTGTTTTTAAGCTTTGTTCAAGTTTTTAAAACTAGTTTTACAAGTAAAACTACATCGTGAGCATAGTGAACTATCTTGTCGTACTTTGACAACATCGTGCATTCATGCACTAACTTCTCAACTCAATAAACCCTTTAACTATTCTCATTAATTCCTAATAAAAATAAATATTTTACTAAGAAAAACATTTGCTGTATAATATGCTGATTACAATAATAAAATTTTTTATTTATGGGGAGTATGCCTGGGGTGATTTATTACTTATATTGTTTTGCTTGTTCATTTAAAACCAATTCAGGTGTTTCTTTTCAAAAATTTTAAAACACGGAGGAAAGATGAAAAAGATTTTTAATTTATTTTTGGTTTTAGTTCTTGTTTTTGTTTTCAC
>JALOAD010000061.1 GCA_023228995.1 Candidatus Muiribacterium halophilum
TTGGTTTTAAGAACTTTATTATGAGTTTTTCATAATAAATAATTTTAGAAAATAACTTAATATTTTTCTAAAAAATCGATTAATAATATAATATTGGGATTTTATATGAATTTTTCAACAGCCTCCAATGGTCTACCTTATACTCCAGCGGATGGTGCAGAAGATTATTATATTTATAATCTTCTTGAACTTAATGGATTAGGTGGACATTTAGCAAGAGTTATTATACCACAATCATCACCTATGGCAGGTTGGTTTGGTAGTAACATAGGTACGGTTGTTAAATTTTCAAATGTAGAAGCAGCATTGAATGTTATACCAGAAATAAATGTAGGACCTATAACTGATATTAGTTCAATGTCTAAAGAATGGCAGACAAGTCATCCAGAATTTCCAACATGGTTTGAAAAACTTGATAATGTAATGTTTGCTGTTCCAATTAATGAAATTTCTGTAAGAGTCAAAAAAATTGCAGATATTCCTGAATTAAACATTCCTGATATTCTTAATTTTGGTGCAAGTCTTGCAGTTGTAAGTTATGATAATAATATTGTAACTAATCCTGCTGATATTGACTTTAATACAGCAGAGGATATTTATCTTGTTTCAGATAGAGCTGGAGATTGGAGAGTACAGGAAGGAATGAATAGATTACTTGTTTCAACAACATCAACTGATATAATGTCAATTATAGGATTTGGTGGTTCAAAACAATTACTTTATACAACAACAAATAACAAAAAAATATGGTTATTAGATAATTCTTATGTTTCTGTAGCAGGTAATGTATTGGTAAATGGCGTAGGATTTGTTGATAACAGTGGTTTTATGTATAAACTAATATCTAGATTAAAACCAAACCTATTTATAGCTGAAGAAATGCTTATTATTGATGATACAAACAAAGTATTTTTAAATAGACAAAATGAGATAGTAGTTAGAAAAGAAGGAACAGGAAGTTTTGAAGATAGATTCCAGTTTGAGTATTATGATTGGGATAAACAACTTAAATTAACTTCTTTACATCATGGTCTTGGTACTACTAGTGATTATAAAGAAGCATGGACAGATTTAACACTATTTGATTTAAAACAAATTACAAATTTCCCTGGCACCAGACCAACAACAGCTAATTACACAAAGAGATTGTGGTTTGGAAATTCAGAAATTACATTAGAAGCAAGAAGATGGAAAATTCCGTATAATACAAACGGTATGATATATGTTGAGATAATTGCAAAAACAACCACAACAACACCAGAACAGCTTTGGAAATTAGAACTTTCATTAGTAAATGAAACAGATGCAATTCAAGGAATTGAATATATGTCTTACACAAAAGCGAGTGTAGATATAATTAACTTACCAGCAACCGAATGGAAACCAGTTGTATCAGTACAAGCAGGAACAACATTTAATCTATTTGGACAAGATCCAATAAAAATGACTTCTGTAACCGGTAAAATGAATGATGTTAACATAGAAGAAGCTGATAAAGTTAATTACTTAAATAATACTAAGATAAAAGATGGATATTTTGAAGTTTATTTTCCAGAAACAAATAATGACAATACAGCACTTGTAACAAGTGCAGCAAAATTATACTTTGGATATATGCCAGCAAATGTAGAAAATTGCCATGAATTATGGCTCTCAGGAATAGACTGGAGATATAAAGATACAGCAATGGAATCAACCATAGAATTTGAACAACTAGATTTTGACGGTTGGGATAATATTTCTATAAGTCTAATAAAAACACAATTTTTACCTTTAAACATCAACAATATAGTAAATTATCATAATGAAACATTTCCAGAAGGAAATATAAAAGTAGATGTAAAGAAAACAGGAGAATACCTTTATACAACAATAGTAACAATATCAGGAACAGATTATGAAGATTACAATCCAATACCTTATACAAACAAATTCGAATTCAATTGGATTGTTGAAAACAATGTATGGAATATAAATTCACTAAAAGGACAAGAATTTGAAAGTGGTAATCTATTAAGAGAAGTTTTATATACAAAATAAAAAACAGTATTTGTTAAAAAACTCAAAAGCCCTCTTCGGAGGGCTTTTTTTTTACATATTTTTTTATGGTATATTGTGGTATATTGGGGTCTATAAAGGGTAAATTGGTGTCTATAAATGTTCAGTGAACATTTATTTACTTCGGAATTCGAGTTTTGATATTCGAATAAAAGATTATAAACCGTATATTCCTGATATTTTGTAATTTCCCTGATTTTGATTTTTTTATGAAATATTTTTATGTTATAATTAATTTATGGCTAGACAAATTAGAATTCAATTTCCTGGTGCTCATTATCATGTGATTGCCAGAGGTGAAAGAAAAGACCGTATTTTCAAAGATAATCATGATTTTAATATTTTTATTCAAAAACTTCAGAATAATTTAATTAAATATAATATTAGATGTATTTCTTTTTGTCTTATGCCGAATCATTATCATTTGTATTTGGTTACTGAAGAAGCAAATTTGTCAAAAGCTATGCATCAGCTTAATTCTTCTTATACTAATTGGTACAAAAAAAAACATCAGATTACTGGTCATATTTTTCAGGGTAGATATAAAGCTATTCTTATTGATAAAGAAAATTATTCAAACGCTGTTATTGATTATATTCATTTGAATCCGGTCAAAAAATCTAAAAAAAAGAAGTGTTGGGAATATTCATGGAGTAGTGCTGCTTATTATTGTGGAGAGTCTGATGCTTTTAGTTTTGTTGATACTTCTCTTGTTATGTCTGAAGAAAATTTAGAAAATAAAATTAAATATAAACATTATATTGATAAAAAAAGAAATTTTAATTTACCTCATAGAGATATTTTTAAAGGTATTGCGCTTGGAAAAGATGATTTTAAAAATAAAGTTGATGAATACTTAAAAACAAGGGATATAAACATATATTTACCTTCTACAAGAATGACAAAAACAAGAAGTGCTGATAAGATTTTTGATATTTTGAGTTTATATTTTGATGTTAATAAAAGTGTGTTTACTGAAAAAAAGAATAAAAATTTCTATAGAAAACTATCAATTTATATTTTGAAAAAATTTACAAGATTGAAAAATATTGAGATTGGTGATATATATGGAGTATCACCAAGTACAATTTCAGATATTATAAGAAATTTTAAGGAAAATACTATGAATGATGACAAAATAAAAAATGATATTCGAAATATAGAAATCGAATTCCGAAGACCTGACCCCAAATGATTCATATTAACGGTTTAAAGAAGCAATTTGGTGATAAACTTCTTTTTGATGATCTTGATTTGCATATTAGACGTCGGGATAGGATTGCACTTATTGGAGACAATGGTACTGGTAAGACTACTCTTATGCGTATTATTTGCAAAGATGTTGGTTATGATTCTGGGAATCTTGCGATTTCTGGTGGTGTTAGAGTTGGTTATCTTCCTCAATTTCTTTTTGAAAAATATTCTATTGATGTTACTCTTTTTGAAGAAATGTCTTCGGTATTTGGCTGGATTCATGCTAAGGCTGATAAGCTTCGTGAACTTGAACATGAAATGGGTATTGTTGAGTGGGATTCTCCTGATTATGACAAAATTATGACAAAATATGGTGATTTGCAGGAAGAACTTGAATGTCTTGGTTATTATGAGCTTGATGCTAGGATTAAAAGTATTCTTTTTGGTCTTGGTTTTTCTGAATCTGATCTTGATAAACTTTGTTGTGATTTTTCTGGTGGCTGGCAAATGAGGATTTCTTTGGCTAAGATTCTTGTTGACAGACCTGAAGTTATTTTACTTGACGAACCTACTAATCATCTTGATATTGAGGCTAGAAATTGGCTTGAGGATTTTATTAAAAATTATCCAGGTGCTGTAATTTTGGTGAGTCATGATAGATATTTTCTTGATGCGACTGTTAATAGAGTTGCTGAAATTTATGCCGGAAGACTAAAGGCTTATAAGGGTAATTATTCTTCTTTTGAAATACAAAGAGAAGAGTATATTGAGAGTCTTCATAAAGGTGCTGAAGAATATGAGGATAAAGTCGAAAGAATTGAAAAATTTGTTAATAAATTTAGATATAAAGCTTCTAAAGCGACTCAGGTTCAGTCAAGGGTTAAAATGCTTGATAAAATGGATAAACCTGTAATTCCTCCTAAGCGTAAAAAGATTTCTTTTAAATTTCCACCTGCGGTTTCTAGTGGTAGAAAGGTTGTTGAGGTTAAAGAACTTGCCAAGCAATATGGAGATAATGTTGTTTTTATGGATGCTGAATTTACTGTTGAAAAAGGAGAGAGGGTTGCTGTTCTTGGTCCTAATGGTGGCGGTAAAACTACTCTTATAAAGATTATTGCTGGTATAATCAATCAGGATATTGGTGAAATTTCTCTTGGACACAAGGTTATTCCTAATTATTATGCTCAGGAACCTGCCGAGGTTCTTGATCCTGAAAAAACTGTTTATGATGAATTATATAGAGAGGCTGATTTTTCTCAGGGTGGTGATTTGCGTAATATTCTTGGGGCTTTTTTGTTTTCTAATGATGATGTTTATAAAAAAGTAAATGTTTTGTCTGGTGGTGAGAGGTCAAGACTTGCTCTTGCGCGTATGCTTTTAAAAAAAGCTAACCTTTTAATTCTTGATGAACCCACTAATCATCTTGATCTTTATTCTAAAGATGTTTTGCTTGAAGCTTTAAAAAAATTTGAAGGAACGATTTTATTTGTTAGTCATGATAGATATTTTGTAGATGCTCTAGCAGATAGAATTATTTATATTAAAAATCACGAAGTTTCCTATTATAAAGGTAGTTATGAGGAGTTTCTTAAATATAAAGTATAAAAATTATAAGGTTTTTTTTGTTTTTTTATGGTATAATAATAATTAATTAAATTTAATCAGGAGTGTATTATGAAAAAACATATATTGTTTATGCTTGTATTGACTTTGACTTTGCTTACTGCTTATGCGGTAAATGATAGAGTTTATTATATTGAATCTAAGTATAACAGTGATTCTCCAACTATGAATTTTGAACAGGTATGGAATACTGTTTCTGAACAAGAAAAATTATTTCTTACAAAACATGTTGGTGAATCAGCTAAGAGTGGATTCCCTCCAAATCTTTCCGAAAGAATGAGACAGAGAGATTCTAATTCAGTTGAAGATGCTCAGTATTTATATAGTATGGCTGAATTTATCGATTGTTTTCCTGAAGAAGCTCCAAGAGGTCCGATTGGAGATTTTTTTATAAAAAAAGGTATGCAACTTCTTGAAAAAATGGATAAAAACATGCTTTTAAGAGTTGATCCTAAGATATTTAATATTTATCACAAATTAGCTTCCTTTAGTCTGTTTGATAAATTCAAAGAAGAGTGGAGCGATGATTTACCTGCATTTATACCTGAAAAATTCGATATTATTAAGGATTTTAATTTTTATGAAGAAAGTTCAAAACTTAATATGACAGGTTTTCCTGTGACTAAATTCAGTAAAATCTTTAGCTATGGTGGTAGAGAATTTGGTCCTTATACCTATGTTATTGATTATCCTGATTATACAAAATTTAATTCCAAAAAACTTGCACAGGTTTTGAATCAGCTTTCAAATCATGATTCAAAAGGAAAGGTTTACAGTAAAGTTAATTTAAAACTTGGTGAAGATATATTTAATGTTGCATCTGGTGAGGAATTTGTTCAAGCATTATATGATCACCCAGATTATGATGTAATTGTATATGAAGCAAGAGCTTTAGTTTCTTTTGGAGGAATGGTAATTAAAAATGGTGATTCACTTACTTCAATTGAACTTCCTTTTTATGTAAAGACTCGTTTTGAAGATGAAAATTTATATGTTCCTATGAATCATAGTGAGCATCTTATTTGTGTTTATAAAAAAGGTGATAGTGTTCCACTTGCTGTTGCTGAATGGTATATGGCTATGGGTCCTGACAAAAATAATAGACAGGGTGCTTATTTTGAAGAAGCTCTTGTTGGCGGTGCATATTGGACTGGTTATAAAGTAACTCATATTTATAACAAAATTGAAAATATCAAAAAATTTATTACTTTGACTACTTCTTTTCAGAGATTTGTTAATTATGTTCAAAAAGCTTATAATTTCCCTGATTTAGGTTATGGAATGTTAGCAGTTTGTAATGATTCAACAGCAATTATTGAAGTTGCTCTTTCAGGTCAATCTGCTTTTAATTCAGTTCCTAATTTGAGGGCTGTAAAATTTGATTTTTTATATAAGAATTTCATGGGAAATGTAAAAAACGGTCTTAAATATAATTCAAAAGGTTATCTTAATGTCGTTTCTGATACATATGCAGATGTTTATCCTATAAATAGAGCTGATTATGTTAAAAGACTTACAATGAGTATTCCATTTAGATTCACAGATAGACTTGGTGATTTTAAGATTTCAGGAGTATTTGAAAAACTTGGTCAGATTGATAATTCATATATGAAGTATCTTGATTATACTTATCAAGATTAGTGAGTATATTTTTATTGAAGAATGGGTAAATTTTACACATTGAAATTTCAAGAAATCAATAATTAATTTATTGATTTCTTTTTTTTATCTGTATTAATGTTAATTTGAAGGATTTTTTTAATAAATTTAAAAATTTTATTCAAATAATGGTATGGTTTTTGCTATAATAAGCTAAATTAAAATATTTTCAGGAGGTTTTTTTAATGTCTAAACAAATGGAAAAACAACACAAAGAATTCAAATTTCAGGCTGAAACAAATAAAATGCTTGATATTGTCATTCACTCTCTTTACACTGACAAATCTATATTTTTGAGAGAACTTGTATCAAATGCATCAGATGCTCTTGAAAAAATGAGATATATCTCGCTCACACAAAATGATTATACAGATAAAGAAATTGGCTTTAATATTAATATAGAACTTGATGAAAAATCTAATAAAGTTATTATAAAAGATACTGGAATTGGCATGAATTTTGATGAATTAAAGAAAAATTTAGGTACTATTGCTCATTCAGGAGCTTTAGAATATCTTTCAAAAGTTAAAAACGAAAAAGATCTTCAGCTAATTGGCCAATTTGGAGTAGGTTTTTATTCAGCTTTTATGGTAGCGGACAAAGTTATAGTAAAAACAAGATCATATCAAAAAGATTCAAAAACTTATAAATGGGAATCTGACGGAAAAACTTCATATACAATAGATGAAACCGATGTATTACCAAGAGGTACTCAGATTGAAATATTCCTAAAAGAAGATAATAAAGATTTTACAAATGACTATACAGTTAAAGATATTATCAAAAAGCATTCAAGTTTTATTGCTTTTCCAGTATTTGTTGGAGAAGAAAAAATTAATACTGTTGAAGCATTATGGACAAAAAATACATCCGAAGTTACAACTGAACAATATAATGAATTTTATAAATTTATATCAAATGATTTTCAAGAACCAATGTTTAATATTCATTTTAGCACTGATGCACCTATTTCAATCAATTCTATATTATTTTTACCAGAATCAAATGTTGAAAAATTAGGATTCAGAGGACTTGAAGATTCAGAAGTTGGACTTTATTGTAAAAAAATATTAATTGAACCAAAAGCAAAAAACATTCTTCCAAAATGGCTTAGATTTGTAAAAGGAGTTGTTGACAGTGAAGATCTTCCACTTAATATATCAAGAGAAACTCTACAAGATAGCACATTAATTACAAAAATCAGAAATATTTTAACAAGAAAGGTTATAAAATTCCTTGAAGAACAAAGCAAAAAAGATAAAGAAAAATTTGAAAAATTTTATAAAGAATTCTCAGTTTTCATAAAAGAAGGAATTGTAACTGATTTTGAAAGAAAAAATGATTTAACAACATTATTAAGATATGAAACTTTAAACAACAAAGAACTTACATCATTTGATCAATATATAGAAAATATGAAAGAAGGACAAGAAGAAATATATTTTATAACAGGTTCAAATCATAACAGTTTAAAAGCAAGTCCTTATATAGAAGTATTTGCCAAAAAAGGATTAGATGTAATATTTGCTTATGAACCAGTTGATGATTTTGTATTTCAACACTTTACCGAATACAAAGGCAAAAAAATAGTATCAGTTGATTCAGCAAAACTAGATCTTGATGAAAAAAAGACAGAAGGAATAGCTGATATAGAAGCTCTAGCAAAATGGATGAAAGATGAAGTATTAAAAGATAAAGTAAAAGAAGTCAAAATATCCAATAGATTAGTAGATAGTCCAGCAATATTAGTAAGTGAAGGAATGACGCAAGGAATGCAAAGATTCATGCAGGCAATGAATCAATCAGGACAAGGCAGTGAAATGCCAACAGGATTAAATGATCTTGAAATAAATTCAGATAATGAAATAATAAAAAAATTAACAACATTAAGAAATACAAATAAAAAATTAGCAGAGGAAATAACAGAACAATTATTTGACAATGCAGCGATATTAGCAGGATTAACAACTGATTTTAAATCACTTGTCACAAGAATGAATAAAATAATTGAAACCGCTATAAAATAAAACCTTTGGGGGTCAGGTCTTCGGAATTCGAATTCTTTTATTCGAATTAAGTAAACTGACAGAAGGGAGCGTGCTTTTCTAATATTTTAAAAAGTATTGTATTTAAAGTTATTTAAGCTGAAAATAGTAAGTTTTCAATAACAGTCAGGTTTTTGAAATTTGAAAATCGAATTCCGAAGACCTGACCCCGCTTTTTATTTAATTGGGCAATAATCTGTCTTATTTCCGTAAAATTCTCTGGAAAAATAAAATCCAACATCTGGACTGTTATCAAAATTTAATATATTTTCCATAAAGGAAAAAGTAAAAACATTTCTTCCGTTTTTCCATTTCCAACCGTAATTTACTATGTATGTTGATTTATCAAATTCTGGAACATCTTTTGTTATTTTTTGGCTGAATTGTAGCTGAAAAAATGCATGTTTTTTTGAGTTTAATACTGTTTCTACTGTATAAAATATTCCAGCATTATATTTTTCAAAATGTATAGGTCCTAAAAAATTTTCTCTAAATTTTGTTAATCCAACATTAATATAATGAAATTTTTGTCCTGTATTGAAAACCCAAGCATAAGATACTGTTATATCGCCTTTTTTAACATTCAATGTTTCTGACAATGTTTTAGTTGGTAATTGAAAGTTTAAAAAAAATCCTCTTGGTAATTTTGGATTTGAATATATATTTTTTTGTAATATTATGTTTATATTACCTCTATCTAATCCTTGAAGTTCTTTTTTTGTTGTTTCAAAAACATTGCCATATATGTCTTTTACCCAATATTTCATTGAATTCCTAGGTTGAATTTCTCTGTTAGCATTTGTTATTCCTAAAGCTGAATGAAAATTTTCTATTTCTCTATCGAGTATACCTCCATTAAGATAGTATAATGGAAAATTTATATTAACAACATAATCATTTTTAAAACCTATGGATAACATATGATCCATACTTAAAACTTCAAGATCTATCATAAAATAATCTTTTTTGTAATTCCAAACATTTATCCATGAATAAGAAGTTCTGTATTTGTAATCACCAGCTTTCATTGGAAATGGTGTCATTGGGATTAAATTGTTTTTTAGGCCTCTAAGTGGTGAGGATATGTGGTAATGTATAGGTCCCCAGCCAATATTTTTAAAACAATCTTCATTTGATGAATCTGCAATTGTTATAAAAAATAATGTTATTATTGTAAAAATTAATTTTTTCATATTATTAATATATTAGAAAAATAAAAAAAATCAAATTCATTAATTTTTATTTAATTTAAATGGAATTAGCATTGTTATTATCAAATTTTATAAAACCTGACCCTGATTTTTCTTCAGATTTTTCTTCTTCTTGCTAAATTTATTAAAATATTATAAACTTCTTTTATGGTTAAAATACTTGATAGGTATATCTTTAAGTCGCTTTTTGGACCTTTTGTATTTGGGGTTTTGAGTTTTCTTATAATAATGGCAATCGATCCTTTATACAATGCTTTGTCTTATATAATAATTAGAGGAAAACCAACCTCAATAGTTCTTAAATGGTTTGGTTACAAAATGCTTTCTAAAGATCTTATCTTTGTATTTCCAATGAGTGTTCTTATGTCAACTCTTATTGTAATGGGGAATTTTTCAAAACTCTCCGAGGTTACTGCTATGAAATCTGGTGGTATAAGTTTTTTTAGAATTGTTCGACCTGTTATGGTATTTACTTTTTTTGTGTCTATTATGACTTTTGTTGTTTATGAAAAAATTGTTCCTAATGCTATTGAACAGGAAGAAATTTACAAGACTTTTAAATTGCAAAATATGCCGAGATTTATTACAAAGGAAAATATTTTTTTAAGAGAAGATAAAGATAAATTTTTATATATTAGAAGAGTTAATTTTTATAATAGAACTTTTAATTATCTTATGCTTTATTATATAGAAGATGGACTTTTAAAAAAAACTTTAGCGTCAAGAACTGGTAGAATTAACAAAGATGATACTTGGATTCTTGAACAGGGTAGTGAAAATACTTTTGATGAAAATGGTTTTGTGTCAAATGTTCAAAAATTTACAAATAGAGAATTGAAATTGAATAATACTCTAATTGAAATTGAAAATTTTGATAAAGAAGATCCAGATGCTATGACTTTTATTGAACTTTATAGGAAAATTAAAAATCTCGCAAAACATGGTGTTCTTAATCTTAATAAATATCTAGTTGCTCTCTATCAAAAAACAGCAATGCCTTTTTCTTGTATGATATTTGGTCTTGTCGGAGCAGCTATGGGAACTACTTCCAAAAGGTCTGGTACATTTACTAACTTAGGCTTAAGTGTTATAATGATATTTGTATATTATGTTTTGATGTCTTTTCTTAAATCTTATGGTGAGGCTGGGAGAATTCTCCCGATATTTGCTACCTGGATGCCTAATCTGATGTTTTTAGTATTTGGTATCTTTTTAGCTTCTAAAGTGAAAAATTAAGCTGATTCTGGAGGGTATTATGGATATGATTGCTCAGGGTAAAGAAAGAGTTAAATGGGCTAGTAAATTTATGCCTGTATTAGGAGAAATTGAAGAAAGATTTGATGAGGATAATATTTTTGAAGGTAAAAAAATTGGTCTTTGTCTTCATATTACACCTGAAACTGCTTATTTAGTTGAAATTCTTGTTAAATCTGGTGCTGATGTCATGCTTACTGCTGCAAATCCTATATCATCACAGCCTGATATAATCGAATACCTTAAAAATAAACTTAATGTTAAAGTGCTTGGATTTAGAGGTATGTCAGATGAGGATTATAAAAAAGCTGTTGAGAAACTTATTGATTGGGGTCCTGATTATGTATTAGATGATGGAGCTGACCTTGTCATTGCTGCACATAAAAAAGGTTGTACTAGTTTAAAAGGTGCTACAGAAGAAACTGCTACTGGTTATTATAGATTACTTAAATATGAAGATGAAAATATGCTAAACATTCCAGTTATAGCTACAAGTTTTTCATTTTGTCATAATCTTTTTGATAATAAACACGGTACGAGTCAGTCTGTTATTGATGGGATTATTCGAGCTACAAATAGTATGTTATCTGGTAAAACTATTGTGGTTATTGGATATGGTCAATGTGGTTCTACTTTTGCTAAAAAAGTAAAAGGTCTTGGTGCAAATGTTGTTATATGCGAAACTAGTCCTCAAAAAGCTTTGGAAGCTGTTTTTGAAGGTTTTTCTGTTAAAAAAATGAATGAAGCTAGTAAAATTGGTGATATATTTTGTACTTTTAGTGGTAATATAAATGTTATTAGAAAAGAACATTTTCTTAATATGAAAGATAATGCAATTGTATGTAATGCTGGGCATTTTGATGTTGAAATAGATCTTAAAGGGCTTGAAGAAATCACTGAAAACTCCGAAAGAGTTAGAGAATTTGTCCGTGAATATACTTTAATCAATAAAAATAGGATAAATTTACTTACAGAAGGTAGAATAGTTAATATGACAGCTGCTGAAGGTCATCCGGCTGCTGTTATGGATATAAGTTTTTCACTTCAGCTTTTATCGTTAGAACTTTTTTTACAGGATGATGGGACAATGGAACCTGGTTTATATGAAGTTCCTGAATATATTGATGAAAGTATAGCAAATCTCAAGCTTATGTCTTTTGGTGTAGAAATTGATGATTATACAAAAGAACAGCTTCATTATCTTGAAAATAATGAAATGATGTTGGTTTAGAGCAAGAGGAGCTTACTAATTAAAAATTAATAATTAATAATGAATAATTAGAGTGAAATGGTGAAATGGTGAAATGGTGAAATGGTGAGATAGTGAAATGGTGAAATGGTGAAATGGTGAAATGGTGAAATGGTGAGATAGTGAAATGGTGAAATAGTGAAATGGTGAAATAGTGAAATAGTGAAATAGTGAGATAGTGAAATAGTGAAATAGTGAGATTGTGAGATAGTGAAATGGTGAAATAGTGAAATAGTGAAATAGTGAAATGGTGAAATGGTGAGATAGTGAAATAGTGAGATAGTGAAATAGTGAAATAGTGAGATTGTGAGATAGTGAAATGGTGAAATAGTGAAATAGTGAAATAGTGAGATAGTGAAATAGTGAGATAGTGAAATAGTGAAATGGTGAAATAGTGAAATGGTGAAATGGTGAAATGGTGAGATAGTGAAATGGTGAAATGGTGAAATAGTGAAATGGTGAAATGGTGAAATGGTGAAATGGTGAGATAGTGAAATGGTGAAATGGTGAAATGGTGAGATAGTGAAATGGTGAAATGGTGAAATGGTGAAATGGTGAAATGGTGAAATGGTGAAATGGTGAAATGGGAAAGAACTAAATCCACTTTACACAAAAATGTTCACCGAACATTTTAATTCGCCAAAAAATATTCACCGAACATTTTAATTCACCATTTCACCATTCGCAGTTTTTAAAAAAATTAAAGGATAGGATAAAATATGCAAAAAATTACTAAAACAGCAGAATTTATTAAACAAAAAATTGATATTGTTCCTGAAATAGCATTGATATTAGGGTCTGGACTTGGTTCTATAGCTGATATCATAGAAGATAAACAGATTATTGATTATAAAGATATACCAGATTTTCCTGTTTCACTTGTAGAAGGTCATAAAAATCGTTTTGTAATTGGTAAAATTAGTGGTAAAAATGTTATAGCAATGCAGGGTAGATTTCATTATTATGAAGGTTATTCTATGCAGGATATTGCAATGCCGATTAGAGTTTTTAAAAAACTTGGAGTTAAATCACTTTTAGTTACAAATGCAGCTGGTGGACTTAATCCTAATTTTGAAGTTGGCAATCTTATGGTTATTAACGATCATATTAATTTTATGGGTGATAATCCACTTATGGGTAAAAACTTTGATGAACTTGGACCAAGATTCCCTGCAATGACTGGTGCTTATAATAAAGTCGATTTTATTAGAGAATATGCTATTGAAGTCAATGTTCCTGTTGTTACAGGCTGCTATTTAGCTCTTACTGGTCCATGTTATGAAACTCCAGCTGAGCAGAGAATGTATAGAAATTTCGCTGATGCTGTTGGAATGTCAACAGTTCCTGAAGTTATAACTGCTAAACATTGTGGTTATGAAAATATTCTTGGTATATCGCTTATTACAAATGTGCATACTGGAACTTCTCATTTGATTCCAAATCATGAAGAAGTCGTTGAAGCTGCTGAAAAAGCTAAACCTTACTTTAAAAAACTTGTTATGAAACTTATTCAGAAAGTCTGATATTTTGGGAGATTAAATGAAAGATAAACTTGAAAATATGATGAAAATGTTTGATGAAATCAATAAAAAGCTTAGCACTCCTGATATAGTTAATAATCAGACTCAGATGATAAAGCTTTCAAGAGAAAGAACTCACATGGAACCGATTGTTGAAGAAATTAAAATTTATTTGCAACTTTTTGAAACAATTAAAGAAGCTGAAGAAATACTTGATAATGAAAATGATCCTGAACTTATTGAAATGGCAAAATTCGAGCTTGAAACTTCTAAAGATGCTATTCCTGAATTAGAAGAAAAACTAAAATTAATGCTTTTACCAAGAGATCCTAATGATGATAAAAATATTATTGTAGAAGTAAGAGCTGGTACAGGTGGAGATGAAGCTGCAATTTTTTGTGGTGATCTTTTTGATATGTATCAAAGATATGCTGAAATACAAGGTTGGAAACTTGAAATAATGGAATCAAATGTTGGAGATATGGGTGGTTTTAAAGAAATGATATTTGGAGTAAAAGGTGATTCTGTTTATTCAAGAATGAAATTTGAATCTGGCACTCATAGAGTTCAGAGAGTTCCTTCAACTGAAACTAGTGGAAGAGTTCATACATCAGCTTCTACGGTTGCTGTACTTCCTGAAGCTGAAGATATAGATATTGATGTAAAATCAGAGGATTTAAAAATAGATGTTTACAGATCATCAGGTTGTGGTGGTCAGTCTGTTAATACAACGGATTCAGCAGTTAGAATTACTCATTTACCGACCGGAATAGTTGTAAGTTGTCAGGATGAAAGAAGTCAGCTTAAAAACAAAAATAAAGGTATGAAAATATTAAAAGCTAAAATTTATGAATTAGAAGTTCGTAAACAGCAAGATGAAATATCATCAAAAAGAAAATCAATGGTAGGTAATGGTGATAGAAGTCAAAAAATAAGAACTTATAATTATCCTCAAAATAGAGTTACTGATCATAGAGTTGGTCTTACTTTACATAAACTTGATAGAGTTGTTGATGGCACTGCATTAGATGAGATAATTGATGCTTTAATATTAGCTGAACAGGAAGAAAAACTTAAAGAGATTAGTAATTAAGAGGGATAGGGTTAAAAGAAGGTTAAAGAGTTGAGAGTTAGGAGTTAATGGGTGAGAGGATGAAATGGGAAAACAAAAGATTTAAATCTATTTCACTATTTACTAGCTCACTATTGGCAGGTTTTTGTTTTTAACACTCAACTCCTTAAACTCACTAACTTTTTTTATTATTGTTATCCCGGTATGATTTTGAGCCGGAATCTGTTTTGTTTTTTTAACTCACTAACTTTTTTTATTAGATTATCTTTATTGGAATTGATTTTTATGAATTATAGAGAAATTGTTAATTATGGATTATCATTTTTTGTAGATGATAGTTTGGAAAATGATATTTTAACTGAATTTGATTGGTATCTTGAAGATATATCGGGTAAAAAGAAAATTGATATTATTTCAAGTAATTTTGAATTTAGTGAAAATCATAAAAAACTTTTTGAAAAATTCATAATTAAAAGAAAAAAAAACATTCCTTATTCTTATATTACTGGTATAAAAGATTTTTTTGGGCTTGAGTTTTATGTATGTAAAGATGTTCTTATTCCAAGAAATGAAACTGAAATACTTGTTGAAAAAATTCTTGAATTTTCTAAAGATAAATCTATTATTGATATGTGTACAGGATCTGGCTGTATTGCAATATGTATTGCAAAGTTTGGAAATCCTAAAAAGATTATTGCAACAGATATTTCTTATAATGCTATCAAAATTGCCAAAAAAAATGCAAATAACCTTCTTTCAAATGATAAACTTAAAAACATAGCTTTTGTTAATTGTGATAAATTAAATAGTATAAATTATAAATTTGATATTTTTGTTTCAAATCCACCTTATATTAGATCAAATGATATTTTAAAACTTGAAGAAAAAGTTAAACAAAATGAACCTTTAATTGCTCTTGATGGTGGAAATGATGGTTTTTATTTTTATAAATATTTAAGCAAAAATATTGTAAATAATCTTAAAAAAGGTGGTAAATTATTTTTAGAGATTGGATTTGATCAAGGAGATATTGTAAAGAATTTATTTGAACAAAATTTTGAAAGTATTAAAATAATTAAAGATTATGCAAATCATGATAGATTTATTTATGGAGAAAATTATTTAAATGACTGAAATTTACGATTTTTCTAAAGAAATTCCAATAATGGAAAAAAACAATATTTTAAATATTGCTTATGATTTAATTTTAAAAGATGAAATTATTGGTATTTCAACTGATACAGTTTTTGGACTTGCTTTTAATTCAAAAAGTAAAATAGCTTTAAACAAAGTTAAAGATATTAAAAAAAGAGAAAATGATATTTTTACATATCATATTGGTGATATTAAGCAATTATATAATTCTAATATTAAATTTGATTTAAAAATCCTTGAATTGCTTGAAATTATTCTTCCAGCTCCAATTACTTTTATAATAGAAGGAAATAACAATGGTTTTAAAAAATTTTATGGAATAAGATTTCCAAAAAATAAATTATCTAAAGAGTTTTTTTCACTTTTTAAATTCCCATCAATTGTTGCTACAAGCTGTAATTTAACTGGAATACAGCCTTTAAATAAACAAAATGAGATTATTTCTTTTTTAAACAATAAAATACCAACAATATTATTTGATGAAAATTCGCTAAAAGATAAGGAAGCATCAACGATTATCAAGATTGATTCTGATTATAAAATTCAATTAATTAGAGAAGGTAAAGTTGCTTTTAGTGATATATCAAAAATAATCATAGATTTTTTAGGATAATTACCCTTATAATATAGGAAAGATTAAAATGTTTGTTTTTATATGGAGGATTTATGAAAAAATTATTTTCAATAATAGTAATGACAGCTTTGTCAGTTTCAGTTTTTTCTAATTCAGTGTTTTTTCTTCCGGAAAACGATTCTGAAAAATATGGTTTGAATATTTCCCGAAGTAGAGCTTCCAGCAATGTTCCTGAAAGAATTAATATTTTATGCAAAGAATTAAAACATACAGATAGTCGGCTGAAAGCTTCATTTAATGGAATTAACGATACAATAAATAAACAATGGTATCTTAATTCAGAATTTGAAAAAGATCTTAATGTAATGTTAACTATGTTCAGAGAAAGTGTTGATTATATCAGCAATCTTGACGATAGAGCTCAGGCATTAGAACTTGAACTTTTTAATCCTGAAGAACTTGGTTTTAATAAGCTTTATTCAAGTCTAGCTGATATTAAAAAAAATACAGAAGCTAGTTATACTGAGCTTAGTAAAGGGAAATCTGGATTAAGAAAAGCTAGAGAAATTTTTGAAAAAGCTGTTAATAGTCAAAGTAATATTTCTGCATTAATTACAAGTATTTCATCAGCAGTTTTAAATGCTGTTCCTTATAATCCACCTGCTCCAGCACCAACTCCAACGCCTGCACCTGTTGTATCAGAACCTGATTTTGATTATTCAAAAATGGAAGTTAGTGTTAAACGAAAAAAAGTTAAACTTTCTGATTATGATTTTATAAAACTTGAATCAGTTGAAGGCAAAAATGTTATTAAAAAATCAATGGAAAGATTGCATGAATTATCTTCTATTGATAAATTTTTATATAAAGAAGCTTTGAGAAAAAAAGAAGGTTATAGTGTTGTTATTATAAAAAATTCAAAAAATAAATATATTATTTGTTGGTGGCATGTAGCAGACGAAATTGCTGGTGTAATTGAAACAATAGGAGATATATTTAAGTAATAATTAATTGGTTCACCATTTCGCTACTTTGCAAATTTAATTTGTAACGAACTGTTACTTTGCAATATTAGTTAAAATATCTTATAATATATATAAAGCTTAACAAGGAGGATTTATGAAAAAATTAGCAGTTCTTGGTGTCATAGTTGCAATTGTTACAACTTCTTTTGCAGGTAATATTTATTTTTTACCTGAAAACATGAATGAAGTTCTTGGTAATAGAAGTAATAGAGCTGGTTTAAGAGCTAATGTTCCAGCAAGATTAGATGCTTTACTTAAAGAACTTAAAAGTTCTGACAAAGAAGTTAAAAATAATTTTGATAAAATTGGTGAAATCATTCACAAACAGTGGTATCTTAATTCAGAATTTGAAAAAGATCGTAATATAATGCTTAATTTCTATAGAGATTCTTTAGAAAAACTTTCAAATCTTAATGATAGATTACAAGGGCTTGAAGTTGAACTTTTCAACCCAGAAGAACTTGGATTTACCGAATTATATAACGGTTTAAGCAAATCGACTAAAAGTCTTTTTGAATCTTATAAACAAATTGAAATTGGAAAAGCTGGGCTTAAAAATGCTAAAGATCTTTTTGGTAAATCAAAAGCTGAATATGCTAAATTTACTTCAAATCTTTCAAGAGTAATTAATGCTGTTTCTGGAGCTGTTCCATATACTCCTGATGTTACTCCACCTCCTGTTGTACCACAACAACCTGTAGTAACTGAACCTACAATTAACTATAATGCTCTTAATGTTACAATTTTGAATAAAAAAGTTGAAGGCTTTGGACTTGATATGGTTAATAGTAATTCTTATGAAGGTAAACTTGTTGTTAAAAAATCAAAAGAAAGAATGCATGAACTTTCTTCAACTGATAGACTTATGTATAAAGAAGCATTAAAGGGAAAAGATGGTTTTTCATTTATAATTGTCAAAGATTCTGATAATTATTATACAATTTACTGGTGGCATATTGGTAATGATATTCAAGATATATTTGAAACAATTGAAGATATATTTAATTGACAATTATTAATTGACAAAAAAAAGAGTGCTTTTTAGGCACTCTTTTTTTTTATGTGATTTTAAAATTCGCCTGATATTCCAATGAATAATTTGTTTTTCTCATATTTTTTATTTAGAAATTTCTTATAAAGATCTTCATAAGAACTTTCTATTATCCAGCCAATTTCCACAGCTGATTTTTGACCATCTTCAACATCAAGTTCTGCATAAAAACCAAGTCCTACAGCATCTCCATTATAAGATACAGTTAAAGCTCCACCTTCACCAAAAGTAAATTTTGCACCTGCAAGAAAAAATATATTGTCTGGTTCATTATCTTTAAAATCATATCCACCCATTTTAGCTGTTGAATAAGTGGCTTTTTTATCTGCACCAAAGTTAAATCCCATTCCAAAAAAAGCAACATCTGCACCAACTACACCGTAAACAGAAGAAGCATTTCCTGATGATGTATCAAGTATTAGACCACCAGCTACACTTATGTCTTTACTAACTTTCCAACCAGCTTTAGCTGTTATTGCCATTCCAGGATCTTTCATTAGACTTCCGCTATCTGTAGTTTTTTCAAAACCTGCTTCAAAGTTTTCAGATACTCCTATAGTTCCTTTAAAACTTACTAGACTGTAATTAGAATTTCCGCCAAATCCATAAGATTGATAGGAAACACCACCTGTAAAAGTTTTTGTAGGAGCAATTTCTGGGGAAGGTACATTAAGAAATCCTGTTGGACCTAATAATGAAACGCTTGAAAATACTGTGAATTCCATAATTATCAACAGCATTGATATAAAAATTAATTTTTTGATATTAGTCATAAATCCTCCGTGATATATTACATTTTAAATATTATCGGTAATAGGTAGT
>JALOAD010000008.1 GCA_023228995.1 Candidatus Muiribacterium halophilum
CCTTTTACAAAACATTTTATTATTACAGAAATTTTTATGATATTATTCTTTGACTGTTTCATGATATATTTTAAGTTTATTAATATATGATTATATTGTCAAGATGTTTTTTAACAAAAAGACAATAAAATAGGTTTTAAAATGCTTTTAGAAAATTAAATATTTTTATCTTTAAAAATAAAGAAATAAAAGATTTTGAGGTTTTATAAATTTATTTATATAAATATCAAAGAATTTTATTTTTTATTTATGGTGATTTTTTCCATAAATTTTAATTTTCAAGTTTTATCCGTGTATATCAGTGATATCCGTGGTAAAAAAAGTTTTGATTTATGGTTTCCCATGTTTATGGAAATGACAAACTCAAAGCAAGAGCAAGAGCGAGATCTCCGCTCAAAATCATACCAAGATGACAAATTTCAATAAATGTAACTGCAACTTATTTTACAAAAAGTTGCTTGTGACAAGAGTCTTCGAATCTCCTGTAACATAGCGACTTTTTTTGTCATTAATGTCATACTATGACATGTCACGCTTCATCTGTCACAAACAAAATGTTCACTGAACATTTTGGCATTCCTCATTCGCTATTTCACCCTTTCACTCGCTCTTATCTTTCCCACTTCACTCCGTTTTATGCTATTTTTTCATATTGGATTTTATATAGTTTATAATAATATCCTTTTTTTTGTAGAAGTTCTTCATGCTTTCCAGTCTCAATTATCTGCCCGTCTTTCATAACATATATTCTGTCACAATTTTTTATTGTAGAAAGTCTATGAGCAACTATAAGTGCTGTCTTGCCTTCTAATAGTTTTTCAGTAGCTTGTTGTATGACATATTCAGTATCTGAATCAATGTTTGAAGTAGCTTCATCCATTATTATTATCTGTGGTTTGAAGTATAATGCTCTGGCAAATGCTATTAATTGCTTTTCCCCATAAGATAGTGAATTTCCTCTTTCATTCATTATTGTATCAAAACCATGTGATTGTTTTTTTAAAAATTCTTCTAAGCCAATTTTTTGCGATACATTATCAAGATAATTATTATCAAGATAATTATTTTGTTTTTCAGAAAATGTTATATTGTAATTTATACTTTCTGAAAAAATAAATACATCCTGTGGAATATATGATAAATTTCTTCTCAAATTATCAATGTTATATTCTTTTATATCTTTTCCATCTATAAGAATTTCACCTGAATTTTTTCCATAAAAAGAATTTATTAGATTTAATATAGTTGTTTTTCCAGCACCTGTATGTCCTACAAAAGCAATTTTTTCACCTTTTAAAATTTTTAGATTAATATTTTTAAGAATTTTTTCATCTTTTATATATTCAAAATTAACATTTTTAAACTCTATACTTTCTTTAAATTCAATATCTAAATCACCATTTTTACTTTCAATATTTTCATGATCATTTAAAATTGTAAAAATCCTTTCAAGACCTGTTTGAGCACTTTGTAGAAGATCAAATTTTTCCACCATTTCTCTTATTGGCTTAAAAAACATCTCTGCATAAGTAAAAAATGCTATTAGATCTCCAAAAAACATTTTTCCTTCTAAAATAAGATAACCACCATAAACTAATATTGAAGCCATGGAAAAATATCTTGTTATATTTGTAACTGGCATAAATGTTGCTCTTAAAAACATCTGTTTTTTATACGCATTAAAAACATCTTCATTAATAACATTAAATTTTTTATCTTCCTGTTCTTCTCGATTAAATGCTTTTATAATAAACATACCAGACATATTTTCTGATAAAAAACCATTTATTCTTGCAATTTGTTTTCTTATATTTCTATAGGAAATCTTAAGTTTTTTTTGATAATAAAAAATAAGCATAAAAAGCACTGGTACAATAAAAAATAATACAATTGAAAGTCTTAAATTAATCCTACACATCATTATTCCAATACCAATAAAAAGAATAATATCTTTAATCCAAGATACCATTACTCCAGAAAAAAACTTGTTAATAGCTTCAACATCACTTATAACTCTTGTAACAAGAACTCCTGAAGGAACTTTTATAAAATATGACATTTTAAAATTCATCATATGATTAAATATTTTACTTCTAAGATTATACATCATTGATTGAGAAATATAATTAACACTAAAATAGTGTATAAAATAAATTATTATATAAAAAACAAGAATTAAAAAAATATATTTTATTAAAACAAAAGTTTTATCAATATCGTATTTTCTTAATTCTCGCTTCCATTCAGCATCAAATTTTTCAAGATCTGCCATTTTAACAAATTTATTTTCAACTAAACTATCATCTTTTTCAATTTCATTTGAAATAGCATTTATTAAAGTCATTAAATCATAATTACTTTTTATATTTTCATCAAAATCATATATTTTGACGTTTTTATCCTCTAACATTTTCATTTGATGTTTATTTTTTATATTATAAAAAACCTCGGATTTGCCATCGATTTTTTTTATATTACCGCTAATGTGAGTATTGATTATAGTACGAATAAAATCAGGAAAATATATTTCAAAAAGTGAAACTCCTGCAAGTGTAATTAATGATAATACTATTAAAAAACGATAGGCAAGCATGTTTTTTATAATTGTAAAAAAAGTCCATTTTTGTTTTTTTATAGAGTTTTCAGAGTTCATTTTCAAGTTCCTTTTCAATCTGTTGTTTTTCAAACATGCTTTTATAAATTACAGATTTTTCTTTAAGAGTTTGATGATTCCCCTGACTTTCAACCTTGCCATTATCAAGTACGATTATATTATCAGCTGTAAAAAAAGCACTTAATCTATGTGATACAACAATAGAAGTAGTTCCATGCCATTTTTCCTTAAGATTTTCAAGAATTCTCTTCTCTGTTTCTGAATCAACTGCTGAAAGACAATCATCCATTATAATAAAAGGTCTTTTGAGAACTAAAGCTCTTGCTAATGCTAGTCTTTGCTTTTGCCCACCAGAAAGCGATACTCCTCTCTCACCTACAACTGTATTAATGCCGTTTGGAAGATTTTTTACAAATTCATTACAATCAGATACTTCAAGAACTTTTTTTATTTCTTCATCACTAATATTTTCATCAGCAAATCTAAGATTATTAAGTATTGAATCAGAAAATAAAAATACTTCTTGAGGAACATATGCAATAGAATCTCTTAAAGATTTTATATTATAGTTTTTTATATCAACTCCATTTATCTCAATCACACCAGAATTAACATCGTGCAATCTTAGCAAAAGATTTATGAAAGTTGTCTTACCACAACCAATTTTCCCAGCAATACCAGTAAGAGTCGATTTTTTAAATTCTACATTAATATTTTCAAGTTTAAAACTTCCAGTTTCATAAGAAAAATCTACATTTTTTAGTGAAATTCCTTTTTCAATAGAATTTAATTTAGTATCGCCTGATATAATATTATTTTCCTGCATCATAATGCCTTGTATTCTTTCATAAGCACTTCTTGCTCTTTGATAAAGTGAAAACACCCATCCAAGTGCCATAAGAGGCCATACTATAATGTCAAGATATCTTGTAAAAGCTATAAAATCACCTAATTTCATTGAGGATTCAACAACTTTTCCGCCACCATAATATATAAGAGCTCCTAAAATTCCCATCATAAAGAAATTCACAATTGGATTATATAAAGCATCTATGGATGTTACAACAAGTGAATCTCTTTTGTATTTTTTATTAAGTTCTGAAAATTCATCATTTTTTATTCCATAAAGTCTATATAACTTTATAAGAGCTATTCCTTCTATACTTTCTTTAACTTTGACGGAAATTTTGCCAAAAAGCTCCTGTATTGATAAAAATCTTTTATGAAGAGGTCCTTCAAAATAATAAAGTATTATTACAATAAGCGGTGCTGGTATCATTGCAATTAGAGTAAGCGATGGTGAATAATATATCATCATTCCAAGTGCCATAATTGCAAGAATTACCATGTCAAATGCAGCAACCATTCCCATTCCCAGAAGAAATCTCACAGCATCAACATCGTTTACAACAATACTCATAAGATCACCGGTTTTATTTTTTGAAAAAAAAGAAATTGGAAATGAATAAAGTTTTTTCATAATATCTCTTCTCATCTCAAAACCAATTTTGAAAGCACTTAGAATTATAAAATATCTCCATAGAAATCTCATAGCAGACATTATTAATGCAACTCCCATGAGAATAAAACCTCTAATAAGAAGTCCATTAAAATCAATATCTAATATTTCAAGACGATTAATAGTATCACCAATTATAAGAGGAATGAAAAGTTGAACAATATCAACAATAAGAAGAGTTATAATACCTGGCAGAAAATGCTTCCAGTGTTTTTTTATACAGCTTATAAAAAATTGCTTAAAATCCATAAAATTACAATATACCCATTCAAATAAAAAATCAAGAATATAACAGACAACAAATAAAATTATCCGCTGTCTGCTATTTAATAAAAATAATTTTATATCTTAGATACAGTACCTTCTTTTGAATTAACTTTTACCATAATACCTTCTTTTAAAATATCATAAGCAGATTTAGCACTTTTTATAATAGGAATATCTAATGTTTTACCTATTATCTGTGCTCTATCTTCAATATCATCATCTTCAATTATTATAGCTGATGCTTGTTTTAAAAAAGGAAGAAGACTTTCGTGCAGATATTTTACAACAACAACATCACCTTTATTAAAATTGAGTTTTAATTCTTCTGGAATTTCTCCAAGACATACTCTGCCTGTAACTTTTCCTGGATGAACACCTATTCCTTTTATAAGAACATCGCCAACAATTTCTACTTTAATTAGATTTGTAGCTCCTGCAATACCAACAGGAACACCTGCTACTATAACAATTATATCGCCATTTCCAACAAGACCGCTTTCTAAAGACAAAGATATTGCATCTTTTTGCATTTCATCAAGAGTATGATATTCATTTCCAACCATAGGAAATACACCCCAGTTCATGGAAAGTTGTCTTCTTACTTTTTTTGAAGTTGTAATAGCTATTATTGGCATATCAGGTCTCATTTTTGACAGCATTTGAGCAGTATATCCAGTTTCAGTAAATGTAACTATAGCTTTAGCTCCGATTTCATAGGCTGTTGTAAGAGCAGCATTTGTAACCGCACGAGTCATATCTTGACTACTGTCAAAACGAGAAATACTTTGAATATAAACATCTTTATAATTAATTGCACTTTCAATTCTATTAGCTATATTGCTCAAAGTTTCAACACATTTAATTGGATATTTCCCAATTGAAGACTCTCCAGAAAGCATTACAGCTGATGTAAGATCATATATAGCATTTGCAACATCCGAAACTTCAGCTCTTGTAGGTCTAGGACTTTCAATCATAGAATGTAAAAGCTGTGTAGCAGTTATAACAGGCTTTCCTTCCATAAAACATTTTCTTATAAGTTCTTTTTGAACAATTGGTATAACTTCAAGAGGAAGTTCAACGCCAAGATCACCTCGTGCTACCATAACACCATCAGCAACTTTTACTATTTTATCAAAATCATCCATACCTGAACGATTTTCAATTTTAGCTATTACTTTAATTTTTTCTCCACCAAGTTTTCTAAGTATTTTTTTGAATTGAAGTATAGTATCAGCAGATTGAACAAAAGACACAGCTATAAAATCAACATCTTGTTCTACAGCAAATTCTATATCTTTTTTATCTTTTTCAGTTGGATTAGGCAAATCTATGTGAAAATTTGGTATATTAACACCTCTTTTGCTTTTAATAATACCTGTATTTTGTATTACACAAAGTATTTCAGTGTCATTAAGAATTTTTTCTACTTTTAAAGTAATTAAACCATCATCAAGGAGTATATGTCCGCCTGGTTTTACAAGAGTTGTAAGTTTTTTATATGAAATATAAAGTCTTTCACTATTTCCCATACATTCTTCAGTAGTAAGTATTATTTTTTGATTGCATACAAGTTCAAGACTGTTATTTTCAACATCTCCTGCTCTTATTTTAGGGCCTTTTGTATCAACAAGTATTGCAATATTATAATTATTTTCAGCACTAACTTTTCTCATCATTTTAATTCTATCGCCGTTTTCCTCATGACTTCCATGAGAAAAATTGCATCTAGCAACATTCATCCCTGCTTCACACAAACTTTTTAATTTATCTTCAGTATTAACTGCTGGACCAAGGGTTACAATTATTTTTGTTTTTCTCATTAAATCCTCCGTCTAAAATAAAGTACATTTTTTTGTCATTATAATGTTTTAAGAAGATAAAGTAAAGAAATTAGCGAATAGTAAACGAGAAAATAGTGAAAGGGATTTAAAGGTTTTTCCTGTTTAGCCCTTTCACGCTTTCCCCATTTCACCCTTTCACTATGTTGCTATTTAGCTGTTATTTTAAAGACTTTCACTCTTTTTCTTTTTTTATTTCTAAATTTTCCACTGAATGTTCAAAATATGGATTTATCTTAGCTACATTATATTCACCATCTTTTATAATATAAGCCGAATTTCCTCTTTTGCCAATTGAAAATGAATATTTTGAATCTTTCAAATCTATACTAACTTTATATTCGGGGTTTTCAAGTCCATAATTATCTAAATCAACTACTCCAAGAGAATCCCATTGTTCAACTCTTAAATTTTTAAAATATTCAAGTATTTCTTCTGCTCTTTCTTTTTGATATTGTATTTTTTCATTGTTTTTTTCAACAGTATAAATAACTTCTGATGTTGGTTTTTGGGCTGTAAGAGTTATATTTTCAGTTTCAAAGATAAAATTTTTAATATGTTCTTCTTTAAAAGAACTTATAACTTTATCTTTATAATCTCTTACATCTTTTTTAAACTTATTTATAAATCCACCATTTATAACATAAATTTCTTCTGTGCTATCAGCTAAAGCAAACATTTCACTACCATTAAATGTATTATCTCCAAGTTTAAGTTTATGATTTTTTCCATTTACAGAAAAATCAATACTTAACATTGGAAATTCAAATCCGAAATCTTCAATATTTCCTTTTTGTAATTTAACTTTTTTTGAAAAAGTAAGATTTCTTATACTTTCACATATATTATTAAAAGTCTGATTATCAGCTTTCATAATTACAGGATCGGTTATTGACCATATATTGTCTTTTTTTTCAAAATATAATGTTTCTCCAGTTAAAAACTCTATAGTAATATTATCTATAGAGTTTTCTTCTATTAAAAAAATAGGATCTTTTACTATTTCAAGTTCAGAATTTTTTGTCTTTTTCTGATAATTGATAAAAAATAGTATTAAAAGCAAAAAAATTGCTGCAAATAAAATTTTTTTATTTGAAATCATGCTCTTTTTCTCCTTTTATTTATATACATAGCTGCATATAAAAGCATTGGTAGCAAAGGTAATATCAGATAATAAAGGAAAAATAATGCTTGTCCTTGTGCTTCATTTATCTGTATTGGCTGACTTTCTGTTTCTTTTGGTCTTATTGATATAAGATCTGTATCACCACTTAAAAAATTGACACAATTAAGAAATAAATCTCCATTTCCCTGCATATTTACCATGCTATTTGTTATAAAATCAGAATCCCCAAATACTACAATTTGAGATTTTGCTTTTATGTTTTTTTCTTCATCATTATCCTGATTGTTTGTTTTTTCTGCAATAACTGCTACAGGAAGAGGTCCTTTATTGTCAATTCCTTCATCATAGCTTACTTCTGTCTTTTGTCTTCCAAATAATTCATCTACATTTTTTTCTGCCCAAGAACCATCTCCAGTTTCAGCAACAACTAATACTCTAAATCCTTTTTTGTTTTCCTCAATATTTTTTATTTCCATTGCAATATTAAGAACAACTGCAAGATCAAATTTCCTTACTATATCATGATTTCTATATGAACTGATTATAGGCATTACATAATTTGTTCCAAGTAATTGTGCAACTGGATTGACATCAATTATTACATTTTTTTCTATTTCAAATCCATAAGGTTTTAGAAAATCTGTAAAATTTTCTTTGTCTGGATCTATCATAAATATAACTTTTCCATTATTGTCAATATAGTTTTCCAAAGCTGTAAGTTCTGTTTCCATATACTTTTTTTTAGCTCCTGAAACTATTAAGACTGAAGCATCTTCTGGAACGCTTCCTGTTCTTATAAGCTCTAAAGGTTGAACATTATAATTATCTGATTCAAGTCTATTTTTAATAATACTTAAAGCATTTTCTTCTGATGAATCAAGCCTATTTTCTCCATGACCTTGAACAAAATAAATCTTTTTTCTGTCAGGCATAGTTATAGCTTTTATAGCATTTGTAAATTCACTTTCATTCATTTTATTAACTCTTTTTTCATTATCTTCGCATATAAATACAAGATTAGGTACTTTTGATATACCAAATTGTTTTACAGTTACAGGATTTTCATAAGGATCTATAATCTCAATATCAATATTTTTAGTATAAATCTTATATCTTGCAATAAGCTCTTCAAAGCTTTTTTGTGCCTCAAAAGACTTTAAATCAAAAAAACCAACTATTTTTATATCTTTTTTTAAATTTTGAAGAATTTGTATTGTTTGCGGTGAAAGAGAATAAATCTTATTTGGAGTTAAATCTATTTCTTTATTATTTTCCATTATTACATAATATGTGGATAATAAAATTGAAAGTATTATCACTGCAAATACAATAGCATTTGTTGAATATTTAACACTTCTTCCTTTAACTGTTGTCTTTAATATATCATTGTTAAAAACTAACCATGTGATTATAAAAATAGTAGCAAGAGTGATTAGAATTGTTGTAATCCAACCAAATGTACCTTGATAAAAATAAGTAAATACTGCTACAAATATAAGTAATATAGCTGCTATTATATTAAAAACTGTATATTTTTTAAATCTTTCATTCATCTTTATTCCCTCCATCTTATTGAATCAATATATAAATTTGCACTAAAAAGTGAGAAAAATATAACTATACCAAAATAAAAAACATCTTTTAAAGATATTATTCCTTTAGTAAAAGATTCAATATGAGTAATTATAGATATTTCTTTTCCAAAATCTCCTAAAACTCCCCATCCTGCAATCCACAGCAAAAGTAAAACTCCAAAAGTCGTAACTGCTGCAAAAATCGGCTGTTTAAATAAAGATGAGCAGAAAAATCCTATAGCAAGAAATGTTGAACCAAGTAGAAATATTCCAAGATAACATACAAGTAATACTTGAATATTAAATGGAAAAACAAAATACACTCCTAAAAAATAAACTACTGTAAATAATAACATTATTAAATATAAGAAAATTACAGCAAAATATTTTCCTAAAATAATATGAATGTTTTTTAATGGTGAAGTTGCTAAAAGCTCAAATGTTCCCATTTTCCTTTCTTCTGAAATAACTCTCATTGTAAGAAATGGCATAAAGAAAAGAAAAATTATTGCCATATTTACAATAAATGGTCCAAAAAAATCTCTATCCAAAGATAATGTATAGGATTGACCATAAGGATTAAGACTATTAATTGAAAGTGATATATAGGTATCTAACATTCCAGTAAAAAACCAGCTTGATATAAATAAAAAAACAGTAAGCATTATGTATGCCATTGGAGAATAAAAATAATGTTTTAACTCTTTTTTAAAAATCGCATAAGTCTTTTTCATAATACTATGCTCCCTCCTTTGTTGTAAGATGAAGAAATACTTCTTCAAGAGAAGCAGTTTTTGGAATTACACCTGTAATATCAAGACGATTTTCAACAGCTCTCCTAACAATTAAAGGAATATCACTAATATCATTTACTTTAACTTCAAGAGAATTTTCAACAACTTTGATATTATTAATATTTTCAAATTGTGAAATTATATTTTCAGCTTTTGAAATATCATCAAGAAAATTAAATGTAAAAGTCTTTTGTCCAGACATTCCTGTTGAAAGTCTCTCAGGAGTATCAACAGCCATAATCTTTCCATTTGCTATTATTATTACTTTATCACAAAGTGCTGATACTTCTGGTAAAATATGTGAAGATAAAAAAATAGTGTGTTCATTTCGTAATTCTCTTATTAGATTTCTTACTTCTATTATCTGAATTGGATCAAGTCCTGATGTTGGTTCATCTAAAAAAAGAATAAGAGGATTATGAATTAGTGCTTGTGCTATACCAACCCTTTGTTTAAAACCTTTAGATAGTTTACTAATCTCTTTATCTATGACTTCAGAAAGTCCGCATTTTTGTGTAACATAATCTATTCTTTCTTTTTTTAATTTTTTTTCAATTCCTTTTATTTCAGCAACAAAAGAAAGATAATCCCTAACTGTAAGATCAGGATATACAGGAGGAAATTCAGGTAAATAACCAATAGATTTTTTTACTTCCATAGGTTTTTCAAAAACTTCAAAACCATTAACATAAGCCTGACCGGAAGTTGCTGGTGAAAAACCTGTAAGCATTCTTATTGTAGTTGTTTTTCCTGCTCCATTTGGTCCAAGAAAACCTACAATTTCACCCTTGCCAATATTAAAGCTAATATCATCGACAGCCTTAAAATCCCCATATTTTTTTACGAGGTTTTTAACTTCAATCATCTTTGCCCCCTTTATTGTATTCAACAATAATATCTTTTAAAGATTTACTGAATAAATATATTTTATTATTAAAAAACACATAAACTCCTGAATTATGAGGATTAATATTACCAGTTATGACAATATATTCTTTTCCTTCAACTACAAATTTAACTTTATCGCTATTTTCGTTTATTCCATATCTTTGACTTTCATCTTTTTCAGATATATTTCTAATTAAAAAGACAGTTTCTTTTAATTTAGATATTATATTTTCATCTTTTATTTCTTTGCTATTTAAAAAAACTTCTATTTTTTCATAATTATTCAATTCTGGAAATATTTCTGCATTAAAATACAAAAAATATACTAAAACTCCTCCAAATATTAAAAATATCAATAGAAAAATATTAACTTTATTCATGTTCTCTCCTGTAAACAATCAGAATACCAAATAAAGCTATGAGAAGAGGTATAATAACAACAGATATCCAGAATATTTTTTGCTGTGCAATATTAGTAAGTTCAACCATACGAACTCTGTTGAAATTAGTCAGATTAATAGCAAGTATATCTTTGTCTTCTGCAAGCCATTCTATTGAACTTAAAAAAAGATCTCCATTGCCGAGTTTTTCAACATAATCATCTGTTATAAAACTAGTATCTCCACAAACAACAATTCTTCCATCTATTGCTTCAACACTTTTATCTTCTTTTTTAACATGAGTTTTTTTGCTTGCAATTACAATAGCAGCAGATATTCTTATGTCTGAATTACTATCAAATTCAATTTTTTCAGGATGAGTTTCACCTGTTTCAATATAACTTTTATTTATATCAGAACGAACAAGTTCTTCAATATAAAAATCTCCGCCAATTTTTTCTTTTGCTTCTCTAAGTCCTAAAGTTAATGGGAAAAAAGTCTGAGAAAGTCTTTCGGTTATAAAATGTCTTCTATATTTTTTAACAGCTGGAATTCTTGAATCTCCACCAAGATTTGAACCATAATCAACAAGAACACCGCCATAAACTTCAACACCTGTGTGATAAAGAAATGATTCCCAACCATCTCCTCCTTCTATCTTTGTATCAAGTGATAAAAAGATTTTACCTGAAGAATCAAAATAATCTTCAAGTTTTTTTTCTTCCTCTAAAAGCATTGCTTTTTTAGGTGAAGCTATAATTAAAATATCACAATCTTCTGGTACTTTATCGTGTTCTGATAAATAAAGATCTTCAATTTCAAAATCAAGTTTTTTAAGTGCTGAAGTTATAATAGAAATACTATCTTTTTCAAAGGAAATATTACTTTTTTCTCCATGACCTTTAAGAAAATATAATTTAAGTTTTTTCTCAGAAAGCAAACTATTTATAGCACCTGTTATTCTTTCTTCTGTTGGTAAATATACATTTTCTCTTTTATCTTTATAAAAAAATACAAGCATTTCATTTTTTACACCTAATTCAATAGCTTTTTCAGGGTTTTTATCTACATCAGCAAAATAAATTTTTATATTATTATTTTTAATTCTAAATTCTTCAAGTTTATTTACAAGTGAAGAATATCCTGGATTGGAATTTTTAAAAAAAGCATATATTTCAAGTGGACTATGTAGTTTTTCCAAAACCCTTAAAGTTGAATTAGAAAGTGAATTCATCATACTTTCACTAATATCCTCATGATAAAACTTTATATTTGATATTAGATTTACGAATACAAGTATTAAAAACACAATTACAATTGTCATAAAATTATTAACTCTATAATTTAATCTTTTGCTTTTCTTCATGAACTATACCTCTTATCTTCTATTATCTTGACAGTAACTAAAAGCATAAACACTGTGAAAGTAGCAAAAAGTACTATTGCTCTTGTATCAACTATACCCTGAACAAACCAGTTAAAATTATGCTTTAAAGAAATATATGATAAAAATCTTGAAAAAGTATAATTAACATGAGCTTTAAACCAGTCAATCGCCCATAAAAGAAGCAGTATTCCAAAACCAGAAATACTTGCTACTACCTGACTTTTAGTAATAACAGAAGAAAACAAACCAACTGAAACAAAAGTCATGATAAGCATAACAAGCCCTATAAGAGAAGTAATAATAAGTCCATAATCAGGTACAGAATACATTTGTAAAAATGAAATATAAAAAACAACCGGAATAAGCATTGTCATAGTAAATAGAAAAGCACCTAAAAATTTACCACATACAATATGCCATGATTTAAGAGGATAGCTTAATAAAAGTTCAAATGTACCGGCTTTGTTTTCTTCTGCAAAAAGTTTCATTGTTATAACTGGTATAAGTATTAGAAAAAGTTCTGAAAGCACACCAACAAATGAAGAAAAAGCATTTGCATTTTTTGTTTCAAATATTATAGCTGTAAAAAAATAACCTGATAATATTGAAAAAACACATAAAACAACATAGGCAAGAGGAGAATAAAAATAACTTTTAAATTCTTTCATAGTAATATTTAATATTGTCTTCATACTTGTTCCTCCTCTTTTTTTACAAGAGTAATAAACACTTCTTCAAGTTGAGGGTTTTCAGAATAAATTTCTAAAACATCAATTTTATCATTTATAAGAGCTTTATTTATTTCAGCTCTTATATCTTTTTCTGGTTTATCAAGTTTTATTTTAAAATTCCCATCTATTTCAGCTACATTAAAGCTTTTTGAAAATTTCTGTATAATATTTATAATTTTATCTTGAGAACCATTTGCTTCAATCACAATATCACTTCCATAACCTTTTTTAAAAGAAAGAAGCATATTTTCTGGTGTATCTTCAGAAATTATTTTACCTTTATTCATAATTACTACTCTATCACAAGTTACATGGACTTCCGGTAATATATGAGTAGAAAGTATAACTGTATGCTCTACTGCAAAAGAACGAATAAGCTCTCTTATTTCAACTATTTGTCGTGGATCAAGACCAGATGTTGGTTCATCTAAAATAAGTATTTCAGGGTCATTTATAAGAGCTTGTGCTATACCTGTTCTTTGTTTATAACCTTTTGATAAATTACCAATTAACCTTTTTCTCATTTCAACAAGACCTGTTTTTTCCATTATCTCATCAATTTTAGATTTATTAATATTTACTTTTTTTAGTTTTGCAGCATATTCAATATATTCATAAACTCTCATATCATAATAAAGTGGATTTTTTTCAGGAAGATATCCTATTTTTTTTCTAATATTCATGCTACATTCAAAAATATCTTCACCACCTATTGTTATCTGACCTGAAGTTTGAGGAAAAAAACCCGTAATCATTCTCATAGTTGTGGTTTTTCCCGCACCATTTGGTCCTAAAAGTCCAAGTATCTCACCTTTTTTTACATTTAGGTTTATACCTTTTACTGCTTCAAAATTTCCAAATTTCTTAACAACATCTTGCAGTTCTATCATTTAAAACTCCATATAATATGTATTTTATTATAATATAAACATTTAGTTTTTATATTGCAAAATTCATTCCAAAAAAAACAAAAGAAAATAAAGATATATCTATGAGCAATTATGAGAAATCATTAGAATTTAATATGGTTTTTATACATTTTGAAAGACTATCTCTAACACTATCCTTAATAACATAGAATTCAACACCGTAATTATAGCCAGAATTTTCATTTATATATTTTCTAATAATCTTTGATTTAAGATTAAACACTGTTTCTTTTAGTTTAAAGATAGTTTGAATATAATCATTTTCAGCAAAATCAACATTTACATTAAACACTAGTCCATTTGCAGATATATTAATCATTCTACATTGTATTATTTCAAAACTTTTATTACTTATAGTATTGAAATTGTTTACATAAATATGAGTATGCGGAGCTATTCTAATAAACTTTCTTCTCTGTTCTAAATCAATTTTATCATATTGTGTACAAAATTTTTTATCCATTAACCACTCTTTATATAATTGAAACCTCTGATTGAAAAAAATATATAATTTTTTTCTAAAAAATACAATAAAAATTTGATTTTTATATTATTTAATATAAAATATTAATATGGAAAAACAAATATTCGCCTTAATAATACCTTTTGTAATATGGTTTGTTGCAAAAACTGTTATGAAAAATGAATATAAAAAAAATATAAAATTTTTGTTTTTTATAAAAAAACTTGAAACTTCAGATGAAAAAATATTAAGTGTAATTTTTTCAATAATATCTATACTTGCAGGTTTATCAGTCTTTATTCTCAAATAATTTTTTTAATTATTGACATTTTTTTCTTTTTATTTCTTGATAATATAATATTTCTTTGACTACTTTTAAAGAGTAACGGAAAAAATCAACTCCATATAATTTCAATATCTTTTTTAAATTTTTCATAATCCCCTGTACTCTTAAGATAACTTTCAAGGAAATTTTTTTCTAAAACACCAAAAGGCTGTCCTGTACAATAATGACAAATTTTAATATTTTCAAAAAGACCCGCAATATGATATTTTCTAAAATCATGAAGTTTTTCACTATTCCATATTTGCCAAAGAGAACTATCTTTTATATTACCAAGATTCATCTCACAGTTAAAATCACGACAACAAGCAGAAGTCTCACCATCATATCTTATACCAAAATGTTGCCATAATCCCACACATGGAATTCTCCTTTTTTTTATATCTTTATGTTGTTTTTCTTCTTCAATATCACTTGTTTTTATAAATTCATCCGTTTGTACTATTTTTTCATTAAAATCTTCTTCAATAAGACCAGCTTTTATTATTGCTTTTTTATGAATTTCATCAAGAAAACTCTGTTTTTCTGGTTTATCCGCCATACATCTTCTAATAAATATACAATCTTTTTCCATACCATGACATTCATCATATATAATATTAGGAATAATTGAATATTTTTGGAATTCTTCTTTCCAATAATCAATAAAATCAATAACTTCATCAAAGTTTTCTTCCATAACAATTATTTGAATAGTTAAAGAAGGAAATTCTTTATTAAATTCATGTCTTATTCTTAAATAATCTTTAATATTTCCAAGTACATTTGATAAATTTCCACCTCTTCTAATTTTTGCATAAGTGTTTTCTTTGACAGCATCAAGTGAAACAGTAATTGGTCCAAAAAGACCACTTTTAATTATTTTTTGTGATACTTCTTCATTTATTAGACTAAAATTAGTATGGAGCGACCATACTTCCCAAGCATCTGGAAATTCTTTTTTCTTTAAACTAGCATATTCAAGAGATTCGGCAAAATTCGGATAAAGTGATGGTTCACCATTCCAAAATGGTATTATAACCCTTGCTTTTTGGGGTGGTGTTGTTAATTCATCAATAATTTTTTTAAATAATTCAAAATCCATAATACCATGATTTTTTTCTCTCATATTTCCTTGCGGACACATAATACATGAATAATTACAAAAATTTATAGTATCTATTATTAAAACTGGAATAGGTCCATTTTTTTCCTTCAATATAAAATCTGACATTTATTTTCCTCCAGTTATCAATGTTATTGTTTTTTCCTGAATATTAAGAGAGTTTTCAAGAGCTTTATACATTATGCTAATTCCGTTTGGCATTATTTTTTCAGGAATTTCAAAACATATTTCATTAATACCACATTTCATATTACATTTTTTAATAAGCTCTTTACCTGCAAAAACCTCATAATCAAAACCATAACTATCTTTTGGACCAATAAAAATATTAGCAATTTTATATTGATTTATTCTAATCTGTAAAAAAGATCTTTTTTCATTTATTTGTGAACAAGCTGTAAATTTAATTAATATCCATTCAGGTATTTTTTCAATATTAAAATTATATTTTATATAACCTTTATTTGCACCAAGCACATGTGTATAACCTTTTTGAAAATTCTTTTCTCCATTCCAATAATATGGTTGTAATTTATCAAACTCTCCAAAATCCCACATATCAACTGGTATTTTTATTATACCTTCATTATTTTCTGAAAACGATACTTTTTTTTCACCAGCAAGTGAAATTGGTCTTTTTGTAACTTTTTTACACCAATAAAGAAATTCCTGTTTATTAAATTTATCTGGAATATAAGTGATATTATCAGAATAATATTCATCCCAATCATCTGTTAATATTTCACCTTTAAATTTATTTATTTCTCTTCTCAAAGTAGTTCCAGGATGAGGTTGCATTATTTGAAAATCCCATCCTCCTTCAGGATTTATTTCTTCAATAAGATTAATACTATCCTGCACAGTATTTGGACTTTCTCCAGGACTACCTATAATAAGAAGCATAGAAGCAGGAAGATTTGTTTTTTTGTTTAATGCAAATGCTTTTCTTACCTGATTTATTGTAAAATTTTTATTAAGATTTTTAAGAACATTAATATTACCCGATTCAATTCCATAAGTAACTTTTAAACAACCAGCTTCTTTCATTTTAATAAAAAGCTCTTCTGTAACCATAGTTACTTTAGTATTACAACGCCATTTTATATTAAGTTTTTCATCAATAATTCTCTGACAAAATTCCATTATTTTATCTTTAAATACTGTGAAAGCATCATCATCTATTATAAAATTTCTAATGTTATACTCTGCAATTATATATTTAATTTCTTTTATTATTCTTTCAATTGACATAAGACGAACTTTTTTCTTCCACATATGAGGAGATTCACAAAAAATACAATTGCTTGGACAACCTCTTGAAAACATAATAACACAAGCTGTTTGTTCTTTTGGATTATCACTAAAAGTACTATCATCATATATAAATCCAAAACTTGGCAAAATTTTTCTTGGAATTATTGGTATTTCATCAGGTTTTAAAAAATCACATTCTTGGTTTTCAACGATGTTTTCTTCATTTCTCCAAACAAGAGAAGGATATTCATAAAAATTTGTGTTTTGATTTTGTATATTTTCAAGAAATGCTAAAAATGCTTTTTCTCCCTCGCCTTTTATTAAAAAATCAACTTGTTTATATTGCATTAAAAAATCAGGTTTCATTGTTGCAAAAACACCTCCTGCCACAGTTATAACTTCAGGAGTATTTTCTTTAATTATATTTAAAAGCTTAATTCCACTCATTATTTGATAAGTCATACCAGTTATACCAACAATATTAAAATTGTTCTCTTCTATATAATTAGCAACTGAATAATTATCAATATTAGAATAATTCATATTAAGTATTTCAACTTCAAAATAAGGTGATATATAAGCTGCAATGCTTCCCAATCCCAAAGTTACACAAGTTTTAAATGGAGCTTTAGGGGAAACAAGTGGATTTACAAGAAGAATTTTTGGTTTATCACATGTTCTTACAAGAAATTTATCAAGAATATCTCTTTTTAGATTTTTCTTAATATATTTAACAGTTTCTCTTCTTGAAAGAAAATAATCAGGATTACAATTTTTACATTTCAAAGGAATATTTTCATTTAATATACTATTTTTTCTTAAAATCTGCATTTTTTCACTTTCCCATAATGAAAAAAGATTGTCTTCTTTTATATTTCCAAGTTTTAATTCAAGGCCTAAGTCAAAATTACATACAGTAATAGAACCATCACTTCTTATTACAGGTGATCTAAATATAGCTCCACAAGGTAATCTTTTATTTGAACTCATATTTTTTGACCACTTATAATATTAATTATTCCGCCACCTTGAGAAAAACCATGTATAATTTCATTTTTTTTAATTATTCCAGAATCTTTCAAAGCTTTTTCAAATAAATCATTAGCTTCTAATTGACTTATATTCATACTTGTATCCTGAATAGTTAGAGGTCTTATATTTACTCCATTTCCATGTGCAATACTCTGATTAAGGTAAATATTAAAATCAAGTTCAGGTAAAAATTCTTTTTTCCAAAATAAAATAAAATCAGATAAAGAAAGATAATTTTGAGGATGAACAATAAATTGAATCATTATTTTTAATTTTGAATTATCTGAATTTTTTTTACATTTTATTAAATTTCTAATATTAAAAAGTGTATTTTCAAAAATCCCACCTTTTCTTATTTTAGAATATGTATTTTCATCAATTGCATCTAAAGATATTATTATACGCAAATCTTTTTTTTCAGACATTTTAACAAGAAATTCTGAAATATCTAAGTCCATTACACTAGCATTTGAATCAAATGCTATTATATCTATTTTTTTATTATTACAAAATTCTTCAATAATATTTTTAAATTCAGGATGAAGCATTCCTTCTCCAGCCCAAAAAGTCTTTAATACATGTATTCTATAATCTGATTTTTCAAGTTCTTTTATAAACTTATCAATATATTGTTTTTTTAAAAACTGACCTTTAATAATATCTTTTTCTCTAAGAAAACACATATCACATTTAAAATTACAAATATTTGAAAGCTCTAAGGTTATATCAAGAGTCTTCAATTTTTTTCTCCATTTTATAAAGAGCAATTTCTTCATCAGACAAAAATGGAGTATCAAGACCTGAACAATTAAGACATTTTGTAAAACCATCTTTTGTCTTTATTTTGTCAAATTCACCTTTAATATTAAGTTTTCTCATATTTTCAATCTTTTCTCCAAACCATAACTGAGAAAATGTATTATTTGAAAGATTTCCAAGTGAAAGTTCCATTGAAGGGTCAAAGCAACATACTGTAAGCTCACCATCCCATCTTATACAAGGAGTTTTCCATGGTCCAGAACAAGGTCTTCTCTTAAAACTATCTCTAATAACTACTTCTTGTTCTTTATTCCATAAATTATATGATGATACTATTATTTCTACATTATCTTTTATACAAGAACTAAGATTGTTTTCTTCCATAGTATTTATATAAAGATTTTCAGCTTGTTCATGTTTTTCAGGTGTAGTATCAAGTCTTTTAAGCCAGATAACATCTTGTGGAGTTTCAATATTCAATCTATTACCTATTTTTTTCCCAAGATTATAACCTGATAATTTAGTTATATTTTTTAATATAGAATTCTTTTTTTTCTTTACATTATTAAGACGATTTTCCCAGAAATCAACAAATTCTTTGGTTTCTTTATGATTTTCATTCATTACTATAAATTGAAATATAAGTCCTGGATTTTTTTTATCAGATTTTTCTCTTTTATTTAAAAAATAATCAATATTTTTTACAACTTTATCAAGATCGCCGCCTCGCCTTATTTTTTTATATGTAGAATTATTATATGCATCAAGAGAAAGAGTAATTCTTGGGATTATATCAGAATTTTCAATAAGAAGAATAGATATTTCCTCTGTCATCAAAAAAGCATTTGTATGAATATCAATATAATATCCTGAATTTTTTTTTCTTAATATATCAATACATTTTTTAAGCATATCAGAAAACAATGGATTTAAAAAAGGTTCTCCGAGCCAAAATAATTTAAGTCCTACTGGCTTTTTTATAGGAGGAAGTTCATCTATTATTTTTTTGAATAGATTTTCTGTCATAAATCCTTGTTTAAATGAATGAGGTCCTTCTTTTCTATCGTGACAACACATAATACAATTATAATTACAATAATCTGTCAATTCAACCAAAATATACTGTTCTGAAAACTCTTCAATCCACATTTAAAATTCCTTTAAATAATCTAAATAATTCTCATAACCATATTTTTTTAGATAATCTGTTATTTCTTTTTTTGATATTTCAGGAGAATCCAAATTATTACAATGCTGACATTTTGGCATTGATGTCAGATCTCCTTTTATATGAGCAAGTCTATAATTATGACATTTATCATTTGACCATAAATTATAAAGGGTATTTTCTGATAAATTCCCAATTTTTAAATCTCTCATTGTATCTATACAACATACAGTTACATCACCATTCCAACAAACAGTTACATATTTAAAAGGTCCAGAACAAGGCATTCTTCTTTTTTCACCTCGCCATTCATGACTTTCAACAGCCCTTTCCTTTTCATTTTCACCATTATTGTTATTATCTTCTTTTAAAATACCAAGTTTTTTTACAACAAAATGATGAAGACTTTCATATTTAACCAGTTCTTCATGTTTTACTGGATTAAGCCTTTTAAAAAAAATAGTATCTTTATTCATAGCTGGATACCAATCATAATTAATCTGATATGGTATTTTATTATCTTGAAGAAAATCTCCCCAGAATTTCATAAAATCATAAGCTTCTTCGCTATTTTCGTCCATTATAATAAATTGAAGGTTTATTCTAGGATTTTTATCAATTCTTTTTTTAAAAATTTTTTTTATATTATTAACCATTTTATCAAAATTTTTATTTCTTCTAATTTTATAATAAGTTTCAGCATAAACTGCATCTATTGAAAAACTCAATGTACTCAACTGTTTACCATATTTTATAAGAATATCGATTATTTCATCAGTTAAATCTATACCATTTGTATGAAGATCTATACCACCAAAATATCTTCCTGTACTATTCATTATAAATAATTTTTCCATAAACTGTGCAAATTGAGGGTGTAATGTTGATTCACCAAGTCCAAAAGTTATTAGTTTATCAAAATAAAGATCTTCTGATACAATATTATTTATTATGCTATCCAATATAGTTTCAGGCATAAAACCTTTAATTATTTTATTATGGGATTGAGTACACATAATACATGAACAATTACAAAAATTTGTAAATTCAAGTGCAAGTATAGAATCTTTGAACATTCCTTTTAGCATTTATATTTCCTTTTTTTTGAACTTATCAGCTAAAATATCTTCACCAACACTTTCAAGCCATTCAATTATTTCAGAATCTTTCATAGGATATTTTACCCAATTAACACAATCAGAACATTTTGGAGCTTTCTCAAATTCACCTTTTATATGAGCAAGTCTGATTTCTTTAAGTTTTTCACCATACCATACATTTTCAATACCATTTTCCAGAACATTTCCGACTGGCATTTTAACCTGATCATCACGACAACAAGCTGTAGCTTCACCATCCCAAGCAATTGAAAACATTCTCCATAAAGAACCACAAGGTCGTCTTTTCATACCTTCTGGAATTTTCGTAATAATTTCTCTATGACTTTGTTCTTTTGTAAGTGCATTTGGTTCTAAAGCTTTAATAAATACAAGATCAAAATCTATTTGCGGAAATAACAAATTATCATCTTGAGGAAGATTCCATTTATTATCTTCTTTTCTACCTGCAAAAATAACTTTATTAATACCAAGATTTTTTCCCATTTCAATAAAATCAGGAACTTCTCCAGAATTTTCATCCATAAGAATAAATTGTAAAATAATAGCAGGTTGTTTTTTACCTTTTAAATTTCTAGCCTCTAAAAGTTTTTTTATATTTTCACAAACAATAGAAAGCTCACCATTAACTCTTATTTTTCTATATGTTTCTTCTTTTGCAGCATCAATTGAAAATAAAATAGAATCCAGCTCAGACTCTACAATGCAATCAATATGCTCTTTAGTTAATACATTACCATTTGTATGAATATTAAAATGCTGAACTGTACCTGGAAGTCTTCTAACAGAAGATAAATAAGAAATAAACTCTGTAATCTGAGGATGAATAAAAGGTTCTCCCATCCAAAACGGAGAAACTTCCCATATATTAAATTTTTTAGCTGCAATTTCATCAGCAAGTTTTTTAAAATCTTTAAATTTCATTACACCTAACGATCTTTCAAAAGAATTATCTCCATGATTACACATTATACATGCTAGATTGCAAAGATTTGTCGGTTCTACAAAAACAGCAGCTTGTCCAAGTCCCCATTTTCGATTTTTTCTTGATTCTTCCATTATTATATCTTTTCTTGAAAAATCAACTATTCCAAATTTCAATTTATTTTGAGCAAGTTTTTGTATTTCTTCAAAAGAGAAAAGTTCATTCCCAATTCTTATCTTTGTCTTACTAGCTTCAATCTTTTTTTCAAAATTTTCAATATCAAATCTTTTTGTATTATAAATATTTTGTTTTTTTTCACTTTCAATAATAATTTTTTTATCTGAATATGAAGCAAAGAAAAAATTCCCTTTAATAACTGGTTTTGCCCAATTAAGACCAATATAAAACTCGTAAGATATAATATTTGATATATCTATATTCTCGCTCATTCTTGCAACACTAATATTTGTTTTTATAAAGTCTTTATAATCCGAGATATTATTAAAAGTACAAATATAACTATTATTTTTTGTATCATTCCACTTTGTTCTTAAAAAAATACCTTTTGTATCAGTTTTAAAATAAAAAGTGATAAAATCAAAATCACTTAAATCAAGAGGATTTTCCATTTCATTTTTTCTTAATACTATCCAATTTTTTTCATGATCTTCAGTTTTTATTTCAAATTCACCTCTAAGACAAGGATAATCAAGTGAATTATCTTTCCAACCATTAAATAATTTTAATAAAGAATGTTCTCCTGCACCTGTCCAAAAACCTGAAAGTTCTTTAAGTGAAAAGAAATTAAAATCTCCTGAATAATAATAATTACCTCTTTCTATCTTTCTACCACTTAAAACTGGTGGTGTTAATACAAAAGCAAGCTTGTTTTTTTGAGTTTTAATATTATTTATGTGAATTTCTATGTTTTTAAGCATATATGGGGCAAATTTCAAATTTTCCCAATCTTTAAAATCTTCTATTCGAAATTCATGATAAATATTTCTATCGCTATGAATATCAAGAATATCTGAATAAATGCAATTACCTTTAAGATCTGATAAAAGTAATTTTATACAAGCTGAAAAATTTGTATTAATATTAAAATTAATCTTATTTAAACCTGAAAAATCAGTTAAATTCAATTTTGCCATATCATATCTAAATATTAAAAAATTATCATTGTTTTCTATATAATCAAATTCAAAAGTATTGTTTTTAAAATCTTTTTTTAGAACTTTTATATTGTCATTTGAAATTATTTCAGCCTTATTTGAATAAATACTATTATCAATAAGTGGATAAATATTCCTATCATTTGAAAACGAATCATAATAATCAGCATCTTCAGTAAAAAACTGAATATTTCTAAAAACAATATCTTCATCTTCATCACCTGATATATTATAAAATATATCAGTAATATACTTACCACTATCTTTTTTTTGAGATTTCCACTCAGCATGAGCAAAATTTTCAAGATAAGTAAAATAATGCGTTTTATTATTGTTTATATCAAGAGGATTACTCCAGTATTCATTTGAATTTTCATCTTTGAAAACAATTCTATGAATATTTCTAGTATTAAATCCATCAACTGAAAAAGATATTCCAGAAAGATCTGGTATTGAAAGCGAACTATTTATACATTTTTCAAAATTTATATGAGAATACTGTTCTTTTTTTGACGAATCAGGTCTGTATAAAAGTTTAACTTTTCTATCCGAATCAAAACTACATTCTGTCCCTTCACTGTTTTTAATAATAATATTATCAATATCTGAAAAGTAATATTCACTGACTGGATAAAGGCATTTTGAATGGGAATTTTTAATTTTTTTTCCATTTTCTTTAAATTGGAAAAAATCAGAATTTATTGTAAATTGGACTTTTTCATCAGTTTCAAATAAAAAGCTAATTGAAATTATATTTTTTCCCGGAATTTTTTTTTCAATCCATGATGGTTGAAAAAAATCAGCCCATAAATAATTAACAATTCCTGAAGTATTCTCATTTATTCTAAAAGGCAATGTCCAGTATTCATTTGATTTTTCGTCAGTTAAAAGCATTCTAAGAGAAAAACTTCCTTTTGAAGAAAACCCAATAATAATACCTTCTATATCTTCCTTTAAAACTAATGAATTATTATAAAGATTCCATGAAAGAGTGAAAAAATTCCTTTCTTTTGCTCTGAAAGGTTCTATATCAATACATAAACCATTAGATTTTTTTACACTTATTCCAGCTTGATCTTTCCAAAAACCTTTACCTTCAGAAAAAACAGAAACATTCCCTGTTAGAAGTCTATTTTTATGATTTTCATTATACATTATATCTGACAATTGTTTTTTATTAACAAAAAATAATATATTCTCAAGTAAAATTTCATCAGAATTAGATTTTCTAAAAAAAATTCCTTTTATCCTATCCTTTGAATTAAAACCAACAATATTATTCCATAAAATAGTTGTTTTATTTATATAACATGCTGTGTTTTCAAGTTTTTCACCATGTTCTGTTATTATTCCAGAAATAGTACCAACAGGAAAATTTCCATAAATATTAATACCACTTAAATTTTCAGCATTTAAAAACTTAGGAAAAGTTATGTCTATATCTTTTGAAAAAATATTATTATTTGTTTTTATATTATGAGAAGATTCACCATTATAAATAGAGAATATTTTATCAGCAGAAGAAAATGTACTATTTTTTAGAAGATTTGAATATTTTTCAATAATTATTTCTTTTAATACATTAGTTTCATCTATACCAACTTCAAGTATTAAATTCTCGAATATTGTTATGTTTTCTCTACAGTATAAATATATACCAATATGACAAATGTTTTCTGAAAAATCATCTTTATAATGCAAAAAATCAGGCTTATTCATATTGTTTTTTTTAAAAAAAACAGAATCTTCATAAGTATTAAAATCTCTTATATCACTCCAAATTTCTCTGCCTTCAAAATCCCATAATATAATAGCAACTTTTACTCTATTATGTTTAGATGATTTTATACGAAATAAAAAATCTTCCGTTGTTTTTATTTTAAAAGGAATTTTGAATATTACCCATTTTTTTTTATTGTATATTTTTATCTGTTTATCTTTAATTTCTATTTTTTGAGATAATGTCTGTTTTATTACACTATTATCATCAAAAAAAGGAGATAATCTATAAATACAATTAAAGTCTTCAACTTTAATTTTTCTGTTTTTCTTCCAAAACATATTTTTCATCCAACCTTCCCGTCATTCCCCAAACTGGGAAAAGATGGTGTTTTTTTATAAATGCAAAATTTATTTTATTCTTTTCAACATAATAAATAATGTTACTTTCTTGTTGTGCAATAATTTTAACACATTTTATAGGTTTTTCCACGAAAAAAGTAAAAACATTTATCTTAATATTTTCTTTATAGGCTATCTTTTTAATTTCATTATAAATACTATTATTAATTTGTTTACAACTTATATTTATTTCATCAATAAAGAGTTTTTTTTGAATAATTTTTAGAATGCTATCAATTATATCTTCAACAAATACAAGCTTTTTATTAGTAGCTTTTGTGAAATATTCAAAAATATATTTATCTGACATAATAATATTAACTTCATCATCAAGTATGCTTTCAAACAATTTTTTATTCATATTTTTAAAAATATAAAATATATATTTTTTATAAATAAATCTTATAACAATTATAGCAATCATTAAAAAACACACAAAATAAAAAAGTTTAAATAATAATTCATTATTTTCAAGGTTTTTATTTTTATCATAATTGTAAACAATCTTTTTAGATTGATTAAGATGAAAATAATCTCCATATATCATTTCATAATCTGATGTTTCAGTGTCATAAGCCCATAATTCAAAGTTTTTATCACCTTCATGAGATTTAAAATTCATATTAAAATAGCTTCTATTATCTTTATCTTCAAATAATTCTTCTTTTACAAAACCATTAATATCATCAGATATATCAGTAAAATTATGTTTAATAAAAAATCTATCCCATCTATTAATAGGAAGAATATGAAATACAAAATCAATATTATAAATTGATTTGTTTTTGAAAATATCAAAATCATGAGTCAAAACAATATCATCCAAACTTTTTATAAACATAGGAAATTTCTTGCTAATTCTACCATTTTGATCCATTATATTAAAAGAATATTCTCTCATATCCTCAACGCTTAAAGGAGAAACAAACGAAACAAAATTAAACAATCCATTTTTATCTTTTTTGATTTTTTCTATATTTTGAGGATTACAATAAAATCCATTTTCATCCCAGTTTTTATACATAAAAAGTAAATTATTATTTTCCATACTAAATTGAAACACTATTTTTGCACGACCAGGGAAAACATAAGGAAAATCACAAATTGTTTGGGTTACATTTTGAAAATGTATTTTTTTATCCTCAGTAAAAATTTCTATAACATTGTCATCTTCATTAAAAAAAAGTGGTCCATTTATAGTTTTATCTATTATTTTTATATTCTGTTCAACACCACTAGTTCTATAGGATAATTTTTCAAATTCACCTTTGATTTTTATTTGATTTATATTAAAAACATCAAGATTTACATTATCACCTGTGTTTTTAAAGTTAAAAACCTCATTATTTTTATAAAAAATTTTATATATTACACCATAACTATGTGGTAAAACAGATATGTCATTTTCAATGTCAAATGTATCAATAACTTTGTTATCTGATAATCTAATTTTTTTTAATATAAGATTTTCTGGAAATTCACCTTTTATTTTTAAGAAAAATAGATCTTTATTTTGTTCGTTTACAATTTTTTTATTTTGATAATGAATTTTTGGGGAAAGATTTAATTTTATATTTAATTCATTTAAATTATACTCTGTGTCAAATTTTACAGGCCCAAATATATAATCAGAATCTCCAATTACATCAAAATCAATATCTAAATTAAAATCCCATTCAAAAGAACCATGGTAATTTCCATCTAAATGTTTTTCAAACTCAGTTATTTTTATACCGTCTTTTACACCATATAAAAAAACAAAATTGTCTTTTTCAAAAGGTTTTAAAACAACATTGATTTTTCTTTTTGAAAGATTTTTTTTTATTATAATATTATCTTTTAAAAAAAAAGACTGTCCGAAATAGTATTCATCTCCTTTATAAAGAATAATCTCATATTTTTTATTTTTAGGTAATTTGTATTCAATTGAAAAATTTTCTTGATTTATATTTTCCATTTGTTGAGGCCACCAACTTCTATATAACTTGAAATTACCATACATTCCTGAAAATTCTAGTTTTACATTTGCAGTATTTGAATATACAGAAAAAAAATTACAAAATAGTAAACTTAAAAAAATAAACACTCTGAAATTTATTGATTTTTTCATATTTCACTGAGTCCTTTAAGCATTTTTATATTTTTTTCATAATATATAGGAAAAACTTGTCCTATACAATTCTCACATACTTTGTTTTTTTCATTCCCTATTCCTAATAAATAATTTCTTAATTTTATCATATCTTCCGAACAAATTATATCATTTAAACTCTTATAAATTATGTTACCAAGTGAAAAATCTACTTTATTTTCAACACAACAAGGATAAACATTTCCCTCATAATCAATAGCTACATGAGAAAAAGGACCGCCACAAATAGTCTTTAAATTTGAAATAGTATTAAAATCTTCAAAAATTTCAGACATTTTTTGTGAAAATAAAATATTACTTTTTTCTTGTTCAACTTTATTTTTTTTTAACACTTTTCTAAATAAAATAGTATATTCTCCAATAAAATCAGGTTTATCATAATTATAATTAACTTTAAGATTTTTAATGTCAAATTCTAATAATAATTCTTTTATTTTTTTTATAAAATCTCCTAATTCGTCTTTGTTTTCTTCCATTACAATAAACTGAAAAACAATATTAGGATTTTTTTTATTAAGAGAAAGTTTAATTTTTATAAACCTTCTTATATTATTCAATATTTTTTCAAAATCTCCACCTCTTATAAGAGAATAAGTGTTATTACAAGCAGCATCTATAGAAAAAGTTATTACTGTAAAAATATTACTTTTTAAAATAAATTCAGATATATCTTTATCAAGAAAATGAGCATTAGTATCAAATCCAAGATTTTTGGCAATAGAATTATTTAAATTCATTTTTAAATAAAGTTCCATCATTTCAATAAATTGAGGATGAAGAAGAGGTTCTCCTTTCCAAAATGGGAGAAACATATTAAATGAATATTTACTTTGTTTTATTTTATTAAGAATTTCTCTAAATAAATCTATAGTCATAAAACCCTGTCTTGGTCTATCTATTTCACACATTATACAATTTAGATTGCACATATTTGTCAATTCTATTATTAATGTTGAATTCAATTGGTCAAATTTCATATTTTTAATCTTTTATAAAGTACTATAACTTCGTTATCTGTAAGAAATGAAATATTATCCGCAAGCATTCTTTCATAATCTGCATATTCTTTTTTTATGTTAAAATCTAAAAAAAATATTTTTTTATTGTATTCATAAAATTTCCATATATATTCAAGCATTTCAACTGCCTTTATAGAAGCTTCTGTTTCATCAGCCTTTATATAAACATTTTCAAACATAAAATTTCTAAGAATATTACTTTGTTTAAGTATATTATCTTCCATACCAATCTTTTTATTCTCAATACCAAATCTTATTACAGATTCAACCATTGTATTTATTCTTTGACCATGTCTTTTCCCAATTATATTTAGGCTTTCTTCAGGTAATTCTTCAATATTTATAATACCTTTATTTATAGAATCATCAATGTCATGATTAAGATAAGCAATTGAATCAGATATTCTCACAACTTTAGCTTCAGATGTAAACGGCTGTTTTCCAAATACAAGATCTTCAATTCCCTTTATTGACTTTGAATGTTTCACAATACCATCTCTTACTTCAAATGTAAGATTTAATCCTTTACCTTCTTTTTCAAGATAATCAACAATTCTAAGTGAATTAAGAGAATGATGGAATTTAAAACTTACATGAGAATCAATAATCCTTTCACCAAGATGACCAAAAGGTGTATGTCCAAGATCATGACCTAATGCAATAGCTTCTGTAAGATCTTCATTAAGATCAAGAGCTCTTGATATAGTTCTTGCTATCTGTGCAACTTCCAGAGTATGTGTCAATCTTGTCCTTGGATGCGAAAAATCACTTAATATAAAAACCTGAGTTTTATCTTTTAGCCTACGGAAAGATGAAGAATGAATTATTCTATCTCTATCACGCTGAAAACATGTTCTTACAGGACTTTCATCCTCACTTATAACTCTACCTTTTGTGTTTTTTGCAAAACATGCCAATTCTGAAGATAATACTTTATACTCTTGAGCTTCAATCTTCTGTCTTATCTTCAGATCTTCCAAATTTTTTACCACCTTTTTTTATTTTTTTAAATACTTCATTTAGTTTTTCATAATTTTCTGGATCAAGAAGTTTATCCATCCATTTATCGCTTTTTTTTAAACCCATTACTTTGACATCATTGCCTGATATTACAATAAATGCAACCGGTTCTACAGAAGCACCTCCACCAGTTCCTGCTCCAAATCCCGGAAGTTTTTTCTTTTCACCACCACCAGCAGCAAAACCAAAAGATACTTTGCTTACCGGTATAATAGTAATTTCACCTGCTACAATAGGATTCCCTATAACAGTCTGACACTGTATTGAATTCTTTAATTCGTCTATTAGAGTTTTAACAACATCATTCAACGCCATAATTCCTCCGTTTTTACTTCTTTTTTAAATTTTCAAGTTTTTCAGTTCTTAGAAGTTTCATTTTTTTTATCCTTAATTTTCTACCAACCACATTTAAAAAAGCTTTTACAATTCTAGGATCAAACTGACTTCCTGCACATCTTTTAATTTCTTCAATAGCAACTTCTTCAGGCAAAGCACTTCTATAGGATCTTGAAGAAGTCATAGCATCAAATGTATCTGCTACAGAAAGTATCCTTGCACCCATTGGAATTTGTTCTCCCTTTAGATTTTCAGGATATCCTTTTCCATCCCATCTTTCATGATGATGAAAAGTAAGACTACCAATTTTTTTAAGAAAATCGACTTTTTCAACTATTTTAGAACCATACACAGGATGTTTTTCAATTTCAACCCTTTCTTCAGGTGTAAGCATGCCAGGTTTTTTTAAAATATTATCATCTATTCCGATTTTGCCAACATCATGTAAAAGACCTGCAAATTTAATTGCAGTAACTTCTTTTTCATCAAGATGTAGTTCTTCAGCTATAGCAACGCTATATTCCATAACTTTTTCTGAATGTCCGTGAGTATAATGGTCTTTTGCATCAATTGCTGCAGCTAGTGCAGCTATTGTATCAAAATATGTTTTTTCAAGATTAGAAAAAAGTCTTGAATTTTCAAGTGCAATTGCAGCTTGTGAACATAAATTTTCAAGAAGTTCAAGCTCTTCATCAATATCAGGTATTTTTGAAGAAACATAACAGTTCAATATACCAATCGCTCTACCTCTTATCATAAGCGGTATTGTAAAAAGACCTGCAAGTTCATGTTTCATTATCCATTCAATATTTTTTATTCTAAGCTTTTCATAAAGTCTTCCTGTAAATATTGCTTTATTTTTCATAAATGCTTCTCTTGAAAAAGAAAGTTCAATACTGTCCAAAAGTTCAGTTTTAACAAATTCATCTTCAGAGTTTTCGCCCCATTCAATTCTTTCAATTTCAAGAAAATTATCATCCTCATTAAACATTCTAAGAACTACAAGTTTTGCATTAAGAATTTTTTTAGCAACTCTTACAAGTGATTTTGAAACTTCCTTAAAATCAAGTTTTTCAGAAATACTTTTTGTAACATCAAATACAGTTGATAAAGTAGAAACCTTTTTTTCTATACTATCATACACAATATTATTTTCACGGACAATCGCAAATGCTGAAGCTATTGTAGTAAGAAATCTTATGTTTTCTCTTATTTCACCATTTTTATTGTCAAGAACAATAATAAAACCTAATATTTGCTTTTTTATTACAATTGGAACAGATACAAAATCAAAATTATCTCTTAGAGAAAATCTCCTTGTACCTCTTTTAATAATATTCCTACGAATATTATAAGAATAAAGCTTATTATTAAGCATATTTTTAACATCTGCTAGCATTTCTTTTTCAATTTTTTCATATTGTTTATCAGATAATTCAAACTCAGAATAATAATTCATATCAAGAACAGGAAATGAATCAAGAATAATACATGCTGCTTTAAAATCAAATCTATTATTCAATATTCCAAATAAACCTCTAATTATTTCCCTTACATCAGAGTCTACATTAACTTGTTTCATCATTGTGTTAACAATTTCAAGTTCATCAACTCTTTTTTCTAAATCTAAATATAAATTAGAATTTTTTGTAACATAAGCTATATTTGAAGAAAATATCTGTAAAAGTTTAAGATCGTCCTCGTTATAAATATGATGTTTACTTGTTATTGAAACAACACCAATAGTAATGTCTTTGAATTTAATCGGAGTAGATATAGCAGATATTATATCTTTCCTAACATCATCGTATTCTTTTGAAAAACTCCAATAAATAATATTAGCACCTTTTACAATTCTATTATCATCTTTATATTTTTCATCAATAACAATAAGCGGTTTACCTTCTTTAGCTATTCTTCCAACAATCCCTTCACCAATTTTCATTCTAAATTTTGAAGCTCTTTTTTGTTGAATACCAATATGAGTTCTAACAAAAAGTTCTTGATTATCTTCATCTATAAAAAGAATAGAACCACCTGTTCCAAAAAATTCTTCAACCATAGCTTTTAATATTTTTTTAAGTTTTGAATCAAGTTTCTTGTTTGTAGAATCGACAGCACTTAATTTATATAGAGTTTCAAAAGCAGATAATTTTTTTCTTAGCTCTCCTTGAATATTTTTTTCAGATTCAAAAAGAAGTGCATTTTCTATTAATGTTGAAATATGCGACATAAACAGTTTAATTAATTTATTTTTGTCGCTCATATTAGTATTATCAAACATATAAAAACATATAATGCCAAGAAGCCTGCCATGCCTTGTTATTTTATTGGTAATTGTAGAAAAAACTTCTTTTTCATCTATAATTTTTTCTTCATCATGGCAATAATAGACTTTTTCCTCAAAATCAGATATATCTTCCTGATATTCAGATACAAGTTTTACATAATTTTTTTTAAGTTTATTTTGTAATGATTTTTCATAATCACCAAAGAAAGTAAAACCTGTTTTTTTTATATCAAAAAGTGAAAGTCCTATGAAATCAACTTCAACAAGATTTTCTATTGTAGAAAAAAGATTTTTCATAAGATCATCTATATTATCTATATATACATCAAGTTTTATAAACTCATTAATTATTATCTGATTATAATAATCTTTTTGTAGAATCTCATTATCTTTTTTTAAAAGTTCAATCTGATTTTTCAATTCTTCATATTCAGTTAAAGAAACACTTATACTCTTATCCATTTATATTTCCTTTATTATTATAAAAAAGCAATTTTTCAGCTCAAAGTCCAGTCAGCCTCTTAACTTCTTTGACAAGTTCATCTGATGAAAAAGGTTTTACAAAAAAAGCATCAGCACCTGAATGCTCTGCAACAAATCTATTTTTTTTATCATTCAATGCAGTTACCACTATAATAGGCATTTTTTTAAGTTTTTTATCATTTTTTACCAGTCTTGTCATCTGTATTCCATTAAACTGAGGCATCATAATATCAATTATAAGCAAATCATAATCATTTTCAAGCAATTCTTTCATCAAATCAGCAGATGTATTTAATGCTTTTACATCGAAATCCTCCATTTTAAGAAGTATTTCAATAAAATCAGTTACATCTTTTTCATCATCTAAAATCAGTATTTTTCGTTTCTTTATATTTTTCTTTGTCATAATAACAAACCCTATTTCTTCCATTATTTTTAGCTTTATAAAGACAAGCATCAGCAATATCAATAAATTCCCTAACATTTTTAATACTATCTTTTAATTCAGCTATACCTATACTAACAGTTATGTGAAGCATTTTTCCAGTATTGTTGATATTATTATATTGTTTTAATTCAATACAACTTCTTATTCTTTCAGCAATAACAACACCTTCTTCCAGAGTAGTTTCCGGTAATATGACTACAAACTCTTCTCCACCATATCTTGCAACAATATCAATTGATCTTACATTTTCTTTTATAGTAAAAGCAGTTTCTCTTAAAACACTATCACCCTGCTGATGACCAAAATTATCATTAAAAAATTTAAAATGGTCAATATCAAGTATAAGCAAACTCATTGTCTTATCATATCTTCTACATCTTGCAAATTCACCTTCTATTCTATTTTTAAAAAACCTGTAATTATAAGTTGCAGTCATAGAATCAGTGAAAGCAAGTCTTTCATTTTCTTTAAAAAGAAAGGATTTTTCAAGAGTAGATGCAATATAATTACCTATTATGGAAAAAAGCTCAAGATCATTTTCTATTGTTATTTTATCATTTTCCAAAGCACCTATAAAAAAAATACCTTTTAATTCCTCTCCCTCAATAAGTGGCATTATAAGATGACTTCCTATATTTTCATCATTTTTATTTATCAAAAGTTTAGGTTCTATTCCATGTGTCTTTATATCAACATTTCCAAGACCTTTTTTATTTAATCTTAAAAAGCCAGTTACAATATCATACGCACTCTTTAAAAGAGCATTTTTTTCAGCATTAAAAGTATCAAAAAACAAATCAGCTTTTGAATAATCTGTTTTAAATACAAGAAAACATGCAATATCATAATCAAACATAAATCTCAAATTTTCTTTTAAAATTTCTACCATTTTTCTAATTTCAAAACAAGTACTCATCTCTTTGCTCATAAAGTTTAAAACTCTAAATTTTTCTTTTTCTTTTTTTAATTTTTCAAGTATTATCTCTTTACCTATAATCACAGCAATCTGAGAAGCAAGAATTCCCAGAAATCTAACATCATGTTCTTTTTCAGAATTATCTTTCATTATAGAAAGCATTCCAATGAGATTATTTTCATAATAAAGTGGTAAAAAATAAAATGCTGAATCTTCAAGCTCTATCTTTTCAAATGATTCTTTTCCTTTAATAAATTCTTCTCTTTTATTTTTTAATATAAAATCAATATTATTAAGTTCAGCTTCATTCATACCTGAAAAAGTTTTGTTAATAAATCTTCTTGTACTTTGATTAAACATATATATTGATATTTTTTTAATACCAAGAATTTTAGAAATAATCTTTATAAGAGATTCCAAAGTTTCCTCAATATCAACAAAAGAATTGAGAGTTTTACTTATTTCAAATAATGTCATAGCTTGATTCATTTTTGTCTTCTGAAAATCAAGAAGATTTATTCTTTCAACTGATAAAGCTACATGGGAAGAAATGGATAAAATTATGTCTTTATCTCTTTTTGAAAAATTTTCAGGTTCTTTTATCTTTGTAATATTCAAAGTACCTGTCATTTTATCACCAACATAAAGAGGAATTACAATAAGAAATGGAGAAGTTATATTTTTTTTGACCTTAAAACCATATTTTTTACTTATATCATATATATTTTCAATAAAAAAAAGTTTTTTTTCTTTAAGAGAAAGACCAGCAATATCCTTCCCAAGTTTACAAGCTGTATTGTTTACTACCTTAGAAGATATTCCAACACTTTCAACAATTCTAAGAGTCTGAGAATATTCATCAAAAAGCATAAGAGAAACTCTTTCAGCTTCAAATATCTCAGAAGTTCTTTTAACTATAAGTTTTTTTAAATGAAAAAAATCCTCAACATTATACATATCATGTATAAGACTAAAAAGATATTTTATCCTTGAACTAAGCATTGATTTCCTCTTGACAAAATATATGACCGACAATGAGAGTTATATCATCTGTATAGTTTTCTCTGTTCATCTTAGAATATAATACTCTTATAAGATTGTCAATTGAAAGAAGGCTATAATCCTTAAGAAGCCTTAAGAGTGCAATGCCATCCTCTTCAGATTCAGCAAAACCATCTGTCCAGAACAAAAATTTATCTCCATTTTCAATACTTCTTTCTGATATTTCAAAAGAAGATATATTATCAATACCCATAGGAGGATTTCCCCCATCAATTTCTACAATGTTTTCTTTGGAAATATAATATGGTGAACTATGTCCACAATTACAAACCTGAAAAGTCTTTTTTTCATAATCTATTAGAACAAACATAGATGCAATAAAGTGGTAACAGTCAATAGATTCACACATAAATGCATTAATATTTTGACATATTTTTTCAAGACTATTTATTTTTTCAGTAATTGTAATATATTTTAATATAACATGAAACATATTGGATATAAGAGCTCCAGCCATTCCTTTTCCGGCTGCATCAGCCATAACAATAAGATATTTTTTGGATTTTTCTATTTCAAAACAATTATAATAATCTCCGCCAATAAGTTTATATGGTCTATAAATTACTTTTAAATTCAAATTTTCAAAATCAAAATGATTTTTAGGGATTATTTTTTTATGAAGAAGACTTGCTGTTTCCATTTCTCTATTATATTCATTGGCAATTTCTATATATTTATTTTTATCTTCATTTTCAATTATTTTCTCAAATAATATATTTCCAATATCAAGTATAATTTTAGATACTGTTTCTTTCTGCTCTTCTGTAATCTTTTCTTTTAAAAACAAAGCAAATAATCCAACACATTTTTTAGAAGATATAACGGGGAAAAATATAAGTGATTTAGATCTCTTTATAAAAATAGTATCAGCCACAATATTTTCTTTAGAGATTTCAGGAAAAAGTCCATTGACGATTATTCTACATTCTGTAAGCTCATTTTCTGTAATGCTCTCACCAATAAATCTATATTTCATTACTTCCTTATCATTAAAAAGATAAAAAGCAGAAGAATAAAAATGGAAATTATCTAAGAAATAATTATTTATTTTAAAATCTATTTTCTCAATATCTTCCTCAATATTTAAAGAGTAAAGTAGTTGAGAAAAATTAAGAATATGAGCTGTATTATTCACAGTTCACTCCATAAAATTTAATTTTAGGTAAAAAAAAACCCCGGATAACCGGGGCGTTTTTATAAAAATTTAATTTGAGATTTTTTTTGACAATCTTGATTTTTTTCTTGCAGCAGTATTTTTATGAAGTATTCCTTTAGTTACCATTTTATCCAATGTTCTTGTAACATCTTTATAAAGAACTGCACTTTCTTCATTAGCAACGCCAGCTTCAACTGCTTTTTCAAATTTTTTGACAGTTGTTTTCATTCTACTTTTTAAAGCAGTATTTCTTTCTGCTCTTTTTCTGTTTTGAAGTATTCTCTTCTGTTCAGGTGTGTGTTTCCTTTTCTTTCCTTCGGACATTTAATTCCTCCTATAGACTATATAAAAATCTCGTCCTAATTTTCCATCGGGCATTTCAGTAGGTTTTAAAAATATATCATTATATTATTGAAAAATCAAGTTTTGACCAATGTACCTTAATCAAAAGCATAATGGTCTATATAGTTTATTTAAATTTTTTTATAATATCTATAATATTCATAAATACCAGACCATGTAGCTCTGTGAAAAAGAAGTTTTATAAAAAACCAAAATATTTTCCATAAATAAATAGTTATTTCACCTTTTCCTTGATAATCAAACAATTCTTTTTCATAATCAGGTTCTATAACACAAAAAATACCATCAGGAAGAATATTATTAAATATAATTGAAAATATATGTATTTGAGAAAGAATATAATACTCTCTAAAACCAATTTTAATTTCTACACCAAGTTTTTTAATATCAACAATCTTTAACAGACTCAAAATATGTCTTATAAAAAAAGATATTACAAAATATATTCTTTCATAATCAGGATCATATTTTTTGACTTTATTTTTACCTGTTTTTTTTTCAAAAATTATGAACAAGCCAAAAAGTTTCAATTTTAAAACTGTCTTTTTTTTATTTTTTCTAAATAATAAATCAACAATAAAAAAATCACACATTAAAAAATATTTATTTATATCTCCTGTAAAATATACAGTATATGGATAAAATACAAGAACACCTAAAAAAGTTATCAAAAATATTAAGAAATATAAAAAAAAGATCAAATATCACTCCATAGAATTAATAAATTCAACTTCAGCATTTTTTATTATTTCAGGATTTTTTATATTATAAAAATAAAATCTCTCTATTATTTCATGATTTTGTTTTAATATTGAAATCATAAATGAAAAAATCTTTTCAATAACTATATTTCCCCCACTATCTTTTAAAACAACCTTCATCTTACCGTTTTCAACAAATTTTTGAGAAATATTTTTAAGCTTAACCTCAACACAAATCCTATTTTCTGAAACAAAAAGCAATTTTTGATCCAATACTTTTATTATATCTTTTTTATATTCCAAAGTGTCAAGAATATCACTTATTTTAGAAAGTAAATTTCTTACCTCTTCAAAATTCTTTTTTTCAAGCTTTTCAAAAGCTTCTCCAAAATAATTTATTATTTCAAGTATTTTCATTTTTTCGTCAATACTTCTGATATTATCCTGACCAGATGATATATTTTTTTCTTCAAGTTTTTTTATAACAAACTCAGCTTTCTTTTTAAAAAGCAATACTTCATCAGTATCATATAATTCACAAAAAGTATTAAAATTTAAAAATATTAAAAAAACAAAAATTAAAAAGTTTTTTTTATTCAAAATTAGGCTTTTTCCTTTCAATAAATGCACTCATACCATTTTTTTGATCATTGTGAGTAAAACAACTAGCAAAAAGAATTTCTTCAGTTTTAAGAGCTTCGTATTTAGGCATTTCTATACCTTGCTCTATAGCTTTTTTTGCAATGATAACAGCATTAAAACTCTTACTTATAATATTTAAAGCTATTTTTTTTGCTTCGTCAATAAGTTCTTCAGGTTCAGTAACTTTAACAACTATACCCATTTTTTCAGCTTCTTCTGCTTTTAAAGTATCTCCACTAAAAATAACATATTTTGCAAGAGAAACACCTATAAGTCTTGATAATCTCTGAGTTGCACCAAATCCTGGAATTATACCAAGACTAACTTCAGGCTGACCTAATTTTGCTCGTTTTGAAGCAATTCTTATATCACATGCTAATGCAAGTTCAAGTCCACCACCAAGTGCATAACCATTAATCGCAGCAATAGTAATAAAAGGAGCCTGTTCAATTTTAGAAAAAACCCTATGTCCTAGCTTTGCATAATCTAAAGCTTGCTGATAATTCATTTCTTTCATTTCAGCAATGTCAGCACCAGCAACAAAAGATTTTTCAATTCCAGTTATAATAAGTACCTTTACATTTTCTTTTGATATTTCATCAATTATTTTTTCAAAATCATTTAATAATTCAGTGCTTAAAGAGTTCAAACTCTTTGGCGCATTAATTATAAGTCTATATATATTATTATCTTTTTCTAAAACAAAAAATTTATATGACATTTATTTACCCTCTCCATAATTATAAAATCCTCTTCCAGACTTTCTTCCAAGATAACCTGCATTTACCATCTTAACAAGAAGCGGACAAGGTCTATATTTTGAATCTTTAAAGCCATCATAAAGCACTTCCATAATAGAAAGACAAACATCAAGACCTATAAGATCTCCTAAAGCTAGCGGTCCCATCGGGTGAGAAGCTCCAAGCTTCATTACAGTATCGATATTTTCAGCTTTTCCAACTCCTTCCATAAGACAAAAACAAGCTTCATTTATCATAGGAATAAGCAATCTATTAACTGCAAAACCTGGATAATCATTTACTTCAACTGGAGTTTTATCCATTTTAAGTGATATATCATTAACAATATCATAAGTTTGCTGACTAGTTGCAATTCCACGAATAACTTCAACAAGTTTCATCATAGGAACAGGATTCATAAAATGCATTCCTATAATCTTTTCAGCTCTATTAGTAACACCAGCAATCTCAGTTATAGATATAGAAGATGTATTTGTTGCAAGTATAGTATTTTTTGGCATTAAATTATCGAGTTTTTTAAAAATATCAAGTTTGAGCTGTTTGTTTTCAGTTGCAGCTTCAATTACAATATCACAATCTTTAAGTTCATCTATATTAAAAACACAATTTAAAGAATTTATATATTCATTTGAAGATTTCTTAAGATTACCTTTTCTTTCCATTCTTGCAAGATTTTTAGAAAGAATATTTTTACCATTTTCCATAGCTTTTTCATTTACTTCACAAACAGTAACATCAAAACCAGAAACCAACGATACAGTGACAATTCCACTACCCATTGTCCCAAAACCAATAACACCTATTTTATTAACTTCCATAACTAATAACCCCCTGTAATGCTATAAAAATTTATTTTTTCATCATCATTATAATACAAAAAAAATATATTAACAATTGTGAGTTAGTTTATATAAAATAAAGTTCTGTATAAAATAATCAGAGAATTTATGTTAAAATAATTTTAGAATTAACACGAAGGCGATAACGGATTTGTAGGGTTTGTAGGGTTTAAATATTTTCCCAACTCCCGAATCTCGGGCTTTCCCGGCTTCTATAATTAATAATTATTTTTATCCCGTTCTTATACTCTTATACCGCTTTTATACTGTTTTTATACTTTCTTTATCCTTTTTTCTGTAATATAATTTATTATCAGAACTATAAAAAGCATTGCAATACAAACATTTATTGCATAAGAATAACTTCCAGACATATCTTTCAAATATCCGGCTGTAGAAGGTCCAATTAATGCTGCTAAACCATAGGATAGAAAACAAATCGGATATAAAAATGAAAATAATTTCATTCCAAATTTTTCCACAACAGATGATGCATAAACAACAAAACAGCCACCAAAACCCATTCCAGCAAAAAAAATAACTATAATAAGGAATTCAACTTGTAATTTTAAAGTAAAAAACACAAATGTTAAAAAAATTGAAATCAAAGATAACTTTATAGTCTTTGCAGACTTAAATCTATCATATATCTTTCCCCACAAAATTCTACCTGTAATATTTCCTAGTGAAAAAATTGAAATACTCAAAGTTGCAAAAAATTCTCCTACACCTAAACTCAACATCATAGGTTTAAGGTTCCCTATTATTAGAAGTCCAGAAAAAGTTCCTGCAAACATACCAAGAATAATTGTAAAAAAAGATTTTGAAAATACATGTTCTTTAATGCTAATTTTATTGTTTTTTTCAACATAATATCCATGATTTAATGGCTCAGCAAGAAAAAGTGAGCTTATAACAGCAGCAAGTCCAAAATAAATACCTATAATTAAAAAAACATCTCCAATAACTAAATTCATATTAAAAACAAAATACTCAACAACATAGTTTAAAATTATTGCTCCGCCTCCAAAACCTGCAACAGCAATACCAGTTATAAGACCACGATTTTTAGGAAACCATTTCATACCCGTCGACATAGGACAAACATATCCAAAACCAACACCTATACCGGCAATAATACCAAGACTAATAATTATTAAAAAAAATGAATTGCCTGCAAAAGATGCTAAAATATAACCCAATGCAAAAAAGATAGAACCGATTAGAGATGTGATTCTCGGACCAAATTTATTTAAAAAATAGCCTGCTGGAATTGTAGAAACAGAAAAAACAGCAATCATAACACCAAAAACAAGTCCACATTGACCTTTTGAAAATCCATAATTTTCAGTAAGAGATGGAACAAAAGCACTCCAGGCATATATTCCACCTAATATTGTCTGTAGAATAATTCCTGCAAAAAGTACAACCCATTTTTTCAAAACATAAACTCCTTATTTATTCGAGTTTTTAATTGAGGTTTCAATTATACTAAAATTTTGATTATTTCGTAAATTTTTTTTATTTTTTTATGTATTCCTATATTCAAGGGAATGACAGAACTAAAAACAAAAACAGATACCGACTCAGAAACATACCGGTATGACAAAATATAACAATATGTTGCTTTTTATTAATTTAACAAGATAATTTTGATTTTTATAAAAGATTAAAAAAATATGTCTGTCAGCAATTACGAGAAAAGGAAGGTAATGAGATATTTTATATGGATGTAAAATATTGAATAGAACCGAATGATTATTTTTTTGCGTTATTGTAATGATAAAAAAAATCAAAAACGAGATCCCGGCTCAGAATCATGCCGGGATGACAGTTTCTCAGAATCATGCCGGGATTTTAATATTTTTAATACTTTTATATTTTAATAAAAAAATAAATTTAAAAAAAATTAAATCATTTCAACACAAACAGCAATACCCATACCACCACCAATACATAATGTTGCAATACCTTTTTTATTGTTTCTTCTTTTCATCTCATGAATTAAAGTAACAAGAATTCTTGTTCCACTCGCTCCAACAGGATGACCCAAAGCAATAGCTCCACCATTAACATTAACTTTTTGTGTATCCCAAGCTAATTCTCTATTAACAGCAATTGACTGTACAGCAAAAGCTTCATTAGCTTCTATAAGATCAAGATCTGATATTTCCCATTTAGCTTTGGAAATAGCTTTTTTTACAGCAGGTATAGGCCCAAGTCCCATAACATCAGGAGAAACACCAGCCTGAGCATAACTTACAATCTTTGCAATCTTTTTAAGATTATATTTTTTACAAGCTTGTTCACTAGCTAAAAGCACTGCAGCTGCACCATCATTTATACCTGAAGCATTAGCAGCACTTACAGTACCATCTTTTTTAAAAGCTGAACGAACTTTTGATACTGATTCATAAGTAACACCTTTTTTTATATATTCATCCTCTTCAAACACTATAGGATCTTTTTTTCTCATAGGTATAAGTACAGGAACTATTTCATCTTTAAATTTCCCGTCTTTTTGTGCTTTTTCTGCTTTATTTTGAGAACTTACAGCAAATTTATCCTGTTCTTCTTTTGAAATATTCATTTTTTCAGCAATATTCTCAGCTGTTATTCCCATATGATAGTCATTGAAAATATCAGTAAGACCATCTTTTATCATTGAATCTATAATTTCACCATGACCCATTCTATAGCCATTTCTAGCTTTTGGTAGAAGATAAGGAGCATTTGTCATACTTTCAGCTCCACCTGCAATAATTAATTCTGCATCCTCACACATTATTGCTTGAGCTGCCATTTCTACAGTTCTTAATCCAGAACCACAAACCATATTAACAGTAACAGCAGTTTTTTCAACAGGAATACCTGAATTAATAGCTGACTGTCTAGCAAGATTTTGACCTATTCCAGCTTGAAGTATACAACCCATTATTACTTCATCAATTTCTTCGCCTTTAAGAGCATTTCTTTCAAGAATGCTTTTAACCACAGTCGTACCAAGTTCCACAGCTGAAACTCCTGAAAGAGCTCCATTAAAACTTCCAACAGCTGTTCTTACAGCATCAACAATATAGACTTCTCTCATTTTTTTCTCCCTTAACATTATTAACAAAACTTTAAAACAGATTCCGCCTCAAAAACATACCGGCATGACAGAGATAAAGAAAGTTAGTACTAGCTTCGCTCGTTAGTAAAAACCTTTCGGTCTAGTTTAAAAACCTTTAACTAAAATGTGACTGCAACTCTCCGGTAACATAGTGACTTTGTTTTTTTGTCACTAATGTCATAAAATGACCAGTCATAAAATGACATGTCACGCTCTATCTGTCACAGTTTCACTGTTCTTTCTTTTAACTCTTTAACCCTCAACCCTCAACTCTTTCACCATTTCACTATTTTAATACTTGCTCTTTAATATTTTCACACATATAAAAAGTTTTTACAACATTTATTTTTGCTTTGCAATAACCGGTTACCGCAACGCAACATCAATTCCTCTGAAATTCTTTTGGAACAACACAAGTTCCATGAGCTTTACAAACTAATACAGGTTCTTCTAATACATCGCAAGCTGATGCAACCGAAGAATTTGCTGAAGTAATTACTTTATAAGCTTCAAAACTCATTACTCTTGAAGAATTTCCTATATGTTCGATATATCCTCTCGCTTCAATAAAATCTCCTCCAAATACAGGAGCCATAAATTCAACATTATCATAAGCAACAAAAAGACCTTCATCTCCGTCTGCTCTTATGAGTAATTCAGTTGCAACATCACCAAAAAGTTGAAGTAATCTAGCTCCATCAACAAGATTCCCAGCATAATGAGCATCACTACTACTCATTCTAACTCTAATAAGACTTTCAATTCTTTTTTTCATTTTTCACCTCATTTATTCCTATTTCTTTCAACTATTTTTTCACAAACAAAAGTAGCAACATGGTCAGCATAAGTTCCTCTTCCAAAACCAGCATCATATCCAAGTTCCAGAGCTAATTTATTACTGATTCTAGGACCACCTGCAATTATTATAATATCTTTTCTAATACCTTCTGCTTCTATCATCTCAACAAATTCTGTAAGATTTTTTACATGCACTTCTTTTTGCGTTACAACTTGTGATATAAGAATAGCATCTGCTTTGACTTTTTTTGCAAATTCTATAAGTTCTTCATTAAGTACCTGAGCTCCAAGATTATAAGCATCTATCATAGGATATCTTTCAAGTCCATAATGAAAATTATACCCTTTCATATTCATTATAGCATCAATTCCAACAGTATGTGCATCTGAACCTGTACAAGCACCTACTATTACAAGTTTTCTACCAATTTCTTTTTTTATAAAATCATTTACTTCATAATAATCCATAAAATTCTCAGTAGCTTCTTTAACCTGAATATTACTATAATCTATGCTTATATCAGTTTTTCCATAAACAATATAAAAAGTAAATTCTTCGGAAAGTGATGTTGAATAAACTACTTCAGCTTCTTTGAAACCTGCTTTTAAAGTAAATAATCTTGCTGCTTCTTCACCTTTAATATTGTTTTTTACAGGAAGAGTAAAAGAAAGTTGTACAGCACCATCATCTAAAGTATCACCATAAGGTCTTATATTCATTTTTTTCCTCCTGCATTTAATTCTTTAATTAAAAAATCTTCAAAAGGATTCCAGTATTCTGAGCTTTTTGCAACAACACCAGCAAGTCCTTTTCCTCTGTCTTTTGGTCTTTTTACCTCAGCAAATTTACCTTTTTCTATTGAATTAAGTAAACCTTCATCATTTATTTCATTTAAAAATTCAATTGTATTGTCAAGAACTTCATGGGCTCTTTTTACAATTATTCCATCTTTTTTAAAATCTATTTCATCAAAAAACCCTTTCATATTATTCATTACATATTGAGCATTTTCAATAGCCAAATATCTATCCTGCATATGAGGAGTATGAATAGCTTCTGTAAGCATTCCAAGAAGATGTATTCCTTGATTTGTAGCTTTTGATACAAAATTGAACATTGTATTCATAGCATGTCCTTTAAATATATTTCCTGTCATATATTTGGTTGGTGGCATATATTTAAGCGGAGCATCAGGAAAAATTTCTCTTGCCATCAATGCTTGTGAATATTCATATAAAAAACCATTTTCAAGTTCTGGATTCATTTCAAATGCATGACCAAGTCCCATAAGTTTTGAAGGCATACCTGCATTCTGTGCGAACTTTTCATTTAGAAACTGAGATGCAAGAACTGTATTTGCTTTTTCATAAGCATCTGAAGTTGTAAGGTAATTATCTTCACCTGTATTTATAATTACATCAGCATAAGAATTTATCATTCTTGAAAAATTTTGATCTACAAAAGTTCTATACATATTTATATCTCTAAATAAAATTCCATACATAGAATCATTTAGCATCATATCAAGTCTTTCAAAAGCACCCATTACAGCTATTTCTGGCATACATAACCCTGAACAATAATTAACAAGACGAATATATCTTTTTTGTTTATCTCCTACTTCATCAAGAGCTTTTCTCATTATTTTAAAATTCTCTTGAGTTGCATAAGTTCCTCCAAATCCTTCTGTAGTAGCACCATAAGGAACATAATCAAGCAAACTCTGTGCTGTAGTTCTAATTACCGCAACAACATCAGCACCTTGATATACAGCAGACTGAGCTTGTTTTACATCTTCATATATGTTTCCTGTCGCAACAATTACATATAGCATAGGAGATTTTATATTTTCTTTATATTCCTCAAGCTTTTCATTTCTATATTTTGTGTTTTTTTTAACTTTTTCTTTAAATGTTTCAATTAGTTCAACTGATTTTTTCTTTATAGTTTGAAAATCCCCTAAAGGAATTTCTGATATATCAAGATTTTCATCACCAATTGCTTTATTAAGTTCTTCAACACTTTTATTAGTTTTAAGTAAAGCATTTATATAATATTTTGAAACTCCATGTTCTAATTTTTCTTTAAGTTGATCTACTATAATATTTGGTACGGGTATTTCATCGCTATCCTTATAATCAACACCCATAAGTCTTAAAGTTGACCTTTCAACAGTAACAGTAGTATTTCTTTCAATAAAATCCTGAACAGGTCTGACTATATCACTTGAAAGTTTTCTTGCTTTTGCTATCTTATCAGCTGATAGTCCCAATTTGCTTTTCATTCTGCCTCCCCATATAATTTCTTGCATGTTTTATAATATTTTCGTCAAGTCCCAAAATTTCAGCAACATTTAAAGCATCCTGCGACTGTCTATTATTATTATCTTTTTCTATAATATATTCCATAAAATTGTTTATAAGTTCTATTCTTGCTTTAATAGTAGTATTTTTTTTATATTTATATTCTTTATCAAATCTCTCATTATCAAGACCTTTCATTCTAAAACAAAATACTTCAGAAAAATCAGGAATTTTTAAAAAATGTGTGGAAAACAATGCTGTAAATCTGCTATTTTTAATAAAAAACTCTATTAATCCACATAACATTGCAAAAGCTTCATCAGAATTTGTAGTTCTTCCAAATTCATCTATAAGTAATAAAATATTACCTTTTTTATTCAAAACATTTATAAGATTTGTTATTTCAGTTCCAAAAGAACTTAATCCTGAAAGTTCAACTTCTACTATTTCAGAAATTGTTAATATATCGTCATAAATTGTTGATATAAATTTTTGGCATGGTAAAAAAAAACCATATTGAGCTAGAATCTGAAAAAAAGCTATGCTTTTTATAACAATAGTTTTTCCACCCATATTAGATCCTCTTATCAATCCTATGCTTTTTTTTAATTCAATATCAAGAGGATAATACTGTAATTTCTTTTTTTTACATTTTTCTCTAAGAGGAATAAATTCACCTTTTTCAATTATTAGGGTTTTTTCCTTTTTAAATTCAGGTTTTTGATACATATTATATTTTTTCATAAGAATTACTCGAGAAAAAACTATATCTAGTAATTTTATACTATTTATATTTTTCTTTATAATATTTGAAATTTTAAATATTTTTTTAGATATATCTTCAATTATTATATTTTCTTCGTCTGATTCAATTTTTATGAGTTTTTCCTTTTCTTTTAAAAGTTCAAATATATCTATTGGAAATACTGGTTTTACAATAAAATTCTCTGAATCATAAGTTTCAATATAAAAAAAATCACATTGTTTTATCTCATCAGCTTTACTATAAGAAATTATAATAAAATCCCTGTATGTAAAATCTAAATTATATTGTTTTAATATTTTTTCAAAAAAATCTTTTCTCTTTTCTTTTAAATTTTCATCAATTACAGCTAAGTTTTTTCTAATTTCTAGTAAATTGTTTGAATAGCTTGTAGAAAGATGAAAACTCTCTATATCTCCTCCACCTTTTGTGAGAATTTCATAGATTTCTTCAAATTCCCATTTAATGTCAAAACAAGTTGATATTTTATTTCCAAGAAGTTTTATTATTTTTTTGAAATTAAAAAAAAATCTTTTAAAAAGAAAAACATCTGCTGAATTTACAATTTTAAAGCTATCAATATAAGGAATTCTTGAAATACAATATGAAAGTAGAGCTATATTTTCTTCATTAGAATTATTAAGAAAATCAAGAAGAATATCGTTTAGTTTATAATGATATTGTAGTTCTTTTAAATCTTTTATTATTTCTTGGTTTTTTTTCCATGATTTTCCATATGGAGTTAAAAGTTCATACTCTCTAAGAAAATCATTAATAAAAGACCAGCCTAGCATATTATTTTTCAACATAAACCCCTTTTTTACACAATATGTTTATAAGGATTGAATATAATATAATCTAAATTCACTTTTTTGTTAAGCAATTTTTTAATTAAATCTGTTTCTATCATCTTTGAATTTACAACAATTCCAGCGAGTTCTAATTTATTTTCAAAAAAAATATTATATTTTTTTCTTATTTTTTTCCATTGTGCAAAATCAAGAAATATCTTTGTCATATCTTCAAAAACTATATTTTTAATATCTTTTTCAATATTAGAAATTTTATTCAAAGTAATAATACCTTTTATTTTTTTATATAAAATATTTTTATATTCATCTGAAACTTCTGAATAATCATTTATTTGAAAGATTTTTTCAATACTTTTATTTAAAGAATTATTTTCTATAAAAAAAATATAAAAAAAAACAGAATTCTCCACTGAAGATATTTGTGTTACTCTGTCTCCAGCACCATCAACAAATATAGTATTTACATGCTTTTTAACAATTTTTATTATATTTCCAAGATAATCGTTTGTTTCTGGACCTATAAGACTTATCCTTGCCCGCCTGCCAGCACGGGCAAAGACTAATCTTCCTTCAACAGTTTTATATGGAAAAACTTCATAAATACAAAAATCTCCCCCACTTTTATGTATTTCATGTTCTGTGGTTACTATAAAATCATTTTTTTCTACAAAAACTCTAGGTTTAATATTACCAAAAACACTATCTGTAATCTCACCATCAATTCCTATTGTCAATCTACAAAATTCAGTTTTATCTCTCATTTTATTAGAAAGATAATTTAAAAAAGTAGTTTTTCCTGAATTCTTACTTGTACCAGAAACAAATACAGTTTTTCCTATAAATTTATTAAAATCCATTAAATAAATCCTGTAGAAATTTATTTCTTATCCCGATCATTTCTTACAAGACCTTTCGGTTCAAGTGCAAGTTTTTCTCCGTTAAGAAGTTTAGCAATTCCTGTAAGCGGGCCGTATTTTTCTTCTTTACATAATTCACACCAGCATTCAGAAAATATATTCTGTGGTTGAGTATAAGTTGTTATAACTCCTTCATAGTTTCTAAGAACTACTCTTCTATCAGACTGAGAAACAATATAATTAGGCATTACAGGGATTTTTCCTCCACCACCTGGAGCATCGACTACAAATGTAGGAACAGCCATTCCAGTTGTATGACCCCTTAAATTTTCTATTATTTCAATTCCTTTTGATATAGATGTTCTAAAATGAGCAATTCCCTTTGAAAGATCACATTGATATATATAATAAGGTTTAACTCTTATTTTTAAAAGTTCATGAACAAGTTTTTTCATTATTCTTGGACAATCATTAACATCTCTTAAAAGAACACTCTGATTCCCAACAGGTATTCCATTATCAGCAAGTTTTTCACATGCAATTCTTGATGATTCAGTTATTTCAGAATAATGATTAAAATGAGTATTAACATAAATAGGATGATATTTTTTTAACATATTTACAAGTGAATCTGTAATTCTCATTGGCATTACAACTGGAGTTCTTGAACCTATTCTAATTATTTCAACATGTTCAATAGCTCTAATTTTTTTTATTACATATTCAAGAGAATTGTCATCAAGAGTAAGCGGATCTCCACCAGATATAAGAACATCTCTAATTTCTTTATGCTTTTTTATATATTCAACAGCTTTATCAATATTATCTTTTGGCATATGAACATCTTCAAACCCCACCATTCTTCTTCTTGTACAATGTCTGCAATTCATAGAACATATATTTGTAACTAATAAAAGAACTCTATCTGGATATCTATGAGTAAGTCCGGGAACTGGTGAATCAACATCTTCATGAAGTGGATCATCAAGATCAGATATATCATCATTTAATTCTTTAATATCAGGAACACCCTGTAATCTTACCGAACATAACTTATATGATTTATCCATTAAAGCTGCATAATATGGAGTTATAGCCATTCTAAATTTTTCAAGACATTTTTTTAAATTTGTTTTTTCCTTTTCATCAATCGGAAGAACTTTTTCAAGAGTTTCAATATCTTTTATATTATTTCTCATCTGCCATTTCCAGTCATTCCACTGTTCTTCTGTAACATCTTTAAATAAAGGTATTTTATTATACTCAACCTTATTAAATTTCATATTATTCTCCTCCTTTATACATATAATCTCTCATAAAGTTCTCTTATTTGTGATGATTCTCTAACAATATCAAGTGTCAAATCAGCATGACCTTTTGTATAACCATTTCCAACAATCATATCAACATCTTTTCCAACACCTTCAGCACCAAGTGCTGCTTTTGTAAAAGAAGTCGCCATTGAAAAAAAGTAAACAAGTCCTTTATCTTTACACATCATTATTGATGCCATTTCTGTATTTTCAATATTTACAGAATTAATAACTACATCTGCAAGTTCTCCATTTGTATATTTGGAAATTTCTTCATAACATAAAAGTGCATCACAAGCATTTAATTTTAAAATAACATCACATATTCCAAGTTTTTTTAAGTTTTCAATATTATTATCAGAATATTCAATACCAATTATCTTTCCATTTCTTCCAACACGCTTTCTTGCCTCATAAGCACATAAAACACCAGATTTCCCACCTGCTCCAATAATAACTACAGTATTATTAAGCTTTACAAATCTCGCAGTCTGTGCTGGAGCTCCACATACATCAAGTACTGCTAGAGCTAAAGAAGCTGGAATATCATCTGGTAAAACTGAATATATACCACTTTCAAATAGAATAGCCTGAGCTTTAACAATAACTTGATCTATTTGTTTTTTTACTTCTATTATTTTTTCTATTTTTAACGGAGTTAATGAAAGTGATACAAGAGAAGCAATTTTGTCACCTTCTTTAAGTTTTATTTTATTTTTTAATAAATTGCCAATTTTTTTTACTTTTCCAATAAACATTCCACCAGAACCAGTTACAGGATTTTGCATTTTCCCTTTTTCTTCAACAATATTTAGTATTATTTCTTTAATTTTTTCAGAGTTATTTTCAGCTTGTTCTTTTATCTGAGTAAAAGATGCTGAATCAATATTAAGTATTTCAACATCAACAAGTATTTCATTATCATAAATTAAAGAAAAATCATTATTTATTTTTTTTGCAGGTTGCGGAAGAACTCCAACAGGTTCAATAACTCTATGTGCACCAAAAGGGTTTCCTTTTTGCATTTATCATCCCTCCTTTAATTTTAATAATTTTCTAACATCTTGAGGTTTTGCAATTTCAAGACCAGCTTCTTTTGATATTCTAACTGCTCTCTCGACAAGCTCAGCATTATTTTTTGCAAGAACTCCTTTAGAATAATAAATATTATCTTCAAATCCAACTCTTAAAAATCCTCCCAAATCAATTGCTCCAAAATGAGCCATAAGTGAAGCTCTACCCCCAATACCAATAACAGTAAAATGACTACCTAAAGGCAATCTGCTGACAAAAATATTAAGGTTTTCTGAAGAATAAGGTACTCCACCAGGTACATTTAATACAAATCCATAATGAAATGGTGGTTTTAAAATACCTTCTTTAATAAGAACATGGGATGCATATATATGAGAAAGATCAAAACATTCAAGAGTTGGTCTAACTTTATATTTTTCCATTTCAATTGCAAACTCTCTCATAATTGGAAGAGTATTCACAATATATTCATCTCCAAAATTTACCGTACCACAATCAAGAGATGCCATATCAGGTGAAAGTCTAACTGGTTGAAGTCTTTCTTCAGGAGTCATTCCAACTGCTCCCCCTGTTGTAACTTCAATAACTATATCGCATTTTTGTCTTATAAGTTCAATAGCTTTTTTGAATACTTCAATATCCTGAGTAGGATTGCCATTTTTATCTCTTACATGAAGATGTACAATTGAAGCACCAGCTAAATAAGCTTCATAAGTAGAAACAGCAATTTCTTCAGGCGTAACTGGCAATGCTGGATTATGTTTTTTGGTAGTTTCGGCACCCGAAACAGCACAGGTAATTATCATTTTTTTCATACTTTCTCCTAAAATCTACCTAAATTTTCTGATATAGTTAATTTAGCTTTTGTATTTTCAATAACAAATTCAAGTGTTGTATCTTCTGATATTTCTTCAAGTAAAAGTCCATTTTTTGTAACAGAAATAACTGCAAGATCCGTTACTATCTTATCTACTACATTAACTCCTGTCAAAGGAAGAGAGCATTTTTCAAGAATTTTAGAATTACCATGTTTATCAATATGTTCCATAGCAATTATAACTTTTTTAGCTCCGGTTACAAGATCCATTGCTCCACCCATTCCAGGAACCATTTTCCCGGGTATCATATAATTTGCAAGATTACCATGAGAATCCACCTCTAATGCTCCAAGCACAGTTGCATCAAGATGTCCTCCTCTAATAATCCCAAAAGACATTGTTGAATCAAAAAAACACCCACCATTTTGTATAGTTACAAATGCTCCGCCTGCATTAATAAGGTCAGCATCTTCTTGCCCTACTTGACATGCTTTTCCAAGTCCTGTAAATCCATTCTCAGAATGAAGAAGTATTGTCTTATCATCAGGAAGAAAATCAGCACATAGAGTTGGAAGTCCAATGCCAAGATTTACAAGTGAATTATCAGGAAATTCCTTAACTATTCTTTTTGCTATCTTTTCTCTTTTCAATTGCTTTTCATTTTTAATCATTTTTGCCTCCAACTACTATAGTATTGACAAAAACACCTGGAACAGTAATATTTTCATTTTCAATTTGTCCGGTTTTTACTAATTTTTTAGTTTCAATTATTGTATTTTCACCTGCCATTGCCATTACAACATTAAAATTCTTAGCAGATTTTGCTATAAAAGCATTTCCAAATTCATCACAAATATTTGAACTTATTAAAGAGAATTCAGCTTTTAAAGCTTCTTCAAGAATATATTTAATTCCATCGACTTCAATTATCTTTTTACCTTTTTCAACTTCAGTTCCAACACCTGTTGGAGTAAGTATTCCACCAAGTCCAGTTCCACCAGCTCGTATTTTTTCAGCAAGAGAACCTTGTGGAACAAGAATAACTTCTAGTTCTCCTGAATTCATTTGTTGTCCTGCTATTGGATTAAGTCCAATATGTGAAGCTATGAGTTTTTTCACTCTTTTCTCTACTATAAGTCTTCCTACACCTGGTTTGTCTGGATAACCTGCATCATTACAAATAATTGTTAAATCTTTTGTTCCTTGTTCTACTAAAGCATCAATTAGAGATAAAGGCTGTCCACAACACATAAAACCTGATATCATTATTGTTGCTCCATCTTTAATAATTTTTACACTATCAGCTGGATTTAATACTTTTTTCATATTATCCCCTTGATTTTTTTGTGTTTATTATAACAGAAAATGATAGAAAATAGAAATATCACTAATCATAACATTAAAAATGTTATTTGCTTTGATTTAGTTATACAAAAGATTTTGCATTATGTAAAAAAAGCAAACAAATGTTTTGCTTTAGATTTACCGGAAAGATTTAATAAAATAATTAAAAATATTTTTTAGAATTTTTTTCTATAGTTCATAATAAGATTTGTATTGTCAAAACTTCCATCACCTTTTTTCCCTGAGTGATCAATCATTTCTACTCCAAATTCATAAAACGAATTATTCCCAGTCCTGCTTTCAAGACCAGCATAGAATTTCCCTTCTGTATAGTTTTTTAAACCACTAGAATCACTAAAATCAGTTCCTAGTTTAATTACTTTCCCATCTTTTGAAAATATCTGTAATTCAAATCCAATTGAATTTATATCTTCAAGAGCATTATCGTTATCAAAAGCATCTTGAGAATCATGAGATAATACCTCTGCATAACCATTGATTTCTCTATATGCATCTATAAATTTGTTGAAATCAACCCTTGTGGTTTGTGCTTTTCTAATAATATTTTTATACAAAGTTGTATTTTCATTTGAAGTATGAGATATAACTGTATTATAACCAAATAATTGTTTATTTAACGTAAGATTGATTACTGTATCCTCATCTGACTGTGCTTTTAATGCTAAATCCTGTTGATCTGAAATCAGATAATTAAACTGATAAAAAGTTTCTCCAATATTATAAAAAACTGACAATCCTTTATCTTCTGTAATATATGAAGAATTAGCATTTTCATCATTTTTATATCTTACAGCAGCAGATAATTTATCATTAAATCTTCTATAATAATCTAAAGACATAATAGTTTTTTCAGAAGACGGTGTGTTATATGAACGGTAATTATTAATATTATCACCGGCAAGATAAAGATTTTCTGCAAAAATATAATTTACATTAAGCTTTTTTATAATATCATCCCTATCAAATGCAAGTGAATATCCTATTGAATCATTATTTGCTGAAATATTATCAACAGTACTCTGGGCAATACCAGCTTCGTATTTAAAACTTCTATGTTCTCCATTAAAAAACACAATATTCTGATTTATATCAGAAGAAATTCCAGGAATTATTCCAAATATTTCACCTTTTCTTTTTAAAAATGAAACATTTCCATTTTTTAACGAATAAGAAAATATATCATCATTAATATCATCATTGCTATTCATTCTTCTGACAAATTGCATTTTTCCAAAATCAACCATAAAATAATCTGTAGAAAGTCCTGCTTTGTTCAAAAAGAAAAAGTCATCCTGAACAAGATCTGAATATTCAAGAGAAAAATATTTATCATAGTATTTCATCCAAGCATTTATATCAGAGCCAGAATCTCTATACCAAGTATCAATATGCAGATTAAATTTATTTGCAGGGTTACTTGGATTTACACTTTCAATATCAACCCAATTTTTCAATGTACTTTCCTGACCTTTTTCAGGATTAAAGTATTCCCATAATGCTTTATTATTTGAATCATAATATTCACCAGTAAAATCATAACTTATTTTTGTTACAAAATTTTCTATCTTAGCAGTTTGATATTCAGGCATATCCATCTTTTTTTTCTTAGATTGAACTTTTGTATCGACAGGAAGATCTAATCTTTTTTCAAATTTTCTAATTCTTTCTTCGATTTTTGTAGATTCAGAGGAGAATAAAAAATTAATTTCATCTGAAAATTCAATTACAAGATTTAATATGTTTTTAATATCATAATAAGTAAGTCTTTCCATATAAAGTCTATCATCTGTATTAGTAAGAAGCATAACAGATAAAACCGCCATATCTTTTCTGGTTATTATAGAACCTTTTTTATATATTTCAGGTGCAATAATAAGTTTTCTTAACATAAGATCTTCTATAATTGGATAACTAAAATGATTTTCTGCTAGTATTGAATTTAATGCTGCAAAACTAGGAACAAAATATATAAGAACAAAAAAGATAAATAATGCCTTTTTTATCACATTTCCTCCGCGGAATATATAGTATTAATATTTTCGGAAAAATTCCTAATACTCTTAAATTTAATTTAAATAAATTCTAAAATCTTTAACTGTTTTCTTCTAATTTAATCTAAGAAAATTAATTTTTTTTCATTTTCTAGTTTTAGATTTTATACAAATATTAAAAAAAATATGTCTGTTGGGAATTAAGAGAACTCGATATAAGTTTTTCAATTAAAATAAAGTATGAAGGATTTTCTATAAACAAAAGCAAAAAAAAAATCTACTCGGTAACTTGAGTGAACGTTGCGAAGCATATAATATACGGAGGTATTATAAGTGAACATTTGATAATGTGGAATGTAAAAATGTTCAGTGAACATTAATTTTGACAGACATATTTGTTTTAATCGTATTTATAGGATTTTCAATTTCATGTGGTCTGATTTACAAATGTTAATATTTCTTTGATAAAGTTATGTATAAAGAAAATGTTTTTATATTTTTTAAACTAAGATTATGCCAACTTCATATTTAGAATAAAAAGAATTTAAAGCAAAAGTAAATATAGATAATCCATTACAATATTTTTCCTCAGATTCAACAGAAAATTTAATAGTATTTTTACCTTTTTTAAAATATTTTGAAGAAATTTTTATTTCATACAACTTCCCAGTAGTATGAATACTCTCAAGTTTTATTTTAATAATAAAATTTTCATTTAGAAATATATCAAGAACAGAACAAAACTCATCACCTTCAGGAAAACCTTCTACATGAGAAGATAATCTGCATAAAAGAGTATAATCACTAATTTTTTTTTCATCAATAAAAAATTTATAACTAATACTCCCCTTTCCAAGAGCTTTAATCATAGCAAGACCACTCATACATCTTTTTGAACCTTTCCAATGAATAACATGTTTTTCAAAAGTAGATTCAAAATCATCGCAATTTATTTTTATAGCATTTTTATTATTTTTATACTTTTCAAATAACGAAATAAAAATTTCACCAGAAATAGAAACTTTTTTATTAGCATTAGAATCAAGTATTTTTTTTAAATCAAATTTAGTAATTCCGTGTGGAATATAAACAATATTATCAGAGAAATAATCATCTAAATCTTCACTTAAAATCACACCATATTTTTCTAATTCTTGATTAGAATAAGTACCAGGATGAGGTTGAAAAACCTGAAAGTCAAAACCACCATTAGGGTTTATCTCTTTGATTTGATTTATTGTACTCAAAAGTCTCTCTGAGGTTTCAAGTGGAAGAGCTGCAATAAATAACAAAGAAAGCATAATATTATTTTGTTTACAAAATTCAGATATATTTTTTATTTTTTCAATATCACTATGTTTTTTTATTATTTTTTGAGTATCTTCAAAAATACTTTCAACACCAATTGTAATTTTTTTTAAACCACATTTTTTTAACATCAAAACAAGTCTTTCATCAAAATGTAATTGAGATACATTAATTCTAAATATAATGTTAAGAGGTTTTATTAAATCACAAAATTTTTCAACATAATCTTTAGAACTTAAAAAACTATCATCATCAAATACAAAACTCTTAATATTATGATTTTTTATTATATCTTTTATATGACATATTACTTTTTCAATCTCAACAAATCTAACTTTTCCCGGGAACATTTTATAAGCCATACAAAATTGGCATCTTCCAGTACAACCTCTTGAAAACATTAAAAGAATTGAATTTTTTTTTAAAGCTTGATCATAAAAAATCCCATGATTTTTAAATAAATCTCTGGAAGGGAAAAAAAGTTCTTCTGATTTAAGAAGTGAAATATTACTATTTTCAATTATATTATTACATTTATCTTTGTATATTATTCCATTAATTTTTGAATATTTGTTTTTTTGAGCAATACTCAAAAAAGCTTTTTCACCTTCAGAAAGAACTACAATATCAAGAAACTTATTATTCAATAATTTTTTACCAATACCAGTAGCTGCTGACCCGCCAAAAACTGTAACAATATCTGGGTTTTTGTTTTTAACTCTTTCAAAAATCTTCAAACTATTATTTACCTGATATGATAAAGCAGTAATTCCAAGAATTTCAATATCAAAATACATAGAATGGAGTATTGAAAATATTTCTTCAATACTATCCTCATCAATAATTTTAACTTTAAAATTATTAAGTTTAAGATAATGAGCCAGACTTGCCAAACCCATCTGCACTTTTCCAGGAAATGGAGCTTTATCAGATACAGGTGGATTTATAAGAACTATCATTTTGAGCGAAGATTTTCCTGTAATGTTTTAAGAAGATTATTTGCAACTTTATTATCTGGATAAACACTTAATACTTCTAATATTTCCATAAAAACTTCATTATAATCAGAAGTAACTTCTACAAAATCATTTATATATATTCTATTACCAAGTGAATTAACAACTTTTTCCCATGCATGAATTGCTTTATAATATTCACCTTTTTTTACATAAACTCTACCAAGCCAAAAATGAGCTGTTAAAAAATTCGGAAATTTATTTACAGCTTGTTCAAGATCCAAAAGTGCTTTTGAATAATTTTTATTATAAAAATGCTTAACTGCTCTATCAGTAAAAATTTCTGCTTTTACAACATTTTGATGAACAATTCTAGATGAGTTTTGAACTTCACCATTTTTCCCGAGTGTATGAAATTTACTTGTCATTACAACACTTCTATTAGTTTCTATTTTATTTTTTAAAAGTTTAAGTAAAATAGTATATTCTTCAAGATTAACCAGATTTAAAAACTTTAATTCGTCAGCAAATTCACCAGCAAGTTGACCGAGTTTTCTTGTTTCTTCAGTTGAAAAATTCTGTGGTTTTGAAGAAAATAATTTTAAAAGCTCAAATATTTCTCTTGCTACAAGAACTCTTGAATTCATTGCATAGATATTATATTCTGATTTTTGAGAAATAAATCCACTTTTTTCAAATCCTTTGAAATATTCATGAACCCACCCAGGAACACCTGATTCAAAAGCATTTACTGAAAATAATATTATAAAAGAAATAATAATAAAAAATAATCTTCTCATAAGAAAATTATCGGAGTTTAATCAATAAAAGTTTATAAAAATTAAATTCATTGCGAGTTTTGAAAAAAATTTTAATCTTCTGAATTAAATTTAAAATAAAAGTTACCGGTTTATAAAAATAAACTTGACTATTATTATTATTATTAATGTTAATCATATTTTATAAAAAAGGAGGTTTCATGGAAAAAATAATGAGATATTTTTCCCGAAAAATAGTTACATTTTTAATTTTATCACTTTTTTGTACTTTTAATCATCAAATTATCTTAGCAGCAAGTGAAAACAAAATTGATATTGGCAACAAAAAATCTTTAGTTTTAGAACTTAGTGTTAGTTCTCTTTTTATTTTATCATAAATCACTTAAAATTCTAAGATTAAATTAGACAAAGCAATTAATACAAATGTCAACTTAAACTTCCTCAAAAAAGTGCAGTTAAGATTCCTCAGTTTCTTTTACATTATATTTTAATATTTATTGTATATAGATAATTTCATCAAAGAATTATTTGAAAAGTATAGAATAAATGGTTTAAAGGAAATTTATGAACATTATAAAGATTCTCCAAGTTCTATTGAAAAGATATTTGGGAAAAAATCTAAAGCTTATATTCCAACTGAATTCCTAAAAATATTGAATACTAAAAAGTGATTAAAATCAATTTTTAGAACAATTCTACGAAATTTTTTACATGAAATTTTAATTCAAATATTTCCTTATCTTTTTGAATTTTATCTTCACTTCTTTGAAATAATGGTAAATTATGATATTTTTTTGTAAGATTTTCTTTAATATATTGTAAAGTAATTCTTCTATATATCCTACCTTTCCTTTTATCTGAAAATACATTTGGATTAAGATAATCCTCAATTCCATGATCTGGTAATATTGAATAATCCCAGTTTGAATTAAAATCGCCTTTAAAATTCATTTTTATTATATCTTCAGGAAATCTTATGATTTCACAATCTTCATCTTCCAAAAGCCATTCACCAGACTCAGGAACAAAAAGGATTGTATTTCTTTCATTTGAAAAAGCTTCAAGAAAATAAGGTTCTGCAATATATTTAAAATCATCTTCATATATAAATATCTTCATCTTTGCATTCCACAATTTGGACAATAATTATAATCAGCTTTAATAAATTCATTACAGTTTGAACACTTAACTTCAAAATAATTTTTTGTAAAATCCATATTTACAACTATTCTTATAAATTCAGTTCTTGGATATATAGATAAAGCTTTTTTCCATATAGAAAGACCTTCTTCTTTCATTCCATCTCTAAAAAAGAAAATTCCCCTAAGATATAATATCTCAGCTAAATTTTTTTTAGCTTTTTCATAAGCTGGATTTAATTCAAGAGCTTTTTCAAGATTAAATCTAGCTTGTTCAAATTTGCCAATTCTCATATTTATCTCAGCATTTAAATTTCTATAATCAGGATATTCTGGTTTTAATCTTATAGCTTCATTTGTAAATTCTAAAGCTCTAATATTGTCAGAGTTTAAAAAAGCTCTTCTTGCTTCAAATATATATGCTTCATGATCTTCTTTTTTTTTCTTGCTAATATCAATACCATATTTTTCAATATATAAAGGATCAAGAACACTTGCTTTTGTATAAGCTTTTACAGCTTGTTCATTAAGACCTGCTACTGAATAAGTATTACCAAGATTAACATAAGCTTCAATATATTTTCTATTTAATGCAATTGCTCTTTTAAAACATTTTATTGCATTTGAATATTCTTTTTTTTGAAAAAAATCAAGACCTTTATTATTCCAAACATCAGGGAAAAGTTTATTACTCATAAAACCTCCTGAAACAATTTCAAATCATTTAATTGAGGCCTCTGATTAAATAACATGACATATAGAAGCAAATTATATCAATAAATATAATGAACCTCCAATCTAACATATCGGTCACTAAAAAGTTTATCAATATTACAATCTTTTACATTATAATTTGCTTTCTTACAGACTTTGCCAAAAATTAAAAATATTGCGTTATTCTCATTAGCTTACAGAGAGTAAGCCTGTTTCAAATGCCTTATCTTTTTAATTTTTTTCTAAAGCTCTAAATTATGTATTTATTCAGAGGACTCAATATGGTTATCGGTATTTTTTGAAGTTTTTTTAAAGAATTTTTAAAGTTGTATAAGAAATATTACTTTCATTTTTCAAGATTTTAAATTTTATATTTTCAAAATTTAATATATCAATTAAAATACCATTACCTGATATAAGTTTCCCATCAAAATTTCCATTGTATATATTTAATACTCCGCATGATGGACTTTTTTCTTTAAGAATAAGCTTATTTGCTTTAAATAATTTAATAGCTTTAATAGTTTCATAAGCACCATTTACAAAATTTTGAGTTTTATCCTCATTATTTTTATTGATAATTTTTCCATTCTTTTTTTCACAAGGAATTCTTGGAGTACAAAGTCCACCCATTTGTTCAGGACAAAAATAAAAAATATCTTTTTTGTTTTTAATTAATTTCATTATATTTTCATCATATATTGATTTTCCATCATATCTACAACAAAATCCAAGAAGACAAGCACTAATACCAGTCATAATAAACTCCAAATTTTTTATTTATTTATTATATAATACATTGCAGGAAGTATATATAAAGATATTAACATTCCACCTAATATCCCGGTTATTGCAGTAATTCCCATTATCATCCAAAAACTTCCAGCAAACAAAAGTGGCATAATACCGCATAAAGTAGTTCCTGTAGTTATAATTACTGCTCTAAATCTTGAATTAACACTATTGAATATTTTAAAAAACATAGATGGAGTTTTTTCTTTTGAAAGCAAATCTATTATATAAATACTATTGTTTACAATTATTCCTGAAATAAGTATAAATGCAATATAAACAGGCAGCGACCATGTAACTCCCATAATATACATAAGAAATATAATCAAAGAGTAACTCACAGGTATAACAGAAAAAACCAGAATTACATCCCAAATTTTTTCATAATACATAAAAAGTACAGTAAACATAAGAAGTAATGTCCATATAAGAGTTTGAGCCATTATTTTTCTTTGTTTTAAAACACTTTTTATATTTTTACCTTTTTCCCAGTTTATTTTTCTATTAGAATTATTTATAATATCTGTAATTTTTTTTGAAATATCAGAAACATCATTATCTGTATATATTACAGTTAAAGTTACAGCTGCATTACCATTTATATGTCTAATACTCTGTGGTTTTTTTTCAATATGAATATCTGCAATTTCTTTAAGTGCAACTTTTTTTTCTTTTCTTAAAGGCAAATTCTTAATCTGCTCTAAATCAAAATTCCCTGAAAGTCTAATTTTTAAATCATCGATTTCTTCAAATTCAGCTCTTTTTATTCTAGGACCTTCAATATAAGCTCTTATATACTGAGCTACTTCCATAGCAGAAAATCCTGATAATATGGATTTTTCGTAATTAATAACAATATTAACCTCATCTAAAGGTGCTTTTTCTCTAATTATCACCTGATTAATTATATCTTTATATTCTTTTTTTAATTTAACTCCAATATACTCAGCATTTTTAATTCTTTCATCAAAAGTATTTCCATAAATATAAATATCAGCTTGATTAAATCCTTCTTTAGGTGCATTTGAAATATACATAAATATATCTGGATAATTTTTCATTATTTCATTTACATATTCATAACTTTCCATAATTGTTTTTATAGAGGTTTCTTTAAGTCTTATTACAATTCTTGCATATTCATCTGAAAATGTTGAAAGAACTTTTTGTACATTAGAATGTTCTGAAAGTTTTTTTTCAATAATAATCATATTATTATCAAATAAATCTTTGTCTAATTTAAGTCCTGGCTGAAATATAAGAATAAACATATTATCTGGAGTATCACTAAAAGCTGATGAACCTATTTTTGTATTTAACAAAATAGCTGAAAAAACTAATATTATACATAAAAAAAGAATTAATTTCCTATGAATTAAAGTCTTTGAAAGCAATATACCATTAAATATCTCAAACTTTTTAAAGACTGGTATATTTATTTTTTTAATACCAAAAAAGCTTATAAAATAAGGAACTGTTATACAAGCTACAATATAGGAAGCAAAAAGTGAAAAAGATAATACTAATACAAAATCTCTGTAAATACTAAAAACACTTTCTTCAAGAAAAAACACAGGTATAAATACAAAAAAAGTTGTTAATGTCGAAATAAACAATGGTTTCATTATTTTTATAGTATTAACAAATAATAATCTAAAAGAAAGTTTTTTCTTTTCATTTGTAATTCTTTCAAAATGTTCAATTATTATAATTGAATTATCATATAAAAGTCCTGTTGAAAAAAGAAAAGCTGAAAGACTCATTACATTAAGAGATATTTTATTAAAATACATAAATATAAAACTACATAGAAAACTTATTGGTATTACTAAAAAAACTGGGATTACAAGAGAAAATCTTCTAAAAAAAAACATAATAAATAATATTGATATAATTAGCCCAACTAATATTGAAAAAATAACAGATTCAATACTTTCAAGAATAAAATCACCCTGATCATAAAGAAAATCAACATTTTCATTTTTAAATTCCTTTTTTATATCAGAACATAATGTTACAATATTAGCACCACTTTCTCTAAAAACAAAACCAGTTTTGGTATGTTTTCCATCAACTCTAGTCTTTTTATCTGTATTTTGTAATGTTTTTTTTATTTCTGCAATATCTTTAAGATAATAAGCTTTACCTTCCATATTAAGAACTGGTAATTCCAATATATCTTGTTCATTTTCCACAAGAGGATCTATTGTATAAGTATTTTCTAACCCTGTAATTGAAAACTGATATCCAGACTCTGAAACTGTCTTTGTTATATCAGCAATATTTATACCTAAAATATCCATTTTATCTTTTGAAATTATTATTTCATGTTTTTCATTTCTTATACCTGCAATTTCAATTTTTGCAACTCCATCTATTCTTCCAGCTTTTTTTCCCCAATATTCTTCAAGCTCTTCTCTTGAACCATCTTTTTCAAAACTAAATACAATAACTGGCATTTCATCCTGAGAATATCTTAATATCACAGGTCTTGATACATTTTGGGGAAAAGATTTGAAATTTTCATCACATACAGCAGATACCCTATTATAACAATAATCTTTTTTTTCAATACTTTCTACAATAAGATTTATCTTGAGATTTCCTCTTGAAATATCTGAATATATTTCATTAATATATGGAATTTTTCTAAATTCACTTTCAAGAACATTACAAATTTCTTTTTCAATTTCTTCTATTTGTAATCCACCAGCTTTTACAATTACTGTAAGAGAAGAAGAACCTTCACCTGATAAATATTCAATTTTTAAAGAAAAAAAACTTATTACACCAAATAATATTATAATTAAAAAAATAACAGGTATAAGTCTTGGTTTATTTTGAAATAATATTTTGAATAATCTAAGCATTACCATATTTCCTAAAAATTCTCATTATCGCAGGAAAAATTAATAGATTAAAAATAAACGAAAAAAGAATTCCAAATACAAGAGTTATAGCAACAGGTATTCTTAATTCTTTTGAAGAGCCTACAATCATTGGTAAAGCACCTGAAATTGTTGTTATTGAAGTTATCATTACAGCATTAATTCTTGAGGAAACAGCTTTTATAATATTTTTTTTACGAATATATTCTGAAAGTAAAATAATTGAATTATTAACAGTTATACCAGTTAAAATTACAAGTCCTAACATTGACATCATATTTACTGAAATTCCAAATAAATACCATGATAAAAAAGCACCTGCATAAGAAACTGGTATAAATATCATAACTGGTAGAGGAAGTAAAAACGATTCATATTGCATAACAAGCACAAGGTAAATCAATATTATTGTAATTATAAGAGCTTTTAACATGCTTTCAATCATATTATCTTTTAAATCTTTAATTCCAGAAAATTCAACATTTCCATCAATATCAGCAGTTTTTTCCTCAAGAGAATGTATTACTTCTTCAATATCATCAATTACAGGAAAGGAAAATCCAATACTTCTTTTACCTTCTTTTCTTATAATAGGTATAATTTCTTTTTTTTCTGAAATTTCACTTATTTCTTTTAATTTAACTTTAGTTTTATTCTGTGAAATAATAGTTAATTCACTTATTTCTGTAAAAACAGCATTTTTAACTATTTCTAAAGTATAAACATCATCAAAAAAAAGATCAGTAATTATATTTTTACCTAAAACTGCCTGAAGTGAATATTTTATATCTTCAATATCAATTCCAAGAAGTTTCATTTTAGAAATATCAGGTTGTATAATTATATTATTTGAAGAAAAAACTTTTTTATAAGTCATAGGGATATCTATATTTTCTTCCATAAATTCTTGTATATTATAAAGTGTATTCATATTATCTGAATAAATATCCATTTTTAATTCAAGTCTAAATGGTTCTGGTATATCCCAGCTTGGATTTTTTATTATTTCATAATTCAATCCTCTAAGAACAACATAATTTTTTATTTTATTAAATATTTCATATTTATTTTCATTTTTTTGAGATTTCCTAATAACTGTTATTTGTTTTTCATTATAATCAATAGATATAACATAGTTTTCTTTTAAAGTAATATCAGAAAGAAAATTACCCAAATTTGCAGCTTCAAATGTAATACTATCTTCTGAATATCTTGTACATTCAATTCTTATATAAATTTGTTCTTCAACATAATCTGGTAAAAATTCTGTTTTTACATTTTTAAAAAGATACACTGATAATATTATTGATAAAAAGACAAAAAACACAGATATAAACTTTTTTTTATAAAAAAATACACTTAAAACAAGTATTGCTCTTTTAATATAAAAAGTTAATGACTTTTTCCGTTTTAAATTTATATTTCCTTTAAATAATACTTTAAATAATGAAGGTATTAAAAAAAAAGCTAAAAATAATGAGATTATAAGAGTAGAACTTATTGCAATTGCTTGCTGAGAATAAAAACGACCAGGAAGACCTGTTATCCATACAACAGGAACAAATGCAATTATTGTTGTAAGAACTGATGATATTACAGGTGACATTGTAGCTTTTAAAGTTTTTGAAATATAATTTTTATTACCAAGTTTTTTATAATAATAAAGTTTTTCTCCTACAACAAGTGAATTATCAACAATAATACCAACACTTATAGCAAGAGCAGATAATGACATTATATTTAAATTGACTTTTAAAATATACATTATCAAAAAATTTATACCAATAGCAAAAGGTATTACAGATGATATTATAAGAGAAAGTTTTATTTCTCTAAAAAATAAATATATTACAAAAAATGTAATTATAAAAGAAAAAAACACAGCATAATACATTTCATAAATACTTTCTTTAATATATTCTGATAAATCCCATGCGATATTTATTTTATCTGGATTTTCATTTATTATTTCTTTAACTTTTTGAGATAACTCTACAAGATTTGAATTTCCAGAAGGATGAAGTTCAATTATAGAAAGCCTTTCACTACCTGAAAATGAAATATCTTTTTCTTGATTAACAGATACAATTTGGGCAATATCTCCTAACTTTATTGTTTTATTTTCAACTTTATCAATTTCTATAGGTATTTTATTAATATCATCAATGTTTTTATAAGCTCCTTTTATATTCACCGATGCTTTTGAACCTGATATATCTGCTTCACCTCCTGGAAAATCAAAATTATTATCTTTTATTGTATTAAATATTTTTTTATAGGAAATTCCAAGATTTGATATTTTTTGATGATAAAAAGTTATAAAATATTTTTTTTCAGGAATTCCTCTAATATTAGCCTGAGCAATTCCATTTATACTCTCAAGTCTTTTTTTTAAAATATCAGATTTTTCTTTTGTTTTTTCTAGATTATTGTGTTTTTCAAATGAAAGAATTATAAAAGGAAAAGATTGTGGATCATAGAATTTAATAACAGGTATATCACATTCTTCAGGTAAAGCATTCCATATAGTCTCAATTTTTTCTCTAACTTTTGTATAAAGACTATCTATATTAATTTCATCATTTTGTCTAAATACAAGATATATTATACTTTTTTCATTATATGAAAAGGATTTTACATAATCAAGACCTGATACAACAGTTACAGATTTTTCTATTTTTTCCGTAACTTTTTTTTCAACTTCAGATGCTCCTGCTCCTTTATAGGAAGTTTCTATAATCATCATTGGATAATTTATTTCAGGAAGTATAGATAATGGAATTTTAAAAAATGAAATTAAACCTAAAAAAAGAAATAAAATAAAAAAAGCAATTACTCCAAGTGGAGAATTAAATATTTTCATAAAATCACCTTAAATCTCCTTAAATCACTTTATTACTTTAACTGTAGCAAGATCCCTAACTCTATCAATTCCTTCACTTATAACTATATCATTTTCGGATAATCCAGAAAGTATCTCGACAACACCATCTTTTTCAAATCCTGTAGTAATAAGAGTTTTAACTGCAACATTGTTCTTTACTTTAAATACAAATGAACTGTTTCCTGTCTTTCTTATTATATTCCCATGAATAAAAATTCCTTTCTTTTTTTCAGAATTTGAAAAATCTACTCTACAAAACATACCAGGTCTTATTAGATTATTATTATTTGATAATTTTATTTCAACAGGAAAACTTCTGCTTGTCATATCTATAACTGGTTTTACAGAATAAACAAGTCCTATAAAAGTGTTTTTTTTCATTGCATCAAATACTATTGAAGCTTCTTTATCTTTTTCAACCTTGAATATATCTGATTCGCTTACATTAACACTCACAAGTATATCTGATATATCGATTATTCTAAATAGAAACGGTTCTGAACCATCAATTTGCATATTTTCAATAATATCTAGTTCTGAGATTATGCCATTTATAGGAGCTTTTACACTGAATTTTTCAAGTTCCATATTAAGTCTTTCAAGTTCAAGTTGTGATTTTTTTATATTGTTATCAGCCTGTTTAATAATAATATCAAATTTTTCAAGTCTTAAATTCTTTTCTTTACTAAACATCTTCATTAATGTATCGTAATTTGATTTTGCAGCTTTAAGATCTATTTCTGTTTTTTCAAGCTCTCTTTCTGCACTTTTTAATTCTTCAAGAGTTGCAGCATTTATCCTAAAAAGTTGTTTTTTTGTTTCAACTTCATCATTAGCTTTATTAAAATATATTTGTTTTCTAAGATAATCAGCTTCTGATTCAGTAAGTTCTTTTTCAATACCAAAAACCTGTTCTTCTTTTTCTACTTGAGCTTTTTGCTTTCCACTCTTACTATCTTCAAATCTAAGTTTTTCTTGAGAAATTGATAGTCTATGTTCTCTATCTTCAAACTCAACAACAACATCTCCTTTTTTGACAATATCTCCTTCTCTAAAATAGATTTTTTTTATTTTAGAAGACATAAGATCAGATTTTACATTTATTTCTTTAATTGGATGAGCAGTTCCTGCAATACTTGCTGAATAATCTAATTCTGATATTTTAATATCTATGGTCTTTACAGATATTTCTTCTATTTCATCACTTGATGCTTTAGATAGTTTTTCACAACCTGTCATTAAAAATATAAAAAAAATTGAAATTAAAAATGTTTTTTTAAAAACTGATATCATCAATTACTCCAGTAATGTATTTATAGTATATAAAATCTGATTTATACTGAAAACTAGCTTCAATATATTTTTCTGTTTCAAGTAGACTTTCAACATGATGTTCAAGCAATTCAGGCATAAGAAATTTTCCTATTCTGAACTTTTCTTCTTCTATTTTAAGTTTTTCTTCGTATAAACTTACTGTTTTTTGTTGGGAAAGTATTTGATGCCTTGAGTTTATAAGATTTCTAATGCTTTTTTTCAATTCTATTTCCAATTCTTTTTTATATTGATTATATCTAATTTCTAAAACTTCTTTTTCAATTTCACTTTGAGTTATCTGAGATCTATCAACTCCTCTTTCAAAAAGATCAAATCTTATTTTATCAGTTATAAGAACTGTATCTTCAAGATAACTTGAATTTGGTTTTCTTCCTATTTCTTCATAATCTCTTGATAATTTAACTGAATGCCAATTTAAAGGTTTTTCATATATAAGACTATATTTGTAACCAGATTTATTCAAAGGATATGAAAATTCACCTTTTGAAGAATCAAATGTTCCACCTCGATTATATTCAAAATTCATATAAAGTTTTTCCTCAGGTAAAGTTAAAGAATGTTTTAAACTATATATATCTTTTTCTATTTTAATTGACTGAAATTCTTTAAGAAGTTTTTGACTCTTTATAATATCAACATTGTAATCTGGTATAATATCCATATCTACAGGTATATCTTCAAGATCTTCTGGTTCTTTCACCAAAAAACCACATTCGATTGCAAGATTATAAAATGAATTATAAAATTTTCTTTCAGCAATCATAGCTTTATATTTAAGCTTACCAGTTTCTTTAACAGCATCAACATAATCAAGTCTGTTTATTTGTCCAAGTTCATAAGTATTTTCAAAAATTGTTATAAGTTTTTCAGCTCTGGAAAGAATTTCTTTGCTTATTGTATATAATCTATAATTTTTTAAAGCATCTAAATAATATGAAAATAATTCAAGTTTCTTTTTTTCTTTTGTAGATTCAAATAATAAACGGGCAAGTTCAAGTTCTTTTTTTCTCAATATTATTCCTTTAGTTATCTGACCATTAAACGATAAAGGTGCATTCATAATTATTTTTGCAAAAGGTTCATGATCTTCTTGTGGAGTTGCAGTTAAAGAAGAATTAAGCGTATTTGTTATAGTATCTGATAATTCAAATGCTAAAGATGGATATGAAGTTTTTTTAGCTTCAAACACTTTCCATTTTTCAGTTTCTATGTTTTTTCTAAGACGATTTATTTGCTCATTATTTTCATACATTGAAGAAAGACATTCTGAAAAATTCAATGAATATATATTAACAATCAATAAAAAAATATATATAAGACATAATTTTTTTGTCATAATACCACACTTAAAATAAATAAAAATATCATTAATAATATAATATAATAATAATAGCTTGAAAACAATGAATTTTGCTTATTTTTATTTAAAACAATACTTTCTGAAAAAATACATGTTTCAAAAAGATTACTTTCAGATTTAATAACTCCAAAAGGTGATATAAACATACTAATTCCACTCTGAGCAGCTCTTATCAACCATTTTTTATTTTCACAAGCTCTAAAAACAGAATAAGCAGAGTGTAAATAACTAATTACTGTTTTATTAAAACCAGCATCATTTGTATTTACAACAATAAAATCTGCATTTTTATCAGTATTTCTTCTTACAATATCTTCAAAAGCAGATTCAAAACAAATAACTGCTGATATTTTCCCGTTTTCATCTCCAATTGATTCAAACACTTCACCTTTTTTATAAAAATCTTCTACAAAAGGAACTGTCTTAATTTTATCATATCTGTATTCAATATTGTTTTTTAAGTAAAATACAGAATTAGTTTCAACTTCTTTTTCAAGGTGACTGGTTCCAACAATAAAATCAGTTTTATATTTATTATTAAGTGATTTAAAAAATTCTCTATAATACAGATTGTTTTTTTTAAAAAGTGAACGATGAATAGCAGTTTCAGGCCATATTACAATATCATTATCAATTGCAGCTTTTTTGGTTAATTCAAAATAAACATTTTCAATACTATTTGCATATTTAATTTTAAATTCTTCCATGCTATACATCCATATAGGAATACTTCCCTGAATAACTGCAATATTTAATTTTTTACCATTTGAAACCTCATTATATATAAAAGTTAATGGGATTAAAAAACAAATACATAAAATAATTAAATATAAATAATATTTTTTTATGTTATAAAGCCAATAATTAAAGAGTAATATTAATATTGAAACTCCATATATTCCAAAAAAAGAAGAATAATATACTATTCCAGGAATTTTATAAACTGAAAGTGCTATATTTGATGGACATGCAAAAGGTCCTAAAGTCCTAATATATTCAAAAAAAGGTATAAACATTATAGCAGAAAATATTCCTTTTTTTTTGTATAAATAAAAAAACATTCCAAACTCAAAAGAAAGAAGAAAAATTGAATAATAATATATTAAATTTCCATAACCTGTAAATCCTCTATATATAAGTACACCTGCTAAAAATCCTGCTAAAATTCCACATATAAGCGATTTTTTAATACTTATTTTTTCAACTATATAAAAAACAGGTATAAAAATAATTAATATTAAAAAACCAAAATTTCCAGGCATTGAAAGAAAAAGAAGATTTGCAAATAATATAATAAGTAAAATACTTAAATATTCTTTTTTTAAAATTTTATATATATTATTGAATAAGTGCATAACCACTCCAAAGTTTTAAAAAATCCTCTTTAAATAGAAATACCTCACCAAATTCAGGGTCAAATATAAAAAAATTATCATCATAAAAACTTTTTTTAAGAAAAACTACAAAATGATTATATTTCATCTGTATAATACATGGATTTTTAAAAATAGAAATATCTCCTTTAACACCTTTTAAAAACAAACCATATTTTTCTAAAGCTAATTGTATACTTTTTAAATTTGTTCCTTTATAACTATCAGTATCCATAATTTCGCCAAGTTTTTTTTCATTGACATGAATACCTGAAAGACTTAAAAAATATCTTGCTGTGGCAGGTCCACATGTATAGTCTTCTGATTGCCTAAATTGATTCATTTTACGAATAATAAAACCATTATATGGAGTTTTAACTGGTGGTGAAAAACTAAATCTTTCAAAATTATGATTTATAAGTTGATTTTTTTTGAAATTTTCAGTGTAAAATAAATAAACATATAGAAGAGATAATATAAATATAATTACAAAGATTAATCTTTTTCCTGACATTTCCTCGACCAGTCAGAAAAAGGATTTACATTAATACATTTTTTTTGATATTCAATTTTCATCTCTTCATTTTTGTCTTTTGTGAATATAATATAAATGTTATAAAGAATTTCCTGAGATTTAGAATTTATCTGTTCGCATTTTAAAAAGTATTCAAGTGCTTTTTTTGTATCATTCATCTCTAAAAGCTCTTTTGCATAAGCTAAATACAGATCATAATTATTGTTTATATTTTTTAATGCTTGTTCAAATACTATTAAAACTTTTGAAAAACTGTTTTTCAATTTATATATTTCAATTAAAAGTTCATAAGGAGCATATTCATTGGGATTTTTTTTTATAAGTAATTTTGAAAATTCAATACCTTCTGAATATCTTTGGGTTCTAATACAAGCTCTTATTAAAAGATACATTATAGCAGAAGAATCCTCTATTCTATGAAAAGCTTTTAAAAGAATGTCATAAGCATCTTGAAAATTTTTGTTTTTTAACAAAAGTTTACCAAATTGTATATATGGTTCTTCATTATTAGGATTTATCTTTATAGTTTTTTTATAATAATCACCTGCAATTTCAAATTTTTCCATATTTTCATAGTTAACAGCAAGATTAAGAAGGAGTTCTGGATCATTTGCTTCAATTTTTTCAGCTTCAGACAAAATATCAACAGCTTCTTTATATTTACCTTGAATTGCATATATCATAGAAAGATTCATTTGATTTTTAATATTAAAAGGATCTTTTCTGCAAATATCCCTATATATCTCAATTGCTTTTGTATAATCTCCTTTTTTGGCCCAAACAAGACCACTAGCTGCAAGTACATTATAATTGTCAGGTTCAAGTTCTAAAGCTTTTTCATACATTTCAAGTGATTTTTCAAATTCATTCTTTTTTTCATAAAGATTTCCAAGATTTGCATAAACTCCAAAATCAACAGCATTCATTTCAACAAGTTTTAAAAACTTACTTATAGCAATTTCTATCATCCCCATTTTAGAATATGTTATTGCTTGATTAAAAAAAGGTTCTACTTCATTTGGTGCAATATTTTCTAAATCTTCCCAAATTCTCAAAGCATTGTTAAAATCTTCCATTTTTGCATAAACAACACCCAAATTATTCATAATAAGTCGATTTGAAGGATTTTGCTTAAGACCTTTTATTAAAATATCTCTAGCTTCTTCTATTTTATTTTGTTTTAAAAAAAGATTTGTAAGATTAAGATAAGAATAAACACTTTCTGGATTAAGTTCTATTACTTTAAAAAAATGAAATATAGAATCTTCAAAATGTTTAAAATTAGAATAAATTATCCCTGCATTATAATGAGCTTCCCAATAATTAGGTGATAATTCAATGGTTTTTTTAAGGTTTTCCAGTGCTTCTCCTGCCATGTTATTTCTAATACAAAAATCAGATAATTTAAAATAACTCTCAGCACTAAAGGGATTAAATTCAATTTCTTCTTTAAATTTTTTTAAATCCTCATCAAAATTATCTCCCACAGGAGAAGCATCAGAATATTGAGGGTTATTATCCAGTATTTTGTTTAAGTCAATTATTTTATTGTCTTTGTCTTTCCGATAATCCATATTTTTTCATTTTATTATACAGTGTTTTTCTGTCAATTCCAAGAATTTTTGCAGCTTGACTAATATTATGTCCATATTCACTTAGAATATTAAGAATATGTTGTTTCTCAATTTCTTCAAGTGAACGTGTTCCTGATATAATAGCTATATTACCTGAAAACATTGAATCTGGAAGATCTTTAAGCGATAATTTGTCTTCTTCAGCAAAAATAACTGCATGTTGAACAACATTTTCAAGCTCTCTTACATTGCCTGGCCAATTATAATTTGCAAATTTATCAATAACTTCTTTTTTAAAACCTTTTACAGATTTACCAAATTCCGAATTATATTTTTCAAGAAAATGCTCTGCTAAAAGCATAATATCTTCCTTTTTTTCTCTAAGTGGAGGAAGTTTTATATTAACAACATTTAATCTAAAATAAAGATCTTCTCTAAATTTACCCTGTTTTATCTGTTCAACAAGATCTTGATTTGTCGATGCTATAACTCTAGTATTTATATTTATACTTTTTGTAGAACCAAGAGGTTCTATAGTTTTATTCTGAAGAACTCTAAGGAGTTTTGCTTGAAGATTCAATTCCATATCTCCAATTTCATCAAGAAGAATACTTCCTGATTCTGCCATTTCAAATCTACCTTTTCTTGATTTGTCAGCACCTGTAAATGCACCTTTTTCAACGCCAAAAAGTTCAGATTCAAGAAGAGCGTCCGGCAATGCTGAGCAATTAACCTTTACAAATGGAAAATCTTTTCTTTTACTATTAAAATGAATTGCATTTGCAACGATTTCCTTGCCTGTTCCAGATTCGCCGGTAATAAGTACAGTAACATCTAAAATGCAAACTTTTTCTATTGTCTCAAAAATTTTTTTCATCTGTGCTGATTTTCCAATTATATTAGAAAATTCAAACCTTTCATTTATTATCTTTTTTAATTCAGTATTTTCCTCTTTCATATTTATTTCATTTACAACTTTTTTTATAACAGTATCAACCTGTTCCATAGAAAAAGGTTTTGTTATAAAATAAAAAACACCTAATTTACCAGCTTCAAAAGCTTTTTCAAAAGTACCATAACCAGTCATTATTATACTTACAATATTTTGATTAATCTTCAAAGCTTCTCTAACAAGTTCAATTCCGTCAGAACTTCCAAGTCTAAGATCAGTTATCATAATATCAATAGTATTTTCTTTTAAACTTTCAATTGCTTCATCATAACAATAAGCTTTATATACTTTAAAACCTGACTCATCAAGATGAAGGCTTAGACTATTACAAATAAGTTCTTCATCATCGACAACGAGTATTCTTATCATATTTTCTTTCCTTTAAGTATAATTTCAAAACCTGTCCATCCATTTACAGTTTTTAAATTTATTTCACCTTTATGTTCATTTACTAACTTTCTTGAAATACATAGCCCAATACCATTTCCTTTTTTTTTCGTAGTAAAAAAAGGTGAAAAAATCTTATTTTTTTCGATTTCTGGTATTTCACCGCCATTATTCCATATAGTAATTAAAATTTTATTTCCTTGAATTTCCGTTTCTATTCTTATATGTGGTTGTTTTTCATTTTCAAGTGCTTCTACTGCATTTTTTAATATATTTAAAAAAACTCTTGTCATTTTTTCTTTATCAACTATACATAAAAATTCTTCTTCTATATTATAAGTAATTCTAACATCTTTCAACTGAGGTACAAGTTTTAGAGTATCTAATAGTATTTTTACTATATATTCTTCTTTTAAATCAAGATGAGTATTTCCAGTAAATTCAAGCATACCTGAAATAACTGAATTTATATTGTCTATTCCTTTAATTATACTTTCATATATATCAATATTAGTTTCATTTTTCTTTTTAAGTATTTCAACAAAAAGTCTTATTCCTCCAAGTGGATTTCTAATTTCATGAGCCATTTCCCTAGCCATTCTGCCTAAAACCGCAAGTCTATCAAGTTCTCTAAGATTTTGCAGATTTTTTCTTGAGTAAAGAATATTAAAAATTAGATTAGCAAAATTTTCTACATTATTTTTATTTTGTTCATCAAAATGTTCATTTACTTCATAAGCAAAAAGCCCGCATCTTCTGTTTTCCTGTTCAAAAAAAATGTAATTAAAACCATCTTTTTCAGAATAAATTACTTTTCCTTTGTTTTGATCCAACTTTTCTTTTAACACTTTTTCATTAAAAAAAAGTGAAGTTGAATAAATACTATTGAATTCATAATTTTTTATAAAAAATATATTTATATTGCTAAGATTGAAGAATTTTTTAAAAAACATAAAGAATTTCTCAAGAAACGGATTAAGATTATCATTATTTTCTTCTTCAAGCATTTTTGCAGCAATAGAATACATTTTAAGCATTCCCTCTCTATTAAGCTCAATCTTATTTTTATTAAGAGAAACAAATAACTTTTCAAAATAAACACTGTAAAGATCAAGTACTTTTTCTTTTTCAGCACTATAATCATAAATATTCGTCAATACTGCATAACCTAAAAGTTCTTCTGTACTTCTTATAGGAAGGACAATAATATTTTTTACATTTATACCAAGATTCTTTGAAACTTCAATTTTTTCCTCTTTAGAAAACTCTATTATATTACTTCTTATGCTGAATTTTTTTTCAAGTACATCCATTATAATATTATTTTCTTTACCTGATATTTCAGTATGTTTATTATAAAGATTTCCATAATATATAAGTTTTGAATTTTGCCTTAAAAAAACATAAACATTATCACATTCAACATCTTCATGAAGAAAAAATTGAACTGTTTCAAGCATATTTTTAAATATTTTATCACTTTCTTCAAAATCATTATATATTTTGGAATTTTGGTCAGAACTAATAATATATCTATTTATAAAAAACATATAATAAAGACATATATGTGAAATTATTTTTTCAAATATTTTTTTCTCAAATTTATTAATCTTTGCTCCAGTTATTTTAAATTCTCCAAATTGATCTTTATAATATTTTAATTCACCTGAAAAAATCAGTTTCTCAATGCAAAATTTATTAGTTCCTATATCAAACTCATCAAATATATCAACAAAAAAATCAAGATCAGGGTGGTAAATACGAAGTATTTCAAAAATGTTTTTTATAAAATTTTCAAAATCACTAATAAAAGATATTTCTCTAAAAATCTTCTCAAGTATAAGATAGTATTCAAACCTGTATTTAAGATTTCCAAGCTGTTTACCAGGATAATTTGTTTTTATTATAACAAGATTTTTTTCCATATTATTAAAAATCCTATACAAAAAAAGGTGAGGAGAAATATTTTTAAATCCTCACCCTATATTTGAAAAATTTTATTTAATATCTTCAAGAATATTAAACAATTCACTTTCTGTTGACATTATTATCTTTGTATTTTCTCCAAAAGTTTTTTCAACAAGTTCAAGTTTTTTTAAGAATTCAAAAAACTCTTTAGCATCTTTTTGAGAATATACATCAGCATATATTTTTATAGCTTCATTTTCAGCCTGTCCGATAATTTCTTGAGATTTCCTATAAGCTCCAGCACGCATTACTGTAACTTCTCTTTCAACACCAGAACGTATTTTTTCAGCTTCTCTATGACCTTCGTTTTCATATTGATTTGCAATTCTTTTTCTTTCTGCTTTCATTCTATCAAAAACAGATTTTTCATTTTCTTGTGGAAGATCAGCTCTTTTAATTCGAACATCAATTATACTAATTCCATAATCCTGTACCATTGCATCACAATCAGCTGTAACTTTATCAAGTATTATTTGTCTATTATCTCTTACAATTTCAATAAGATCATGCTGTCCAAGTTCTTCTCTTAAAAGCGAATACACAATATCATCAAGCCGTGCATTCATACTTATCTCATTTGCTACTTTTTTAAAGAATATTATTGGATCAATAATCTTCCATTTTGCATAATTATCAATAACAAGAGCTTTTTTATCTTTGGTGATTATTTCTCTAGGAAGTGTATCATAATCTAATATTCTTTTTTCAAAAAATACTACACTTTCAACAGGATCTGGCAATTTAAAATTAAGACCTGGTTCATATATTGTTTTTTGGAATTCTCCAAATCTTAAAATAATAGCAAATTTTGTTTCATCAACAAAAAACACAGTTACTTTAAGTATAATAAGTAATAATATTGCTAAAAATATTAATATTTTCTTCATTTTTTACCTCCTGGCATATTAGAATTAAGGATTTTAAAAATGTCAAAAATACCACTGTCTTTTGATTCATTTATAATTATCTTATCTACTTTTTCAAGTTTTTTTATCATTGTTTCATAATAAAGTCTTTTTTTGGTAATTTCTTTTGAATTTCTATATTCTTTAAGCATATTTTCAAATTTTGCTGTATCACCTTTTGCAGTATCTATTATTTTAGCTTTTTCACCTTCAGCCTGATTTATCATTTTTGCAACTTCACCTTCAACTTTAGGAATAAGACCTAGTCTATAAGCTTCTGCATCATTTGTTAATCTTTTACTATTTTCCTTAGCAGATGCAACTGCTTTAAAATCTTCTATTACTTGAGATGGAGGTAAAACATCCTGCAACTTAACTTCACGAACTAAAATTCCTACATTGTAAATATCAAGTATTTTTTGAAGATCAAATTTAGCATCTCTTTCTATTTCACCTTTTTTTTCAGTAAGTGCATCATCTATATTTCTCTCACCAATTGTCTGTCTCATTGAAGATTCGGAAGCTTTTTTTATTGTATCTTCAACATCTTTTACATTAAATACATAAGCTTTTGCATCTCTTATACTATATTGAACAGAAAAATCAATATCTATAATATTTTCATCTCCTGTAAGCATAAGTGATTCTTCAAGAATACTTCTATAAGAAGTCTGACCTTGTCTATTGGAATCTATTGTTTTATAACCAATTTCCATTCTTCTTATCTGTTCAACATCAACAATAAATACATCTTCAAACGGATAAGGAAGTTTGAAATTAAGTCCTTCATGTCCCATTCTATGATAAGCACCAAACCTTTTGATTAAAGCCTGTTCATTAGGTTGAACAGTGTAAAAACCTTTTGAAAAATAAATAGCTCCTAAGGCAAGAACTATAAGAACAATAATAATGTAAAATCCAGCAAACGGATTTTTATTTTTAATTTCACCTTCCATAAAAAAACCTCCTTTTTTGTATAACTATTACTTCTTTGTGTAAATATAACAATTCAACATAGTATAAGTCAATAAAAGGTTTTTTTTCATGTGATTTTAAATTCTATATTTTTTTTTTGCTTTTGTTTATAAAAACTCCATAATGATTTAATTTAATCGAAAAACTTCTAACGACTTTTCGTAATTGCTGTCAGACATATTTTTTTAATTTTTGTATAAAATCAAAAATAAAATCTTTTTTATAATGAAATAAAAAAAATTATATTTAAATCAAAAACAAAATTCCAGCTCAAAATTTTAATGGGATGACATTATTTAGAATCGTTGTAATATTTTATATAATTAATATAAGTGTCATATACTTTAAATAAATATCTTTCAGTTTCAAAAAATGGTATATTTAATAAAAATTCTTTTGAATCTCCATGTTTTAAAAGCCACTTGTCAACATTCCCAGGTCCACCATTATAAGCAAGAATTGCATAAATATATGGAATTGAATAATCTTTGTATTTATCGATAAGATAACTAAGATAAGCAGTTCCTTTTTCAATATTAATAGCTATTCTTGTCTGATCTTTTTTTATATCAAATTTTTCTTCTATCCATTTTCCAGTAGCAGGCATTATTTGCATAAGTCCTGAAGCACCTCTTTCGGACACATCCCATTTATAGGCACTTTCTTCTCTAATAATAGAAAACACAAGTAAAGGATCGACTTTGTATTTTTCACTAGCTTTTATAACTTCATTAATATAGCCAAGTGGGTATCTTAAAAAATACAATTCTTTATTGTATAATTTATATGAAGATTTTAACCCATGTTCAGGAAGATAATTTTTAAAATAAGCAAGCGAAAGCTCTTTTCCTACCAATGATGTAGTTAACATAATATCATTATAAATAATTGTAGGATTTATCTCAAAAAGCTTTGTTAAAGTATTATTATCTGGGGTAAAAAAGTTTTTTTTATTATTTAGTTTTCTTTTTTGTTTATAAAGTGATTTTGAACTTTCTGAAAAAAATGAATTATATAAAATATCTTTTTCTTTTTGAGTGTAATCTGAATCTATACCAGCGATTATCTTTGTAAATATAAATTTGTCATTTATAAGTTCTTTATCTATATTATTATAAGTAATTAAATTTCTTTTGAGTAGTTCATAAATAAGTTTACCTGAATAATATGAATTTTTAACATTATCGATTATTTCTTGAAACTCAATCTTTTTACCTGAAACAATGCTGTAAAAATAATAATAATAATTGTACAATAGCGATTTATTTTTGATATTATCAAGAATATTAATAGATTTGTTATAATTATCTTTTATAGCATAAGCTTTTGATATAAAAAATAATGTGTCATCAGATAAATTTTCTTTTGTATTTTCATAGGAATTTATAATATTATTATAATCTCTTTTTCCATAATGACATTTTATTATAGTATCAATGTCATCTACATTATTTTCAAGTAAATAATCATAAAATCCAATAGAATATATAAGAGAATAATATTTTTCTATATCAGAAAAAGCTATAATCTCAGATTTAAATTTTTTTAAAATTTCAAACAAATCTTTTGAATAATGCTGTTTTTCATTTTCAAAAAGTGAAATTGCATCAGAAATTTTATCTGTTTTAAATAGATGTTTTAAAGAGTCTAAAATAATATCATCATCTTTTATATAAGAAAATCTATATATCTGATAAGCAAGTTTTTCAGATAATTCAATATTGTTTTCTTTTTTTTCATTTTTGTATTCTAAATATTTTAAAAACCATTTCTCTGACTGTTTTTTTTCATATATAGAATTTATGATTTTATTATTTTTTGTTTCAAAAATTTGATTTTTTTCATAAATTTCAATCAATAAAGAATAATTTTTAGATAATGAAACGCTATTTAAACTTAAAACAAATAATATAAAAAAAATTGTATTTTTTTTTTCTTTAAAAAGATATTGAGATATTTCCTGTGCAACTAATTTGATTTTCATTTTCATCAATTCCAATTAACGTAATTTTAGCAAGCATTTCATGTATATTATCTTCCTTAGTATCAATGTTTTTTTCAACAAAATTTTCTAAATCAGAAGATATAAGAAGCAAAGATATACTACCTTCTGTATATCCAGCTATATATTTTGATACAATACCTGTCTTATTTATGTTTGTATCCCCAACAGGTATATTATCAGAATAATAGAATTCTGTTTTATATGCAACAAAATTAACTCCAATTCCATTTGAAGTTTTAATTGTCAAAGTTATATTTTTTTCTTGACTAGATTCATTATATGTAAATGCTGAATCGTTATTTATACCCGTAACCATAACAAGAGCTTCCGGACTTACAAGAGAGTTTGAACAACCTCCTAGTATAAGAAAAACACTTAAAAATATCAAAATATATTTCGTGATATTAGTCATCTATAGCCTCCGTTCTTGTTATTGTTTTGTACTTTTTCATGTAAACATTGTTGTTTCTGTTATAATCTTCTATTATATTTGGAGTTATTAATACTATTGTTTCTGTTCTTTCATTTGCTATTTTTTCATATTTAAATATTTTTCTCAAAAAACCTATTCTTCCTAAAAAAGGAACTCTATTAACTGTAGTTCTTTTATTATTTTTTATAAGACCACCTATTACAAGTGTTTCTCCATTTTTTATAATTACATTTGTATCTGCTTCTGTTGTTTCAATTATAGGTTCTCCATTAGCTGTTGTTTTAGTAGAAGAAGAAATTTCAGGATGAACCTTCAAAGTAACATAATTATCAGGACTAATTTTAGGAGTTACAGTTAAAGTTATACCAACATCTTTAAAATTTATAGTACTTGAAGTATTTCCTTCAGAAGAAGTTGTTTCTTCAAATGGAATTTTTTCACCAATAAGTATTTTAGCTTCCTGATTATCTAAAGTTGTTATAGTCGGGCTTGAAACAACTTTACCATTGGTCTTTGTTGTAAGATTTTGATAAAGAATCGCTAACTGTTCTTTTGCCAAAGTTCCAAATTTAAAAGAAGTAGCATTACCACCCACTGAATCATTAGGAATCATACTTATATTAAGTTTATTTTCTTCGTCCATAGTTTTATCTTTTGCACCAGTTGGTAAAAGAGTAGCAAAATTAACACCATTTGTATTTTCATCATCAAGTTTTACTTCTATTATTTTTGCTTCTATAGTAACTTGTTTGGTTCTTATATCAAGTTGACCAACATATTGAAGAATTTTATTAATAGTCTCTTTTGAACCAGTCATAACAATGCTGTTTGTCCTGTCATCAGAAGCTAGTTTTACATCTTTTGAAACACTTCCTGAAAATGCTTCACTCTGCAATATTGTAAGTATATCTCCAGCACTACTGTATTTTACATTATATATAAAAGTGGTTTTTCTACTTTCAAAAGAAGGAATGTCAATTTTTTTAACAAGCTCTTCAATTGATTCAATATTTTTTCTCTTATCCATTACAATTATAGAATTTGATTTTATATTAGCAGATATATTGCCTTCTGGAGATTTTAAAGTATTAGAAACTGATATTATATCCACAGCTTCTGCATAATTAAGAGGAATTACTTTCGTCATAAAAGTATTTGATGCATCTTTTCTATCAATTTCTAAAATACTTGCTTGCATTTTTTTAACATTTTCTGCAGTGTCATAAACTATAAGAGAATTATTTATATTATTTGTAATTATCTTTCCTTTTGGAGTTTTTATTTTATTTAAAAATTCAAGAGCTTTTTCAGCTTCTAGAAATTTTAATCTAATAACTTTTTCTTCAATTTCAAATTTTGATCTTATATTTAAATTATTATTTTCAATTTCATAAATAGTATCTGAAAGATCTGATATTTTTCTCAATGCATCAATAAGCGACATGTTTTTTATCTGTAAAGTAAGATTAGATATTGATTCTTTTGAAATAAAAAGATTTATTGAAGTGTTTTCGATAATTGCATCCATAACACTTTTAAGAGGAGTTCCGACAGCATTCACCGATACTAATTTGTAAAAATCAGGATGAAATTCAACTTTGTCAAGCTGCGACTTAGCTATATTTTCCTGTGCTGCTTTCAATTCAAGATTACTAACAAATTTTTCTACTTTTTCATCTATATTTTCTGGATTATAATCATCCTTTTTTTCTTTTATAAAATAATCTCTATTCTCAATATCATTTACAGGTTCAGAAAAATCATAAGAAACATCAAATTTAGAAACTCCTTTCATTCTACTTTTTTCATTTATTATTACTTCAAGAAGAGTTACTTTTTTGCTTAATCCATTTATATTATCTGCAAATATAGTTTCTATTTCATCTGTAAAATCAAGTATCATTCTTTCAAGAGCAACTAAATATTCAAGTTCTATACCAACATAACCGTCATTATTATACATTTTTTCAATTTGATTTAGATATATTGAAACTAAAGAAGCAAAACTCCTTCTAGTTAATTCATCACTGTTTTCAAAAACACTTATTGCATCTTCAATTTTGTATGCAGAATTTATTTTTTTAACAAGATTATAACCAAAATATTCTTTTGATACAATTCTATCAAGATCACAATAAGAATTTATAAATATTACAAAAATTGTTAAAAAAACAATTAATTTTTTCATTTTTTCACCTCTTCATTTCTAATTTGACTTCATTTGTACCAATGCTAATTAACACACTATTCATTTCTATTTTTAATATTTTTATATCTGTATTAGAAATATTTATAAAATCTCCTTCTCTTACTTTATCAAAATTAATTATTGCCATTTTGTCATAATCAGATTCCATAACAAAATTTAGATTTATCCTCTTTAAAATATCGGAAAGTAACTCTTCTAATGTTACTTTATTTTCTGTTTCAACTATTTCTTCTATTTTAATATTTTTTTCTCTTTTAAAATAATTTCTTACAAATATAAGGATTTCTTTATTTTCATTTTCTTTTTTAACAATTTCTTCAGTTTTAGGCTTTAATATTATATCTTTAACATTTTTTACAACATCAATTATCTTTTTATTTTCTTCTTTTTTATTTTTAATATCTGTTTTATTTTCAATTTTCTTAATATTTTCATTTATATCTAAATTTTTTTTATCTATTTTCACTTCAGAAGTTGACTTTTCATCAATAATTACCTTTTTTTCTTCTATATTAAAATCCATAGAATAAAAAAGATATCCTACCGATAAAAACATAAATATAATTATTAATAAAACTTTTATCTTCATCTTAATAATTCAACCTCATCATTTCTTGTTTTTCCTGTAATTTTTTCTACAATAAGAAAATTTATATTAAAATCTACATTACCATCATTAAATCTATTTTTTGACAATTCAATTCCATCAAAAAGCATAAAAGGATATTTTTTTTCTATAATTTTAAGAAAATTTCCAAAAACTTCAAAATCAACATTTGAAATTCTATATTCAACTTTCTGAAAATAAACTCTGGCTTTTTTTATCTTTCCACTCTGATTATCAAAAGAATATTCTCTTATATCATCAGAACCTTTTCTAGGAATTCCAAGTGAAATTTCCAATTTATTCTGCTGAATTATATTATTAAGTTCTTGATCAAACATAGTATAATTAAAATCTCTTTTTTCAACTATTTCTTTTATATTCTTTATTTTTTCAATAGCGACTTTACTTTTATCAATATAAACCTGTTTTTCTGACATTATATTTTCATATTCGTCTTTTATTTTTCGAGATAATTCCGAAACATTGTCAATTTTTTTTGTTATAAAATCAGTTTCAAATCTTCCTTCACTTTCACTTATAATTGATTTTTTCATTCCTTCAACATCATATTTTTTGGAATTTGATGGTAATATTATAAATTCAAAGATAATTATAATTGCAAGAACTATCCCAAATCCTATAAATACATTTTTTTTCTTATCCATCAATATACCTCAGCTTCAATATTGACTCTATATATCTTATCTCCACTTTTTACAATCGGTGGTCTATCTTTAAAAACAATATTTTCTACTCTTAATGGTTCCCATGCAGACGGATTTTCAACTCTAAATCTAAATTCTTTAAGATTATCCTCGCCAACAAATTCCATTTCCATTTTAACATTATATAATATAGTAGTGTCCTGTAGCCTTGAAGCAATATTAATAGAATTCATAAAACTGTTTTTTGGCAGAAGTTCGCCAATTTTTTTATAAAAATCAAGCCATGTAATATTATTAGTTTTAAAGGTTTCCAGCCATTTAGAAGTAGTTGTTAATTCAATGTTTTCTCTTTTAAGTTTGTATTTTAACTCTTCTGATATTACTCGATAATCAGTTATTTTCTGCTTTATATCATCGTATTTACTATAAATTCCTTTAACATTAGTTAATGCTGAAAAATTTAATGCAAAATAATATAAAATAATAATAATGCTAGCTATTGTAAATATTTTTGCAGGTTCAGGAAATCTATCTACTAAAACATCAATATCTAAATCATCATCTTTCTTTTTTGAAAGAAAATTAATTATTCCATTTTGCTTTAACATTTTAAGTGAAAACATTAAACTAAGAAAATATAGATTTGAACTTTCAATAAACCTAGCTTTCATAATTTCTTCTTCTTTAAAAACTATAAAATCATAAAAATCTTCTGATATTTTTGAAGTATGAATATCAAGATTTTCACTAAAATAAGACTCAAGACCTGGTATATTAGAAGTTCCACCAATTATATAAAGTTCATCTATATTTTTCCCTTTTACTTGAGTCTTAAAATAACCAATTGTAAGTCTAATTCTCTGACTTATTCTTGAAATTCCGTCAGTAAGAGACATTACAATTATTTTCTTCTGCTCATCTAATTTTTCAAGTTCATCTTCTTTCACTTCAATTTGAGTTATTTTTTTTACAGAATCACTTTGATCCAGAAATTCTCTAAAATTTGTCGGACTACCCGAAATATCTTTTGCAATAAGCTCAGTTATAGCATTGCCACCCATCGGTATATTTCTTGAAAACTCTATTTTACCACTTTGAATAATATTAAAATTTGTATTTTCTGCACCTATATCTATTATTCCAATTCTTTTTGATTCTAATGATTTGTCTATATCAGTCATTTCTGATACAAGTATTGTGTCTATAGTTAAAATAGATACAGGAATTCCTGCGTTTTTAAAAAGACTTTCAATAATATTAACATCATCACTTTTCATTACTGCAACAAATATTCTGTATTTTTCTTTTCCAGATTCATCTTTAAAAATTTCAATTATCTGATGATTTATAACTGCTTGATCTGCTTCTAAATGAAGTAGTTTTTTCATTTCAAATTTAATTACTGTTTCTACTTCTTCTTCTGGTATTTTTGGTATTACAATAAACCTATTTGTTATTTGCTGTCCTGAATATATAACTGCTATTTTACATTCTTCAAAATTTTTTCCATATAAAATATCAGATATTGCATTTTTTAAAGCAGTTTCAAAATCACTTGCTTTGGAGTAATTTAACTTTACTGTATTAAACTCATTAATAACTATTTTTTCTTCTATAGAAAATCTAATAAATTTGACATTATAATTTCCAATATCAAAAACAACATAATTTTTTGATGCTTCTTCACTTTCAAAAAGCATCTCATAGTATTTACTATCTTTTAATTTCCCAATTATTTCATTTATGTTGATATTCATAGTTAGCTTATCGGAAACGGTACTATATTATATTAATAGATATTACCGGAAGACAAAATGAAGAGGGTTAAATAGGGTTGGGGGTTGGGGGTTGGGGGTTGGGGGTTGGGGGTTGGGGGTTAAAAACAAGTGAGTAGTG
>JALOAD010000126.1 GCA_023228995.1 Candidatus Muiribacterium halophilum
CTTGATCTTTAAGATCAATTCCTGATCAGACTTTTTCATCTTCCTCATATTCCATTTTTATTTTAACATATCTCCTTAAGTATTTATTCTATTTTTCCTCTATTTCTATTATACAATTCCTGACCAGATCAGGAATCCAGCTTTTGTATTGTCATCCCGGTTGAGTTTCTGAGCCGGGATCTGTATTAAAAGTAGTATAAGAACGTATAAAAACGGTATAGAAGCAGTGTTTTATTCAGATTTTTAGATTTGCTTTACAAGATTTTCTAATTAAACTATCAAATATTTTGTTTGATAGTTGTTAATATTGTGGCTTAGCCACACTAATTTCTAATTGCTTCTTATATTTTAACCCAAAAAACCCTATAAACTGTCTTAACTCTACAAACTCAACTAACCCTTTAACTTCTAATTATTTAAAACAAAACATCTTGACAATATAATAGTATATTAATAAACTAAAAATATATCATGAAACAGTCAAAGAATAATATCATAAAATATTTCTGTAATAATATAATAATTTGTATAAGGTGGATTCATGAAAAAAATATTTATAGTTATTATTTTTCTGATTAGTTTATTTTCATTTTCAGAAGCAGGAGTTAGAGAACAAAAAAAATTTAATACTGAAAGAGAACAAATATATTATCATATGGACAATATAAAAGATTATGCTGAATATTTAAAGTTTTTCAATAAATGTTCTTTACACTTTCCTGATTTTGAAAATTACAATGAAATTCTTAGTGATATGGAAGAAATTAAAATTGGTGTTTCTGATTCATTATTATACATAACAAAAAGTCTTTCTTTTCGAGATACAGATAAATTAACAATAAAACTATTAAATGAATATGCAGAAGTATATCCTGAAATAATATTGATATTTTTAGAAGAAAAATCAGAATTAATCCATGCTATGAATAATAATTATATAAGCAAAACATTAAATACTCTTAGATTTGATGAATATGATTATGAAGAAAGATTATTGAATATTAATATATCAAAATTTATAAATAAATTTGTAAAAAATAGATGGGAATTTGCATATTCAGAGTTTAAAAACACAGAAAACAAAGATATTTTTAAAGAAAGGAAGAATAGAATAAATAAATTCCTTTACTGGTATGATAGAATCCGTCTTGTTTTTGATTATAAAAATACAATCTTTTCAAAAGGGTTTAAAGAATTTGGATACAAGAATTATAATCAGGCAAGATATTATTTTTCTGAAAGCAAGGAAAATGAAAAAAATATTTTTTTAAAAAATGGCGGTTCTAACTGGAAAGGATTTTCAGAAAATGAAATTGAATATTATAAGGAAAGTATAGAAAGTTTTATTAATTGTATAAAAGAAGAAAAAGAATATTATAGATTGAACTCATTATTTAATATCATTTATTTTTATAGAAATACAATGAAAGATGATAAAAATAGCATATCTGAATCAATTGAAGTTTTTAAAACAATTAGAGAAGAAGCTCCAAGTGATTATGAACAAATGATGGCTGATTTTGAGATAATTAAAAGTTATGTAAAATCTGGTGATTTAGTAGTTTCAATAGAAGAAAAAGAACATTTTTATAAAATAGCATTATCTTCTTGTGATGATTTTTATATTAAATGGATAAAAGGTAAAAAGACAGAGGACAGTAGCAGAATAGTTAGTCTTAAATATGATATATATGAGAAATTATTTATTGCTTATTTTAAATTGAATGATGAGAAAAAAATATTGAGTTATCTTGAACAGTCATATAATTTTATGCTTAAAATTCTAAATGAATTTGATTTATATTCTATTAACAATGACCCTATAGAAGATAAAATGTTGTTTTTGAAGCAGAGAGTATATAATTGTGATGATATAGTTGTTCAGGCTTCCGTATGTTTTAAAGACAATAAAGAGATGATAAAAGTTATTGAATCAGTAGTGGAAAAACTTGATAAATTTTTTGATGAGATTGTAAAAACAATTAATTATTTAGATGATACTGATGATGGAATAGAATTAATTGAAAGCATAGGTTATATAGTAGATTATGCTATTGATTTTAATAAATATTATTTTAAGAATGAAAACAAGACAAATATATTTGTAAATCAATATATCAAGTATATTTCATATATAATAGATAATTTTCATAATTATTATGATTATTATTATAATATGGGGAATGTTGCTTCTGTTCTTATAAAAATAGACAGATTTAATGAAGCTGAAGTATTATTGAATGATGTAAAAAATAATGCCACAGATAAATACTATAGATTATCAGCATCAATGACTTTGACCAGTTTATTTTATGTGACTGGAAGAATAAAGGAAAGTATAAAAGAAGGAAATGAATTTTTAACTAAATATGGTCCTGATTATATAGTGGAAGTAGATAGTACTAGCTTTATCCCTTATGTAAAAGCTTTAATAAATGAATTTAAAAACACAGGAATAAAAGAATATATAGAACAAGCAGACATTATTTCTGAATATATAATTCCGAGTAATGATGATAATGATTTTGGTTTTGGTGAATATGTAAATAAAACAAGATTTTTAATAAAATCTGATATAAATATTTTAAATGGAAATATCATTCAAGCAAAAGAAAATTTGAATTCAGTATTAAATACAAAAGATAATTTTGGAAAATCAGAAGCCTATAATAAATTAGCTGAAATTGAATATATTAATTTAAACTATGAAAAATCTCAAGAATACATAAAGAGTTCAGTAAAATATAATAATGAAATACATTATTTTAGCTATAAATTTTTTGGAACTTTATATACATATCCAATGTTTGGAGAAGATTTAACATCAGACTGTGCTGTAATAGATGCATTGAATTTTGTAAAAGATAAGTTGATAATAGTAAGAATATCGCCAGTAATTGAAGATTTAAAGCCGGGAGAAAGCATAGAACTAAAGGCAGATTTAGTTTATCCTGATAAAACTTTAGTAAGCAAAGAATTTATAAAAGATCTTGAATGGGAATGGAGATGGACAGAGAAAAATGATGTTTGTGATTTTGAAATAAAAAGAAATCTTACAGAAAAAAACAAAGTAACATTTAAATTAATAAAAGGAGATTACACAGAACCAATAATAACAGCAAAAGCAAATATTGAATTAAATATAAACGAAAGAAAAAGCAGAATGGTTGAAAGAAAACTGTCACTTGAAGCAGACAATCAGGTGCCAATAATGATTGTAAACGAGGATGACAGAAGAATAAAAAATATACCAATGATAGATGCTTCAAACTTGACCGGTATTTATTTAGGTGAATTAAAT